>NZ_JBLKCH010000024.1:0-21703 GCF_047531125.1 Enterobacter sp. HK-058-C-ECC
CCATACTTGTATAAAATTTCTTTTTTTTATGAGTGAATATGCATCCATAATAATTTTTATCAATATGTTTGAGCAAGTAATAAAGAACTCTAAAGTAGCTACCATAATAAGAATCTAATTTATGCATTCGCTCATTTGCCGATATCAGATCTTTATCATCTGCAAACCCTAACACTTCTGATAATTTCCCTCCGAAATCGTTTCGCGAAAGAAGCGTATTCAATTGCTCGTTATGCTGTTCCAAAAGTAAAGAGAAGTTCCGTTCAAATGTATCTCTTTTATTATTTTTAGTTGAGATATACAGTGCAGCCATTACTGATGCAACAGTACCAAATGCAACGAAAAACTGAACTAAATCCTTATTATTAGCAGCTATATTCGTTAGCGTAGAAAAAAGCCATTCAAGTATATTCACTATAATACTCCTGATACAAAAAAAACAAAAAATCATTAAGAGGAAAAACAAAATCCATTCACTGTACGTTAAATCCCTACCTAGTAATCTTCTCAATACAAACCGCCACAAGCCATCTTAGAATTAAAAAATTATCCTCCAAACCAATAACATTGTAAATTATTGGGTGTGTTTTTTTACATGCCTACCCGAACTTTGTTAGGATTTAGCTATTAAACTAGAGATATTGCGTTAAAAATTTCGTGTAAAAGATCATTGTCATTCATACTGCTTAGATGAATACGATTTTGTAGCCTTAATGGTCTATGACCATGTTGCACAATTTTCTTCAAAACATGATTTATTTACATCCCATAGAATCCCTTTCAAATGACGACAGCTGTTAGCAATAAACCGTAATCGTCACTTCTCATCATTACACTAACCAATTGATTCAATGGCAATTGATTATTTTATTAATCCATTTGCGCAAATGGTTTTTGTTGCCTGAAATCGATAAACTAGCGATTACACAACGACATGCAGTATTAATACTCCGTCTCTCCCTGACACTGTAATGAGCCACCGCTATGAACCACATCACCATTTACCACAACCCCGCCTGCGGCACCTCGCGCAACACGCTGGAGATGATCCGCAACAGCGGCACGGAGCCAGAGATTATCCTCTATCTGGAAACCCCGCCGTCGCGCGATGCGCTGACCACCCTGATTGCCGATATGGGCATTTCGGTGCGGGACCTGCTGCGTAAAAACGTGGAGCCCTATGAACAGCTCGGCCTTGCCGAAGATAGCTTCACCGACGACCAGCTAATCGAGTTTATGTTGCAACACCCGATTCTGATTAACCGTCCGATCGTGGTCACACCGCTGGGCACCCGCCTGTGCCGCCCGTCAGAAGTCGTCCTCGACATCCTGCCGGATGCGCAGAAAGGGGCATTTACGAAAGAAGATGGCGAAGCGGTGGTGGACGCCTGCGGGAAAAAAATCTCACAAAAGTAACCCATTGATAATGGCACGGTAAGATCTGCCAACCGCATACCCCGCCCAACGGCTGAGTTGCATCCGCCGAAACCCGGCACATACTTTTGAGGGTTAAGTCTGGTGAGGGTATGCAGGCATGGGTCTTAAAAACAAAACCGCCGTCATCTTCGGCGGCAGCGGCGCTATCGGCAGCGCAACTGCGCGCGCTCTGGCGCGTGAAGGGGCAGATGTGTATCTCGCCGCACGCACCCACACCAGGCTGGAGCAGGCCGCCAGCAGCATTCGCGCCGCGGGCGGTTCTGCCCGCACGTTTGTTTTCGATGCGCTTGAGGAGTCCTCGCCGCTCCCCGACCTTGCCCGCATTGATATCGTCGTCAACGCCACGGGCTTTATGCACGATCAGGGCAAACGTCTTGAGGCATTAACGCTCGGCGAATTCCGTCAGGGCTTCGACCCTTTCCTGGCCGCGTACTTTAGCATTGCGAAAGCCGTGTCATCCCGCATGGGCGGCGAGCATGGCGGGACCATAATTACCGTCGTCGCCCCCGCCGCAAACATGACGATGGCGGGCCACCTCGGGCACATCGTCGGCTGCGCGGGAACGGAAGCCTTTACCCGGGCGCTTGCGGCGGAACTGGGGACTCAAAATATTCGTGTGCTGTGTCTGCGCTCGCACGCAATAGCCGACGCGGTGCAGGCGGGTTCGTATGTGGGTGCCATTTTCGCCGCCAAGGCGCAGGCGATGGGGATAACGGTTGAGCAATTTCTCGGCGGCGCCGCGCAAAGCACCCTGACGCATCGCCTGCCGACGCTGGCGCAGGTAGCAGACACGATTGCGTTTCTGGCTTCAGATACGGCAAGCGCAATGACGGGAACCACCGTCAACATGACCGCGGGCGCAACCTAGCTCTCGCCCGCAATCCTCCCCACCATCGCCCGAATCTCCTCCCGGGATAGCGGCGTCCGGTCAGTCACGTAGTGCAGCGTCATCCCTTCGATAAACGCATCCAGCGCGCGGGTGGTAACCGGGTCGAACCACTGCTCCAGCGTGGTCTGGCTCATCTTCATCCAGTCCTGCATCACCGTTTTGAGCGCCGCGCTGCGGTGCATAAAGGCGTAAAGCTGATACATCAGCGCCATGTTGTGCGGCGTGGTCACCTGCGAGCTGTGGATCAGGGTAGTGATGGATTCGCACGCCATTTCCGGCCCGGTGACGCCCGCAAAGAAATCCCGGTACTGCTGCGACATCTGGCGGGTAAACCACGTGAAGGCCTCCTCCAGCAGCGGCTCCATACCGTCGAAATAGTAGGTCATCGACCCCAGCGGCACACCCGCGCAGGTGGCGATTTTACGGTGCGTGACGGCGTGAATACCGTGTTCAGCAATGGTGTCGAGCGTCGCCTGCAGGATTTTCTCCCGGCGATGCGGATCGTTGGGTGGTCTGCTCATCAATTCCTCACCTGGTTTGTGTACAAATGTACACAAACTTGCTAGTGTTGTCGCTATTGTTGTACTTCTGGTGCTACCCCAATGACGCTGACCTCTCCCCGCAAAGCCCTGCAGCTCCGCATGTGGGCGCTGTTTATGTTCTTCTTTATTCCCGGTCTGCTGATGGCCTCCTGGGCCACGCGCACTCCCGCCATTCGCGACATTTTGTCCGTTTCTACCGCAGAAATGGGCATCGTGCTGTTCGGCCTGTCGATAGGCTCCATGAGCGGCATTCTCTGCTCCGCATGGCTGGTGAAGCGCTTCGGTACGCGGGCGGTGATCCGCACCACCATGTGCTTCGCGGTGTTCGGGATGATGGTGCTGAGCGTGGCGCTGTGGTTTGCCTCACCGGTGATGTTTGCGCTGGGGTTGACGGTGTTTGGCGGCAGCTTCGGCTCGGCGGAAGTGGCGATAAACGTTGAAGGGGCGGCGGTCGAGCGCGAGATGAACAAAACCGTGCTGCCGATGATGCACGGCTTTTACAGCCTCGGCACGCTGGCCGGGGCGGGCGTGGGGATGGCGCTGACGGCCTTCGGCATGACCGCGAATCTGCATATCCTGCTGGCGGCGGTGGTGTGCATTATTCCGATTCTGACCGGCATCCGGGCGATCCCGGACGGCACCGGCAAGAACGCCTCAGATGAACAGCATTCGGCCGAAAAAGGGCTGCCCTTCTACCGCGATTATCAGCTGATGCTGATTGGCGTGGTGGTGCTGGCGATGGCGTTCGCGGAAGGGTCCGCCAACGACTGGCTGCCGCTGCTGATGGTGGACGGTCACGGCTTTAGCCCGACCTCCGGCTCGCTGATCTACGCCGGGTTTACGCTGGGGATGACCGTCGGGCGCTTCACCGGCGGCTGGTTTATCGACCGCTACAGCCGCGTGGCGGTGGTGCGCGCCAGCGCCCTGCTCGGCGGGCTGGGTATCGCGATGATTATCTTTGTGGATGTGGACTGGATTGCAGGCGTCTCGGTGATCCTCTGGGGGCTGGGCGCGTCCCTCGGCTTCCCGCTGACCATCTCCGCCGCCAGCGACACCGGCCCGGATGCCCCGACGCGCGTCAGCGTGGTGGCGACAACCGGCTATCTCGCCTTCCTGGTCGGGCCGCCGCTGCTCGGCTTCCTCGGGGAGCACTTCGGGCTGCGCAGCGCCATGCTGGTGGTATTAGGGTTGGTGATCGTCGCGGCGCTGGTGGCGCGCGCGGTGGCAAAGCCGGAAACAAAACACACGACACTGGAGAAGGGATATGAGCGTTAAACTGATCGCCGTCGACATGGATGGCACATTCCTGAGTGATGCCAAGACCTACAATCGCCCGCGCTTTCTGGCGCAGTACGCGCGCATGAAGGCGCAAGGCATTCGCTTCGTGGTCGCCAGCGGCAACCAGTACTACCAGCTGATCTCCTTTTTCCCGGAGATTGCGCATGAAATTTCATTCGTCGCCGAAAACGGCGGCTGGGTCGTGAGTGAGGGTGAAGACGTCTTCAACGGTGAACTGTCGAAAGCCCATTTCGAGACCGTCGCGAACGTGTTAAACGACGTGCCGGGCATTGAGATCATCGCCTGCGGGAAGAGCAGCGCCTACACGCTCAAGTGCTATGACGAGGCCTTTAAGGCCATCGCGGCGAAGTACTATCACCGTCTGGAAATGGTCAGCGATTTCGACAACCTGAACGATATTTTCTTCAAGTTTGGGCTTAACGTGTCTGATGATGAAATTCCGCGTATTCAGGCGCTGCTGCATGAAAAACTCAGCGACATCATGGTGCCCGTCACCACCGGTCACGGCAGTATCGACCTGATTATCCCCGGCGTGCATAAAGCCAACGGCCTGCGGATCCTGCAACAGCGCTGGGGGATAGAGAACAGCGACGTGGTGGCCTTCGGCGACAGCGGCAACGACGTGGAGATGCTGCGCCAGTCAGGGTTCAGCTTTGCGATGGCGAATGCCAGACCGCATATCAAAGCGGCGGCGCGTTTTGAAGCGCCGCATAATAACGAGGAAGGCGTGTTGGATGTGATTGAGAAGGTGTTGAATGGGGAGGCACCGTTTAATTAACACAGCGCGGTCTGGTGCCCTCACCCTAACCCTCTCCCACCGGGAGAGGGAATAAACAGTTAAGGTTGCAGGGCGTTTCCGACGCGCTTGTCTTTCAGGAACACCACCATCAGGCCAACCCACAACACACCGTTGGCGAGGTTAAACAGACTGAACAGCCCGTTACCGCCCATCGCGTAGGCATGCTTGCTCACCTCGATACCGACGGTAAAAATCAGCATCTGCAGCATCCCCATCGCCGCGGAGACCGTGCCTTTACTCATCTCGCTGGCAAACAGCGTCAGGCGCACCAGCCCGGCGTTCGCCACGCCAATCCCGAAGGCGTAAATGCTGAGTCCTGCCGTCATCCATAAGTAAGCATGTGATGACGCGACGGTCGCCACCGCCGCCAGAATCAGCCCTGCGGCAATCGGCCAGCCGCCCATGATAATCAGTGAACGCACGGTGCGTCGTGACGTCAGACGTGCCAGCACCAGGTTGCCGATAATCAGCGCGCCAAAGATCGGCACCTGCAACAGGCCGTACTCGTAGCTGCTCAGCTTTTCACCGCTGATGATAATGACCGGTGACTGGGCAATCCACGCCAGCAGCGGCAGGCTAACGAACCCGGTCGCCAGCGCGCCCGCCACAAAGCGGCCATTCTTCAGCACTTCTTTGTAATCCCGCCCCAGCTCTTTCAGCGAGAGTTTCTCGCCTATGCGGGTGGCGGTTTCCGGCATTGCCCGGTGCAGACCAAAGAACGCGATGGCAGCGAGAACCGCAAAGAGCACAAACATCCCTTCCCACGGCGCAACATGCACCCATGCGGCGCCTACCAGCGGCCCGAGCAAGGGAGCGATCAGCGCCACGTTCGCCATCAGCGCGGTAATTTTGATACACACCGCCTCTTCAAACGACTCCTGAATGGCGGCATACCCCACGGCGCCGATAAAGCACAGGCTCACCCCCTGCAGGAAACGCAGCAGGGTAAATTGTTCAATGTTTTGCGCCAGCAGCGTGGCAAGGCAGGTGACGATAAACCACACCACGCCCGTCAGCATCACCGGACGACGGCCAATACGATCCGACAGCGGGCCTAACAGCCACTGCAAAAACATGCCGCCGGCCAGATAGGCGGTCATGGAGGTCGGTACCCACTCGATTCCGGCGTTGTACTGCGCCACCACGGCCAGCATCCCGGGCTGGATCATATCGTTACCGATATAGGTAGAAAATTCGTAGAGCACCAGACACAGAGGGAAAAGCAACGCCTGACGACCCAGACGTGAACCTGAAGAAGAACGGTTTAACATGCAATCTCTTTATAATGACAAAATCGCGACGAGTGTAATGAAATGCCGCAGCCCGAGATAGTGATTTATCGAGGATAAACAGAAATAAAGCACATATCGTCTTCGTTTAAGGTTTCCTTAATTTGACAGATTTATGATAGCCCCATTACTCGTCAACGACCCCAAATTATGGCACTCACCTCCAGTCGTTCAGAATTGTCTAAGTTACAGACAAATAAGACAAAACGCCTTTACCGCTTACCGGCCCGCTTTTATGGTTATCAGCTTTTCATACTGATAGCCCTTGCCGTGGTGTTTACGTGGCTATCGCGCAATGAAGCGCTCGACAGATGGGTAACCGGCTTCTGGTATGACGCGGCGACGCAGAGCTTCCCGCTGCAGAAAGACCACCTGCTGGATCTGCTCAACCATCGTCTGGCGAAGTACATCGCCATCGCCTTAGGCGCCGTGGCGCTGTTTTACGGCGCTTACAAGCGTAACACAAGGCTGGTGACGGCAGCGCTGCTGATGGGCGTTGGCGCGCTGGTGGTGGGCCTGCTGAAAAGCATGAGCCATCACAGCTGCCCGTGGGACCTGGTGGAATATGGCGGTAAGGCTGTCTCTTATCCCCTGTTTAGCGCCGCCCCTGCAGACAGCGGTCCGGGGCGCTGTTTCCCCGGCGGTCATGCCTCCAGCGGCTTTATGGTGATGGGGCTGTTTTTTGCCTTCTGGCGCGAGCGTCCGCGTCTCGCCTGGAGCTTCGTTGCGCTGGGCGTGGTGTTAGGTCTGGTGATGGGTTATGGCCAGATCATGCGCGGGGCACATTTTTTCTCTCACAACCTGTGGGCTGGGTGGTGGGTCTGGTTTTCTCAGGTGGTGGTCTACGGCCTTGTTTCCACCCGGTTTGCTAAAGAGTGATAACGCTATGCTAGAGAATCTGAATTATCAGCTGTTCTATCTGATCAATGCCACCCCGGCCTCGCCCGAGTGGATGATCGACTTTGCCACCTTTCTGGCAAAAGATCTGATCAGCATCGTGCCCGCGCTGGCCGCCATCCTCTGGCTGTGGGGACCTCGTAGCCAGGTGAAAGCGCAGCGCCAGCTGGTGATCAAAGTGGCGATGGCGCTGGGCGTGAGCGTTCTGGTGAGCTTCGTACTGGGTCATGTGTTCCCGCACGCCCGCCCTTTTGTTGCCCACGTGGGCTATACCTTCCTGCACCATGCGCCGGATGACTCTTTCCCGAGCGATCACGGGACGGTGATCTTCACCTTCGCGCTGGCCTTCCTGTTCTGGCATCGCCTGTGGTCAGGTGCGGTGCTGATGGTGGTCGCGGTGGCCATCGCCTGGTCTCGCGTTTATCTGGGCGTCCACTGGCCGCTGGACATGGTGGGTGGCTTCCTGGTGGGGCTGATTGGCTGCGTGAGCGCGGCTATCCTGTGGAGCCTTATCGGTGAGGCGCTCTATAGCGGGCTCTCTACCCTCTATCGCGCCATTTTCGCTATCCCGATCCGCAAAGGCTGGATACGTGACTAACCCCGACCTGACAGGTTACACTTGAACCCCCGCCCTGCGGGGGTTCACTTTTTTATCCCGAGGAACTATGGAAACACGTCGCGATGACCGCATTGCTCAGCTGCTTCAGGCGCTGAAGCGCAGCGATAAGCTGCATCTTAAGGAAGCCGCCAACCTCCTCGGCGTCTCAGAGATGACCATTCGTCGGGATCTGAACAGCGAGAGCGCGCCCGTCGTGCTGCTGGGCGGATACATTGTGCTTGAGCCACGCAGCGCCAGCCATTATCTGATCAGCGACCAGAAGACACGCCTGGTGGAGGAGAAACGCAAAGCCGCGCGGCTTGCGGCCTCACTGGTACAGCCGCACCAGACGCTGTTTTTTGACTGCGGTACCACCACGCCGTGGATTATCGAAGCCATCGACAGCAGCATCCCTTTCACTGCCGTGTGCTACTCCCTGAACACCTTTCTGGCGCTTCAGGAGAAACCCGAGTGCCGGGTGATCCTCTGCGGCGGTGAGTTTCACGCCAGCAACGCGATCTTTAAGCCGCTCAACCTGCAGGACACGCTCAGCAATCTCTGCCCGGATATCGCGTTTTATTCCGCCGCCGGCGTTAATGTGCGCCAGGGCGCAACCTGCTTTAATCTGGAAGAGCTGCCGGTAAAGCACTGGGCGTTAAGCGCCGCGCAGTATCATGTGCTGGTGGTCGATCACAGCAAGTTTGGTAAGGTACGTTCGGCAAGAATGGGCGAGCTGGCGCAGTTCGATGCCATCGTCAGCGATTGCCGCCCGGACGACGAGATTGTGGCCCACGCGAAGGCGCAGCAGGTGAAGTTAATGTATTGAGGTTATGCCGGGTGGCGGCTTCGCCTTACCCGGCCTACAACGGCTCGAACGTAGGCCGGGTAAGCGCAGCGCCACCCGGCAAAAAACTTAGCTAAACCAGCTGCCAAACCACCCGTGGAATTTCATCATCACGAAATCCCACATCCGGCTGAAGAAGCCGCCCTCTTCCACCGCTTCCATCACAATCAGCGGACGCTGTTCAATCGACTTACCGTTAAGCTGGAAATCAATCGTCCCGACCACCTGGCCCTTTTTCAGCGGAGCCGTAAGCTGCGGGTCAGTCAGGGTGTAGCTGGCCTTCAGGTTTTTCAGCTGGCCGCGCGGAATGGTCACCGAGCCCGCCTCACCCGCGCCCAGGTTCACTTCGCTCTTGTCACCAAACCAGACGCGCTGGCTGACGAACGTGGCATCCGGCTTAATCGGCGTCACGGTTTCATAGAAGCGGAAACCCCAGGTCAGCAGTTTTTCGGATTCGTTAAAGCGAATGCGGTCGGTTTTGGTGCCCAGCACCACTGAAATCAGGCGCATGTCGCCCTGCGTCGCGGAAGCCACCAGGTTGTAGCCTGCCCCCGCCGTGGTGCCGGTTTTCATCCCGTCCACATTGACGTTGCTGCTCCACAGCAGTCGGTTGCGGTTCGGCTGGCGAATTTTGTTGAAGGTAAACTCTTTCTCTTTGTGGATGGCGTATTCATCCGGCACATCGTGGATCAGCGCTTTCCCCAGCAGCGCCATGTCGCGTGCGGTGCTGAACTGACCCGGCGCATCCAGACCATGAACGGTTTTAAAGGTTGTATTGGTCAGGCCCAGCTTTTGCGCGTAGCCATTCATCAAACCAATGAAAGAATCCTGGCTGCCGGCAACGTAGTCGGCCAGCGCGATGCACGCATCATTTCCCGACTGAATAATCACCCCTTTATTCAGATCGGAAACGGAAACCTGATCGCCAGGCTTCAGGAACATCACGGAAGAACCCCGCAGCGCCGGGTTGCCGGTGGCCCACGCGTCCTTCCCGATGGTCACCATATCGTCCAGCTTGATCTTGCCCGCTTTCAGCGCCTGGCCCACCACATAGCTGGTCATGATTTTGGTCAGGCTTGCCGGATCGAGTTTCTCATCCGCATTCCCTTCCGCCAGCACTTTACCGCTGGCGTAGTCCATCAGGATCCAGGCGCGCGCATCCACTGGCGGCGCTTCGGGCGCAGCCTGTTCAGCTGCGTAGAGCGTTGGTGCAAACAGGAAAAGAAGCGCAGAGCCTGCCGCCAGGCTGCGCAGAGAAGTCATTTTACGCGTCATAAATGCCACCCGAGTGTCCATTCAAAAATTACGTCACATCACCGTGTCGCAAGAAGCGATGAGTAATAGCGCACTAAAACCGTTAAAGAAACCCAACGAGGGTAAAGTTATTAAAGTTTATGCAATAACATTCAGATACGCTTTGATTAAGACGATTTTTTTGTCTTCTGTTGCGTAATTGTTAGGTTTATCTCACCATGGCGAAAGGCTGACTCGGATTCACATCTCATCGGGAGTAAATATGATTACGCTGTGGGGCAGGAATAATTCGACCAACGTTAAGAAAGTGCTCTGGACGCTGGAAGAGCTGGATTTACCGTTCAATCAAATCATGGCTGGCATGGCGTTCGGCGTGAACAAAGAGGCCGACTATCTGGCCATGAACCCGAATGGCCTGGTGCCGCTGCTGCGCGATGATGAAACAGACGCGACGCTTTGGGAGTCCAACACCATTGTGCGTTACCTCGCCGCCCAGTACGGTCAGGGCCGCCTGTGGGTTGAGAATCCCGCCCGGCGCGCTCAGGGCGAAAAGTGGATGGACTGGGCAAACCAGACGCTGTCCCCAACCCACCGCGTGATCCTGATGGGGCTTATCCGCACGCCGGAAGCTGAACGCGACTATCCTGCGATTCACGCCGCGCAGGATGCCTGCGAAAATCTGTTTGCGATGATGGATGACGAGCTGGCGAAGCACGCCTGGTTCTCCGGCGAGGCGTTCGGTACAGGCGATATCGCCGTGGCGCCATTCGTCTGGAACCTGACCAACATGGGCCTGAAGTGGACGCCGCGCCCTCACCTTGAGCGCTGGCTTAAACAGCTGAGCGATCGCCCGGCTTACCGTAACGTCGTGATGATCCCGGTCACCTGATTACGCGCCGGACGGGCTGACTTTCAACAGTTGCCCGTCCGTCTCGTCGGTCAGGACATACAGATACCCATCCGGCCCCACCCGCACGTCGCGAATACGCTGATCCCGGTCGCCCAGAATGCGCCCGTCCTCCGTCACCTTGTTTCCCTCCACGCTCAGCACGATCACGTCCTTCTCCTTCAGTGCGCCGATAAACAGCTTGTTTTTCCACTGCGGGAAGACGTCACTGTTGTAAAACGCCATGCCGCTCACCGCGGGTGAGACTTTCCAGACGAACAGCGGCTTCTCGGTGCCCTCAACGTGCTCGCCTTTGGCTTCCGGGATTTTCAGGCCGCTGTAGTTAATGCCGTGCGTGGCCAGCGGCCAGCCGTAGTTCTTACCTTTCTCCGGAATGTTGATCTCATCCCCGCCGCGCGGGCCATGCTCGTTCAGCCACAGCGTGTCGCTCCAGGGGTTCATCGCCATCCCCTGCGGGTTGCGAATGCCGTAAGACCAGATTTCGGGTCGCGCACCGGGGGTATTCACGAAGGGGTTATCCGACGGGACTTTCCCGTCTTCGGTGAGGCGCACCACTTTACCCTGCAATTTATCCAGATCCTGCGCCGTCGGACGCTGATTGTTCTCGCCGAGTCCAATAAAGAGAGAGCCTTTACCGTCGAACACCATCCGCCCGCCAAAATGGTTACCAGTTGAGAGTTTCGGCATCTGACGGAACGCCACCTGGAATCCTTCGATGCGGGAATAGTCGTCGCTCAGACGGCCATAGCCCACCGCCGTTCCGGCTTTGCCGTCATGCCCGGCCTCGGCGTAGCTCAGCCAGACGCGGCGCGACTTCTCAAAATCCGGCGCCAATACCACATCCAGCAATCCTCCCTGACCGTTTGCCCAGACCTTCGGTACGCCGACAATCGGATCGGAGAGCCCTTTTCCGGCCTGCCAGCGTTTGAGCTGACCGCCCTTCAGGGTCACCAGCAGCCCGTCATTATCCGGCAGGAACGCCAGGGACCAGGGGTGATCGAGTCTGTTTTGCAGCACCTCGACCTTCACTGCCTCTGGCGCAGCAAGAAGTGAAAACGAAATAAATAACGCAGGCAGGGAAATCAGCGAGGATCGAGGCATAACGCGCTCCTTTATCGGCATATGGCATAAAGATTAGCCACTGCGTCCGGGCGCGTTATCACTTTTACAAAAGCTTAAGCTGAAGGGGGAGTTGCCTCCCCCGGGATCAGTGTTGTTCGAGCTGTTTGTGCTCGTTCAGACACATGATGCATAGAGAGAGCGTTGTCAGGCAGTTTTCAAGCTTCTCCGCGTTTACGGCGATAAAGTTCGGGCAGTCGTGGCGTCCGTTCATCAGACACACCCCTGCGATGGAGAGCACTTCGGTGGCGCGGCGCAGCGCGATTTCTTCGCTTTCGCCGCCGTTCGCCTTCAGGGTCGGTGCTTTTTCACGCATGAAATTACACAGTTCAAACAGGTTATCACGCAGATGTTCGCTTTCGCTGACTGACATATACCCTTTTGCCTTCCTCAACTGCAGGTACGCGGCCAGGTCGATTCGGGCGTTGATCAGCTTGTTCAGCAGATCGCGTTTTAGTCTGTCAACGGTCATGCTCTTTCCTCCTCTGTCAGCCATGGTGCATAGTCAGGATAAGTACATTTTTTGTACAGTTTAATGCCTGGGATCAATTTTTATTAACTGATTAACATTATTTACAATGTTACAACCTCGGCCCGACGCATCCGCCTTGCAAAGAGTGTATAAATCCCCCGCGATACGCTGTAAAATCCCGCCCTGATAACTCCATAATTGATGAATTTTTAACCTATGAGCAATGTTACGCACCAGCCGAAAATCGGCTTCGTCTCCCTGGGCTGCCCGAAAAACCTGGTGGATTCAGAACGCATCCTGACCGAACTGCGCACCGAGGGCTATGACGTGGTGCCAAGCTACGACAACGCCGATATGGTGATTGTTAACACCTGCGGGTTTATCGACAGCGCGGTCCAGGAGTCACTGGAAGCCATCGGTGAAGCGCTGACCGAAAACGGCAAAGTGATCGTGACCGGCTGTCTGGGCGCGAAAGAAGACCAGATCCGCGAAGTGCACCCTAAGGTGCTGGAGATCACCGGCCCGCACAGCTACGAGCAGGTGCTGCAACATGTTCATCACTACGTGCCAAAACCAAAACACAACCCGTTCCTGAGCCTGGTGCCGGAACAGGGCGTGAAGCTGACGCCGCGCCACTACGCGTACCTGAAGATTTCCGAAGGCTGTAACCATCGCTGCACCTTCTGCATCATCCCGTCCATGCGTGGCGATCTGGTGAGCCGTCCCATTGGCGAAGTGCTTGCTGAAGCCAAACGTCTGGCCGACGCGGGCGTGAAGGAGTTGCTGGTCATCTCCCAGGATACCTCTGCCTACGGCGTGGACGTGAAGCACCGCTCCGGTTTCCACAATGGCGAGCCGGTGAAAACCAGCATGGTGGGCCTGTGCGAGCAGCTGTCTAAACTCGGTATCTGGACGCGTCTGCACTACGTCTATCCGTACCCGCACGTTGACGACGTCATCCCGCTGATGGCGGAAGGCAAGATTCTGCCGTACCTGGACATCCCGCTGCAGCACGCGAGCCCGCGTATCCTGAAGCTGATGAAGCGCCCTGGCTCCGTTGACCGCCAGCTGGCGCGCATCAAGCAGTGGCGTGAGATCTGCCCGGACCTGACCCTGCGCTCCACCTTTATCGTCGGCTTCCCGGGTGAAACCGAAGAAGACTTCCAGATGCTGCTCGACTTCCTGAAAGAAGCGCGTCTGGACCGCGTAGGCTGCTTCAAGTACAGCCCGGTGGAAGGCGCAACCGCCAACGAGCTGGCGGACCAGGTGCCGGAAGAGGTGAAAGAGGAGCGCTGGAACCGCTTCATGCAGTTGCAGCAGCAGATCTCTGCCGAGCGTCTGCAGGAGAAAGTGGGCCGTGAAATCATGGTTATCATCGACGAAGTGGACGAAGAAGGCGCGATTGGCCGCAGCATGGCGGACGCCCCTGAAATCGACGGTGCGGTGTACCTGAATGGCGAAACCAACGTTAAGCCGGGTGATATTATTCGCGTGAAGGTTGAAAACGCCGACGAATATGACCTGTGGGGTAGCCGGGTTTAATCGCCCCACTCCGCTTTTGTAGGCCGGGTAAGGCGTAGCCGCCACCCGGCACATTTCACTGCACTACCCCTTTATCCTCGGATCCAGCGCGTCGCGCAGCCCGTCACCTAACAGGTTAAACGCCAGCACGGTCAGGAAAATCGCCAGGCTCGGGAAAATCGCCACGTGCGGCGCAATCACCATATCGGCCCTCGCCTCGTTCAGCATCGCGCCCCACTCCGGCGTCGGAGGCTGTGCTCCTAACCCCAGAAACGACAGGCTGGCCGCCGAGATAATCGACACGCCGATACGCATGGTGAAATAGACCACGATGGACGACACCGTCCCCGGCAGAATATGGCTGAAGAGGATGGTCGCATCGCTGGCCCCCATACTGCGGGCCGACTCGATAAAGGTCTGCTGTTTCAGCACCAGCGTGTTGCCGCGCACCAGGCGGGCAAAGGCCGGAATCGAAAACACCGCGACCGCGATGATGACGTTGGCCATGCCGCTGCCCATGATCGCCACCACGGCAATTGCCAGCAGAATGCCGGGGAAGGCAAACAGCACGTCGCAGATGCGCATGATGATGCGGTCCCACCAGCCTTCGTAATACCCGGCAACCAGCCCCAGCACGATCCCGATGGCCGCGCCGATCAGCACCGCGAACACCCCGGCGGCGAGCGAGATCTGCGCCCCTACCAGTACCCGGCTAAAGATATCCCGCCCGAGGGAATCCACGCCGAACCAGTGGAGCATCGAGGGCCCGTCGTTCAGGCGGTCGTAGTCAAAATAATTTTCCGCATCAAACGGCGCCACCCACGGCGCCACGATCGCCACCACAATCAGCAGCAGCACGAACAGCCCCGCCGTCATCGCGACCGGCTGACGGCGGAAACGCCGCCAGAATTCAGACCACGGGGTGCGGATGTGGTCCGGTTTTAGCCCCGGCATGGCGTTTAAAACGGCCTGACGTCGCCAGTTCAACAATCGCATCTTACTTATACCTGATGGCCGGGTTAATGGCAGCGTAGAGCACGTCCACCACTAAGTTGATAAGAATAAACTCCAGCGAGAAAAGCAGCACTTCCGCCTGGATCACCGGGTAGTCGCGCATCTCGACGGAATCGACCAGCAGACGTCCCAGCCCCGGCCAGTTGAAGACCTTTTCCACCACGATAGAGCCGCCCAGCAGGAAGCCAAACTGAAGCCCCATCATCGTCACGACCGGGATCATCGCATTGCGGAACCCGTGCTTGAGGATGACCCACTTCTCGCTGACCCCTTTCGCCCGCGCGGTGCGAATATAATCTTCGCTCAGCACGTCAACGAACGAGGCGCGGGTAAAGCGGGCCATCACCGCCGACACGGCAGCCCCCAGCGTCATCGAGGGCAGAATGTAATGCTTCCAGGTATCGGCCCCGACGGTGGGCAGCCAGCCCAGCTCAACGGAAAAGATCTGCATCAGCAGCATTCCCAGCGCGAACGCCGGGAAGGAGATGCCGGTCACCGCCAGCGCCATGCCGAGCTTGTCCGGCCAGCGGTTACGCCAGACGGACGCCACAATCCCGGCGCCAAGTCCGAACACCACGGCCCAGCTCATGCTGGCTATCGTTAACCAGAACGTGGGCATAAAGCGGCTGGCGATCTCCTCCGACACCGGACGACGCGAGACCATCGAGATGCCAAAGTCACCCTGCAGAACGTTGCCAATATAGTGCAGAAACTGCATATAAAGCGGCTGGTCAAGACCCAGCTGTTTACGCACCAGCTCAATGACCGTGGCATCCGCTTCGGGCCCGGCAACCAGACGCGCCGGATCGCCCGGCAGCATATGGACAAACAAAAACACCAGCACCGCCACAATCAACAGCGTCGGGATAAGCCCCAGCAGGCGTTTACAAACATAGTTCAGCATGGGCGTTATTTTAAATCCGCATCGTCAAAGCTAAAGCCCGTATCCGGCATGATGTAGAACCCGGTCAACGCTTTGTTATGGGCTGACACCAGTTTCTCCACCACCAGCGGCACCCACGGCGACTCTTTCCAGATGATGTCCTGCGCGTCCTTGTAGAGGCGTGCTTTCTCCTCCGGTTTGGTGGTTTTCAGCGCATCGGCAAGGTCTTTGTCCACCTGCGGGTTGCTGTAGAACGCGGTATTGAACAGGGTTGGCGGCCAGTTCTGCGAGGCAAACAGCGGCGAGAGCGCCCAGTCGGCTTCACCGGTCGAGGCCGACCAGCCGGTGTAGAACATCCGCACGCCGCTCTCTTTCTGCCCTTTCCCCTCGACCTCTGCCGCACGCTGTCCGGCATCCATCGCGGTCACCTGCGCCTTGATACCCACCTGCGCCAGCTGCTGCTGGGTGAACTGCAGCACCTTCTGGGCGGTACTGTGATTATGCGACGACCACAGCGTGGTGCTAAAGCCGTTCGGATAGCCCGCCTCTTTCAGCAACTCGCGCGCTTTAGCCGGATCGTACGGCCACGGCTGATAGATTTGCGCATACGCGATAGCCGGCGGCAGCACGCCGGTGGCCGGGGTGGCGTAGCCCGCAAAAGCGACCTTCACCAGCGCCTGACGGTTAATGGCATAGTTAATGGCTTCGCGCACCTTCGGGTTATCGAACGGCTTTTGCGTAACGTTCATGCTGATGTAGCGCTGCATGATCGACGGGCTGGCGACCAGCTCCAGCTTGCTGTTTTTCTCCAGAATGGCGGCCTGCTCATACGGCACAGGGAAGGCAAACTGCGCCTCGCCGGTTTGCAGCATCGCGGCACGGGTGTTGTTGTCCACCACCGGGCGCCAGGTGATGGTGTCCAGCTTCGGCAGCCCTTTCTGCCAGTATCCCGCATATTTCTTCACCTTCACAAAATCGGTCTGGTTCCAGGTGACCAGCTCGTACGGACCGGTACCGACCGGGTGGAAGCCGATCTCCTTGCCGTATTTCTTCAGCGCGGCAGGGGAAATCATTGCCGTCGCCGGATGCGCCAGAATATTGATAAACGCAGAGAACGGCTCTTTCAGGGTGATTTTTACCGTCGTCGGGTCAACCACCTCGGTTTTGGCGATGTTTTTATAGAGGTTATAACGCTTAAGGCTGTTTTCAGGATTGCTGGCGCGATCGAGGTTAACCTTCACCGCGTCTGCATTAAAGTCGGTGCCGTCCTGGAACTTCACCCCGGTTTTGAGCTTAATGGTGTACACCAGCCCGTCATCCGAAACGGTGTACCCCTCCGCCAGCACGTTTTTAAGCTTCATCTCTTTATCCAGGCCAAACAGGCCCTGGTAGAACGATTTCGCCACCGCCTGGGAGAGCGTGTCGTTAGCGTCATACGGATCCAACGTCGTGAAGTTAGAGCCGACAGCGACCACCACATCTTTGGCAGCGAACGCGGGGGCAGCGGCCAGGGCTGCCGTCACGCTCGCGGCTAACAACCATCTACGCGCTACAAATGTAACCATTATGTTCTCCTGCCTGTTGAAAGTTATAACCGCGAAAAAGCATTGTCCTGACGCGGGGGAGCCACGAAATGACCCGGCCCGACCTCACGCAACGCCACGCGCTCTACGGCCTCGCCGCGTTTACGAATATTGCTCGGCATTTCATCCTGCAGCAGCACGCGCTGGCCGTGACGATGCGCCGGATCGGCGACCGGGACCGCCGCGATGAGCTTGCGGGTATACGGGTGCTGTGGGTTCTCGAACACCGCTCTTCGCGGACCGATTTCCACAATTTGCCCCATAAACATCACCGCCACCCGATGGCTGATGCGCTCAACCACTGCCATGTCGTGCGAGATAAACAGGAAGGCGATCCCCATATCCCGCTGTAAATCCAGCAACAGATTGATGATTTGCGCCCGGATAGAGACATCCAGCGCCGAGACGGATTCATCCGCAATCACCACTTTCGGGTTCAGCGCCAGCGCGCGGGCGATGCAGATACGCTGCCGCTGTCCGCCGGAAAACTCGTGCGGATAACGCCAGGCGTGTTCCGGCTTCAGGCCAACGCGCTCCAGCAGCCAGGCGACGCGACGCTGCGCCGCCTCGCCGTCGAGCAGGTTATGCACCCGCAGCGGCTCCATGATCGAATACCCCACCGTATGGCGCGGATCGAGGGAGGCATACGGATCCTGGAAAATAAACTGAATATCCCGCCGCACCGCCTGCAGCCTGCTGTCCGGAAGGGTATCAATGCGCTCGCCGTTAAAGGTAATGCTGCCCTCCTGAGAGGCCACCAGACGGAGCAACGCGCGCCCGGTCGTGGATTTACCGCAGCCGGACTCCCCCACCAGCGCCAGCGTTTCGCCCGGCCAGAGATCGAAGCTGACGTTTTCCACCGCGTGCACTTCGCGCTTCACCCTGTTCAGTACACCGCTACGCAGCGGAAAACGCGTGACCAGATTGCGCACTTCCAGAATGGGCTTGCCCGGCACCACGGTGTCCTGCTCGCGTTCCTCCTCCTGCGGCTCAGACGCCGCCAGGGAAATCAGCGGAAAACGACGCGGCAGATCGCTGCCGTTCATCGCCCCAAGACGCGGAACCGCCGCCAGCAGCGCTTTGGTGTAGGGATGCGCGGGCGCGTGAAAAATCTGCTCAACCGTGCCGGTTTCGACCGCGCTGCCCTTGTGCATCACCAGTACGCGATCGGCGATATCGGCGACCACGCCCATATCGTGGGTGATAAAGATCACCCCCATCTCCATCTCCTGCTGCAGCACGTTGATGAGCTGCAGGATCTGCGCCTGAATCGTCACGTCCAGCGCCGTCGTCGGCTCATCGGCAATCAGCACCGCCGGACGGCACGAGAGCGCCATGGCGATCATCACCCGCTGGCGCATGCCACCGGAAAGCTGATGCGGGTAGCGGCCGAGAATGGCCTGCGCCTCCGGAATGCGTACCAGCTCCAGCATGCGTCTGGCTTCCCTGAGCGCCTCATCACCGCTCAGCCCCTGATGCAGGCGGATGGACTCGGCAATTTGTTCCCCCACCGGGAACACCGGGTTCAGGGAGGTCATCGGCTCCTGGAAGATCATCGCAATATCCGCCCCGCGCACGCCCTGCATCTGCGCGCCGCTCAGCTCGTTTAAATCAATGACCTGGCGGTTACGGCGGCGCAGCAGCATTTTCTCGCTGCTGATTTGACCGCCCGTCTGTTCCAGCAGGCGCATCAGCGCCAGCGCGGTGACCGATTTCCCAGAGCCGGACTCGCCAACAATCGCCAGCGTCTCGCCGCGCCTGAGCGTGAACGATAAATTCTGTACTGCGGGGATGAACTGCCGCTCTTCCTGAAACGCAATATTCAGCTGATGGACAGCCAGCACTTCGCGGTTGTCCAGCTCTTCACTGTGCGGCACGCGCTGCCCCCTTATTCACGATAGATCCCCGTGCTCGGCTCATCGCCGGCATAGCCCCAGGCGCGGTACATGCCTTCACTGTTGAACGGCAGGGCCACGTTGCCCTCACGATCCACCGCAATGAGGCCGCCGATGCCGCCCAGGGCAGGTAATTTTTCCATCACCACGCGCTCGCAGGCCTCGCTCAGGCTTAAGCCGCCGTAATCCATCAGCGCGGTAATGTCATAGGCCGCGAGAGCGCGGATAAACACTTCTCCGGTGCCGGTACACGACACCGCCGCCGTCGCGTTATTGGCATAGCAACCCGCGCCAGGCAGCGGGCTATCACCCACGCGTCCGGGCAGCTTGTTGGTCATCCCGCCCGTGGAGGTTGCCGCCGCGAGATTCCCGGCTTTATCCAGCGCCACCGCGCCCACCGTGCCCATTTTGCTGCGCTCATCCAGCGGCGCAGTATGATCAAGCTGCGTCATGCCCGCCGAACGGGCGTCCAGCAGCTGCTGATAGCGGGCTTCCGTGGAAAACAGGTCAGGCGAGACCGGCTCCATTCCGTGTTCGAAGGCAAACCTCTCCGCCCCCGCGCCCGTCAGCAGCACGTGCGGGCTCTCTTCCATCACCAGACGCGCGGCCAGCACCGGGTTACGCAGGTGGCTGACGCCTGCCACGGCCCCCGCTTTCAGGGTGATACCGTCCATGACGCAGGCATCCAGCTCGTGCGTTTCATCCCGGGTAAAGACCGAACCAATCCCCGCATTAAATAACGGGCACTCTTCCAGCAGACGCACCGCCTCGGTGACCACATCCAGCGCGCTCTCGCCCGCTTCCAGCATTTTCTGGCCCGTTTCCACAATGGCGTACAGCGCGTCGATGTAGCGTTTTTCCTGCTCAGAAGTGAGCTGTGCACGGGTGATTGCCCCGGCCCCGCCATGAATTGCGATTACCGCCTTAACCATTCGCATCACCCGTTAGCCTGTTTTGCGGCTTTTTCTATAAATATCATTATCGTCGACGAAACTTCAGATGATTTTTGAATATAGAAAGACGTAACAGTGATGTAAAGCGTGCACCCTTCGGTCATACAGTTAGCCGCACTTTTCTGCCATAATGGACGCTTTCGTTGTTACTCCGCAGGAGCCCACCATGGATTTTACCGCCGGACTGATGCCGCTTGAGACGGCACTCACGCAGATGCTTGACCGAGTTTCCCCGCTGCATGACGTTGAGACGCTGCCCCTCGTGCGCTGTTTTGGCCGTATTGCCGCACGCGATATCGTCTCTCCGCTCAACGTGCCGGGGTTTGATAACTCCGCGATGGACGGTTACGCGGTACGCCTGGCGGATCTCCAGACGGGTAACGCCCTGCCGGTGGCGGGTAAAGCCTTTGCGGGTCAGCCGTTTAGCGGCGAATGGCCTGCGGGCACCTGCGTGCGCATCATGACCGGCGCGCCGGTTCCGCCAGGCTGCGACGCCGTGGTGATGCAGGAAGAGACCGAACAGACCGACGACGGCGTGCGTTTTACCGCCAGCGTCAAAGCGGGCCAGAACATCCGTCGCACGGGCGAAGACATTACCCTCGGCGCGACGGTCTTTGCCGCCGGGCAAAAGCTGACGGTGGCGGAGCTGCCGGTGCTGGCCTCGCTCGGCATCGCGGATATCGACGTGATCCGTAAAGTGCGCGTCGCCGTTTTCTCCACCGGCGACGAGCTGCAGCTTCCGGGCCAGCCGCTGCAGGACGGCCAGATTTACGACACCAACCGCCTGGCGGTACACCTGATGCTGGAGCAGCTGGGCTGCGAGGTGATTAACCTCGGCATCATTCCTGACGATCCGGAAAAACTGCGCGCGGCGTTTATCGAGGCGGATAAATCCGCCGACGTGGTCATCAGTTCCGGCGGCGTCTCCGTGGGCGAAGCGGATTACACCAAAACCCTTCTTGAAGAGCTGGGTGAAATCGCCTTCTGGAAGCTGGCGATCAAGCCGGGCAAGCCGTTCGCGTTTGGCAAGCTTTCACACAGCTGGTTCTGCGGCCTGCCGGGCAACCCGGTCTCGGCGGCACTCACCTTCTACCAGCTGGCGATCCCGCTGCTGGCGAAGCTTTCCGGCAACAAGGCCAGCCCGCTGCCGGAACGCGTGCGCGTGCGTGCTGCCACGCGGTTGAAAAAATCACCGGGCCGTCTCGATTTCCAGCGCGGCATTCTGACCCGCGGTGGGGACGGCGAGCTCGAAGTGAGCACCACCGGACATCAGGGCTCGCACATTTTCAGCTCCTTCAGTCTGGGCAACTGCTTCATCGTGCTGGAGCGCGAGCGCGGCAACGTGGAAGCCGGCGAATGGGTTGAGGTCGAGCGCTTTAACCACCTTTTTGGAGGCTGACATGACGGTGGAGCTGAGCGACCAGGAGATGATGCGCTACAACCGCCAGATCGTGCTGCGCGGGTTTGACTTCGAGGGTCAGGAAGCGCTCAAGGCGGCCAGCGTGCTG
>NZ_JBLKCH010000025.1:0-20178 GCF_047531125.1 Enterobacter sp. HK-058-C-ECC
CCTCTGACTGGACTCGAACCAGTGACATACGGATTAACAGTCCGCCGTTCTACCGACTGAACTACAGAGGAATCGTGTGAACGGGGCGCATATTATCGATGCGCTCCCGGGATGTCAAAGGCAGAATGCATATTTCCGATCGTTTGACGATTTATTCTCCACTTCGCGCAATTGTCAGGCATTTTGTCGCGGATATTTCCATAGCCAGCGCCCGCTGACCATACGCCAGTAGAACAGCGCGCCCCGCACGGCCCAGTCCAGGAACATCCCCAACCAGACGCCGATCACACCCCATCCGAGCATTACCCCAAGCGTATACCCCGCCACGACGCGACATCCCCACATGCCAAGCATCGACACCCACATCGCAAAGCGGGCGTCGCGTGCCCCCTTCAGCCCGGCAGGCAGTACCCATGAGGCCGCCCAGATAGGCATAAAGGCCGCATTGAGCCAGATGAGGACTTTTACAACCTCTTTAACGTCGTCTTCATGGGTATAGAACGAGGCCATCAGCCCGGCAAACGGCGCGGTTCCCCAGGCAATCACGGTCAGTCCGATGGTCGACAGCCAGAAAACGTGGCGCAGCTGTCGCTCCGCCTGGCCGATCTGCCCTTTCCCGAGCCGTTTCCCGGTAATAATGGTCGATGCAGAGCCCAGCGCGTTACCCGGCAGGTTAATCAGCGAGGCAATGGAGAAGGCGATGAAGTTACCGGCGATCACGTCGGTGCCCATCCCGGCGACAAACATCTGCGTCAGTAATTTCCCGCCGTTAAACAGCACCGATTCAATGCTTGCGGGAATGCCGATCCCCATCACTTCCCAGATAATGGCGAAATTAAAGGGGCGGAAATAGCTCTTCAGCGTGAGGCGCAGCGAGGGGGTGATCCCCGCCATCAGCACGCCTATAATCGCCGCCGCACCGATATAGCGTGAAATGGTTAGCCCCAGTCCTGCACCGACGAAGCCCAGCCCGTCCCACGAGAACACACCGTAGATCAGCACGCTGCTGATGATAATATTCAGGATATTCATTCCGCCGTTGATCAGCAGCGGAATTTTAGTGTTCCCTGCCCCGCGCAGCGCGCCGCTGCCAATCAGGGCGATGGCCGCCGCCGGATAGCTGATGACGGTCATCTCCAGATAGGTCAGCGCCAGGTCCTTAACCTCGTTCGTGGCCTCCCCGGCGACAAAATCGATGATCTCTTTGCCGAAATAATGGATCACCGCCGCCAGAACGGCCGAAAAGACAGTCATGATCATCAGCGACTGGCGTGCCGCCTCACGCGCACGTTTGGGATCCAGCTTGCCGAGGCTAAAGGCCACCACCACCGTCGTGCCGAGGTCAATGGCGGCAAAGAATGAGATCACCACCATGTTAAAGCTGTCCGCCAGACCAACCCCCGCCATCGCCTCTTTTCCCAACCAGCTCACCAGGAAGGTGCTCAGCACCCCCATCAGCAGAACGCAGGTATTTTCCAGGAAGATAGGCACGGCAAGAGGGGTGATTTCACGCCAGAAGAGAACCCGATAACTTTTACGTTTTGCATACCATGGCGTGCGCGCGATCGCCTGGCGTAAGGAGGCAGTGACGTTCAAAATGGACCTTAGCGAGAAAAGTTGAAACTCCATTTCAAATAATGGGGGAGAAATGCTCATCCTGCAAAGTATTTTCCGGAAAAAGATGTGTGGATTTACAACAAACTGACGACAGAATCAGCAATCAATCGATTTTCCCTAAGATCAGGTTTGACAAAAGTTTTTTCGCCGCTAAGATAAGCCTCCACAACGATTCCTCTGTAGTTCAGTCGGTAGAACGGCGGACTGTTAATCCGTATGTCACTGGTTCGAGTCCAGTCAGAGGAGCCAAATTTGAAAAGCCTGCTTTTAAAGCAGGCTTTTTGCTTTGCGGATGAGGGAAAATGAACGCTCTGTTTGTCTACGGCACGCTGCGCCCGGGCCACTCAAATGCGCATATTCTTGAAAACATCGGCGGCGAATGGCTGGCCGGTTTCGTCTCCGGTACGTTCTACGAACGCGGCTGGGGCGCTGCGGCGGACTTCCCGGGGATCGTGCTCCACCCCGATGGCCCCCGCGTCGAAGGCTATCTGTTTATCTCTGATCGCCTTGCCACACACTGGTCAATGCTGGATGAGTTTGAAGACGGCTACGATCGGGTTGAGGTCACGGTGACCACCTCTGAAGGCGAGCAGGTTCAAGCCTGGATTTACCAGCTACAGCCGCGTTCTGAACCATAAAAAAAGGCTCTCTGTCACCAGAGAGCCTTTTTCACTATTCGCTGCGATTACTCGCTTTTTGCTTCGCCGTTTTTGATTTCGCCCATCACTTTCAGCTTTTTAGAGATGTCACGACGCTCTTTGGACAGCTCAGCATTTTTGATGATGTAGTCATCAACACGGTCTTCATAGTCGCTCTTCATGCTGGCGATGATGCCCTGAATAGCTTCAACGCTCATGCCTGGCTTGATGTAGTCGCTCAGGTTGTCGAGCAGCAGAACACGTTTCTGGTTGTCACGGATCTTCTTCTCAACGTCCTGGATTTCACGCTGCAGTTTGTTTTTGCGGCGGAACAGGCGGACGAATTCCAGAACATCCTGGAACGAAGGCTTGGTAGTTTCCATTTTTACACCCCTGATAATGTGAGATTCGGATTCGTTAAAGCAACCGTTGTAACAATAACCTTACTGACAGCGGCCGCGAATGACAATGAGTATATCGTTTAAAGCTATCATAACCCCAATTGCTGCTGAATCGAAGCAGCAGGCGTCACATACGCCTTTTATTTGCGCAGCGCCCGGCAAATCAGGTGCGATAACAGCTCAAGCTGCCGCGCCAGTTCCATGCTCAGCCAGACGTAGCCATGAATAGGTGTTTCCGCCACGTTATCGCTCTGGCGCTCATTGATTAACTGCTTCAGTTCCGCGACGATCTCGTTCAGTCGCTCGCTGTTGGCCAGTATCGGCTGCGGGTTCCCTTCATAGAGCGCATGAGCGATGGTCAACAGCGTTTGCTGCGTCATCTGCTGGGTCTCTTTGAGAGTCTGCGCGTTAAGCATCAACAGATGGCTGGGGCGCGTGGCCCAGTGTGCGTTGATTTGCAGCTCAAGCATGCAGACCAGATTGCGGCTCACCGTCTGAATAGCTTCGAAAATTGATTTCTGAATATGGGTTTCTTTGCTGGCTGGCGTGATCAAGCCGCGCATTTTGACCACGTCGTTAAGGATGGTCTGCAGGTGCTTTTCCAGCCGCGGGCGCTCAACCAGATTCGGGGAAAAACCGGCCTGATAGACGCGGTTAAACGCGGTGACGTAGCTGGCCATCTGAATACGCCAGTGCAGAAAAGCGCGCTGCGGCCAGATACCGGTGAAGAGCATCGCCAGCAGTGAACCCAGGATGACATCCCCGCTTCGCCACAGCGCCGTGGTCATATCCCCGGCGGGTGCACCGACCACCACCGCGAGAGTAATACCGATCAGCAGCGCCTGATACGGTTTTTTACCCAACGCCAGCCAGCCGCACAGGAACATGGCGGCACCGCACCATGCCAGCATGACCGGGAACGAGATGAGCTCCAGCTTCAGGGCAATAAGCCCCAGGGCCGAACCTAACACGGTCCCGCCAATACGCTCCAGAGCGCGCGGGACAACGTTGCCCCAAAACGAGATGGGTCCCATCACCACCACCAGCGTGATCAGCGGCCACGTTCCTTCCGGAACCTCCAGCAAACGCACCAGGACAAACGTCAACACGAACGCCAGCGCGATGCGACACCCGTGCACCACGCGGTAGTGTTTGTACAACCGAATTTCAAAAGGGGTTAATGATTTGTCGGGACGCACACCCGCTCTCCAGCAACACGGCAAAGCACAATTGTACTGTGTTTTCAGCCGGGTGGATCGCTCCCGGCTGAAAAACCCTTCATTTAGCAGGCTTAAACCGTTTTGTGCTCGACGGCGATATACATTTCGATATCCCAGTAGCCGTCCGCATTGCCGTCATTGAGATAGCGCTCGAAGCAGGGTTTGAGCGCCATCTGGTACTTATTGTCCTGCAGCAGGGAATTGAAGAACTGATACCACGGCGTGGCGAAGTCATAGTTTTCCACGCGCGCCGTCGCCACGGCATAATCCCCGGCCGCGATTTCCGTCATCATGACGCCTTCGCTGTTTTCCGGGATGACGAAATCATCCGGTACCGTCACGGCCGTATCACAGCGCAGTTTTTCTGCCGGGACTTCATCCGGGTTATCGTAATAGACCGCCACCCACTCCAGCGGCTCAATGTGACGCCCGTCGACCCACATGACCAGCTGTTCAAAGCCCTGTTTTACCGTGTGTTCCCACGGGCCGACCAAATGAAAACCGGCAATCTTACGTTTCTGTTGCTGCGTAATGCTGTAGTCCATGCTGCCTCCGTTTATCACTGTATATTTATACACTATAAAACTGGATTATCATTATCAGCAAACGAGGAGTGTTTATTATGTGAGCAGACTCGCAACCCTGCCAGTCTGCTCAGCAGCAGTTAAAGCGTGTGATGCAGATAATCGCTCAGACGAGAGAACAGGCCGCCTTTATCAACGGCTTCCAGCGTGACCAGCGGCCAGTGGGCTACCACCTTGTCGCGGTCATAGAGCTGAATCTCCCCGACCCGCTGATGCGCAGCAATCGGCGCTTCCAGTTCTTTTTTATCCAGCACGTACTTGGCTTTGATGTTGGGAACCTCCGCTTTCGGCAAGGCCAGCCAGAAGTCCTGATCGGTGCCCAGTTTCACCTGCTCCTTATCGCCGAACCAGATGCGCTCTGTCCCCACTTTTTTACCGCTATGCAGGATCTGCACCGTATCGAAATTCTGCTGCCCCCAGTGCAGCAGTTTCCGGGCCTGGTCTTCGCGCCCTTTCGGACTATCCGCCCCCATCACCACCGCGATTAACCGGCGCTGGCCGTCTACGGCAGACGCAATCAGGTTAAAACCGGCCCCTGAGGTATGCCCCGTTTTCAACCCGTCCACGTTCATGGTCTTATCCCACAGCAGGCCGTTACGGTTTTGCTGGGTGATTCCGTTCCAGGTCAGGCTCTTTTCGCTGTACATATGATAAAACTCAGGCTCGCCGTGGATGATGGCCCGGGAGAGAACGGCCAGGTCATACGCCGAGCTGTGCTGGCCGGGCGCGTCCAGCCCGTGGACGGTTTCAAAATGCGTATCGCGCAGGTTCAGCTTCTGCACGTAGTCGTTCATCATCTTCACAAACTGCGGCTGCCCACCCGCCACGTGATCGGCCAGCGCCACGCAGGCGTCGTTGCCAGAATCGACAATCAGGCCGCGGCTCAGATCGCGCACGGAGACGCGATCGCCCTCTTTCAGGAACATCAGCGATGAACCGTCAAACACCGGGTTCCCTTTTGCCCAGGCATCACGTCCTACGGTGACGATGTCATCCGGGGTAATGCGGTGGCTATCAATGGCCCGATCCACCACATAGCCCGTCATCAGCTTGGTCAGGCTCGCCGGATTACGTTGTTGATGTTCGTTTCCCGCCGTTAAAATCTGACCAGTCGTGTAATCCATCAGCACCCAGGAGCCCGCCTGAATGGCCGGAGGCTGCGGCGAAAAATCCAGTGGTTCGGCCGCAAAAGCAGATGAGACACTCGAAGCGAGTAAAGAAACAGCAATAAACAGACGGCGTTTCAACGGTATATCCTCAGGTCATTAAAAATCGATGACCTTTTTACGGGAGTTCTGATGTCGTTACCTGGCTTAATTGCAAAAAAATGTGACAGAACGCAGATTTTTCTCTGAAGCTGGCGCGCAAATTTGCGACGCGGTGGTGCTTTTTATTCGGTCTGACCCGCACGATCGTTTACCATAGTGACGTCATTTTTTAACAGGATGGTATTACTGGTGTCTGACTCTGCCGCTCGCCCGACTTTTTTGTTCCACGATTACGAAACCTTTGGCACGCACCCGGCGCTGGACCGACCGGCGCAGTTTGCCGCCATCCGTACCGACGACGAATTCAACATCATTGGCGAGCCCGAGGTCTTTTACTGCAAGCCTGCGGATGACTATCTGCCGCAGCCCGGCGCGGTCATGGTCACCGGGATCACCCCTCAGGAAGCGCGGGAAAAAGGCGTTAACGAGGCAGAATTCGCCCGACGCATCCACGACTTGTTTACCGTCCCCAACACCTGCGTGGTCGGTTACAACAACATCCGCTTCGATGACGAAGTGACGCGCAACATCTTCTATCGTAACTTCTACGATCCCTATGCCTGGAGCTGGCAGAACCGCAATTCGCGCTGGGATTTGCTCGACATCATGCGCGCCTGCTACGCCCTGCGTCCTGAGGGCATTCACTGGCCGGAAAATGAGGAAGGGCTGACCAGCTTCCGGCTGGAACACCTGACGCGCGCCAACGGCATTGAGCACAGCAATGCCCACGACGCGATGGCGGACGTCTATGCCACCATTGCCATGGCGAAGCTGGTGAAAAGCGCGCAGCCACGACTGTTCGAGTATCTGCTCAGCCATCGCAGCAAGCAGAAGCTTATGACCCTTATCGACGTACCGCAGATGAAACCCCTGGTGCATATTTCCGGCATGTTTGGCGCATGGCGCGGCAATACCAGCTGGGTTGCGCCGCTGGCGTGGCATCCGGACAACCGTAATGCGGTCATCATGGTGGATTTGGCGGGCGATATTTCACCGCTACTCGAACTCGACAGCGATACCCTGCGTGAACGGCTGTACACGCCGAAGAATGAACTCGGCGATCTGCCTGCAGTGCCGGTCAAACTGGTGCATATCAATAAATGTCCGGTCCTGGCGCAGGCGAATACGCTGCGCCCGGAAGATGCTGACAGGCTGGGCATTAACCGCCAGCACTGCCTCGATAATCTCAAAGTGCTGCGTGAAAATCCGCAGGTGCGCGAGAAAGTCGTGGCCATCTTTGCCGAAGCCGAGCCGTTCGTGCCGTCTGAAAACGTGGACGCCCAGCTCTATAATGGTTTCTTCAGCGATGCCGATCGCGCGGCCATGAATATCGTTCTGCAAACCGAGCCGCGTAACTTGCCTGCCCTGGATATCACCTTCGCTGATAAGCGCATCGAAAAGCTGATGTTTAATTACCGCGCGCGTAATTACCCGGGAACCCTGGATGAAGCAGAGCAGGAACGCTGGCTGCAGCATCGTCGGAACGTGTTTACGCCAGAGTATCTGCACAATTACGCCCAGGAGCTGGAAATGCTTTATGGCCAGTATGAAGGGAATGCTGAGAAACAGGCGCTGCTGAAATCCCTGTACCAGTACGCGCAAGAGATAGTTTGAACGATGGGTATAAAAAAGCCGGAGGCGATGTCTCCGGCTTTTTTTGCCCGGTGGCGCTGCGCTTACGCGGGCCTACGGGGTATGTAGGTCGGGTAAGGCGTAGCCGCCACCCGGCACAGTCTTACGCGACGTCTTCGTACTGAGGAACCGGGTTACGGAAACTCTTCGTGACGCAGGCCAAGTAAACCAGGCCGATACCCGCCCAAATCAGGCCAAGCACCATCGAGCTCTCTTCCAGGTTAACCCACAGCGCGCCCACGGTCAGGGCACCACACATCGGCAGGAACAGATACTGGAAGTGATCTTTCAGCGTCTTGTTACGCTTTTCACGGATCCAGAACTGAGAGATAACCGACAGGTTAACAAAGGTGAACGCCACCAGCGCACCGAAGTTAATCAGCGCCGTTGCCATCACCAGGTCAAAGTTAATCGCCAGAAGCGCGATCGCACCGACCAGGATAATGTTCATCGCCGGGGTACGCCATGTTGGATGCACGTAGCCGAAGAAGCTTTTCGGGAATACGCCATCGCGGCCCATTACGTACATCAGACGCGCAACGCCTGCATGCGCGGCCATACCGGACGCCAGTACGGTGATGGTGGAGAAGATCAGCGCGCCGACCTGGAACGCTTTACCCGCCACATACAGCATGATTTCCGGCTGAGACGCATCCGGATCCTTGAAGCGAGAGATATCCGGGAAGTACAGCTGCAGGAAATAGGTCGAGAAAATAAAGATCAGACCGCCAATCAGCGCCGTCAGGAAGATGGCACGCGGGATCACGCGCTCTGCATCTTTCGTTTCTTCAGACAGGTTGCTGATCCCGTCAAAACCGGTAAAGGAGAAGCACAGAATGGTTGCCCCGGTAATCATCGGGATCACATGCGCATCACCAGACCAGAACGGTTTGCTGCTCGCCAGGGTGCCCGCACCTTCGCCGTGGAATACGCCGTAAATAACCATGCCAAGAATAACCGCAATCAGCACAACCTGAAGCACAACGATAACAGAGTTAAAGTTGGCAACGGACTTGATGCTGCGCAGGTTAAAGGCCGTCATAAAGGCCACCAGCGCCACGACGAACATCCACGAGGGAATCGATGGCACCAGCGCTTCAAAATAGATTTTTGCCAGCAGAATGTTGATCATCGGCGCGAACAGATAGTCGAGCAGCGAAGACCAGCCCACCATAAAGCCAACCGTCGGGCTGATGGATTTCTGGGCATAGGTGTAGGCGGAACCCGCAGACGGATAGCGACGCACCAGCTTACCGTAGCTCAGCGCGGTAAAGAGGATCGCAATCAGCGCGAAGCCGTAAGCCGTCGGCACATGACCGTCGGTGAGGCCCGATACGATACCGAATGTATCGAACAGCGTCATCGGTTGCATATAGGCCAGGCCCATCATAACAACCGGAATCAACGTAAGCGTTTTACGTAATTCCACGCGAGAGGTGTTTGGAGTTGCGTTATGCGACATAGTTAATCTCCTTTACGGTGATAACCGCCACGTAAGCGAAAAATTGCCCCATTTCTTTCTTCCTCAGCGACAACAACTGTCGGATTTTAGTAAATATCTATCCGGTACGAAGCCCGGCCTCTTGGTTTTTAGTTTCGTTTCGTACATGCAAAAAAAAATAACCGACGCCTTTTATATCGTCGATTATTCATTTGGTTGCAGCGGCCGCATTTTGCCCCACATCGGATACAAAAGGCAATACTTTGCAACGCAGCGGGTAATTTTCTTTTTTCTAACTGGCTGATTTCTCGGCACTGCCCTGAGCATATACAGCAGCGATAGCACTATTTGCTAAAATTTCGTCCCGCCACCAGGCGCTGGCGAGCCCGGCGGTTTGCTCATTCCAGCCCACCCATACCGATTCATGGCTGTTTTGAGCAAGTACCTGTTTTTCAACAAGCGCACCGCTGTCAATGTACCGCTGTGCCAGATAGCGGGGTAAATAGCCGCAGCCCAGACCGCTGATTTGCAGCTCCAGCTTGGTTTTAAAGTCGAAAACGGTGATGGCCTCCTGCTCGTCAAGCAGCTGCGAGGAAACCGCACATTCCGGGCGAGAGCTGTCCCCGACCACGATGGCGCGGTAGCCTTTAATCACGCGGCGGTTAAGCGGCTCAGCTTCCTGAGCCAGCGGATGATGGGGCGCTACGGCGAACACCTGCTCCAGCACGCCCAGACGCGCAAAGCCAAACTCACTCAACTGGGGAGGCTCGTGGAGTGCACCGACAAAAATATCCGCCCTGCCCTGGGTTAGGGCATCCCAGGAGCCCCCCAGCACGCCGTTGATAAAGATCAGCCGCGTCACGCTGTGGTGTTGATAGAAAGCCTCAATCAGCGGCGTCAGGAGAGAAAACGGGAAAGTGTCATCCACGCCAATCACCAGCTCGTTTTCCCATCCCTGGTGAAGTTTGACGGCCTGCTTTTCGAGTTCACGAACGGTATGGAGGACTTCACGGCCTTTTTCCAGCAGCATCTGTCCGGTGCGGGTAAAACGGGCGCGATGCCCGGAGCGATCGAGGATCTGGATATTGAGGTCGCTTTCCAGTTTTTGGACGGTATAGCTCAGGGCCGAAGGGGTTTTGTAGAGTTTTGCCGACGCAGCGGCAAAGCTCCCCTCTTTTTCCAGTGCATCCAGAATAATAAGAACATCCAGCAGCGGTTTCATGCTCGCCCCCTTTCGGTGTGCGACGGTCTCCGCTGCAGGATTTATTCCATGGGCATCACCAGCGGATCGGGATACTGATACTCAAACCCCAGCTCATGACAAATGCGATTGCCATCAACAATTTTGCCTTTACTGCCATCCTTTGCCTCACCAAAGACCGGCGGAGCCAGGCCCAACTGACGTGCCATCAGCGGGTAAAACGTGCTGCGCGCCGGATGAGACGGTGCACATATATTATAGATGTGTCCGCCTTTCGGAGCCTGTAAGAGTAGCTCTATCGCGCCAACCACATCATCAAGATGCACAAGATTGACAACATGTTGGCCATCTGGCGCCGACTTCCCGGCAAAAAAGCGTCCCGGATGACGACCCGGGCCTACCAGCCCCGCCAGACGTACGATATCAACCTGGGTGCCGGGAAGATGATGCAGCCAGTCTTCCAACTCTTTCAGAACCTGACCGCTCGCCGTAACGGGACGGCGCTCGGAAGTCTCTTTTACTACGCCCTCAACCTCACCATAGACCGACGTCGAGCTGGTAAAAATAATGCGCGGAACATGATGCGCCAGCGCGCTGTCGACAATCTCCTGCATCGCCTGCAGGTAAAATGATTCGCCCGGGCCGCTGCGCCGCGCGGGTAGCGTAATTACCAGCGCATCGACGTTCATCAGGGTGTCCAGATCGTCCGCATCACACACCAGTTCCGGCTCCAGACGCAGTTCAACGCCATCAATACCGCACATGCGCGCTGCTTCGACCCCATCTCGGGTGGTCTTGCTCCCGGTCACCTGCCAGCCTTTCGCGGCTAATGACATCGCCAGCGGCATTCCCAGCCATCCTAAACCGACAATCGCGACCTTTTTCATGCGAATTCTCCTGACTCTTACTCGTCTTTCATAAGGCTACGCCAGCCCGGCAGAACACACAATTCATAGCATCAATATGAAATGAATTAATGATCAAAAAAAGCCCTTGCAATATGTCGCACAACTGGTTTAGGTTAAAAGACATCAAATGAATAAGCATTCATCGAGAATTTATATGACACGCGTTCAATTTAAACACCACCATCACCACCATCATCCTGACTAGTCTTTCAGGCGATGTGTGCTGGAAGACGTTTGGATCTTCCAGTGGTGCATGAACGCATGAAAAAGCCCCCGGAAGATCTTCTTCCGGGGGCTTTTTTTTGGACCGAATTCAGACAGGTTAAAACAGGTTAACGAGGAATAAAGAATGTTAGATAACTCACGTTTACGCATAGCTATTCAAAAATCAGGCCGTTTGAGTGACGATTCACGCGAACTGCTGGCCCGCTGCGGGATTAAAATTAACCTGCACACCCAGCGCCTGATTGCTCTGGCTGAAAACATGCCCATCGACATTCTGCGCGTGCGTGATGACGATATTCCCGGCCTGGTCATGGATGGCGTCGTTGACCTCGGCATCATCGGCGAAAACGTACTGGAAGAAGAGCTGCTGACCCGCCGCGCGCAGGGCGAAGACCCGCGTTACTTCACCCTGCGTCGTCTGGACTTCGGCGGCTGCCGCCTGTCGCTGGCAACGCCGGTTGATGAAGCGTGGGACGGCCCGGCCGCGCTGAACGGCAAACGTATCGCCACCTCCTACCCTCACCTGTTAAAGCGCTATCTGGATCAGAAAGGCGTGCAGTTTAAATCCTGTCTGCTGAACGGTTCTGTTGAAGTGGCGCCGCGTGCGGGTCTGGCGGACGCCATCTGTGACCTGGTCTCTACCGGCGCGACGCTGGAAGCGAACGGTCTGCGCGAAGTGGAGGTGATCTACCGCTCCAAAGCGTGCCTGATTCAGCGTGACGGCGAGATGGCCGACGCTAAGCAGCAGCTGATCGACAAACTGCTGACCCGTATTCAGGGCGTAATTCAGGCGCGTGAATCCAAATACATCATGATGCACGCCCCAACCGAGCGTCTGGATGAAGTCATTGCCCTGCTGCCGGGCGCCGAGCGCCCAACCATCCTGCCGCTGGCGGGCGATCAGCAGCGCGTGGCGATGCACATGGTGAGCAGCGAAACCCTGTTCTGGGAAACCATGGAAAAACTGAAGGCGCTGGGCGCAAGCTCCATCCTGGTGCTGCCGATTGAGAAGATGATGGAGTAATGGCCATGAGCTTTAACACAATCATCGACTGGAATACCTGTAGCGACGCACAGCAGCGCGAGCTGCTGATGCGCCCGGCGATTTCCGCCTCTGAAAGCATCTCGCGCACCGTGGCGGAGATCCTGGATAACGTCAAAGCCCGCGGCGATGACGCGCTGCGTGAATACAGTGCAAAGTTTGATAAGACGGAAGTTGGCGCATTACAGGTTACCGAGCAGGAAATGACTGATGCCAGCAATCGTCTGGGAGATGACATCAAGCAGGCGATGGCCGTTGCGGTGAAAAACATTGATACTTTCCACACCGCGCAAAAGCTGCAGACCGTAGATGTGGAAACCCTGCCCGGCGTGCGTTGCCAGCAGGTGACCCGCCCGGTTGCGTCGGTCGGCCTCTATATTCCTGGCGGCTCTGCCCCGCTTTTCTCCACCGTACTAATGCTGGCGACTCCCGCGCGCATTGCCGGGTGTCAGAAAGTGGTACTGTGCTCACCGCCACCGATTGCCGACGAGATTCTGTATGCGGCGAAGCTGTGCGGCGTGCAGGCGGTCTATAAAGTGGGCGGCGCGCAGGCGATTTCGGCCCTGGCGTTCGGCACGGAATCCATTCCCAAGGTCGACAAAATCTTTGGCCCGGGCAATGCGTATGTGACCGAGGCTAAGCGTCAGGTCAGCCAGCGTCTGGACGGCGCGGCCATCGATATGCCTGCCGGCCCGTCTGAAGTGCTGGTGATTGCCGACAGCGGCGCCACGCCGGATTTCGTCGCGTCTGACCTGCTTTCCCAGGCGGAACACGGCCCGGATTCGCAGGTCATCCTGCTGACGCCGGATGCCGATATGGCGAAACGCGTGGGCGAAGCCGTGGAGCGTCAGCTTGCCGACCTGCCCCGCGCCGACACGGCACGCCAGGCGTTAGCGGCCAGCCGTCTGATTGTGGCGCGCGATCTCGAGCAGTGCATTGCTATTTCTAATCAGTACGGTCCGGAGCACCTGATTATTCAGACCCGCAACGCGCGCGATTTGGTCGACAGCATTACCAGCGCGGGCTCGGTGTTCCTCGGCGACTGGTCCCCGGAGTCCGCAGGCGATTACGCCTCCGGCACCAACCACGTGCTGCCAACGTATGGCTATACCTCAACCTGTTCCAGCCTGGGACTGGCGGATTTCCAGAAACGCATGACCGTGCAGGAACTCTCCCGCGAAGGGTTTGCCTCACTGGCGTCCACCATTGAAACCCTGGCCGCCGCCGAGCGCCTGACCGCCCACAAAAATGCCGTTACGCTGCGCGTTGCAGCCCTGAAGGAGCAAGCATGAACATTGAAGAATTAGCCCGCGAAAATGTCCGTCGCTTGACGCCCTATCAGTCTGCGCGTCGTCTGGGCGGTAAAGGGGATGTCTGGCTGAACGCCAACGAATATCCAACGGCGGTGCAGTTTGAGCTGTCGCAGCAAACGCTGAACCGTTATCCGGAGTGTCAGCCGAAGGCGGTAATCGAAAACTACGCCCAGTACGCGGGCGTGAAGCCAGAGCAGGTGCTGGTCAGCCGTGGCGCGGATGAGGGCATTGAGCTGCTGATCCGCGCGTTCTGCGAGCCGGGCAAAGACGCCGTCATGTACTGCCAGCCGACCTACGGCATGTACAGCGTCAGCGCGGAAACCTTTGGGGTGGCGTGCCGCAACGTGCTCTCCCTGGAGAACTGGCAGCTGGATCTGCAGGGCATTGCCGACAATCTTGACGGCGTAAAAGTCGTCTTTGTCTGTAGCCCAAACAACCCGACCGGCCAGATTATTAACCCACAGGATATCCGAACCCTGCTGGAGATGACGCGCGGAAAAGCGCTGGTGGTCGCCGACGAAGCCTACATCGAGTTCTGCCCGCAGGCAACGCTGGCAGGCTGGCTGGAAGAGTATCCGCACCTGGTGGTGCTGCGTACGCTGTCGAAGGCTTTCGCCCTCGCGGGTCTGCGCTGCGGATTCACCCTGGCGAATAAAGAGGTCATCGACCTGCTGCTGAAGGTGATCGCTCCGTACCCCCTCTCGACGCCGGTTGCCGATATTGCAGCACAGGCGCTGACGCCTCAGGGGATTAACGCGATGCGCGAGCGCGTGGCGCAAATCCTGGAGGAACGTCAGTACCTGGTGACCGCCCTGAAGGATATCCCGTGCGTGGAGCAGGTATTCGACTCGGAAACCAACTACATCCTGGTGCGCTTTACCGCCTCCAGCGCCGTATTTAAATCTTTGTGGGATCAGGGCATTATCTTACGAGACCAAAATAAACAACCTTCTCTGAGCGGATGCCTGCGCATTACCGTCGGCACCCGCGCAGAGAGCCAGCGCGTCATTGACGCCCTGAAAGCGGAGAAAGTATGACCCAGAAGATCCTTTTCATCGATCGTGACGGCACCCTTATTTCGGAGCCACCAGCTGATTTTCAGGTCGACCGATTCGACAAGCTGGCGTTTGAACCTGACGTGATCCCGGTGCTGCTCAAGCTGCAAAAAGCCGGATACAAGCTGGTGATGATCACCAACCAGGACGGTCTGGGTACCGACAGCTTCCCGCAGGCAGACTTTGACGGCCCGCATAATTTAATGATGCAGGTGCTGACCTCTCAGGGCGTGGTGTTTGATGAAGTGCTGATTTGCCCGCACATGCCAGCCGACGAGTGCGACTGCCGTAAGCCAAAGGTGAAGCTTGTCGAGCGCTATCTGGCAGAGGATGTGCTGGATAAGGCCAACAGCTATGTCATCGGCGATCGCATCACTGATATTACGCTCGCGGAAAACATGGGCATCGCGGGGCTTCGCTACGACCATAACAACCTTAACTGGGCGATGATTGGCGAACAGCTGACAAAACGTGACCGCTACTCGCACGTTGAACGTAACACCAAAGAGACGCAGATTGATGTGAAGGTCTGGCTGGACCGCGAAGGCGGCAGCAAGATCCACACTGGCGTGGGTTTCTTCGACCACATGCTGGACCAGATTGCCACCCACGGCGGTTTCCGCATGGAGATCACGGTAAAAGGCGATCTTTATATTGACGATCACCATACCGTGGAAGATACCGGCCTGGCGCTGGGTGAAGCCCTCAAGCTGGCGCTCGGTGATAAACGCGGCATCAACCGTTTTGGCTTTGTCCTGCCGATGGACGAGTGTCTGGCGCGCTGTGCGATGGATATCTCCGGACGTCCGCACCTGGAATATAAAGCAGACTTCAATTACCAGCGCGTGGGCGATCTGAGCACCGAAATGGTGGAGCACTTCTTCCGTTCATTGTCCTACACCATGGGCCTGACGCTGCACCTGAAGACCAAAGGCAAGAACGACCACCACCGCGTAGAGAGTCTCTTCAAGGCCTTCGGCCGCACGCTGCGCCAGGCAATCCGCGTGGAAGGTGACGCCCTGCCCTCATCAAAAGGAGTCCTGTAATGAACGTGGTGATTCTGGATACCGGATGCGCCAACCTGAACTCCGTAAAGTCGGCGATTGCGCGCCACGGCTACGAGCCGGTGGTCAGCCGTGACCCGGACGTGGTGCTGCGTGCCGACAAGTTATTCCTGCCGGGCGTGGGCACTGCGCAGGCGGCGATGGATCAGATCCACGCGCGCGAGCTGGTCGATCTGATCAAGGCTTGTACCCAGCCGGTGCTGGGGATTTGCCTGGGCATGCAGATTCTTGGCCGCCGCAGCGAAGAGAATAACGGCGTTGACCTGCTGGGCATTATCGACGAAGACGTGCCGAAGATGACCGACCACGGTCTGCCTCTGCCGCATATGGGCTGGAACCGCGTGTACGCCAAAGCGGGCGACAGGCTTTTTCGCGGCATTGAAGACGGCGCGTATTTTTACTTCGTACACAGCTACGCCATGCCGGTGAACGCGAATACGATCGCCCAGTGCACTTACGGCGAGGCGTTTACCGCAGCCGTGCAGAAAGACAATTTCTTCGGCGTACAGTTTCACCCGGAGCGCTCTGGCGCCGCGGGCGCGCAGCTGCTGAAAAACTTCCTGGAGATGTGATGATTATTCCCGCGTTAGATTTAATTGACGGCACGGTTGTCCGTCTTCATCAGGGCGATTACGGGCAGCAGCGAGACTACGGAAACGATCCGCTGCCGCGTCTGCAGGATTATGCCGCCCAGGGGGCTCAGGTGCTGCATCTGGTCGATTTAACGGGTGCGAAAGACCCGGCAAAACGCCAGATCCCTCTGCTGAAAAATCTGGTTGCCGGTGTTGATGTGCCGGTACAGGTGGGCGGCGGCGTCCGTACAGAAGATGACGTTGCGGCACTGCTGGACGCGGGCGTAGCGCGCGTGGTGGTCGGTTCAACCGCGGTGAAAGAGGCTGAGATCGTAAAAGGCTGGTTCCGCCGCTTTGGCGCCGACGCGCTGGTACTGGCGCTGGACGTGCGCATTGATGAACAAGGTAATAAGCAGGTGGCGGTCAGCGGCTGGCAGGAAAACTCCGGCGTGACGCTGGAGGCGCTGGTCGAGATGTATCTCCCCGTTGGCCTGAAGCACGTGCTGTGCACGGATATCTCCCGTGACGGCACGCTGGCGGGCTCCAACGTCTCGCTGTATGAAGAGATCTGCGTGCGTTATCCGCAGGTGGCGTTCCAGTCTTCGGGCGGAATTGGTGATTTAAACGATATTGCCGCGCTGCGCGGAACGGGCGTACAGGGCGTGATTGTGGGCCGAGCCCTGCTGGAAGGTAAATTTACGGTGACGGAGGCGATTCAATGCTGGCAAAACGGATAATCCCTTGCCTGGACGTACGTGACGGCCAGGTCGTGAAAGGCGTGCAATTCCGCAACCACGAGATCATTGGCGACATCGTTCCGCTGGCAAAACGCTATGCTGATGAAGGCGCAGACGAGCTGGTGTTCTACGATATTACCGCCTCCAGCGATGGACGCGTGGTGGACAAAAGCTGGGTGGCGCGCGTGGCGGAAGTGATCGATATTCCATTCTGCGTGGCGGGCGGGATTAAATCCGCTGACGATGCGGCCCAAATTCTCTCGTTTGGTGCCGACAAGATTTCCATCAACTCCCCTGCCCTGGCCGACCCGGAGTTGATTACTCGCCTCGCCGATCGTTTTGGCGTGCAGTGTATTGTGGTTGGGATCGACACCTGGTATGACGCCGCAACGGGCAAGTACCACGTCAATCAATATACGGGTGACGAAAGCCGCACGCGCGTAACGCAGTGGGAAACGCTCGACTGGGTGCAGGAAGTGCAGAAGCGTGGCGCGGGCGAGATTGTCCTCAACATGATGAACCAGGATGGCGTGCGTAACGGGTATGACCTTGAGCAGCTGAAAAAAGTCCGTGCAGTCTGCCACGTTCCGCTGATTGCCTCCGGCGGCGCGGGCACCATGGAACATTTCCTCGAAGCCTTCCGCGATGCTAACGTGGACGGCGCGCTGGCCGCTTCCGTGTTCCACAAACAGATTATTAATATTGGTGAGTTAAAAACGTACCTGGCCGACCAGGGCGTGGAGATCAGGGTATGTTAACAGAGCAACAACAGGCGCAGCTGGACTGGGAAAAAACGGATGGATTACTGCCGGTGGTTGTCCAGCATGCCATCTCAGGCGAGGTGCTGATGCTGGGCTATATGAACCAGGACGCGCTGGCGAAAACGATCGAAAGCGGCAAAGTGACGTTTTACTCCCGCACGAAACAGCGCCTGTGGACCAAAGGGGAAACCTCGGGTCATTTCCTGAACGTGGTCAGCATTACGCCTGACTGCGATAACGATACCCTGCTGGTGCTGGCAAACCCAATCGGCCCGACCTGCCATAAGGGCACCAGCAGCTGCTTCGGCGAGGCGAGTCATCAGTGGCTGTTCCTGTATCAACTGGAGCAGCTGCTGGCAGAGCGTAAAACGGCAGATCCCGAGAGTTCTTATACCGCGAAGCTGTACGCCAGCGGCACCAAGCGAATCGCGCAGAAGGTGGGTGAAGAAGGCGTTGAGACTGCGCTGGCCGCGACCGTGCATGACCGCGAGGAGTTGACGAATGAAGCCTCTGATTTGATGTATCACCTGCTGGTGCTCCTGCAGGATCAGGCGCTGGATTTGACGGCGGTGATTGAGAATTTACGTAAAAGACATAAATAAACATCCTACCAGGGGAGCGCTCGCTCCCCTTTTCCTGTAATAAAGCAGTTATCATTCCTTCCGTGAGCGGGTATCATCAGCCGATAGTGTAAACGCACGATTTTATGCGTTAAGAGTTACTCATTTAACATTGAGGTTGAAGATGAAATTTCTGGTCACCGGCGCTGCCGGCTTTATCGGTTTCCACGTCAGCGAGCGCCTGCTGCAGGCAGGACATCAGGTTGTAGGAATTGATAACCTTAATGACTATTACGATGTCAATCTGAAGCAAGCGCGACTGGATCTGCTTACATCCGACAATTTCACTTTCCATAAGCTGGATCTGGCAGATCGCGAAGGGATGGCCTCGTTGTTTGCAGCTGAGAAGTTTGACCGCGTGATCCACCTCGCCGCGCAGGCTGGCGTACGTTACTCTCTGGAAAATCCGCACGCTTACGCGCAATCAAACCTTATCGGCCATCTCAACGTACTGGAAGGCTGCCGACACAACAAGGTGCAGCATTTACTGTATGCTTCTTCCAGCTCTGTTTACGGCCTGAACCGAAAGATGCCGTTCTCCACCGATGACTCGGTTGATCACCCGGTTTCCTTGTATGCCGCGACGAAAAAATCCAACGAACTGATGTCGCATACCTACTCTCATCTTTACAATCTGCCGACGACCGGCCTGCGCTTTTTCACCGTGTATGGGCCATGGGGCCGTCCGGACATGGCGCTATTTAAATTTACTAAGGCCATGATTGAAGGCAAAAGTATTGACGTTTACAACTACGGAAAGATGAAGCGCGACTTCACCTATATCGATGATATTGTTGAAGCTATTATTCGCCTGCAGGATGTTATCCCTCAGGCCGATGCGAACTGGACCGTTGAGACAGGGTCTCCGGCATCCAGCTCTGCGCCGTACCGTGTTTACAATATTGGCAACAGTGCGCCCGTAGAGCTGATGGATTACATCACCGCGCTGGAAGAAGCGTTAGGCAAAGAAGCGGATAAAAATATGATGCCTGTTCAGCCAGGTGACGTGCTCGAAACAAGCGCGGATACCACGGCGCTCTATGACGTGATTGGGTTTAAGCCGAAAACGTCGGTGAAGGAAGGCGTGAAGAATTTTGTGGACTGGTATCGGGCTTTTTATAAGCTTTAAAACTATACACAGGCATAATATTTAAAAACCCTCTCTATCCACCTTTTTAAAGGTGGATTTTTCATTTTGGGTTAATAATATAACACCGCCAACATCAGCATGTTTTAATTATATATCACAAGTCATTCCTGATAGTTTTGTCGTGGTTGCAGTATTTTTATTTCTGGCTATTTAAAAATAAGACAACTTACTATCAAAATTCCAATAAACAACGTAAAAGACGCATCCGTTTTCCCAGATGCGTCTTCATGAGTATAATTAACGACTGGAAGTCGAAACAGAAGGTAACAAGATAGCTCTCATTTTTTTAGTTAAGATCCTGACTAAGGGCTCCGTCAATATTGCCATAACAACACTTGAGAAAAGTATAAATAAAAACACACACAAAGACTCAAGCCCTGAAGAAATACGCCCGCCAATTTTACTCATAACAAAATAGAGAATCTGATGATGAAATAAAAATGCAACGAATGCATGTTTTGCAAAATAACTGGTAATTTTTCTGAGCCAGTCTATACTTCCCAAAAACTCAATCAAATAAACAGCTATTGAAAATAAAGAAACACCAAAAATTAACATGTACAGTTGCGGCATTATGCTTTCACGAGCAGGAACTGCAATAGCTAAGGCTAACATTCCTGCTAACATTGCATAGAGACGATTTTTTTTGTCCTTTAAAATAAAATAAGCATAGCTCATGCCAAATAAAAAATCTGGCAACCGCATAAGAGGATTACAATTAATATAAAC
>NZ_JBLKCH010000026.1:0-17488 GCF_047531125.1 Enterobacter sp. HK-058-C-ECC
CTCTCCCCCAACCCTCTAAATTCCCCAACAAAAAAATAACTGTCATACTTTTCTGGCACTGTTGGACATATCGTGGAAATGCTCGCCATAATAAGGACGAGACGGATTTACCACGTCCTGTGATTGAACTGGAGTGTGAGCTGTAATGGGTCAGGAAAAGTTATATATCGAGAAAGAGCTAAGCTGGTTAGCATTTAACGAACGTGTACTCCAGGAAGCGGCTGACAAAAGTAACCCGCTGATCGAACGCATGCGTTTTTTGGGCATCTATTCCAACAACCTGGATGAGTTCTACAAGGTTCGCTTTGCCGAGCTGAAGAGACGCATCATCATCAGCGAAGAACAGGGCCTAAACTCGCACTCGCGGCACCTGCTGGGCAAAATCCAGTCCCGCGTGTTGAAAGCCGATCAGGAATTTGACGGCCTGTATAACGAACTGCTGCTGGAGATGGCGCGTAATCAAATCTTCCTGATTAACGAACGTCAGCTTTCCGTTAACCAACAAAACTGGCTGCGCCACTATTTTAAACAGTACCTGCGCCAGCACATTACCCCGATTCTCATCAACCGCGAAACCGATCTGGTGCAGTTCCTGAAAGATGACTACACCTATCTGGCTGTGGAAATTATCCGCGGTGAATCCATCCGTTACGCGCTGCTGGAGATCCCGTCCGACAAGGTGCCGCGCTTTGTGAACCTGCCGCCGGAAACCCCGCGCAGACGCAAGCCGATGATCCTGCTCGATAACATCCTGCGCTACTGTCTGGACGACATCTTCAAAGGCTTCTTCGATTACGATGCGTTAAACGCCTACTCGATGAAGATGACCCGTGACGCCGAATATGACCTGGTGCACGAGATGGAAGCCAGCCTGATGGAGCTGATGTCCTCCAGCCTGAAACAGCGCCTGACGGCCGAGCCGGTACGCTTTGTCTATCAGCGCGATATGCCGGACGCCATGGTGGAGATGCTGCGCGAGAAGCTGACCATTTCGCGCTATGACTCCATCGTGCCGGGTGGCCGTTACCACAACTTTAAAGACTTTATTGGTTTCCCGAACGTCGGCAAAGCCAATCTGGTGAACAAGCCGCTGCCGCGCCTGCGCCATCTCTGGTTCGATAAATTCCGCAACGGATTTGACGCCATCCGCGAACGTGATGTCCTGCTCTACTATCCGTATCACACCTTTGAGCACGTGCTGGAACTGCTGCGTCAGGCCTCGTTCGACCCGAGCGTGCTGGCGATCAAAATCAACATCTACCGCGTGGCAAAAGATTCCCGCATCATCGACGCGATGATCCACGCCGCGCACAACGCCAAAAAAGTGACCGTGGTGGTGGAGCTGCAGGCGCGCTTCGACGAAGAGGCGAACATTCACTGGGCGCGTCGTCTGACGGAAGCCGGTGTACACGTCATCTTCTCCGCGCCGGGGCTGAAAATTCACGCCAAGCTGTTCCTGATCTCCCGTAAAGAGGGCGACGAGGTGGTGCGCTACGCCCACATCGGTACCGGGAACTTTAACGAGAAAACGGCGAGAATCTATACCGACTACTCGCTGCTGACCGCCGATGCCCGCATCACCAACGAGGTGCGCCGGGTCTTTAACTTTATTGAGAACCCGTACCGTCCGGTAAGCTTCGACTATCTGCTGGTCTCACCGCAGAACTCGCGCCGTCTGCTGTACGATATGATCGATAAAGAGATCGCCAATGCCCAGAAAGGGCTGTCGTCCGGCATCACGCTGAAGCTCAACAACCTGGTGGACAAAGGGCTGGTAGACAGGCTGTACGCCGCGTCCAGCTCCGGCGTGCCGGTTAACCTGCTGATCCGCGGCATGTGCTCGCTGATCCCGGAACTGGAAGGCATCAGCGACAATATTCGCGTGATCAGCATTGTTGACCGCTACCTGGAACACGATCGGGTCTATATTTTCGATAATGCGGGTGATAAACAGGTCTATCTCTCTTCGGCAGACTGGATGACGCGCAATATTGACTACCGAATTGAAGTCGCGGCACCGCTGCTGGATCCGCGCCTGAAGCAGCAGATCCTCGACATCATCGAGATTCTGTTCAGCGATACCGTGAAAGCACGCTATATCGACAAAGAACTCAGTAACCGCTATGTACCGCGCGGCAACCGCCGCAAAGTGCGGTCGCAACTGGCGATTTACGACTATATCAAATCACTCGAGCAACCCGATTAACCTATGCCGATAAATGATAAGACCCCACGCCCGCAGGAATTCGCCGCGGTCGATCTAGGCTCTAACAGTTTCCATATGGTCATCGCCCGTGAGGTGGATGGTGCGCTGCAGATCATCGGTCGTCTGAAGCAGCGCGTGCACCTGGCGGATGGCCTTGATGAACGCAGCATGCTCAGCGAAGAGGCAATGGAGCGTGGGTTAAACTGCCTGTCGCTGTTTGCTGAACGCCTGCAGGGCTTCTCGCCCTCCAGCGTCTGCATCGTGGGCACCCACACCCTGCGCCAGGCGCTGAACGCGCCAGAGTTTCTCAAGCGGGCCGAAAAAGTGATCCCCTACCCGATTGAGATCATCTCCGGTAACGAGGAAGCGCGTCTGATTTTCATGGGCGTCGAACACACCCAGCCGGAAAAAGGGCGCAAGCTGGTGATCGACATCGGCGGCGGTTCTACGGAGCTGGTGATCGGCGAAGACTTTGAGCCTCGCCTGGTGGAAAGCCGCCGTATGGGCTGTGTCAGCTTCGCGCAGATGTATTTCCCGGGCGGCACCATCACCCGCGAGAACTTCCAGCGTGCGCGTATGGCAGCTGTCCAGAAACTGGAAAACCTGGCCTGGCAGTACCGTATTCAGGGCTGGAACGTAGCGCTGGGCGCGTCAGGCACCATCAAAGCAGCGCATGAGGTGCTGCTGGCAATGGGTGAAAAAGACGGGTTCATCACGCCCGAACGCCTGACGCTGCTGACCGACGAAGTGCTGAAGCATAAAAGTTTTGACGCCCTCAGCCTGCCGGGTCTTTCCGACGAGCGTAAGGCGGTCTTCGTGCCGGGGCTGGCCATCCTCTGCGGCGTGTTTGACGCTCTCGCCATTAAAGAGCTGCGCCTTTCCGACGGCGCGCTGCGCGAAGGCGTGCTGTACGAAATGGAAGGCCGTTTCCGCCATCAGGATATTCGCAGCCGCACCGCACAAAGCCTGGCTAACCAGTACAACATCGACCGCGAGCAGGCGAAGCGCGTGCTGGACACCACGGTGCAGATGTACGAGCAGTGGGAAGAGCAGAATCCGAAGCTCGCACACCCGCAGCTTGCCGCGCTGTTAAAATGGGCCGCGATGCTCCATGAGGTGGGGCTGAACATCAACCATAGCGGGATGCACCGCCATTCGGCCTATATTCTGCAAAACAGCGATCTGCCTGGCTTCAACCAGGAGCAGCAAACCATGATGGCGACCCTGGTGCGGTATCACCGCAAAGCCATCAAGCTCGACGACCTGCCGCGCTTCACGCTGTTCAAGAAAAAGCAGTTCCTGCCGCTCATTCAGCTGCTGCGTCTTGGCGTGCTACTCAATAACCAGCGTCAGGCGACCACCACGCCGCCCACGCTGAAGCTTAAAACCGACGACCATCACTGGACGCTGAGCTTCCCGCACGACTGGTTCAGCCAGAATGCGCTGGTCCTGCTGGACCTGGAAAAAGAGCAACAGTACTGGGAAGCGGTCACCGGCTGGCTACTCAAAATTGAAGAAGAGAGCGCTGACGTCGCCGCGTAACGGTTCAGGCGTCCGCGCAGGACGCCTCTGTTTCCAGCAGTGATTCAAGCGGCGCTGGCCTGCCAATCAGATAGCCCTGCACATAATCGATGCCTAGCGCGTGAACCGCGCTACGTATCTCCTCGGTCTCGACATACTCTGCCACCACCAGCATCTTCTTCATGCGCGCCAGATGGCAGATAGACGCCACGATCTGATAATCCAGGCTGTTGTTGACGATATTGCGGATAAAGCTGCCGTCGATCTTGAGAATGTCGGCATCCACGCTTTTCAGCCGCGCATAGCTTGCATAGCCGGTCCCGAAATCATCAATCGCAATGCGTACCCCCATTTTCTGCAACTGCTGGAGGATGTGTAGCGCCTGCTCCCCGCTGCCGAAGGTGCTGCACTCCGTCACCTCAAAAATCAGCTGCCACGGCTCAATGGCGTATTTCGCCAGCAGGCGACTCACCTCAAGCGGGAACGGCACCCGGCATACGGTTGAGGGGGCCAGATTAATGGCAAAACGCTGGCCGGGCAGGCTCTCGCGATGCGCGGCCAGGAAGCGCAGCGTATGCTCAAGCACCCACAGGTCCACCCGGGAGGACAAACCAAACTCCTGCGCGACAGGCAGGAACTGGTCGGGAGAGATCAATAGCCCGTTTGTATCCGGCATCCGCAGCAGGACTTCGTGATAGCGATCGCCACGCAGGCCGCGAACGGGTTGAACCAGCAGGGTGAATTCGTCGTTATCGAGCGCCTTTTGCAGGCGGCTCATCATCGCGACTTTATCCTTCAGGCTGCGCTGCAAATGGACGGCACCACGCTGCTGAAGATTTTCCGGATGGTTTGAGGAGAGTGACAGATCGGCCACCACCCCCAGCTCACCCAGCACCAGATAAAGATGGTTAACCGGGGACCGGACATAGCAGTAGCTTACGCCCACCTGCGGCTGCAGCGGCATGCCGTCCCAGACAAAGCGGAACTGCTTGATATGCTCGTCCAGGGTTTCAATTCGCTGCTGGTGCGATTCCGCGTTGAGCCGCACCGCCATGTCATACCCGGTGAGGTGATACACCTGCTCGTTGGGCTGGAGGGTACCGTTTACCCACTGCGCCAGCTGCTGTTTGTACAAAATACGCAGCAGCACGCCGTAATTTCGGCCCAGAATTTCCAGCTCCGGAATGCGCAGCAGGCAGAGCGCCGACCACGGATTCTTCGCCAGATCGCGCGACAGCGCCCGCAGGTTAGGCATATGGACGACCGGGTCGAGCAGCGCCAGCCTGCGGGAGCGTTTATTCACGGCGCGCTGGCGAGTCGCCAGCATCGACATATAAATCACCACAAACGAGAAGACCAGGTAACTGGACGAGGTGATCGCCAGCTGAATGTCATACCCCTGGTTCAGCGGGATATAGTGATAATAGTAGTGAATAGACACCAGCAGCACCGGCGTCCAGATCAGCGATATCAGCTTATAGCCAAAACGCATCGCGCCCCAGAGCATCACCGGCATCAGCAGCGACAGGGTATAGTTTGTGGTGAATATGGAGCTGTTTTCGTTCATCGGGAGCAGCAGCAGCGTAAGCAGCCCGCCTAGCGCAATCGCCCACAGCACAAACTCAGCGACCGTCACCTTTTTGTCTATCTGGGCACGGATCTGCGAGAGAAGACTTTTGATATAGCGCGGATGACGAATCAGGCGGATCAGCAGATAGCTCAGCGGCACGCCCGTCAGCCCGCTGACCAGCAGCGCCTGGTAGTTGATGAGCGTACGAATGTTAAGAGGGTTCAACCCCGCAAGGCTCTGGCGGCTCTCATACACGCCCAGATACACGGCAAACTGAAACAGCACCAGAAACAGCGTCGCGGGGCAGAAGGCCTGCCAGAAGATGCGCTGCGCCATCAAGCGGATGTCGCCGTACGCCGTCATATTGCGTCTGGGCGCAAACACCCGGTAGCCGCCCCAGCTGAGCACTAAAGGGACGATAAAATGCAGCACACCGGCAACCGTTTCAAACATCCCGACCGACGGGTAATAGCGGATAAACAGGGATAATACGATCCCGGGCAGCGCTTCCAGGCCAAAGAACATCATCAGCGAAAGCAAAAATGAGAGCGGTAAATAATAGAGTGCCACAATGCCGTCGCCCAGCTGCGTAAACGTATTCGCAACGCTCAGCGCGGGGAGTAAAACCACAGGTAAAATAAGCGGCAATGCCCACCAGCGGTTTGCATTGTTTTTCAGGAAAGCGAGAATAGTCATAGATGCCCGGTTAAACCCCTATCGCTCCAGAGGGAAATAAAGACAGGCATCCAACCTGACGTACGCGCCGCCCGGCAGCATGTCGGGCGAACAGTGTGGAGGAAGGATTTTAAATATCAGCGCCGGGAATCCGTTGACATAAATCAAACTACTTTACGCAAATAACATTTTGTGGCGTTTTTTCGACATCTTTTTCTTCATATTATCAATATGGTAAATGCGTTGATTAATTTCAATAACATTAATTAATGTAAACATTGACGGTTATTTACACATCACAGAATTGACCCCATCTTCCCGCTGTGCCTTAATATCCTTATCGCCCGGAAGGGCTTATCCAGGAAAAACAGAGTGAGTCAGGTCACGCGTATGCGCAAACGACATCGATTTAACACCCGAATGACCCGCATCATACTGCTCATCAGCTTCCTGTTTTTCTTTGGCCGCTTCGTTTACTCTTCGATTGGCGCCTGGTACCACCATCAGGATAAAACCCAGTCGCAGCAATCCAGCCTGACCGTCGACACCGCTGACCGCTAAACCGCCGAAGGCTGTTGCACGAGCCGAATAAGGGCCGCGATCCCTTTGCTGAGGATTTTATCCTGCCGCATGACTACCGCCAGCTGCCGCTGCAGCATGGGCATCAGCGACATCACCCATAGCCCTTCGCGATCGACCTCCTGTTCCACCGCCATGCGCGGCACGATACTGTAGCCCAGCCCTGCGCGAACCATCCGTTTGATCGCCTCGATGCTGCCAAGCTGCATCACCGGCGCGATCGCTAAACCCTGGGCGGTAAACCAGCCGTCGATCAGCGCCCGGGTCCCACTGCCTGATTCAAAGGCTATCAGCGGATGAGCGTGCAGCGCGGCTGGGGTGAAGTCCCTGAATGCAGCCTGCTGTTCCCTTGAAGCAATAAAGACAAACTCTTCGTCCATCACCGGCATCACGTCCAGCGCTCTGCCACTCACCGGCAGCGTGACCAGCCCCATATCGAGACGGTTCTCTTCGATAGCTCTGACGATGTCGAGGGTGTTGCCCGTCGTCACCCCCACGCTCAGGAGCGGATAGTCGTGGCGTAGCTGCTCCAGCAGCGGCGGCAGAAGATGGATGCAGGCCGTTGCCCCCGTGCCAAGGGTAATGGTACCGCTTACGTCGTGGCTAAACGCATTCACGGCCCGGATGGCGTCATCCACCACCTGCTGAATACGCTCCCCGTGCGCCAGCAAGGTTTCTCCGGCAGCCGTCGCCTTAATCCCTCGCCCGGTACGCTCCACCAGCCGCGTTTGCAGAAACTGCTCCAGCTGGCGTATTTGCAGGCTGACGGCGGGCTGGGAGAGGCCCAGCACGTCCGCTGCCGCTGAAAAACTGCCACGCTGGATCACCAGACGGAAGGTGGCGAGATAGCCCAGATTAAGCGTCGTCATTCAAAGTTTCTCTTATACCGCGCATAAGGTTGCGGCCCTGCCAGCACAATACCGCGCCCGTTATGCTCAGGACAACTGCATAGCGGAATGAACACTCATGGAAACACCTGCCCTGCCACACCGCCTCGCCCTCACGGCCGGTTGCAATCAGCTCATCAACTGGGGGATCTCGTTTTATATGCCCGGCACCTTTGCGCTGGCCATTTCAGCCGACCGGGGATGGTCATCACCGCAGATTTACCTCGGCCTGACGCTGGCGATGCTGGTGATGGCGGCGGTTTCCCCTTTTGTCGCCCGCCTGCTGGCACGCTTTGGCGGTCAGAAGGTGGTGATGGGCGGAACGCTGCTGATCGCCGCAAGCTGCGCCTGTATGGGGTATACCCGGACGCTTTATGGCTGGTACGGCGCCTGGCTGGTCACAGGCGTGGGAATGCGCCTGTCGCTGTACGATGCGCTCTTCGCCGCGCTGGTCAACCTCTACGGACAGCAGGCGCGAAGAACAATCTCGCGCGTCACGCTGGCGGGCGGGCTGGCCTCCGTCGTCTTCTGGCCGCTGGGCGATGCGCTGCTTCACGTGATGCGCTGGCAGGACGCATTACGCATTTATGCCCTGCTTGGCCTGCTGAGCGCGCTGCTGATCCGCACGCTTCCCCGGCAGCGGCTGACGGTGACGACGAAAATCGCCGCACCGCCGCTGAACAACGAGCGCCGGAACGGCTGGCTTTATGCCGCCTTCATTGCCCTCATCACCTTTGTCTCTAACGGCACCTCCACCCATCTGCCGGAGTTTATTGCCCACTACGGCCTGCCGGTCGCTATCGGCATGCTGTGGGGAATCGGCCAGACGGGCGCGCGCTCGCTGGAAGTGTTGGCGGGGGCTCGCTTAACGCCCTTCACGTTAACGCTTTTTACCGCTCTCGCCATGCCGCTCTGTTTTCTTGTTGGGTTGAGCAGCGCCCTGTTTGTCTGGTGTGCGGCCGGTTTTGTGCTGGGCTATGGCGCCATCAACGGGCTGGTTACCCTTGTCAAAGCCACCCTGCCGCTGGAGCTGTTTAGCGCGGAAAGCTATGCCCGCCGCACGGGCATGCTGCTTATCCCCGGTCAGCTTATGGCCGCAGCCTCACCGTATGCCTATGCGTGGCTAAATAAAACGCTGGGGATCGCGGGTGCAATGGGGGTATCGACGGGCCTGACGCTGCTGATTGCCGGGCTGGCGATAGCCATTGTGCGCCGTCCCGGGAGGCAAACTGTATCGCACTGTATCCCGCGGGCCACGGTGACAAACGGGTACAAAACGCCCCCTCCGGCAAATATCTCCGATACATAAAAATGGTTTTCTTTCCCTGTCGCCATTGAGAACTGATGAGGAGAGAGAGCAATGATTCGTCGCTACGTAATTTTCCCCCTGCTTGTCCTGACATCCGTCGCAGGTGCCCAGGCCACACCTCTGGACAATCTGAGCGCCGCGGACGTTAACGGCCCCGCCGCCGTTGCCCCGCTGGCGCAGCCGCAGCCGCCTGCAAAACTGATCGTCGATCCGCCGCTTGCCGGGCCGCTGAGCAAAGGCGCGGTGTTTATCCAGTACCGCGCCGAAAACCTTCGCATCGAGCCGGTATTCGGGCCCGACGCGCTCAAGGTCACCCCGCGCATCGGGCACATTCACGTGGTGGTGGATGATGCGCCATGGCACTGGGCTGACACCAGCGGAGAGCCGGTGATCCTGGTGGGGCTGCCCGCCGGTAAACACAAGGTGACGATAATTCTGGCCGACCCGACGCACAAGCCGCTCGACCACAAAACCGTTGAATTCACCGTCCCGCCCCACGCGGCGGTCCACCATTTTTAAGGAGTCTGAAGATGAAAGCACTGTCTGTAGTCACGGCAGGCCTGCTGGCGCTTTCCGCCAGCGCCTTTGCGCAGAGTAAAACCAGCGTCGTGCTGGTCCACGGCGCGTTTGCCGACGGCAGCAGCTGGAATAAGGTCATTACCCTGTTGCAGAAACAGCACGCAGAGGTCATTGCCGTCCAGCTGCCGCTCACGTCGCTAATAGATGACGTTGCCGCCACAAAGCGGGCCATCGCCCGCGCGCAGGGTGACGTAGTGCTGGTGGGTCACTCCTGGGGCGGCACCGTGATTAGCGAAGCGGGCAAAGATGCGCGGGTAAAATCGCTGGTGTATGTGGCGGCTTTCGCGCCGGACTCCGGACAGTCGACGGCGGACCTGGCAGGAAGCTACCCTGCACCGCCGGGCAGCGCGGGCTTTGCCAAAACGGCGGACGGCTATTTATATCTGCCAACGGACGCTGTCAGGCAGGATTTCGCGCCTGACGTGAAACCGGGTGAACAACAGACCATTGCGGCCACGCAGGGGCCAATAAAGGGCGAAGCTTTCGCAGAAAAAGTGACTCACGCCGCGTGGCACAACAAACCGAGCTGGTATGTGGTGAGTAAGAATGACCGGATGATTAACCCGGCGCTTGAACGCGAGATGGCGAAGACGATCCACGCGAAAACCACCGAGGTGGCGGCGAGCCACGTGTCGATGGTGAGCCAGCCGCAGATCGTTGCCCGGACGATTGAGCAGGCGATTGAAGCAAAGTAATTTTTTGCGAATTGTAGGCCGGGTAAGCGCAGCGCCACCCGGCAAAAAACAGCCTCAGCGCCCGCCATCCGCGGGATAATCCCGATTAATCCACGCGTGGTCCTCTTCCCAGGTGAACATCCATTTGCGCACCGGCCCCGCCATCACGTTGAGGTAGTAGCTGTCATACCCGGCCATCGTCGCCACCGGGTGGTATCCCTTCGGCACCATGACCACGTCACGGTTGTAGACCGCCATACACTCATCCAGCGCTCTGTCGTCGGTGTAAACCCGCTGCATGCAAAATCCCTGCTCCGGGTTGAGGCGATGGTAGTAGGTCTCCTCAAGATACGTCTCCTGGGGCGGGTTATCCGTGTCGTGCTTGTGGCTCGGGTACGAGCTGGTGCAGCCCTCGTTGGTCCAGACCTCCACCACCAGCAGGCTGTCGGCGGGCTTGTCTTCCGGCAGAATGTTATGCACGTAGCGCTGGTTGTGGCCCTTGCCGCGCGCTTCAGCGTCGATATCCTGCGGCGCAATCAGCCGCGTCGGACAGGTGCCCTTGCCCGGCGCAGCGCAGACCGCCAGCTCCAGCGTCGTCAGCGCCTTCACCTGCACCGTCTCCTGCGGAGTGACGTACACCGCCCACGGCTTGATGCGCTCAAACGGGCTCATCCGCTCGCCGATGTCGTTAAACTGCGCGGAAGGCGTGCTGATGGAGGCGCGTCCTGCCACCAGCACCAGGCAGCGCTCTTCGCGTACGGCGGGCAGCGTCAGCGTCTGCCCCTCCTGTAGCTCATACGCCTCAAAGCCGACGTACCCCCACCCTGCGCTTTCCGGCGTGACGGACTGGGTGCGCCCCTCCGCGTTCGGCTGTTGCCAGCGTGATAACAGACGTGACATGTCACCTCCTCAAATCAGTCCGGCGTCGCGCGCCAGACGGCTCAGATTGTTATACCCCAGACGGGCGTAGGTCAGCGGATGGGCAATGGCCGGATCCTGCTCCGCCTCGACCACCAGCCAGCCGTGATAGTCCTGCGCCTTCAGCAGCTGCATAATCGGCGGATAATCCACGCAGCCGTCGCCCGGCACCGTAAACACGCCGCTCAGTACCGCATCAAGGAAGCTGGTTTTACGGTTTTTCACATCCGCCAGCACGTCGGCACGCACGTCTTTGCAGTGAACGTGGTTGATACGCGACGCCCAGCGCTGCGCCACCGACAGCGGATCGGCCCCGGCAAAGGTCAGGTGACCGGTGTCCAGCAGCAACCCAACCTCTTCGCCGGTGTGGGTCATCAAGTTGTCCACGTCGTCGGCGGACTCAATCACCGTGCCCATATGGTGATGGTAGGCAATCTGCACGCCCTGCTGCTGGGTGTAGCGGGCAAATTCGGTAAGCTTCTCGCCGTACTCCTTCCAGCGCGCCTGCGGGAAGCGCGGGCGCAGATGCACCGGGGTCTGCTGCTCGCCGTGAATGCAGCCGCTCACTTCCGCAAAGACCAGCACCTTCGCCCCCAGCTCGCGCAGGAGCGTCAGGTGGGACTGCACGGCGGCGATCTCCTCCTCCACGCTGCGCTCCAGCAGGCGGCCGGAATACCAGCCGGAGACCAGCTGCAGGTCGTGGCGCTGAAGGATGGGGCCGAGCAGGCGCGCTTCGCGCGGGAACTTATTACCCAGCTCGAAACCGGCGAAACCGGCCTCTTTACCTTCGCTCAGGCAGGTCTCAAGCGACGTCTCCGCGCCGAGAGAAGGCAGATCGTCGTTCGTCCACGTCAGCGGGTTAATGCCCAGTTGTACACTCATTGTCGTCTCCATTATGCGTGTCCGCGCTCGCGCCACCAGGCGATAAGCTGCAGGTAGTTGTCCCGGATGCGCGCCACCAGCTGCGCATCGTCAATATCGTGCTTCAGCCACGCGCGGGAGGCATCGCCGAACAGCGTGCGCCCTACGGCGAAGCCTTTTACTACCGTCTGCCCCGCTGCGGCCCTGAAGTCGGCGCGCAGCTGTTCCGCCGGGGCGTCCAGACCGAGGATCACCACCCCGCGGCAGTGCGGGTCCCGGCGTTCGATAATCTCGCTCAGCGCCGTCCAGCCCTCCGCTGAGAGCGGCGGCAGCTTCCACCAGTCGGGATAAATGCCGAGGTTGTAGAAGCGGGAAATGGCGCGCAGGTAGAGCTCGTCGCTGCGCGGCATGCTGGCGGGAAGGATCACCTCCAGCAGCAGCTCGTGCCCGGACCGGCAGCAGGCGTGATACACCTCGGCAATTTTCTGCTCCTGCTCCAGGCGCAGGCCGTGAGCGTCTTCCGGATGGAAAAAGACCAGACACTTCACCACGTGCTCCTGCGGCCAGCTGATGAGCTGGGTGCCAATGTTGCCATGCTCCATCTCCAGCGGACGCGAGCCCGGCAGCTCAATGGGGCGACCAATCCACCACCCCTCGCCGGTGATGGCGTTCAGCGCGTCCTGACCAAAGGTGCCGTCGCACAGCAGGCCAGCTTTGCCCTCCAGCCCGGCACGGCTCGCCGCCTCGCGGCTGGCCTGCAGGATCAGCTGCTTCAGCGCCGGAATGCGCCCGATCGACGCGCCGCACTGCAGCGCCATATCCTCAAGCTGGCTGCGGTGGTCGAAGGCCATCACGCACAGCTCCGGCCACTCGCGACGGCGGGTGGTCACCCGGTGGAGGTGGTTCAGACGCGGGTCGAGGTCCGGGCGCGGCACATCCGCAGCGCGGGAGAGATAGTCATCCAGCTCGATTTTGCTCGGCATCGCCGGGGCGCAGCCGTGGCGCGAGACCACCAGCGCGCCGCAGGCGTTGGCATAGCGGCACGCCTGCTCCCAGCCCTCGTCGTTCAGGTAGCCGCGCAGCAGGCCGGACATAAACGCGTCCCCCGCGCCGAGGACGTTCAGCACCTCCACGCGCACGCCGGTCACCGTCAGGCCGTCGTCCAGCCGGGGTGGAATGGCGTCGGTATAGACCGAGCAGCCGAGCGCACCGCGTTTGCAGACCAGCGTTGCGTCACTCACGACACGCACCTGCCCCAGCGCCTGCAGGGTCTCCGTGCTGCCGCCCGCAATGTGAAACTCCTCCTCGGTGCCGACAATGACGTCGAAGAGGTGCAGCACCTCCTGCAGCTCGCGGGTGACCTTATCGGCGGCGATAAAGCGCGTTTCACCGTCGCCTAAGGAGGTCAGCCCCCACAGCACCGGACGGTAGTCGATGTCCAGCACCGTGCGCACGCCGTGACGGCGGGCATAGCCCAGCGCCGTCAGCACCGCATCGCGGGTCTGAGGATGAGAAAGGTGAGTCCCGGTGATGGCAAGACAACGTGCGGAGGCAATGTAGCTTTCGTCCACATCGCTGGCCGTAATGGCCATATCCGCGCAGTTATCGCGATAAAAAATCAGAGGAAAGGTGTCCCGGTCTTTAATGCCGAGTAGCACCAGCGCCGTGAGGCGGTCTTTATCAGTAATCAGATGGCTGGTATCGCAGCCCACCTGGTTAAGCTCTTCCCGCAGGAAGCGGCCCATATGTTCATCGCCGACGCGCGCCAGCATCGACGAGCGCAGGCCCTGGCGCGCGGTGCCGTACGCCACGTTGCCGGACGAGCCGCCGAGGTATTTGGCAAAGCTCGACACATCCTCCAGACGGGCACCAATCTGCTGACTGTAGAGGTCTACCGCCACGCGGCCCATGCATATCACATCAAACTGCTTTTCCACGTTGATACCTCATCAGACAATGTCGTTCACGTTCAGCCAGCGGCCTTCCCGGTGCGAGAGCGCGATCGCGTCCAGCACGCGCGACACCTTCCAGCCCTCTTCGAAGTCCGGCCACATCGGCACGTCGGCGGCAATCCCGTCCACCAGATCGCGCACCTCCACCGTTTTTTGATCGTTAAAGCCTATCCCGTGGCCTGCGCCCATGCAGAACGCGGCGTAGTCGGGGTGTGCAGGGCCGACGAGTAAGGTGCGGAATCCCTGACGGTTAACCGGATCGTCATGCAGATAGAGCTTCAGCTCCGCCATGCGCTCCTGGGTGAAGCTGATGGCGCCTTTCGTCCCGGTAATGACGTACGACAGCCCCATCTTGCGGCCGCAGGCGACGCGGGAGGTTTCAATCACGCCCTGCGCCCCGCCCGCAAAGCGCACCATCGCGTGGGCCTGATCCTCGTTTTCGACGGCAACCATGTCCGACGAGCCGGCCTTCGCCGGGCGTTCCGGGACCACGATCTTCAGGTCGCCGCAAACCTGCTCAATCTCCCCGACCAGGTACTGGGCCATGTTGACGATATGCGCCGCGAGGTCGCCCAGCGCTCCCAGCCCGGCGGTCTCTTTGAAGCAGTGCCAGTGAATGGGCGAGCGCGAGTCGGCCATATAGTCTTCGTTGTGGGTGCCGTAGAAGTGGATCACCTCTCCGATCTCGCCGCGGGCGATAATCTCCTTCGCCAGCTGCGCCGTCGGGTTTTTCATGTAGTTGAACCCCACCAGCGTTTTCACCCCGGCCCGCTTCGCGGCGTCGACCATCTCGCGCGCGTCGTGGGCGTTCAGCGCCAGCGGCTTCTCCGAGTAGACATGCTTGCCGTGGCGGATCGCCTCCAGCGCCATCTCTTTATGCAGATGGTTGGGTGAGCAAATATCCACCACGTCGATCGCCGGGTCGGCCACCAGCGCCCGCCAGTCGCCGGTGGAGCGGTTGAAGCCAAACGCCTGCGCGCGCGCTGCCGCCAGCTCCGACGTGACTTCCGCCACCATCTCGCGCACCAGCCTGCCGCGCAGGTTGAACACCGTCGGGGCCTGGGCATAGGCGATAGCGTGCGCCTTGCCGATATACCCGGTGCCAATCAATCCAATACGAACCTCTTTCATCGTGATCCTCACAGTGCGCCGCGACGGCTCTTGGCGTAGGTATCAAACGCCACCGCCAGAACGATAATTAATCCGGTGATAATCTGCTGGTAGTAGGCCGAGACGTTCATCAGCACCAGGCCGTTAATCAGAATCCCCATGATGATGGAGCCAATAATGGTGCCGCCGATGCGCCCGTAGCCGCCCATCAGCGAGGTGCCGCCAATCACCACCGAGGCGATGACGCGCAGCTCAAAGGAGATCCCGGCCACCGCCTCAGCGCTCCCCAGACGCGCGCTCAGAATGAAGCCCGCCAGCCCCGCCAGGCAGCCAATCAGCACGTAGACGCTGACCAGCACGCGCTTGACGTTCACCCCCGCCAGGCGCGCTGCCTCCGGGTTACCGCCGATGGCGTAGACGAAGCGGCCCCAGCGGGTTTTATGCAGCGCCAGATAGCCGCCGAGGGCGACGATGGCGAAGATCCAGATCGGAATGGAGATGCCGAGCAGCTCCCCGCGCCCCCACCAGCGGTAGCCCTGATCGAAACCGGCAATCGGCGCGCCGTCGTTGATCACCAGCGTCAGGCCGCGCCAGATGGTCATCCCGCCGAGGGTCACGATGAACGGCGGCAGGCGCAGGCGGGTCACACCCAGACCGTGCAGGAAGCCAATCGCCGTGCCCATCGCCAGGCAAATCCCGAGCCCAATCAGCCAGCTCATGCCGCCCCAGGCGTTCGGGTCGACGGTGGTGAAGTTGTCGCCCTTAATTACGTACGCCGCGGTCATGGCGCAGACCGCCAGAATGGAGCCCACGGAGAGGTCAATCCCGGCAGTCAGGATGACGAAGGTCATCCCCACGGCCATGATCCCGTAGATGGAGACTTCGGTCAGGATGTTGAAAATATTGCGTTCAGAGAAAAAGTTGCTGTTCTGCGACTGGAAGAAGATCAGCAGCAGGATCATGAAAATCAGCACCCCGAAGCGCTCGAAGAAGGCGATGGGATCGATGCGTCCGGCGCGTTTGACCGGGGCCTGCGTTTTAGAAATCATCTGCGTCATGAGAAACTCCGTTATGCCGCGTTCAGGGCGTTGTGGTTGATGGCCATCATCGTCATCAGCCGTTCTTCGTTAGCGTCGTCACCGTGGATCTCGCCGGTCACCCGGCCTTCGCTGAGGGTGATGATCCGGTCTGACACCGCCATCACTTCAGGCAGATCGGAGGAGATCACGATCACCGCCACGCCCTTTTTCGCCATGTCAAACAGCACCTGGTGCACTTCCGATTTGGTCCCCACGTCGATGCCGCGCGTCGGCTCATCGACGATCAGCACCCGCGGGTTGAGCGCCATGCAGCGCGCGAGGATCACCTTTTGCTGGTTACCGCCGGAGAGCTTGCGCACCTCCTGCGCGCTGTTGACCATTTTGATCTGCAGCGCCTTGCGGTAGGACTCGATCAGATCGTCCTCTTTGCGGGTGTTCACGAACCAGCGCCACTGCAGCAGCGAGGAGAGGCAGGAGAGCGACAGGTTGTCGCGAATCGACAGCCCCAGCACCGCCCCCTCTTTTTTGCGGTCTTCCGGCACCAGCGCCACGCCCTGATCGAGCGCATAGAGCGGGTCGCGCGGCTGGTACGGTACGCCGTCCAGTTCAAAGCTGCCCGAGGTAAAGGCATCTGCGCCAAACAGGCAGCGGGCCACTTCGGTGCGCCCGGCGCCCACCAGTCCGGCAATGCCTAAGACCTCCCCGGCGTGGACGTGGAAGCTGATGTCGTGCAGGGCGATGCCGTGCGGATCCAGCGGCGGCTTTTCGCGGCTCAGCCCCTTCACCGCCAGGCGGACGGGTTTGTCCTCATGATGGGTTTCGCTGGCGGGGCGACGGTTAAAGGCCACGTCGCGTCCGACCATCAGGCGGATCAGCTGTTCGACGTTGGTCTCCGCCACCGCGCCGGTGCCGGTGAAACGGCCGTCCTGGAAAACGGTGAAGCGATCGCAGAGCTGGAAAACTTCGTGCAGACGGTGGGTGACATAGATAATGCTCACGCCACGGTTTTTAAGCTCGCGCACCACGCGGTGCAGGCTTTCCACCTCGCTGTCGCTCAGCGCGGCGGAGGGTTCGTCCATAATGATGAGCCTGGCGTTGAGGGTCAGCGCCCGGGCGATCTCCACCATCTGCTGCTGGGCAACGCTCAGGCGGGCGACCGGGGTGGTCGGCGCAACGTTCAGCTGCAGATAGTCGAGAATGACCTGCGCCTCCTGATTGACCGCCTTTTCGTCGACGATCAGGTTACGTTTACGCGGTTCGCGCCCGAGAAACATGTTTTCCGCGACGGTCATGTTGGGCAGCAGGTTGAATTCCTGATAGATGGTGATAATGCCCTTGTTCTGCCGTTCCACCGGGGAGTCGTCCACCGGCAGCGTTTCGCCGTTGAACCAGATCTCCCCGCGGGTTTGCGGCTGCGCCCCCGCGAGCGCCTTCAGCAGCGTGGATTTACCCGCCCCGTTTTCCCCCAGCAGGGCGTGGATCTCGCCCGCGCCGACGGTCAGTTGGGCGCTACTTAACGCCCAGACGCCGGAAAAGCTTTTTGCCAGGTCGGTCACTTTCAGTAAGGGTTGCGACATCGGTCTGCTCCTCCTTTAGAGTGAGGCGCC
>NZ_JBLKCH010000026.1:17498-19695 GCF_047531125.1 Enterobacter sp. HK-058-C-ECC
CGCCGCGCCAGCGGCGGCTGCGGATAAATCAGTTACCGGCCTCACCGATACGCTCAGCCTGCTGCAGGTTTTCTTTGGTGATCAGCGTCGGCGGGTAGTCGGCACCGGTGATGGCTTTTTTCTCGCGCACGTTGGCCACCAGCTGGCTCATCGCCGTCTGCACCGCAAAGCCCGGACGCTGATCCGCCGTCACCGCCAGCCAGCCGTCGCGCACGCGGGCCAGCGCTTCCGGTACCGCATCAAAGCCGGTGACCAGAATTTCGCCCGGCTTCACGCCCTGGCTCTGCAGGGCTTCAATCGCCCCCAGCGCCATGTCGTCGTTGGCAGAGAGGATCACCTGAGGACGCTTTGGCAGCGAGGGCAGCACGCTTTCCACGATGCGCATCCCTTCAGAACGCATCCAGTTGCCGGTCTGATCGGCGACGATCTTGTACTTATCCCCGCCCGCCTTCAGGCTGTCGCGGATCCCTTTGGTGCGTTCGATGTTGGAGGAGGAGCCCGGCTGGCCGGTCAGCAGAATGATCTCCGCCCCGTCGGGGAATTTGGTTTTGACGAAGTCGCCAATCGCCTGGCCGCCCTTGTAGTTGTTGGCGCCAAAGTGCGGCACCTTCTTCTGGCTGTCGACGGAGCGGTCAAGGGTAACTACCGGCAGCTTCGCATCCTGAATTTCATCCACCGCGCTGGAGACCGCGTTCACGTCGTTCGGGGAGACGATAAAGCCCTGCGCCCCGCGGGTGATGGCGTTTTCCAGGTCAGCCACCTGCTTCGGTGAACTGCCCTGCCCGTCCAGCACCTGAAGCTTCACGCCCATCTCTTTTGCGGCTTTTACCGCCGTGCGCTGCATGTGAACTTCAAACGGCATGGCCAGGTTTGGCGTACTGAAAACAATTTGCTCGTTTTCGGCGAGGGCGGCCCCGGACGTCATGGCGATGAGGGCGGCTACGATCAGTTTTTTCATTATTATGTCTCTCTGTGTAGGGTTGTGGTGTTTAGAGGACGATCTCGCGCTGGCTGCGCAGTGACTCCAGCGCTTTATCCGCAAGGTACAGCGCACGTTCACCATCATCGCCGCTGCAGTCAGGCACCGCTTCGCCGCGCAGGACCGCGACAAAGTGTTCCCATTCCGCGGCGTAAGCGGATTTGTAGCGCTGCAGGAAGAAGTGTTCCGGCAGCGCGCTGGTGCAGCCCTGTTTGCCGTAGTGCTGCACCTGGTTTTCCAGAATGTTGCCCGCGCACAGTAGCCCTTCGGAGCCGTGCAGCTCCAGGCGCTGGTCGTAGCCGTAAGATGAGCGGCGGCTGTTGACGATGGTCGCCATCGCGCCGGAAGCGTATTTCAGAACGATAAACGCGGTATCGATATCCCCCGCCTCGCCAATCGCCGGATCGACCAGGTTGCTGCCCTGGGCATACACCGACACCGGCTCTTCGCCCATGATGAAGCGGGCCATGTCAAAATCGTGAATGGTCATATCGCGGAACATGCCGCCGGAGACGCGCACGTACTCCGCAGGCGGTGGAGACGGGTCGCGGGAGATGATCAGCAGCGATTCCGGCTTGCCGATGCGCCCGGCCTGCACGTCGGTTTTCACGCGGCGGAACTGCGGGTCAAAGCGGCGGTTAAAGCCGATAAACAGCGGCACGTCGTACTCTTTGACCACCTTCAGGCAGTCGCGCACGCGGGCGAGGTCAAGGTGGACCGGCTTTTCACAGAAGATGGCCTTGCCGTGGCGGGCGGCCATTTCAATCAGGTCCGCGTGGGTATCGGTCGCGGAGGCGATCAGCACGGCGTGAACGTTAGGGTCGGTCATCGCTTCAGTCAGGCTCTGCTGGCGGGCCTGATACTGCGTGGCGAGGCGGGTGGCAAATTCCTGATTCGGGTCAACCACGGACCAGAGCGTGGTCGCGCCGTGGCTGGCGATGTTAGCTGCATGTACCTGGCCAATTCGGCCAGCGCCCAGTAAAGCAATGTTAAACATAACGGCTCCCGGTGTTGGTGAATGCTGTGAACTAACGACCCTATAAATAAAACATTTATTTCATTTTTATAAATAGTGAAAATTATGTTTTTGAGTGCGGGTTAACACTTTTGAGATGAATGAGATAAATTTTGTTATCAATCTCACAACATGGGAGGACATACAGCAGCGCCCCTCACCCCGGCCCTCTCCCCAAAGGGGCGAGGGAGAAAAGAGTGCAC
>NZ_JBLKCH010000027.1:0-19266 GCF_047531125.1 Enterobacter sp. HK-058-C-ECC
ATCAATCTGTTGATTTCTCATTTTAAATTAGAAATTCTAAATGTATTTTTAACTTTATCTTTATTAATTTTTAGTATGAATTAGTACAGTAAATACTCACCGCGGTGAAATTTTGCGGGTTTGTATCGCTGAGATTGATAATTGGAGTGTATTATTAAGCGTTGTCTTACGGTAAAGATTAAATATTTAATTTCGGGCTGAAATTACACGTCAAGGGAAGAGGCTATTCATTTTCATTATGGAATACTTGATTACAAATTGAAATGATTCGCGTCGGCGCTAACGTCACCTCTTCTTGCGAAAGCTGTACGGTCCGGGAATGAAGTCAATATCTGTCAACTCTGTTCCCGGACCGTACAAAAGAAAAGAGGAATAATTATATTTCTTCCACTTTTACCCGCAGCGCCACCAGCGCTTTACGCGCCGCTTTCAGCACCTGCTCACACTGCTCAATCGTCAACGTCAGCGGGGGTTCCACGCGGATGGTTTTTGAGTTGTTGAGCGTGCCGGCCACCAGCACCCGCTGGCGGAACATCTCGCTCGCGAAGCTGTAGCCGATTTCGTTGTCAACAAACTCAATGGCCATCAGCAACCCTTTGCCGCGCGCATCCTGGATCAAATCCGGGAATTCACGGCCCAGCTGGCGGAAGCCGTCCAACAGCATGTCGCCTTTTTGCTCCGCCTGCGCAGGCAGGTTTTGCTCCAGCAGCACGTTGATGGTCGCCAGCGCCGCCGCACAGGCCAGCGGGTTACCGCCAAAGGTGGTGGTATGCAGGAACGGATTGTCGAACAGCACCGAGAACACCTCTTCGGTAGCCACCGTCGCGCCAATCGGCATGACGCCGCCGCCCAACGCTTTCGCCAGGCACAGAATGTCCGGTTGAACGTTCTCGTGCTCGCAGGCAAACATCTTGCCGGTGCGCCCCATCCCGGTCTGGACTTCGTCGAGGATCAGCAGCGCGCCAAACTCATCGCACAGCTGACGCACGGCTGGCAGATAGCCCTGCGGAGGGAGGATGACGCCGCCTTCACCCTGAATCGGCTCCAGGATCACCGCCGCCACGTCATCGCCGGTTTTACGGCATTCGCTCAGTGCGGTGCGCATGGCGTGAATGTCACCGAACGGCACGTGGCGGAAGCCCGGCAGCAGTGGCATAAACGGTTTGCGGAAGGTGGATTTCGCGGTCGCCGACAGTGCGCCCAGGGATTTACCGTGGAACGCGCCGCTGGTGGCGATGAAGGTGAATTTCCCGCGCGGCGACTGGTACGCTTTGGCGAGCTTAATCGCCGCTTCGACCGATTCCGTGCCGCTGTTGCTAAAGAAGCTGTATTTCAGTTTGCCGGGCGTTAAGGCCGCCAGCGTTTTCGCGAGCATGGCGCGAAGCGGGTCGAGCAGTTCCTGGCTATGGAGAGGTTGTTTCGCAAGTTGATTCTGTACGGCGGAAACCACAACTGGATTACGGTGCCCCACGTTGAAAATTCCAAAACCTCCCAGGCAATCGATAAACTCCTGTCCCTGGGTGTCGACAAGCGTGTTCAGACTTCCCGCTTGCCACTCTACGGCTCCGTAATCCCCGCCGGCGGTAACAGATTTGCGATACTCCAGAAACCCTGGATTGACATGCTCTTTAAAGTAATCGATGACCTCTCGGTTAAGTTGTTTCATCTCCTCATGATCAAGCGTTCGCTTCTCAATGAGATTCAGTGCGTGCGCGGTACAGGCAAGAGCCGAGGCGCTGGAAGGTAACCTGTTCAAAATGTGCTCCCGGGGATCGCGTATCACATGATACTGGTTTAAGTATTGCAGGGATTACGCCACTTCAGATGCCTTAACGAAAATCGGGATAAACGCCAGGTTAAAATAATGTTGCACAATATTTAATCATGCCGATAGAAGCCAAACGAGATTTAGCGGTACGGGGCAGAGAGTATAAGGAAGGGGGTAAAAGCGCCGCTGCACTAAAGAAGTGCATACGCTGCGACTTAAGCGGGCATTAACGAGTCATGCTTTGTGGGTAATTTCTCTGCGAAAGTATTTGAAATCAATGGATTAAAAAATCGTACAAAAAGTATGGTTTAAGTCAAATCTGCGATCTCCATCAAGTTTAACAACTAAAGATAAATTGTTTACCGCCGAAAAAACAATGACCCACAAAATTAACATTCAAATAACCTGCAAGGGATGCACGCCATGTCCTCTCCAACCTATGTCACCCAGAATGAATATCCTCTGGACGATGACACCACCTTAATGTCTACCACAGACATCCACAGCTACATCACCCACGCCAACGACACCTTTGTGCAGGTGAGCGGTTACCAGCTCGATGAGCTGACGGGCCAGCCGCACAATATGGTGCGCCATCCCGATATGCCAAAAGCCGCGTTTGCCGATATGTGGTACACGCTGCAGCAGGGCGAGCCGTGGAGCGGGATTGTCAAAAACCGGCGCAAAAACGGTGACCACTACTGGGTGCGTGCTAACGCGGTGCCGATGGTGCGCCGGGGGCAGGTGACGGGCTATATGTCGATTCGCACCAGAGCCACAGCGGAAGAGATCGCCGCCGTGGAGCCGCTCTACCGGGCGCTGAACGACGGGCGCTGTAAAAAACGTATTCACAAAGGGCTGGTGGTGGGAAAGGGCTGGCTGGGTAAACTGCCGGCCATGCCGCTGCGCTGGCGCGTGCGCAGCGTGATGGCGGTGCTCTTTGCCGTACTCGCCGCCACGCTGGCCGCGACCTCCGCAGGCTGGACGCCGCTCGCCGCGGCCTCGGTGGTGATGCTGCTGGGAACGCTGCTGTTTGAGCAACAGATTGTCCGCCCGATCGAGAATGTGGCTCGACAGGCGTTGAAGGTCGCCACCGGCGAGCGCAATAGCGTGCAGCACCTGAACCGCAGCGACGAGCTGGGCCTGACGCTGCGCGCGGTAGGGCAGCTTGGCCTGATGTGCCGCTGGTTGATCAATGACGTGTCGAGCCAGGTGGTGAGCGTCCGTGACGGCAGCGATAGGCTGGCGCAGGGAAATGAAGATCTGAACGATCGTACGCGTCAGACCGTCGCGAACGTGCAGCAGACCGTCGCGACAATGAACCAGATGGCCGCGTCCGTTCAGAGTAACTCCGAAACCGCCGCCGAGGTGGACAAACTCTCCGTGGCCGCGAGCAGCGCGGCAACGAAAGGGGGCAATGCGATGCAGACCGTCGTTAAAACGATGGATGACATTGCCGACAGCACGCAGCGAATTGGCTCGATTACCTCTCTGATTAACGATATCGCTTTCCAGACCAATATTCTGGCGCTGAACGCGGCGGTTGAAGCGGCAAGGGCAGGCGAGCAGGGTAAAGGGTTTGCTGTGGTCGCGGGCGAAGTCCGCCATCTTGCCAGCCGCAGCGCCAGTGCGGCTAATGATATTCGTAAACTCATTGATGCCAGCGCCAGCAAGGTGCAGTCCGGCTCTGAGCAGGTACACGCTGCGGGCCGTACGATGGATGATATCGTTGTGCAGGTGAAAAACGTGACGCAGCTTATCGCCCAGATCAGCCACGCGACCTCCGAGCAGGCAACCGGGTTATCAGAGTTAACCCGTGCGGTGGCTGAACTTGACAGCATCACGCAGAAAAACGCCGACCTGGTGGAGGAGAGCGCGCACATTTCTGCCATGGTGAAGCATCGCGCCGGACGTCTTAAGGATGCGGTGACCGTGCTCCATTGAGTCAGTCATGTTCCAAAAAAGCCGTTTATACCATAAGGAATAAACGGCTTTTTATTTTTCCCATTGTGACTATTAATGTGGTTTATTGTTAATTTAATATTAAATAACTAAAGAAAGTGCCTCAGTTATTTATTCCTGCCTAAGTCAGTTCTTCAGAATCCTGTTTCAAAAATACCCCGTTTGACGGTCTGGTAACGATCGATGAAGCAATATTAATAGCCTACACCTATGCATTGTGAGGGTTATGAAATAAAAAAACGATCAAAGTCATAAAGTTAGCCAATCCGTTACCGATAACAGCGATCGTCTGAGAAATAATCACATCGATGGAGTAAATATGTTCTTACATGACGTAAAGATCGGCACGAAATTATTTCTGGCGTTTGGGTTCTTTATTGTCCTGATGGCGATCAGCGCAAGTGTGTCTTTGCTGAGCCTGAACCGGGCAAATAATGGGATGCAATCCATTATTACCCATGACTATCCGACCACGGTAAAAGCGAACCAGTTAATCGATAACTTCCAGGAATTTATTAGCACTCAACAGCTGATGCTGCTGGACGAGCAGGGTACTTACACGGGGCAATCTCAGCAGCGCCTGAAAGAGATCAGCGAGCATATTACGGTGATTCTGGGCGAGCTGAACAACGCCTTGCAGGATCAAAAGTCTCAGCAGGTGCTGGCGGATATCCGCAGCGTGCGCCAGCAGTATCTGGATTCGCGCTATCGTATTTTGCAGGCAGTGCAGAACAACAACCGTGCGGGCGCCATTCAGGAGATGATGACCACCACCCTTGCCGTGCAGCAGGCTTATAAAGCGAAGGTGAAGGAGTTGATTGCCATTCAGAACAGCGAGATGCAGCGTGCGGGTACGCAGGTGGAAGGGGATTTCAGGTCTAACCGTCTGCTGCTGATCCTGCTCACGCTCTTTAGCGTTGCGGCAGGCAGCCTGATTGGCTGGTTTATCGTGCGCGCTATCACCCGCCCGCTCGGTGAGGCGGTGAATTTCGCAAAAGCGATTTCAGAGGGCGATCTGACGGGCAGCATCACGCCGCACGGTAAAGACGAAACGGGCTTGTTGCTGCATGCGCTGATGGAGATGAAGACGCGACTGCTGGACATTGTGCAGCAGGTGCAGACCGGCTCGGAGAATATCTCCAGCGCAGCCGCGCAGATTGTCGCCGGTAACCAGGATCTGGCCGCACGTACGGAAGAGCAGGCCAGCTCCGTTGAACAGACTGCCGCCTCGATGGAGCAGATCACCGCGACGGTGAAAAATACCGCCTCGCATACCGGTGAAGCGACCAATCTTTCTGCCGATGCCGCCACGGTGGTCAAAAACAACGGTGAGATGATGAAGCAGGTGACCAGTAAAATGCGCCTGATTAACGAGACCTCCAACCGGATGTCCGACATTATCGACCTGATCGACGCCATTGCATTCCAGACCAACATTCTGGCGCTGAATGCGGCGGTGGAAGCGGCGCGCGCCGGTGAGCATGGCCGCGGCTTTGCGGTGGTCGCCGGAGAGGTGCGCCAGCTTGCCCAGAAGAGCGCGTCGTCTGCCAGCGAAATCCGGGAGCTGATTGAGAGCTCCACCAGCCAGACCCAGGACGGGATGAACCTGGTCGAAAAAGCGAGTGGGCTGATTAACGGCATGGTCGGCAACGTGGAGGAGATGGATGCAATCCTGCGTGAGATCCGTCAGGCCAGCCATGAGCAGACGGAGGGGATCTCGCAGATCAACAGCGCGATTGGCCTGATTGACGCCACCACCCAGCAAAACTCCGCGCTGGTGGAGGAGTCCGTCGCGGCGGCGGCATCGCTTAATGAACAGGCGATGCACCTTAAAGAGCTGGTACGCGTCTTCCGCGTGAGCGAGCACGCACCGGCTTAATCCAGTTGGGAGATCTCCAGCGCCGCGCGGTCAATCACGCCGATAATCTGCTTAAGCTGCGCGTCGCTGAGCTCTCCCTGATTTACCTTCAGGTCCAGTACCGCTTTGAAGTTATCCAGCGCCCGCTTCATCTGCGGGTTTTTGCGTAGCTGAAAGCCGACGCTGCGCGCTTTGATACGCACCTGGATCTGTTCCAGCTGTTCCTGGTTTTCATCCAGCCAGCGTTGTCCTTCAGCGGTAATCGCAATGCGCTTACGCCCGTTTTCTTCTTCCGTAATGGTGATAAACGTCTGATCCTGCAGATAATCCAGGGTTGGATAGATGACGCCCGGGCTCGGGGTGTAGTTTCCCTGCGTCAGGTTCTCGATCTCTTTGATCAGCTCGTAGCCGTGGCTTGCGCTACGGGTCAGGATATCCAGAATCACCAGCCGTAGATCGCCGTGGCCAAAAAAGCGCGGCCGACGCCCGCCGCCATCGTGTTCGTGTCGCATAATATGCCCTTCATTTTGATATATCTAAACTATATCTAAGATATATTCAGATGCAATCTAAAAGATCTTGCATTTTTCCTTATTAGTAATCATTATCATTTGAAAATTGATTTAGATATATCGTATTCACCAGAAAAGGGTCTAAAAATGGCATCTACCCGTTATCCACAGCGTGTTCGTAATGACCTGCGTTTTCGCGAACTGACGGTGCTCCGCGTTGAGCGCGTCAGCGCGGGTTTCCAGCGCATTGTGCTAGGCGGCGAGGCGCTGGAGGGCTTTAGCTCCCGCGGTTTCGACGACCATACCAAAGTCTTTTTCCCGGCACCCGGGACGACGTTTACGCCGCCGGTGGTCACCGATGAAGGCATCGACTGGGGTGACGGCGTGCGTCCGCAGGCGCGCGACTATACACCGCTCTACGATGAGGCCCGTCATGAACTGGCGTTGGATTTCTTCATTCATGACGGCGGCATAGCCAGCGGATGGGCGCTACAGGCGAAGGTAGGCGATAAGCTGACCATCGGCGGCCCGCGCGGTTCGCTGGTGGTGCCGGAGGATTACGCCTGGCAGCTGTACGTGTGCGACGAGTCCGGCATGCCCGCGCTGCGTCGACGCTTAGAGAGCATTGCGCAACTGCCGGTTCGCCCGGACGTGCAGGCGGTCGTGACGGTTGGGGATGAATCGTATAAGGACTATCTGGCGCACCTGAGCGCGTTTAACATCACCTGGGTAGTGGGCCACAGCGAGCTGGCCGTCGCGGACCATCTGGCGACGCTGACCGTTCCGGGGGACGATTACTTTATCTGGCTGACCGGGGAAGGGAAGGTGGTGAAAAGCCTGAGCCGTCAGTTTGAAGCCGACGTCATTGACCCTCAGCTGGTGCGTGCCAGCGCATACTGGCACGCCAAATAATCAGGCTGCCGAATCCAGCTGCGCTTCGCTCACCTGATGTTCGAGCGAGGCGCGGACCTCGTGCAGCGCTTTCTCCTGCTGAGCAAAGTACGCTTCCATATTGCTCAGCGAGGAGACCAGCAGCCAGGACTCTTCTTTCTCCAGCTCCGCCAGCTCGTTCACTAAGGTGTCGATCTGCTCGCGGACCTGCGCCATTTTTTTGCGGATACGTTCCAGATCGTTCAGCCTGTCGCTGGCCATCAATGGCTCGAAGCCCTGCTGCAGGCGGGCCACCAGCGAGCGAATGGCTTTCACATCGCCGCGCTGCTTCGCCTGGTTAAGCTGCACCATCATGTTGTTGGCTTCTTCTTTCAGATCGTCCGCCACCAGATCCGGGTGGCAGAGCTTGCTCGCCTGTCGCCAGAGACGCTTGAGTTCGTTCTGGTCCTCTTGCGAAAGATGCTTACCTTTGCGTAGCCGCACTTCGGCATCGTGATGCTGTTCGCGATACTTCTCGTACTCTTCGTTGGCCTCGTCGCGAGCCTGACGCGCAGGCTCCTCTTCGCGCGTTAAGCCGCTCTCCAGCTCCTGCGCTTCGGCCAACAGGTTGGCAATCAGATTGCTTTGCTGCTCCAGATGCTTACGCGCCTCGGCGGCCTGGACGGAGTCAGCCGGGAGATCGCGCCAGCGCTGGGTGAGCGTCGCCAGCACCTCTACCGCCTGCGCCATATAGTGCTGGCAGCGACGGTAATCCTCCTCGCGACGACGCGCTTCCGCCTGCTGACGACGCAGGTTCAGCTCCGCCAGCGTTTTACGCAGGGCGAGGATCTGCTGCATCAGCGGCCCGAGGCGTGAGAAATAGAGATCGTTGAACTCATCAAGCTGCTGCACCCGCGCGTTGCGGCGGTCAATCAGATCGCGCAGACGCTCTTCCAGCGCCTTCAGCTCCAGCTTGCTGGCCGCCACCTGCGGATCGCGCCACGGGGTCACGGCGCGCTGGCCCTGCAGCCAGGCGGTAATGGCCGCCATGGCCGCGGTGTAGTTCTTCTCCTCGAGCGCCACGACGATTGCCTGTAGCTCATCGTCAAACGCTTCATTTTTCAGGCGTGTCAGCTGGCTCTGGATGATGTCGTCATCTTCCAGTTCAATGGCATTTTTAATGATTTCTAGCCGTTTGATCGGTGTGCTCATGATGCCTTTCGCTTTGGCGCTTAAGTATTTGAGTTAAGGTTAGTTGTTGTAAAAGCTACAGGAAATAATACACACGGATGATGATCGGCGCGATGGGGGATTTCTTTAGTTTTGCAGTTTGTGAGTAAAGGAACAGGAGGGTTTGTGTTTACGGTTCCCGCTCTGCCAGTGTTGCCACGCTTGAAGAGTGAGCCAACATTGGCGATTCGTTGTTCAAAAAGTATTAATAAACTCCTCAAAATCCAACGGCACGCGCATTTTTATTACACTAAACCTAAATTTATTTTTTTTAGTTGACCTTTATATCTATGAGTGATTTGTTAATAGCATTCAGGGATGTTAATGCCTCGGGGTGTCTCTCTGAAAAATAAGCAAGGATATATATAAAGGTAAAGGTATGCGATTTTTAAAATATATAATTATTCCAGCAATAGTGAGTCTTTCTGGCTGCAGTACTTTCTTTCCTGAGCCGAAAATGTACACGCCACCGCCGAGTAGCGAGGATGTCGCTAAGCTTCGTCTCATTGGGCCGCCGATGAGTTATGGCATCTATCAGTATGATAAATCTGGTAAAGAAACAGGTGGGTGGGTACTTAAGCACAATCGTTATTTGAACCCTTTCCTTGGGTCGACGAAAGATATTGGTCTCCCTAAAGTCACGGGGAAGAAATACGATAAAGACTATTTCGAAACGTTGATTGTGCCAGATGAAAAAACCACTATCCAGCACGCTTTATATCAGGGGTGTAATGTATCGCTGACTTTCACGCCAGAAAAGAAAAAGATCTACGAAGGGCATATTAGCTATAGCGATAAAACGGGATATTGCGTGCTTTATATGAAAGAAGTCGCGCTTGATACCGTCAATGGCATTTATGTTGAAAAGGATTTTGTACAGTGAAAGCCATTAACTTTTTAGGCGTGGCGTTAGCCTGTCTCCTGAGCGCCTCATGTGCATCGAACTACGACGGAACCAAGGCGACAAGCCTGGCTCAGTATTCGGAAAAAGAGATAAAGCAGAAGCTGATCCCAGAGGTCACGACCCGCAAAGATGTGCTGATTGCTTTTGGCGTACCAGCAAATACGGCTGACTACAATAATACGCGCCACTGGGAGTATACGTCGCAGATCATCGATCGTCGTATCTATCTCATCATTCCTCTTAATCTGGATCGCAAGCAGCACCTGTCCGTCGATTTTTCTGACAAAGGAATTCTGACTTCTTACAACTACATCGAAAAATAGCGTTTAAAATCAACCAAAAGGCTGGCGAATCTCGTCAGCCTTGAATTTAGTATCCTCAGCTTACTTCGCTATAGATCCCCACCACGCGGCCCACCGTTTTTATCTCGTCGATACCGCATTCAAAGGGAACCTTGCCGCCCGCCACGTGAAGTTTTTTCCCCGGCAGCAGCGTCAGATCGCGGATGCTGGCGGTGCCTTCAATCTCAACCAGCCACAGGCCGTCGGTTAACGACGCCTCTTTTTCGATAAAGTGCAGCTTCCCCTCTGCCCGGACGGCGATGCCGCGCGTCAGCGGTTTGCTAAAGAAAGCAGCGTCGATACTCAAAATGGAATTTTCTTCCAGCCTCCCGTCACTGAGTGTGAATGTCGAAACCGAAACGGGATCGCCCGGGGCGGGGTTTCCTGCAAACTGCGCACCCTGGCCGGTCATCAGCCAGCGGAGGCTGGCGCCAGTGTCCAGCGCACACTGAACCGCAAAGTCGTAAGAGATGGTCCCGCGCGCGTAGCGGTTCTGAAGCGAGCTGGCGGCGATATTAAAGTGTCGGGCCAGCTGGATTTTCTGCGTGAAACCATATACCTGACAGATTCTATCGAGCAATTCTTCATTATTCACTTGAGAATCTAGTATCAAAATATATTCCTTTGGGTGTTTACTAATACTCATTTGGGTATTAGTATCATTACAAATTCGGGCAATCAGCGGCAGACGTTGGCAAACTGAGGCTAATGATTGCAGGCATTATCAAAATGGGAATCATGCAGCATGGCTTCCGAAATCGCAATCCTCAAACGGTGGAAAAAGCCGTGCTCTGCCCGTTTTGAACGCATTAGCGTGCATACATTTACGCGAGGGGAGATATGGCGATAGAAGCTGCCCGTGCAAGGGTTCCACTAAGCGTGGGGGCGCGTCTTAGCGGGCTTAACCACATCGCTGAACTGCGCGCCCGCTACGGGAGCGATAGCGGGAAAGAGCTGGCGCGGTTTATGGCCGACATGCGCGATAAGCGCGATCCCTTTTTTGAGGAGAACAGCAGGGCGCTGGCCGCTCTCTTTTTCCTGGCGAGATTACCCGTCGCCCGTCATGAGTGCGATATCAGCGAGCTGACCACAGAGGAGAAAAGAGCGCTAATTACCGCGATGAATCATTTTCGTGCTGTTGTGAGTTTATTTCCTGAACGGCTGACCATGCCGTTGTAACCCAACCCAAAAACGAATGGCGTCAACCCGCCGGGCACCCTGTTGCCTGAATTTAAGGAGAACGCGTAATGCGACACAGTGAAAACCGCCCTTATCCAATCGGAAGTGAAGAACTGCAACGCCTGCTGATGGAGGCAAAAACAGAGGAACGATGCGCGCGCGCCCTTGCGGTCTCCCTGCGTCTGGAAGCGCTGGCGAACCAGATCTACAAAACCGGCATGAGCGGAGAAGACATTGCCGAACTGCTGTGCCACGAGGCGGCCCGCTACGAGCGTGAATCCCAGGAGCTGCACTGATGGCCGATTTTATCGATCTTGCCCAGGCGCGCGAGCAGGAAGACAGAGAGCGCCACATTAATAGCGCCCGCAGACGACCCGCATCGCCTTCGCGTTTCTTCTGCGAGGAGTGTGAGGCTCCAATACCGCAGGCGCGCCGTATGTCGGTGCCCGGCGTGGCCCTGTGCGTCACCTGTCAGGAGATCGCGGAGATGAAAAATAAACACGTCCGGGGAGGGTGAGTTGGCTACGTCATTCGCTTATCCGTGGAATGCACCGCGGTCGGCCATTGCCAGCCCTTATCTTACCCATGCCCAGCAGCAGCGTCGCGATCGTTTCTTCGCGACGCTGCAGCAGGCAAGAATGGCCCTTTCACAGCAGCCTGACTGCGTGCGTTTTGAGGTCTGGCGCGCCGTTGACGCCCTCGAACAGCATCGGGGCAATCCGCAGGCTAACGCCTTTTTGATCCGCTTCTGCAACAGGATATTGCCCCGCCTGCGGCGGGTCTCTGAACGCTATGCCTGCGCAGGTTTGCATGACGCAGTCTCCCGAGCCGTGTTTAAAGGCCATTTCGATACCCAGCTTCTGCAGTACCTTGCCTCGCGAATGGTTGAACTGGTTGCCCGGTATAACCGTCTGCCGGATATGTCCCGCGCGGATATCGACCTGCTGGCGGGCGATATTGCCAGCTTTATTCGCGGCGAGCTGGCAAATATTAACGATGCTGATATGGGCGAATACCAGACGCTCTTTATCTGGTATCAGCGCGCCGGACTGATCGCCCGGCAGTTCAACGTGTCGCCTCCGCACTGGGAGCGGGTGTCGAAGACATTTTTCAACAAAGACGATGTTGCCGCCGCGGTGATGCGGATGTTTTCCGAGGCGTGGTGGCGCGGGCGTTTACGTCGGATCGCGACTGCCTGGCGCGAGCATTTGCAGATTGCCCTCGGCAACGTCAGCAAAAAGAGAATGGCATACGCGAGCAAACGCTGCGTGACCGAGTGGCGCGAGCAGAAGCGCCGCACCCGTGAATTTCTCAAGGGCATGGAGCTGGAAGATGAAGAGGGCAACCGCATTAGCCTGATTGAAAAATACGATAGCTCGGTGGCCAACCCGGCGATACGTCGCTGTGAGCTCATGACCCGCATTCGCGGGTTTGAAAATATCTGCCAGGCGCTGGGCTATGTGGGCGAATTCTATACCTTAACCGCCCCCGCGCAGTATCACGCCACCGTGAAATCGGGCTACCCCAACGCGAAGTGGAACGGATCCAGCCCGGCGGAGACGCAAGGCTACTTCACCCGGGTGTGGGCGCGCATCCGCGCAAAGCTGCACCGGGAAGGTCGCCGTATCTTTGGTATCCGCGTCGCGGAACCCCATCACGACGGTACGCCCCACTGGCACATGCTGGTGTTTATGCGGCCGGAAGACGTCGAATGCGTTCGCCGGATTATAGGGGACTACGCCCGGGAGGAGGATGCCGCTGAGCTGCAGAGCGAAAGCGCCAGACAGGCTCGCTTTCACGCGGACGCGATCGATCCGCAGAAAGGCAGCGCTACCGGCTATATCGCCAAATACATCTCAAAGAATATCGACGGCTATGCGCTTGATGGTGAGACTGACAACGAAAGCGGCGGCCTGCTGAAGGAGACGGCGTCCGCCGTATCGGCCTGGGCAGGGCGCTGGCACATTCGCCAGTTTCAGTTCATCGGCGGCGCGCCGGTAACGGTCTACCGCGAGCTGCGCCGACTGGCAGACGCAGAGACCGCGCGTGGTCTGAGCGTCGAGTTTGCTGCCGTCCATGAAGCTGCCGACGCCGGTGACTGGGCGGGTTACGTCACTGCACAGGGTGGCCCGTTTGTGCGTCGCGATGATTTACAGGTGCGCACGCTGTATGAGCCGGGTACCGGGTTTAACCAGTACGGCGAAGAAACTGTCCGCATCCGCGGCGTGTACGATGCTGCTGTCGGCGCGGGCAGCCCGGTTTTAACCCGGCTCACGCAGTGGAAAATTGTGCCGAAGCGGACCCAGGAGCCTGAGAATGTAACTGCGCCTTCTCGGAGTTCTGTCAATAACTGTACGCTGAGCGATCTCTCTCAACCCCTTAACCGGCGTGCGAGACGGGCATTAACCGAGCGTATTAAGCGCATCCGGCCCGGCGCAGCGGCGCCCTTTGTCTACGAGCGGGATCCGCAGAACGGGGTCCCGGAGAAGGTGATTGATGAAGTTCGGCTCGCCACCGGAATCGCCATCAGCCGCGCAGAGGCCCTGCATCTTATGGCGGGCGGCGTAAGCCGTTTTAACGATAAATGGTGCAGAGGCGCAGCTGACGGAACGCTCTTTCCGGCAGCGCGTTCTTATCAGCATAAGGCGCGGAAAATCCTTGAACGTATTGGGTATTTATCGGATCTGTTCTCTCTGAGAGCACGCTAATCTCCATCGATATCATGCACATACCGTGAAGAGTTCTGATTTTTCGCTTCACTCTTTTTATGAATACGTGCTACTGTATGTTTATACAGTATCTCGTGGTGGAGGTTGTGTGGACAGAGAGTTGAACGAGCAGGTCATGATTGAACGCGTCGAGATGATTGCTCGACTGACGACAGAAGGAACATGTCAGGAAAGAGATCGTGAGATTGCCCTGAATTTGATTGCTGAGATTGCGCGGGGAAATTTAATCAAAAACAACGCGTTTACCGTTGTTTTCTCAGCATCGCCTGTTCCGGAACGCATCAAAAAAGAGGGTAACGTTCGGGTGAACATTACGCTCGATAAAGACCAGCAGATTGGCCATGGTGTCGTCGAGGCCTTCCAGAACGAACTGACCCGCCGAATAAGGTCCCTGTTCCCGTCATCGCGGGTGACCGTGAAAATAGGATCGATGACGGGAGTAGAGCTCCAGGGGCTCGAAGGAGAAGCCGATCGCGAGATACTGGATAATATTCTCCGGGAAGTCTGGGAAGACGAGAGCTGGCGCTAGCCCAGCATCATTACCCGAATGCACGCCCTCATTCTGATTTTGCGCTTTCGTTGACCCACGCTTCGCTGCATGTGGACGGTCTGTTGTGTCCGTGATTGTCCATCCGTCAGCGATAGCGAAAAGGCCGCCAGCCCGGGAAACTCTACAGTACCTGGTAACCGGATGTTGGGAGCGTCTGATGAAGATCTATGCAATGCAGGGGGACACGCTTGATGCCGTTTGCGCCCGCTATTATGGGCGCACGGCTGGCGTCGTAGAAGCCGTTCTGAAGGCCAATCCTGGCCTCGCGGAGTCAGGCGTTATCTTGCCTCACGGCACGCCGGTAGAGATGCCGGAGGTAAATAGCGCCCCCACCAAAGAATCCGTAAATCTATGGGACTGAGCCTGGAGAAAATCACCACGTTTATCGCCTACTGGCTGGCCGTGGCGCTGGCCTGGTTCGGGGCGATGTCGCCTGAAAAGGTCGCGCTGTACGTGGGGAGTGTTTGCGCCATTTTTACCGCGCTGACGAACTACTGGTTTAAGCGAAAAACCTGGCGCTATCTCCAGTCGCTGGGCCTCGATAAGAAGAGCATTCGTGAACTCAATCATTAAGCGTTGCAGCGTCGCCGGCGTGCTGGCGCTGGCTGTGCTGATGCCCGATTTTCGTTTACTGAAAACCTCCCCTGAGGGGCTGGCGCTGATTGCCGATCTCGAAGGTTGTCGCCTTTCGCCCTACCGGTGCAGCGCTGGGGTATGGACGTCAGGCATTGGCCACACGGCAAACGTTGTGCCGACGCGGGACATCACCGAGCGTGAGGCCGCGGTAAATCTGGTTGCTGATGTACTCAACGTTGAGCGACGACTGGCGACGTGCGCGCCGGTGGAGATGCCGCCGCGGGTCTACGACGCGCTGGTGAGTTTTACCTTTAATGTTGGCGCAGGCGCCGCCTGCCGTTCGACTCTGGTGTCTTTTATTAAGCGTAAACAGTGGTCGCAGGCGTGCGAACAGCTTACCCGCTGGGTGTACGTCAACGGCGTCAAAAATACCGGTCTGGAAAACCGCCGTGTCCGCGAAAAGGCCTGGTGCATGAAGGGGCTGCCATGAGAGTCCTCATGCTGCTGCTGGCCGGGCTGCTGGCGATCGCGCTGTGGCTTCGTCATGACAACCAGACCCTGTCCCGCTCCTTAGCCACGGCCAACCGGGTCGCCAGCGAACAAAAAAATGCCCTCGCCACGCTCAACCATCAGCTGTCCCAGTCGCAACGGATGGCCAGAGCAAACGAAAACGCCCAGGTCAGGCTCCGTGAAGAGCTTGTCGCTGCGGGCGAGGAGAGGGCAAGACGGGAAGCGACTATCGGGAGATTACTCAATGAAAATGAAGCGTTACGCCGCTGGTATACCGCTCAGCTGCCTGATGCTGTCCGCAGGTTGCACACCCGCACCGCCTGCGCCTCCGCAGCCCATTGTTTACAACGCCTGCCCGAAGGTGAGCCGCTGCCCGATGCCGGGAAGCGAACCCGCCACTAACGGCGATCTCAGCGCCGATATTCGCAGGCTTGAGTACGCCCTTATCGCCTGCGCGCTGCAGGTTGAAACCATTAAAGACTGTCAGGATAAACTCGATGCACAAACTCAAGAGCCTGCGTCAGGCATTAATTGACGCGATCCCCCAACTGAATACCAACCCGGAGCGCCTGCAGATGTCGGTCGGCAGCGGCAATATAGACGCCCGCCTGGCCTCCTCGCTCTCCTTTGAAAAACGGTATGTGCTGAACGCGAAGGTTAGCGGTTTCACCGGCGACAGCGAGGGATTTTTTGTCCCGGTACTGGCCTGGCTGCGGGAAAACCAGCCGGACATTTTTACCCTCGATGACGGACGCAAAAACGGATACACCTTCGCGATCGTTTTAAACGATGACGCTACGATGGATATCAGCATCAGCATGCAATTAACCGAGCGCATTCTTGTTTCCGAGGAACAGGGCGTTCTGCACACGACCTATTCCCCGGAGCCGCCGCTGCCGGAGCCCGTCACGCGTCCGAAGGCGTTGTACATCAACGGTGAGCTGGTCAGCCAGTGGGAGGACTAAGCTCCCCACGCTGAAGGCCGCCAGCCGCCAGCTGTCTGGACCGCTTGTTGTATCATCCCGCAGAAAACCCCGTCTCGTTGCTGCCGTTCCTCCTGAACGGCATTCTCTTCTCATGAATACATTAACTTCCATGCACGGTATCGCTCGCGCGATCCGCAATCTGATTCGTATCGGTGTTGTGACCGACGTTGACCTCAACAGAGGGCTTTGTCGTGTCCAGACCGGCGGGATGAAAACCACCTGGCTGAACTGGCTAACCTGCCGTGCGGGACGTTCGCGCGTGTGGTGGGCCCCTTCCGAGGGAGAGCAGGTGCTGCTGCTGGCCATCGGCGGTGAGCTGGATACCGCCTTTGTGCTGCCCGGCATTTTCTCTGACGACCATCCGGCGCCGTCCGGGTCGCCTGATGCGTTCCACGTCGCGTTCCCTGACGGCGCGGTGATCGAGTACGAACCCGGACGCGGGGCGCTGACGGTTTCAGGCATTAAAACGGCCGACATTTCCGCTTCTGAATCGCTGACCGCTACCGTGCCGGAGGTGCGGGTCATCTCAACGTCCCGTATCACGCTGGATACGCCTGAAGTGGTGTGCACCAACAAGTTAATTACCGCCTCGCTGGAAGTGCAGAAGGGCGGGGTGATGACCGGAAATATTGAGCACTCCAGCGGTAAATTGACCTCCAACGGAGTGCAGGTGGACAACCACGCGCACGGCAGTGTGCAAAGCGGCGGAAGCTGGACTAAGGGGACACAATGACGGTGCGTTACAGGGGAATGAACAGGCAGACCGGGCTAAGCCTTTCAGAGGCTGACCACATCCGGCAGAGCGTGCGCGACATTCTGGTTACGCCGATTGGCTCGCGGGTCATGCGCCGGGATTACGGCTCGCTGCTGGCGGCGATGATAGACAGGCCGCAGAGCCCGGCGCTGCGCCTGCAGATCATGGCCGCCTGTTATTCCGCCATCCAGAAATGGGAGCCGCGGATAAGCCTGACGGCCATCACTTTCGAACGTTCGGAGAACGACGGGACGTTGTATGTCGATATCACCGGCACGCGTCCGACCTCCGGACAATCCTTTTCTATCACCATTTCACTGAGTTAAACGCTATGGCTATTGTTGATCTGAGCCAGCTCGCCGCGCCTGATGTCGTGGAGGAGGTGGATTATGAAACGCTGTTGGCAGAACGAAAGGCCACCTTTGTCTCTCTCTATCCGGAAGAGGAGCGAGAGGCGATTGCACGGACGCTGACGCTGGAATCCGAGCCGATTGTGAAGCTGCTGCAGGAGAACGCCTACCGGGAAGTTATCTGGCGCCAGCGTGTAAACGAGGCTGCGCTAGCTGTGACGCTGGCCTATGCTGCCGGTCACGACCTTGATGTTATCGCGGGAAACAATAACACCGAACGCCTGATCATCACCCCGGGAGATGACACTACCATTCCGCCAACGGCGGTCGTCATGGAGTCAGATGCTGACCTTCGACTGCGCGCGCAGCAAGCATTTGAAGGACTGAGCGTCGCGGGGCCGATTGGAGCCTATGAATATCATGGTCGAAGTGCCGACGGACGGGTCGCTGACGTTTCGGTTGAAAGCCCTCAGCCTGCACACGTGACGATTTCGGTGTTATCCCGTGAGGGTGATGGCACTGCTGGTCCTGAACTACTTGAAATTGTTGAAAAAGCGCTTAACGCTGAAACCGTCCGCCCGGTCGGCGATCGTGTGACTGTTCAGTCAGCAGAAATTGTGCCATACAAGATAAACGCAACGCTCTACGTTTATCCCGGACCAGAGTCTGAACCTATCAGGCAAGCAGCAGAGCAGAAGCTGCAAAATTATATCAGCGCACAGCATCGCCTTGGACGCGATATCCGCCTGTCGGCCATTTATGCAGCACTTCACGTTGAAGGTGTGCAGCGCGTTGAACTGATATCTCCCCAGTCTGACATTGTGCTGACTAAGTCGCAGGCATCGAACTGTACCTCGTATCAGATAACTATCGGGGGTTCGGATGAGTGACAGGCTATTACCCGTTGGGTCCTCACCCCTGGAAATCGCCGCTGCCGCTGCGCTCTCGAATATTAAGCGTGTGCCGATACCGCTACGCACGTTATGGAACCCCAGCGCATGCCCGGTAAATTTACTTCCTTACCTGGCATGGGCGCTGTCGGTAGACCGTTGGGATGAGGCGTGGCCGGAGAGCACAAAACGCAGCGTCATTATGTCCTCGTTTTTCGTCCATCAGCACAAAGGAACCATCAGCGCATTGCGTCGTGTGGTGGAACCGCTTGGCTTTTTGATAGAGGTGCGCGAGTGGTGGCAGCTCGATGAGGATCCAGGCACATTCCGTCTGGTTGTCGGTGTGCTTGATAACGGCATCACTGACGAAATGTATCAGGAGCTTGAACGGCTAATTGAAGATGCCAAACCGGCAAGTAGACACATGACCGGGCTGGCTATCAGCCTGAGCTCAACGGGAGAGTTTTATGTCGGCGCAGGATGCTATCACGGCGATGCGCTGGCTGTTTATCCCTATACCACTGAGGAACTTATTATCGGTGGTGATTATTACCCGGCTTCGGCCATCCATTTGATTGATAACCTGAGAGTGAACGCATGACCGCAAAATATTTTGCCATACTGACTAATCAGGGCGCGGCGCGGCTAGCTAACGCGACGGCACTTGGTACAAAACTCAATCTGACGCAAATGGCGGTAGGCGACGCTAACGGAACGTTGCCCACCCCCGATCCTGCGCAGACGAAGCTCGTTAACCAAAAACGCATTGCGCCACTAAACCTGCTCGCTGTTGATCCGAACAATACCAGCCAGATCATCGCTGAGCAGATTATTCCCGAGAATGAGGGAGGGTTCTGGATCCGAGAGATCGGTCTCTATGACGACGACGGCATTCTGATCGCCGTGGCTAACTGCCCGGAAACATACAAGCCTCAGCTGCAGGAAGGAAGTGGCCGCACGCAGACCATTCGCATGATTCTGATTGTGTCTAGCACATCTTCAATTTCCCTGAAAATTGATCCGTCAATTGTGCTGGCAACGCGCCAGTATGTTGACGATAAAATTATTGAAGTGAAGAGCTATGCTGATGATCAGATGAAAAAGCACATTGCTGCTGATAATCCTCATAAACAGTACCCATTAATCACCAATGCGTTAAAAGAAATTGCCGATGCAGGATTGAGTGATGAGGTTCTCAAAAACCTTGGTTTAGGAGAGGGTTCTGCATTGCCGGTCGGCATTCCTGTTCCGTGGCCGTCAGCGACACCACCCACGGGATGGCTCAAGTGCAATGGAG
>NZ_JBLKCH010000028.1:0-16440 GCF_047531125.1 Enterobacter sp. HK-058-C-ECC
GATCGACCTGAAGAAACAGTCGATCACCATGGGTAAAGGATGTTAAAAAGTGTTCACCATGTCCCCGAACACCTGTCTACCATGTCCCCGGACTGTACACCCCATAGGGGAGAGGGGACTGGCCGGTGCGGCCTTAAAGAATCAACTCGATCTGGTTTTTTCTCTCTCCCCTATGGGGAGAGGGGCAGGGTGAGGGGTATGGGTTTTTACTAATCCCGGCGCCTGCCACATCGACGTCGTCAGCCCGCTGTCCACCAACCCAAGCTGGTCCGCATATACCGCCTGCCATTTCTGCATCATGCCGTCGTACAGTTCGCGATGTACCGGGTTTGGCGTGAATTCGCGGCTCCATTTCACCAGCCGCTCGCCCGTCGAGGCCATATCGGCAAACAGCCCCGCGCCAACGCCTGCCGCAATGGCGCAGCCCAGTGCCGTAGCCTCTTTGACCTCCGGCACGCGCACCGGCAGGCCGGTGACGTCGCTTAAAATCTGACTCCACAGCGCACCTTTCGAGCCCCCGCCCGCAAAGACCAGGCTTTCAAACGTCACGCCGGAGAAGTGGGAAATCTGCGCCAGGTTACAGGCCGAGACGATCGCCGCGTTCTCCTCCAGGGCGCGGAACAGCGTCGCTTTATTGCATTTTTCCGGGTCGATGGAGAGGTTAATAAACGACGGCGCGGCGTGGTACCACTGCTTAAAATGCATGGCGTCGGAGAAGATTGGCATCACCCCGTGGGAGCCCGCCGGCACCCGGCTGGCCATTTCTTCCAGCAGAGAATAGGTATCCATCCCCATCCGCTCGGCAATCAGCTTTTCCTCGGCGCAGAAGGCGTCGCGGAACCAGCGCATGGTCAGCCCGGTAAAGAAGCTGATCGACTCCGCCTGCGCCATGCCGGGAATCACGTGCGGGTTCACCCGAATGTTCATGCCAGGGTCGGTGCGCACCTGCGGCAGGTTCACGACCTGCTGCCAGAAGGTCCCGCCCAGCACCGCCGTTTGTCCGGCGCGGACTACCCCCAGACCCAGACAGCCCAGCTGCACGTCGCCGCCGCCCATGACGACCGGCGTGCCTTCGCGCAGGCCGCTTTGCAGTGCGGCCTCTCGGGTGATAGCGCTCAGCACGGTGCCGGTCTCTTTTACCGGGGAGAGAATATCGGCACGCAGCCCGGCCATGTCCAGCAGCGCCGGACGCCAGTCGCGGGAGAAGAGATCCAGCATGCCGGTGGTGCCCGCGTTAGACGGGTCGACCGCCAGCTCGCCGGAGAGCTTCGCTGCCAGCCAGTCGCTGATCATGGTAATGGTGGCGGCGCTGCGGTAAATATCCGGACGATGGTGTGCCAGCCACAGCAGGCGCGGCATCGCGCTCAGCGCCAGCGTCTGGCCGGAGACGTCATACACTTCGGATTCAAAATGGTTGTCGTGGATCTCTTTGAGTTCGGCCACCTCGCGGCTGGCGCGGGCGTCAACGTTGGCGCAGGCCCAGATGGCCTCGCCGTTGCGGTCGTAAAGCACTATCCCTTCGCGCATGGAGCAGCAGGCGACGGACTGAATATCCGCCGCGCCCAGATTCGCGCGCGTCAGCGCCTGATGAATGCACTGGCAGGCCAGCCGCCAGTTGGTGTCGAGGTCGAACTCCATCGAGCCCGGCACGTTCTCCACGCTCAGGTGCTTCCACTCGGCCTGGCCGACGGCAATCTGGTTGCCCTGCAAATCGAAAATCACGGCGCGAACGCTGCCGGTCCCTGCATCTAACGCTAAAAGGTAACTCATGAGCTTGCCTCGCTGTTAGCGCAGGGCGGGCTCTCACTTGGCCAGAGCCAGCACCGCGCGGGCTGTCGTCTCCTCCGTCACCAGGCCATTGATACGGCGACCCTTCAGTGCGGCATAAATCGCATCGGCTTTCTCTTCCCCTCCGGCCACGCCAACGATGGTGGGCAGCTGCGCCAGCTCATCAAGCGAGACGCCGAGTAATTCTTTATGGATCTCCAGCTCCTCGACGCACTCCCCTTCGGCATTGAGGAAATAACCGAGAATATCGCCGACTGCGCCTTTTCGGGCGTACATCAGCTGTTCACCTTCGCTGATGTAGCCGGAGCGCAGGATCGTGGCATCACGGCGCTGGTTCACTGAACCAATACCCACCACCGCGACGTCGGCGGCGGTGGCCGCGAGGATCACGTCCCGCACGCTGGTTTCGCGTTTTAAGATCCCGGCCACCTCTGCGGAAGACACGCGAAGCGGGGCGGGGATCATGCTGACGCTGCAGGCCGCGTCCAACTGGCCGATACCGGTCATGTACGGCCCGACGCCGCCGGACAGCGTCACGAGGCGGATCTGCTGTGAGCTGATAAATCCGCTCAGGTGCTGCAGGCTGCTCATGGTGGTTTCACCGAACCCCACCGCCAGCAGCTGGCCGGGTTCCAGCACGCCCATCAGCGACTGCGCTGCGCCAATGCCCAGCCGCACGTTCATCGGCGGCGTATTTAAGGCAGGCATCACGCGCACCAGCTTCAGGCCAAAGCGCTGCTGCAGCTCGGTTTCCAGCGCCAGACAGCCCTCGTAGCGGGAGTTGATCTGCACGCGGATCACTCCGGACTGACGGCCTTTCTCCAGCAGACGGGAGATTTTTAATCGCGGCAGCCCGAGGCGTTCGCCGATATCGTTCTGGGTCAGCCCGTCGTGGTAGTAACACCAGGCCACGCGCGCCACCAGCTCCTCTTCCGCCAGCGCCAGCCCGGCAAACCGTCCTTCTTCCGCAGTGCGTTTATCGCTCATAGTTGAACTCTTATAAAAATTTAGATCATATGTTCGTAATGGCGCGAAGGGAAAGTGTGAGCCACGCGACAAAACGGATCATTTCGATCGTTTCTGGTTTATCTGAATCTCAATCGATAAAACTGTGATCCCTGCACGGTTGTAAATATAGTTCACCGTCTACGCTTTTGAACATTATTAAATCTAAAAATCATTTGTTCAATAGCGGAGCGATGATGATCTCACTTCTCGACGCGCGGAATATCAGCAAGCAGTTCTCAGGCGTGCCGGTTCTAAAAGGCATTGATTTCACGCTGCTTGCGGGCCAGGTGCACGCGCTGATGGGCGGAAACGGCGCGGGAAAATCGACGCTGATGAAGATCATCGCCGGGGTCGAGACGCCGGACGGCGGTGAACTTTCTGTCGAGGGGCAGTCATATGCGCGGCTGACGCCCGTGCAGGCGCACAGGCTCGGCATTTACCTCGTGCCGCAGGAGCCGCTGCTGTTCCCTAACCTGACGGTGCGGGAAAATATCCTGTTCCGCCTGCCGCGCGAACGCGATCGGGAAAAGCGGCTGGCGGAGAAACTTGAGCAGCTGCAGTGCCAGCTCAACCTCGACGCCGCCGCCAGCACCCTGGAAGTGGCGGATCAGCAGATGGTGGAGATCCTGCGCGGATTAATGCGCAACGCCCGGATCCTGATCCTCGACGAACCTACGGCCTCCCTCACGCCGGGCGAAACCGAACGGCTGTTTCGTCAGATCCGCGCCCTGCAGGCACTCGGCGTCGGGATCGTGTTTATCTCGCATAAGCTGCCGGAAATTCGCGTGCTGTCGAGCCACGTCTCGGTGATGCGCGACGGCGCGGTGGTGCTCAGCGGGGAAACCGCGCAGTTCGACGATAACGCCCTGATTGCCGCCATGACGCCGGTGAGCCGGGAGAAATCCCTGAGCGATACGCAAAAGCTGTGGCTGGCGCTGCCGGGCAACCGTCGCACCCAGCCGCAGGACTTTCCGGTGCTGCGGGTGGAGGATCTCACCGGGGAAGGGTTTATCGATCTCAGCCTTGAGATCTACGCCGGGGAGATCGTCGGCCTGGCAGGGCTGGTGGGATCCGGACGTACCGAGTTTGCCGAAACCCTTTACGGCCTGCGGCCGGTACGCGGGGGACGCATCTGGCTGGAGAACCAGGAGATCGCCAACGAGCCGGTGCGCTCGCGACTAAACAGAGGCCTGGTCTACCTGCCGGAAGACAGGCAGGTGTCCGGCCTGTTCCTCGACGCGCCGATCCGCTGGAACACCGTGGCGCTGAACGAGCCGTCGCTCTGGCAGCAGAGCAAGCGGGAGTCTGCGGTCGTGGAGCGCTATCACCGGGCGCTGGGGATCAAGCTCAACCATGCGGATCAAACCGTGCGCACGCTCTCCGGCGGCAACCAGCAGAAAGTGCTGCTGGCGCGCTGCCTGGAGGCCAACCCTTTGCTGCTGATCGTCGATGAACCGACGCGCGGCGTGGACGTCTCGGCGCGCGCCGACATCTACCAGCTGATCAGAAGCGTGGCGGCGCAGAACGTGGCGGTACTGATGATCTCAAGCGATCTTGATGAGTTTCCGGGCCTCGCGGACCGCGTGTTGGTGATGCACCAGGGCGTGCTCAGCGGCGAGCTGCCGCGCCATGCCGTCAGCCTCGATCGCATGATGGCGCTGGCGTTTGGAGGGCAAGCATGAAGATCTTACTGAAAAACCGCGAGCTGAGCGCGTTTCTCGCCATTCTGGCGCTGTTCGCCGTGCTGGTGGCGCTTAATCCCTCTTACTTCAGCCTGCAGACGCTGGGGATGATTTTCGCCAGCTCGCAGATCCTGATCCTGCTGGCCATCGGCGCGGCGCTGGTGATGCTGACCCGCAATATCGATGTCTCCGTGGGGTCGACCGTCGGGCTGTCCGCCATTGCCGTCGGCGTAGCGCTGAACGGCGGCTACAGCCTGCCCGTTTCCATTCTCTTCGCGCTCATGGTTGGCGCGCTGGCCGGGGCGTTCAACGGGTTGCTGGTGGTGGGGCTGCGCATCCCGGCGATCGTCGCCACCCTCGGCACGCTGGGGCTGTACCGTGGAGCGATGCTGCTCTGGACCGGCGGAAAGTGGATTGAGGGGCTGCCGCCGGGGCTGAAATCGCTCTCTGAGCCTGCGGCCATCGGCGTGTCGCCCCTTGGCATGGTGGTGTTGATTATCGTGGTCACCGGCGTGTGGACGCTGTCGCGCACCGCGTTCGGGCGTGATTTCTACGCGGTGGGGGATAACCTCGCCGCCGCGCGGCAGCTGGGCGTAGCGGTGAACCGCACCCGCATGATCGCCTTTACCCTCAACGGCATGCTGGCGGCCTGCGCCGGGATTGTCTTTGCCGCACAGATTGGCTTCGTGCCCAACCAGACCGGCAGCGGGCTGGAGATGAAGGCCATCGCCGCCTGCGTACTGGGTGGCATTTCGCTGTTGGGCGGCACGGGCACGCTGATCGGCGCGTTGCTCGGCGCGTTCTTCCTCACCCAAATCGACACCGTGCTGGTGCTGTTCAGGCTTCCTGCCTGGTGGAATGATTTTATCGCCGGGCTGGTGCTGCTGGGCGTGCTGGTGCTCGACGGGCGTCTGCGCCAGGCGCTGGCGCGGCATCAGCGGGCGCTGAAGTACGGTCGCTTCCAGCCGGGCAACAAAGGGGGAAAGCATGTCACCCCCTTTCCCAAACGCAAAAAAGAGGTGGCGTAAATGAGGCTTAACTGGGAAAGCGCGCTGCTCATTTTGCTGGTGCTGGAGATCCTGCTCTTCGGCGCCATCAACCCGCGCATGCTCGACATCAACATGCTGTTATTCAGCACCAGCGATTTTATCTGCATTGGCATCGTGGCGCTGCCGCTGACGCTGGTGATTATCAGCGGCGGGATCGACATCTCCCTCGGCTCGACCATCGGCCTGTGCGCGATTGCGCTGGGGGTGATGATGCAGGCCGGGTGGCCGATGGCGGTCGCCGTTCCGCTGACGCTGCTGCTGGGACTGCTGTGCGGGCTGGTAAACGCGGCGCTGATCCACTACACCGGCATCAGCCCGCTGGTGATCACCCTCGGCACGCTCTACCTCTACGGCGGCGGGGCGCTGCTGCTCTCCGGCATGGCGGGGGCCACGGGCTACGAGGGCATCGGCGGCTTCCCGGACAGCTTTACCGCCTTCGCTAACCTCACGGTATTTGGCCTGCCGATCCCATTGGTCTTGTTCGCGGCTATCACCGTCTTCTTCTGGCTCATTACCCACCGCGGGCGCTTTGGGCGCCATCTGTTCCTGATTGGGCAGAACCCGCGCGCGGCGCGCTATGCGGCGCTGTCGGTGAACGGCATGCCCTACGCGCTGTACGGCCTGGTGGGCGTAGCCTCCGCGATTGCCGCGCTGGTAATGGTCTCCTATTTCGGCTCCGCGCGTTCGGATCTGGGGCGCGATTTACTGATGCCCGCGCTCACCGCCGCCGTGCTCGGCGGGGCCAATATCTACGGCGGGTCAGGTTCGGTTGTCGGTACGGCGTTGGCGGCGCTGCTAGTGGGGTACCTGCAACAGGGTTTACAGATGGTCGGCATCCCCAACCAGGTGTCGAGCGCGCTGTCAGGGGCGATGCTGGTTGTGGTGGTGATGGGACGTTCGCTGAGTCTGCACCGCGAATGGGTGCGATCTCTCTTTAGAAAACTATCCGGAGCGTAAGATGAAAACAAAACTGTTCGTCCTGGCAATGGCCCTCAGCTTCGCCTCGGCGCAGGCGGCGGACCGCATTGCCTTTATCCCGAAGCTGGTGGGCGTCGGCTTCTTCACCAGCGGCGGCAACGGCGCGAAAGAGGCGGGGAAAGATCTTGGCGTGGACGTCACCTATGACGGTCCGAGCGAGCCGAGCGTCTCCGGCCAGGTGCAGCTCATCAATAACTTCGTCAACCAGGGCTATAACGCCATTATCGTCTCCGCCGTGTCGCCGGACGGGTTGTGTCCGGCGCTGAAGCGCGCGATGCAGCGCGGCGTTAAGGTTCTGACCTGGGACTCCGACACCAAACCGGAGTGTCGCAGCATCTACATCAACCAGGGGACGCCGGAACAGCTGGGTGGCCTGCTGGTGGAAATGGCGGGCAAGCAGGTCACTAAACCGAATGCCAAAGTGGCGTTCTTCTACTCCAGCCCGACCGTGACTGACCAGAACCAGTGGGTGAAAGAGGCGAAGGCCAAAATCGAGAAAGATCATCCGCAGTGGCAGGTCGTCACCACCCAGTTTGGCTATAACGACGCCACCAAATCGTTGCAGACCGCCGAGGGGATCTTAAAAGCGTATCCGGATCTGGATGCGATCATCGCCCCAGACGCCAACGCCCTGCCGGCCGCAGCGCAGGCGGCGGAAAACCTGAAGCGGGAAGGGGTGGCGATTGTCGGCTTCAGCACGCCAAACGTGATGCGCCCATACGTTGAGCGCGGCACGGTGAAGGCCTTTGGCCTGTGGGATGTGGTGCAACAGGGCAAAATTGCGGTCAATGTCGCCGATCGTTTGCTGAAAAAAGGCGATCTTAACGTCGGCGACAGCGTGGACGTAAAAAACATCGGGGCGCTGAAGGTCGAGCCGAACAGCGTGCAGGGCTACCAGTATGAGGCGAAGGGCAACGGCATCGTGCTGCTGCCGGAGCGGGTGGTGTTCACCAAAGAGAACATCAGCAAATACGATTTCTGACGGGGGAGCAAATGGCTGATTTAGACGATATCAAAGACGGTAAGGATTTTGGCATCGGCACGCCGCAGCAGAATGTGCCGTTCACGCTGAAGGGCTGCGGCTCGCTGGACTGGGGCATGCAGTCCCGCCTGGCACGCATCTTTAACCCGCAGAGCAACCGTACGGTGATGCTGGCCTTTGACCATGGCTACTTTCAGGGGCCGACCACCGGCCTTGAGCGTATCGATCTCTCCATTGCGCCGCTGTTTGGTGAAACCGACGTGCTGATGTGTACCCGCGGCATCCTCAGGAGCCAGGTGCCTGCTGCGACCAATAAACCGGTCGTGCTGCGCGCCTCCGGCGGTAACTCAATCCTGGGGGAACTGTCCAACGAGTGCGTGGCGGTGGCGATGGAAGATGCCCTGCGCCTGAACGTCTGCGCGGTGGCGGCGCAGGTCTATATCGGCAGCGAGTTTGAGCATCAGTCGATTAATAACATCATCAAGCTGGTGGACGCGGGGGCGCGCTACGGCATGCCGACGCTGGCGGTGACGGGCGTGGGGAAAGAGATGGCGCGTGACGCGCGCTATTTCTCGCTGGCCAGCCGCATCGCCGCCGAAATGGGGGCGCAGTTCGTCAAAACCTACTACGTGGATGAAGGCTTTGAAAAAGTGACCGCCAGCTGCCCGGTGCCGATAGTCATTGCCGGGGGCAAAAAGCTGCCGGAGCACGAGGCGCTGGAGATGTGCTGGCGGGCGATTGACCAGGGCGCGTCGGGCGTGGACATGGGGCGCAACATCTTCCAGTCCAGCGCGCCGCTCGCCATGCTGAAGGCGGTGAAAAAAGTGGTTCACGAGAACTGGAATGCCCGCGATGCGTTCCAGTTCTGGCAGGAAGAGAAACAGGGAGAAGCAAAATGAACGTGACGCTGGTGGAGATCAACATTAAGCCCGAGCGGGTAGACGAGTTTCTGGAGGTGTTTCGCGCCAACCACGAAGGCGCAATCAAGGAGCCGGGGAACCTGCGCTTTGACGTGCTGCAGGACCCACGCGTGAAAACCCGGTTCTTTATCTACGAGGCCTACAAAGACGAAGAGGCGGTGCTGGCGCATAAGCAAACGCCACACTATCTGGCGTGCGTGGATAAACTTGAGGAGCTGATGTCGGAGCCGCGTAAAAAGCGCAGCTTCGTCGGGCTGTTGCCGGAGTAACCTCGTGTCCGATGACGTGCTTTTGCGCGTCATCGGAAAGAAAAGCGTTCGGGCTATCCTTTGGCTTTCTGAATCGCCATGATTAATGCATCAGCAGAAACATTGCCGGACATAACGCTAATGCGCTGAATGACAGGATCTTTTTCCTGAGGCAAAACGACAAACGCTGGCATGTTGGTAAAACCGATCTGCTTCACTAGCGTCACGTTTTCCTGTAATGCTTTGTTTGCCGACCCGGCTGAAGGCAATTTTTTAAAGATAAAACGCACATCCGGATTGGCATGGATAAGCTCTTGTGTGATGTTGCAGTTCACACAGTTTTCCTCCACGAAAGCCACCACGGCGGCTTTTGCGTCAACGGGGCCGACGACGGGATCGCCGGCGGCAAGTAACCGATCGCGATGGATCACGGCATTTTGCACCATGGCTTGCTGCTGGGCTATTTGTTGGCGCTGGCGAAGGCTTTCGCCCGCCGCAATTAAAAACTCAGGATGCTCGGCAAGATAGGTCGAGACTATTTCCCCTATTTTTTCAGGGTGTGCAGCGAAATAGGCTTCTGCCGCTTTTCCAGTTTGCTCGATCTGCTGGGGCGTGGCGGGCTCTGCCTGCGTTGCGGTGGAGAAAACAAGTGCCGCAGCAAGGGGGACTGAGAGGCGACAAAGGACGGTAGGGACTTTCATACTATTATTCCGTAAAAAGAGTAAGAACTGGACTACGACAAAAGTGTTTGCATTCGAACAGGCATAATGCGGCCATAGTCATTAATCGTTTGCCAGCGTACCTGGCACAGCGCGGCGTCTTTACAGCCTTCGAGCTCGCGCTTGCTAAAAGGGGCGACAACGCCGCCGTCGGGTATGTTCTTCCCCCCGAGGCTGAGCTGATAAAGCGTGATGTAAAAAGGCGTCGGGTTATACACGACGACCTTACTTTTGCTTCGCGACCAGCGTAGAGCCTGATAAGCATCATCAGGATTACCGGTGAGCCCCGCGGGGCGATAAAAAAGTTTAAAGCGTGAACGCACTGCAGTCTGAACGCCTGCGGAGTGCTTGTTCGCAGAAGGAATGGCCGAAACGCTTAACGTGAACAGCGTTTCGCGATCTTCAGGTATGACGCCTCCCGTAAATATCAGGCGAACCGTATTTTCACCTTCAGGATGCAATGAAAACAGTTGTGGCGTGGCGACAAATGCCGATTGCAATCCGGGCGGGGTTTCAGAGCCTGCCCAGAGGCCGCCTGGCTCGACTTTGGTGTAGATCAGGTAAGAATCATCAGAAGGGTTACGGACAGAAAAACTGATTGATTTCTCTCGTTCCGGATAGACAAAACGTGTTCCACCGATCGTGACCCCAGCCCTTGCCTGGGGCACGGTCATCGAGAATAAAAAGAGAAGCAGCATCATCGCCGGGAATAAACGTTCACGCATAATTAAGAATAAATGTCGTCGTCGCATTTGCCGTCCCCGTGGTGACGGTACTGGCAGTGGCAATGTAGCGGGCGTAAAAATGCAGAATAGCGTCGCTTTGATGAGGGATAATCAAGACGTCCTGGCTTTTACTTCCGATGGAAATCAGCGATTTGTCCTGATTGTAAATACCTACACCGATGCCCGTCGCATAGCCTTCACCGCCGATGAGCGTGAGCAAATCGGGGTTTACTGTGTCGGGTGTGCCATCAAAGGTAATACTGACGGAGCCTTCTGTTCCGGCACAGTTTTCCACATTAATGGCAAACGGGTGATAATCGGCCCCCATACCCGGTTGGGTGAAGTAGAGGCTTTGAACGCTGTCCATTGGGACCGTCAGCGTCTGTGAGTCAGGCGCGATAGTGCACGTCTTTTTATGGATAACGCCAGTGATATAAATTGTACCGTCGTGCGCCAGTGTACATTCAGAAAACAATGCCACCAGAAAAAGCGCGGTGAATATCATTGTTATTTTTTTTTTTCATTTCCGCATCCTACTGATAGAGCAAATCAAAATACATAATGGCCGTTGCATTCCCAGGCGTAACCGCTGGCAGAGTGGATTTATACCGTAAATTAAACGTCAGGCTATTATCGCCTTGCTTTAACGGATAGATTGCTGATTCCACATTATTTATCTTGATTGGATTCAGTTCGGCATTGAGAAGCTCCACGCCAACGCCGGTCGCCATTTCGGTGGCCGTGCCTTTACCCGTGTCGCTCAGGGCTAACAGATCGGGATTATTGCTATCGGGCGTACCGCTGAACCAGACTTTTGTTCCCTGGATGGCACGTGAACAATTATTCAGGTCGATGGTAAACGCTTTTTCTGGCGACGTTTTTCCAGGCACTGGAAATTCCGATGCGTCAAAGTCGCCCAAATCAACAGTTTGTTCTTTACTGTTCACATCAACATCACAGGACTCACCAATAATGGTGCCGAATATCTGGAGGTTAATTGACGCGCCATCATCCGCATAGGTGACCGGCATTCCGGAAAACAGCATCGCCAGCGGGAAAAAATAAACGATTTTCATTATTCACCCCTTACGCAAAATCGATACGTAAACATGCCAGAGCAGTGAAAACACCTTCTGCTGGAGCATTGCCTGTGGTGCTGATAGGGTAGGTTTTTAACGTTACATCGGCATGGCCCGTATCATCAGTAATAAAATCAGCGACACTGGAGGTGTCGTTAGGGATCATGACGGTGCCATTTTCGTTGGTTACCACGACGCCAACATCTTTATTATCGGTTGCAAGCGCCTGACTAACGTGCGTGTCTGCTGTTGCCACCAGTCGAAGCGTGAGATGCGCGGGTGATATCACGTCCGCATTACATTCGACAGGAACGTTAAAGGTTTTTACCGGCGCGTTATACGGCTTCTCACCGACGGTCGTGAAGGAAGAACTGTTTAGTTTTCCCAGGTCAACAGTGATCACCTGCCCCGCATTAATGACGCAGTTTTGCGGCACGGTTACGGCGCCGTTGTACGTAATTTGATAAACAATAGTATTCAGCGGGTCAGTGTTCGTTGTTGTAACATAAACATTGAACATCACTTTATTGGGGATGATGACCGTACCAATAAAAGGTTTGACAATCTTTATTCTGAATACCAGATTGGAATCATATACAGGGAAAGGTTCGTTAAGATCTTCTTGATCCACCCTCCAGTCTTTCCCCATATGGATATAATCCCCAGGGGGATAATAATCACCAATATCTGAATCGGTAATGCGCATCGCGCCCGCGATATAGGTTGGATCGAGGCTCATATATTTCCACTGATCTTCTGTGAAGATGACCGGAAAGGGGCTTCGGTATGAACGATAGGTTCGAGAATCCCCATCAGGATGTAACGCGCATATGGCTTCAACGCCCACATCCTGTGATTTAATCAATTCAACAGCCTTTCCCTGCTGGTTTTCTTCTTTGGTCAACGTCGTTGTCAGATCGTAATTTACAACCGTAATGCTATTTGAAAAGTTATGGCAGATCACCGCCAGGCTTTTCGCTGACGTGACAAGACTCAGTAATAAAATAAAAATACGTAATTTCACCTATCGGCACTCCGCTTTTAAACGCACGAGGGACTGCTTTGTTTCAGTTAGCTTATAGATCGCAATACATTTTTTATCGCGGGTGTCGCCCCATTGCGCCGTCAGGGTGCCTGTTGAGCCCAGCCCTGACAGATAAGCTTCGCCGTTCTCGCCTACAATCGTGTCTCCCCCTTCATCACTGCGCGTGACAATGGCACCAAAGGGCACCGGTTGACCGTTATGAATTAATGAGATCATGGCACGATTGCCGGAGCGGGCTTTGAAGGTCGCGCGTACAAGGGCACCCTGGGTGGGAACAACCTGGGTAACGGCCTCGTCAATGTCCAGGTCGTCGCTCAGGGAGTTGGTATTCAGCGCCATACGGTTACGGTGGTATGCGCTGGCGTACGGCACAACGGCATAGCCTCGCCAGTCAGTGTGGATCCCGGGTCCGTCTTCAACCTTAACGTTGCTTGCGCCAGGCGCTGCGATCAGGACATTGGTATCGCCCAACGGCTGGCTCAAGGTAATGCCATTGCGGTGGGCGACAATACCGCCGCTGAGGCCATAGTTTATCTGTTGGTAGTCGCCGTTATTACTGTAGTTGTACCCCAGGTTCGCATTTCCGTAGGCGCTATCATATTCCGCGCTGACGCTACCGCTGGCACCGGCATGCTGATTTTGATAACCCTGCTGAACGCTGTAGCTCAGGTTATTATCCTCAAGCAGCGTTCCGTTAACGCCCGCTGTGTTGGTGACCCTACCATTATCATCGGCGCTCATGCCGTAAGTGGTATAAATGCTGTTTAAACGTTTGGTCACGTCTCCACCCGGGTGGAGCCAGAGATTAAGTGGGAATGAGAGCGTTAACGAATAAATGCGATCGCTGTTGCTCATGCCTGGCGCTTTATTGTAGTTATACGTCAGGTTATAGCTCACGCCTGCTGCCGTTCCGCTATAGCCTAGCTGCAGAAGCGTGTTTTTTTCATCGGTATGCCAGTAGGTTTGCTGACTGCCGTTGAGGAAAATCGACCCGGCCTGACCCAATTGCTGGGAAATATTGGCCTGTAACTTACCGCGTTTGGTGTAGTAGAGATTGTAATAATCAGTCCACACGGGCTCATGGTCTTCGGTGCCGTTATTCGGATCGTCCTGGCCGATGTACCCTTTCATTTGCTTATAGGTGGTTTCATCCAGCGTATAAAAACCGGATGTTGAGTAGCGATAACCTAACAGCTGAAAGTTGGTTCCAACGTTGTTCAGCGATTTTGCATATAAAAAACGTATTGATTGCCCGCTGTGTGAGCTACCGTCGCTCAGTTCGCTTTGGGCATGGGTGAAATCGGCCGAGACGGCACCAAAGTTACCCAGGTTCACGCCGGAACCGGCGGCAAAGGCGGCGTATTTTTCCGTCAGCTGAGAACCGCCATAAACCGTAAACCCTTTGGGTAAACCCCAGATGAGCGTCCCCTGGACAAAGTTCACGTCTTCTTGCTGATCGCTGCTACTGCGATAACGGGCAACGGTAGCGGAATATTTTACGCTACCTTCACGCTGTAAAACCGGAACCGCAGAATAGGGCACGGAGTAACTGTTGATCGTACCGTCAGATTCTTTTACCTCGACATTCAAATCGCCGCTGGATGAGGTGGGGTAAAGATCGGTAATCGCAAATGCGCCTGGCGGGACATAGCTTTGATAAATGGTGTAACCGTTTTGTTTAACCGTCACCTGCGCATTGGATTTCGCGATCCCGCGAATGGTGGGTGCAAAACCCTTCATGCTATCCGGCAGCATGTTTTCATCCGAATTGATCTGCACTCCCCGAAACGGCAGGCTATCGAAAATATCCGACGTTGTGTAATTTTCACCGATTGTGAGCTTGCTCTTCAGTGGGATAACGGCACGTTCGACGTAGGTTTTAATGTGTTGCCAGTCTGTGTAGGTCTCTGAACCGCTGCTGCTGTAGTTCCATGTGGAAAAATCCCGCAGTCGCCAGGGACCCAGGTTAAACCCGCTGTTCATTCCTAAAAAGTAGCTGTCGGTTGTCGAACCATGATCGCCGCTATTACGGCTGTGTGAACCCGTAAAGTCGTAATTCAGCAACAGGGCATTGATCCCTTCATCCCATTGTTCTGGAGGAATATAACCACGTGCGTTATTACGCAGCGCAGCTTGTGGGATGCTGATATCCAGGCGTTGCCGTTCAAAATCAAAAAGGGTGCTGGCCGCAGGGATGGCAGAAGGTAAGTCCGCACACTGGCTCTCTTTTTCGTCTTTCAAGCCTGGAAATGCATCGACATTAACGCCCATTGCATCCAGTGATTTGAGCGATAAACAGGGCGCGAGCCCCGTGTCATCATCTGTGGGTTTCGACACCTTACGAATATTAAAGGTGATGTCGCGCGTGGCGATAAAATTGTCATTCAGCCAGACGTCTACGCGGTAAACTCCGGGGGCCTGACCTGAAGTACTAAAACGGGATAAATCCGCAACCGCAGCAGGATCGCTTGAGAGGAAGGCAGGGTTGAAATAATAGTTTGCATCCGCGCTAACGGATGATAAGGCACCGAGCATGGCCAGTGTGAGAGGGGCCAAACGATGAATGACAATCCTTGTCTGATACTTACGACACTTCATTTTTCCTGCCTGCTTCAACGCGCTATGTTCGTGTTTTTTCGGGAACGTTATGCTCCAGGGCATGACTGAACAGGTGTGGTAGCACCAAAATCATTAACCGTCTGGAAACTCACCTGGCTCCCGCTTCCTGCCGGGAGGTCAATGACCAGACTGTTCATGGGCGAAACCATTGTGTTTGTTAATTTCGCGCTTCCGACTTTGAGTTGAACCAGAGAAACGTAATAAGGCGATGGGTTTTTGATGGTCAGTTTGCCGTTAGCCAGCGCGCAACGCAGCGTCTTTGGCGCATCAATGGACGGCGTCGGTAACTTTTTAGGACGAATAAAAAGCTTAATGACGCTTTGGGTGGCAATCTGCAGCGTATTTCCCTGCAACTTGCTTTTATCGACCGCCGGGATGGCTTTACTGTTGAAAAAAAAGACGCTTTCTCTGTCCGTAGGCAGATCCGGTCCAGCGTACATTATTCGCACAGTGTTTTCTTTTTTTGGATGCATCACAAAAAGTGGGGGAGTAACAATAAAATCCTGAGATTTAGACTGGTCAGCATTTGCTACCCAGGATTGCACTAAAAAGGCATTGTTCTCGGAAGTATTCGTAACAGGCAATGAAATCTGCTTATCACCCTGCGGATAAATGATTCGCGTTGCGCCAAGGCCGATACCACCAGCGTGAGCCATAGTCAGCATTGAAGCGGCTAATAAGAAAGAATGAGTAATCAGCTGGCTGATAAAAGTTGCTGGAGTAATTCGTGTCATTTATATTTCACTTTCTTAAATATATAACTGAATACACAGGACACCGTATTTCGTTTAATCCTCTGTATTCAATACATATAAAAATGCGTGTTTACATTGAAAAAACCTCCTTCACACCGGGGCGTGAAGGAGGTTCAACAACCTTCCGTCCAGATCAGGAATAAACCATCTGGAAAGTTGCCGTAGACGCTACGTTACCCGGTGTTGCCGCGCCAGTCGCGATATAGTCAACGCTCAGTGGAATGATATTTTCACCGTTAATCAGACCGATCGCTGAAGACGTGGTTCCCAGGTCAAGTTTTTTACCGTCAGGGCCAAACAGTTGCAGAGCAACGTTCAGCGCAGATCCTGCACCCGCTGTATTCGCCATCGCACCCGGCTGAGTGGCATCCTGCTGGGCGTTAAAAATGACGGCTGCATTTTGACTCACGGACGTGTCGCAGTCTTCCAGCTTGATGTGGAAATCTTCTTTCTGATTGGCCAGCATTCCGCTTTCAGTCAGTTTTACGGTACGAACCTGGCTAAGAATTACGGTCTGGTCGACGGAGTCTGCAGCGACTGAACACGCTGCATTCACAACCTGACCTACGAAGTTAACACTACCGCCACTTACCGTTGTGCTTTCCGCTTGTGCATTCATGGTTACAGCGCTTGCCATTGTGGCAGCAACAACCATTGCTAAGACATGCTTTTTCATACAAATCCTTTTAAATAAACAGTTCTCTGTCAAGTTGAAACAAAATTGTAAATACCTGAATCAAATAATGCTGGTTTAAAAAGCCTTGATACACAGCATTATACAGTAAATATGTTTCGCACATTCTCATGATGTTTTGGGGAATTATTTTATGCGCTGATAAATAT
>NZ_JBLKCH010000029.1:0-15228 GCF_047531125.1 Enterobacter sp. HK-058-C-ECC
GCCTTACCCGACCTACAAAGACCTCGAATCGTAGGCCGGGTAAGGCAAAGCCGCCACCCGGCAAAAGCCGCACTATCCGTTCACACGAACCGGCGCCGTCGCCTCTACCAGCCACGGACGCGCATCGCTGTTCACCAGCGGTGACAGCGCCTCGCGTACCTGCTGGTGATACGCATCCAGCCACTGCTTTTCCTGCTCGCTCAGCAAATGCAGCTCAACCTGGCTTAAGTCGATCGGGATCAGCGTCAGCGAGGCAAACCTGCAGAACCCTGGACGGCTCTCCACAATCTCCGCCTGGTTTTCAATACGAATACCGTGGCTATCGCCCAGATAGTATCCCGGTTCAATCGTCATGATATTGCCCGCCACCAGCGGCCACGGGTTGACCTTTTTGGCAATGCGATGCGGGTTCTCATGGATCAGAAGCTGATGCCCCACGCCATGCCCCGTGCCGTGATCGTAATCCAGCCCCATCTCCCACAGCGGACGACGCGCAAAGGCATCCAGCTGATGTCCCTGAGTCCCGGAAGGGAACTGCAGGGTAATCAGCGACAGGAAGCCTCTCAGCACGGCGGTGTAGTGCAGGCGCTGCTGCGGATCGACCTTACCCCATGCCAGCGTGCGCGTGGCGTCGGTGGTGCCATTCACGTACTGACCGCCGGAATCGTTAAGGTAAAAATGGTCATGACCGATGGGCTTGTTGCTGGCCTCGCTCGAATGATAGTGGCACATCGCCGCATTGCTCGAAGAGGCGGAGATGGTCGCAAAACTCTGCTCGATGAACCCGGGCTGCTGTTGACGGAACGCCAGCTGCTGCGCCTGGACTTCCAGCTCTGTTAGCGGATTCCCTGCCGCCTCGCGCAGCGGCACTTCACGGCTCAGCCAGGCCAGGAAGTTGACCCAGGCGGCGCCGTCCTGGTGATGACACGCGCGATAACCGGCCAGTTCAACCGGGTTTTTGGTGGCTTTCATCAGGGTGATGGGGTCGGTCCGCCAGACAATCTCTCCCCGGGGGTCGATGGCAAAGCGCAGGGCGACCGGCGCGGAATCGGCATCAACCATCACCCGTTTTCCTGCAGCAATCTGCTGGCAGCGTTCGACAAAGGCGTCCTGCGGTGCAATGGTAAACGCATTGCGCACGTCTTCCGGCAGGGCGCCGAGCTTGCTGTCGTTAACAAACCACTCAACGTGGCCGTCACGGCCCAGAAGAGCAAAAGAGAGCGGTACCGGGCTGTAAGGAATATCCGCGCCACGGACGTTTAACAGCCAGGCGATATTATCCGGCAGGGTAACGGCGAGATAATCGGCATTGCTTGCAGCCAGCACGGCGGCGACGCGCTGACGTTTATCAGCGCTGCTTTCACCGCTGTATTCAACCGGCATTTCCCGGATAAGCCCCGCCGGCGCAGCAGGGCGGTCAGTCCATAGGGTGTCAAACGGCGAGGCTTTCAGCGGGACCAGCTCGCAAGGCGTGGCAGACAGTTGCTCAAACTCTGAATGGGTCATCAGCAGTGGGTCAAAACCGATGCGCGTCCCGGCCTCAGCGTTTTCCGCCAGCCATTCAGCCAGCGGCTCGTTGTGCAGGTGGTGGATCTCAACCTCATCCGTATTGACCTGAACGCGGGCCTGAACCTGATAGCGCCCGTCAACGAACAGCAGCGCTTTATCCTTCAGTACAAGCGCGACGCCAGCAGAGCCGTCAAAGCCTGTCAGCCAGGCCAGCTTTTCGTCACAGGGCGCGCAGTATTCGCTCTGCCACGCATCCGCACGCGGGACGATCATCCCGTCGAGATGGCTGGCCTCAAGCCAGTGGCGCAGGGCAGAGAGCGGAGATGTGCTGGACATGGTTATTCCTTATCGTTATTAGCGGAACGGCGGCTCGTTGAAGGTGCGCAGCTTGCGGGAATGAAGCCGGTCACCTTCTGCCCGCAGCAGGTCAATGGCGCGAATGCCAATTTGCAGATGTTCGGATATCGCCCCTTCATAGAAACGGTTGGCCTGCCCGGGCAGCTTAATTTCGCCGTGCAGCGGCTTATCGGAGACGCACAGCAGCGTGCCGTACGGGACGCGGAAGCGATACCCCTGCGCGGCGATGGTGGCGCTCTCCATATCAATGGCCACCGCGCGGCTCAGGTTGAACCGCAGCGCGGAGGCGGAGTAACGCAGCTCCCAGTTCCGGTCATCCGTCGTGACGACCGTACCGGTGCGCAGGCGCTGCTTAACCTCTTCACCCGGCATGCCGCTGACCTCTTTGGTGGCGTCATACAGCGCACGCTGCACTTCGGCGATGCTCGGGATTGGGATATCCGGCGGCAGCACCGCATCCAGCACGTGGTCATCACGCAGATAGGCGTGGGCAAGCACGTAGTCGCCAATCAGCTGGCTTTCACGCAGGCCGCCGCAGTGGCCGATCATCAGCCACACGTCCGGACGCAGCACCGCCAGATGGTCGCAGATGGTCTTGGCATTTGACGGGCCCACGCCGATGTTAATCAGCGTAATGCCCTGACCGTCGGCGGTGATCAGGTGCCAGGCGGGCATCTGATGTTTTTTCCAGGCCAGGTCGGAAATGGCCTGCTCGGGCGCTTCGGTCTCCGCAGTGATCCAGATCCCTCCCGCACAGGAGAGGGCGATATACGGGCTTTCCGGGTCGAGGATCTGGCTGCAGCCCCAGCGGACAAACTCGTCAACGTAGCGGGTGTAGTTGGTAAAGAGGACGAACGGCTGGAAATGTTCGACGGGCGTGCCGGTGTAGTGGCGCAGACGCGCCAGGGAGAAATCGACCCGGCGGGCATCAAAGTGCGACAGGGGAGAAAATTCTGCCGGGTGATAGATCCCATCGGCCGTCTCATCGCCAATCTGCGACAGTTCCGTCGTCGGGAAGTGGCGGGTTAGCCCCGCGCTCATCGAACGGTCGAGGGTTAACGCCGAACCGTCAATCACGTAGGGGTATGGAATTTCATGCTGCGAGGGCTCAACGTGAATGTGCGCGCCGTAATCCTGATACAGCAGCGTAAGTTGTTCTTCGAGGTACGGGCGGAACAGGGCCGGGCGGGTGACGGTGGTGCTGTAGCAGCCGGAGTGGGTAAAACGGGCGTAGGCACGGGTTTTCGGTGTTGTGCTGGCGCTGCCGTCCCAGGTCACAGAGAGCGATGGATAAACAAAAAGGCCCTCGGTTCTGGCCTTTTCGTCGGGAAGTTTCCCCGTTTCAATATATTCGCTGATGGCGCTGCGCAGCGCGTTGACGGACTGTTCATACAGCGCGTCGAGTTTTTCCAGCGCCTGAGCCGGGGTCAGGCTGGAGCCCTTATTATTCATCTCTGTCTCCTTGTTCCACAGGTGTGCGACTCTACCCGATAGTATGTCACACGCCTGTGAAACAAAAGTGAGATCAGCGGTGGCTCGTCTCTTTCATCAATAGCGCCGTTGCCGCCGACAGCAGGCAACCGGCCAGCAGATAAACCGCCACGCTGTGCCAGTTACCGCCGGAGAAGGTCACCAGCGCGGCGGCAATAAACGGCGTAAACCCGCCGCCGACCACGCTTGCGACCTGGTAGCCCACGCCCGCGCCGCTGTAGCGGTAGCTGGCGCCGAACAGTTCGGTAAACATCGGCTGCTGCACGCAGACCACCATATCGTGAGCGATGTTCGCGAGCATGATGGCAAAGAAGACAATCCAGAAGATCGACTGCGCCTCCAGCGCCATAAAGAATGGCCAGGCGCTGAGGCTCCCAATCAGCGCGCCGGTGATGTAGACGCGACGGCGGCCAAACCGGTCCGCCAGCCAGGCGAAGCAGGGTATCGTCAGACAGCTGATCCCGCCGACCAGCAGGCCGATATTCAGGAACAATTCACGGGGCAGGCCGAGATTCTGCGTCGAGTAGTTCAGCGCAAAGGCGGTGACGATATACATTGTCAGCAGCTCGCACAGGCGCAGGGCGATAATTTTCAGAAAAGCGCCAGGGTGCCGAATAAGGGCTTCCATCACCGGCAGCCGCTTTTTGACGGTCGGTTTTTCCTGCTGCTGTTCGAATTCAGCGGACTCCTCCATGCCGTTACGGATCCACAGTGCGGCAATCACCAGCACGATGCTGAAGATGAACGGAATGCGCCAGCCCCAGCTCAGGAACTGCTCGTCGGTGGTGAGCTGGCTGATTAACGACACCAGCCCTGTAGAAAGCAACAGCCCTACACCGTACCCGACCTGCACGCCGCTGCTGTAAAACGCTTTCTTATTTTTTGGCGCGCTCTCAACGGATAACAGCGCCGCGCCGCCCCATTCGCCGCCCACGGCGAAGCCCTGAATGGCGCGTAACGTCACCAGCAATACCGGGGCCCACCAGCCAATGGCGGAAAACGACGGGAGAATGCCAATCAGCGCGGTGGCGATCCCCATCATCCAGACGGTGAGCATCAGCATGCGCTTGCGGCCCAGGCGGTCGCCGAAGTGGCCGAAGATCACCCCGCCCAGGGGGCGAAACAGAAAGCCGACGCCGAAGGTGGCAAACGCGGCGAGCGTACCCATCGCAGGGCTGATCTGGGGGAAGAATTCACGGTTAAACACCAGCGCGGCGGTAATGCCGTAAAGCAGAAAATCATACCAGTCGACGACGGCACCCGCGAAGCTGCCGAGTGCGGCGCGGCGGGCACGATTGAGCGAAGGTGTCTCCGCGTTGGGACGATCGGAGATGAGGGTGGAGTCCATAGTTGTCCTGTCCGTACTGATTTTTTAATTATTGGTATAAGAAAAGGTCACTCACATTGCGCCCGTCATATAAACGGAACCTATGAGACTACCGCGACAAAACGCCTGAGAAAACGTTTTTATCTTTCCGGAAGGTGCTGAATAAATAAATTTCATCCACACCTGCGGCGAGATAATTGCCTCTTCTGGCTTCGTTAAGTGCTGAATGGTTTACAGTAATAGTGACCGCCGCGTGAGTTAAGCTGAGGGAATAACGATGCAACGCACCTTTTCGGCATTCTGGATGATTCTGTTTTTATTCGTCGCACCGCTTCAGGCGGAGCCCAACGTCTATGGCGAGCAACGCATCAGCGGCTGGTGGAATGCGTTGACGGAAGACATTTCGCAAACCTGGGCGCAGCCTCAGCGTTACGATCTGTACCTGCCGTTTCTGAGCTGGCACGCTCGCTTTATGTACGACAAAGAAAAAACCGACAAGTACAACGAAATGCCGTGGGGAGGTGGGCTGGGCGTTTCCCGCTATAACGAAGAGGGTAACTGGAGCGCGCTTTTCGCGATGATGTTCAAGGACTCGCACAACGAATGGCAGCCCGCGATGGGCTATGGCTGGGAGAAGGGCTGGTATCTGGATAATGCCAGAGATTTCCGCCTTGGGCTCGGTGCCGCCGCAGGCATCACGGCGCGAGATGATTTTGCGAACTATGTCCCGCTACCGTTCATCTTCCCGCTTTTTTCGGCCAGCTATCAGCGCGTTACCGTCCAGTTCACCTATATTCCCGGGACTTATAACAACGGCAACGTGCTCTTTGCCTGGCTGCGCTTAGGCTTTTAAAGGGTGATCACCTTTTTTGCCACGGCGTTAGACAATACCAGCATGGAGAAGAGAACAGAGGTGACGAACGTAAGTACAATCAACGCCAGCTTCATACCGAGTGACGTCACCGGTATCAGCGCCGTCAGCAGATGAAACACCGAGTAGTGCACAATATATACGCCTGTCATCGTTTTGCTGATGGCGGCCAGTATGGACTCCTTAAATTCAGCATTGCGGCGAAAGCGCACGCCGTTCGCCGCAATCACCAGGGCAATAATCAGGATGTAGATCTGCGAGCCGGTGAGGATAAAGGCGTTTCTGTCGGCCTTAAACAGGGCAAAAAAGAAGTGGCGCTCGTAAAACCAGGTGAAGAGATAGATAAACGGAATGGCGATAACCGCCGCCCGGACTACATTTTTGCGGCTTATCCACTCGGCGATTTTAGGATCGCAGAAGAGTTGCCCCGTCAGATAAAACAGCAGCCACGTCCACAGCCGATACTGCGGTGAAAGAGAAAGGACGTGCGTTTCAGGATAAAGCGCCGATAACAGATCGTATCCGTAGGAAAAGAACAGCAGGGCAGCAATCGCGCCGCAGAACAGCGATCTCCGCTGGCTAAGCCACTCTACCGCCGGGTGGAAGGTGTAAATCACGACAAAGGCGAACACGAACCAGGGCTGGATTAAATACCCGCGCTGATAAGGCTCCCACAGGTAGTAGATCGTTATCCAGAACAGAAAAACAATCACAAGACTTTTAATTTTACCCAGCTGCCAGCGCGTGCCGTGCCGGGATTGTCCGTCGAGATAGCCCGACACCACAAAAAACAGCGGTGTAGCGATCGTCGAGATAAAGGTTAAAAACCCCAGGATCCAGTGATAGTCATAATCATAATGATCCCAGGTATTGTAGATGGTGAAGAAGGTCACCGCCGTCATACAGCCCAGCGTCTTGATAATGTTCAGCCCTGTCGCATTCATTGTTGTTTGGCTTCGTCCTTACGATGGAAACACGCATAGATCACGGGGAGGACCAGTAGCGTCAGGATTGTAGCAAACCCCAGTCCAAACATAATCACAACGGCCATGCTCTGGAAGAAAACATCCAGCAGTAGCGGAGCCAGGCCAAGTACGGTCGTGAACGCGGTGAGCAGGATAGGGCGCAGACGCGAGGTGGCGGCATAAACGATCGCGCTGTGCTGATCCTTTTGCGTTTTCTGCTGTTCGATCTCTTCCACCAGCACGATGCCGTTGCGGATGAGCATTCCGCTCAGGCTCAGCAGACCAATCAGCGCCATAAAGCCAAAGGGAATGCCGGTAATTAAAAATCCTGGTGTGACGCCAATCAACGCCAGCGGTACGGTCAGCCAGATTGCGACGGCATTTTTTACCGAGCTGAACATCAGCACCGTAATGACAAACATCACCAGATACCCGAGAGGCAGCGTTGTGAACAGCCCTTGCTGCGCTTCACTGGCGTTTTCCGCATCGCCCCCCCACTCGATGCTGTAGCCGTGTGGCAGGGGAAGGGCATCTACCTGCGGCTTCACGCGGGCGAGAATATCGCCGGAGGTTTGCTGGGTCAGCGGGTCCGGGTCCGTCTGAACCGTCAGTACCCGCGAGCGGTCGCGTCGAAGAATGAGCGGATCTTCCCACTCCAGAGAGAAGCGACTGACGACGTTACTCAGCGGGATATACTGCTGCCGCGCCTGGCTCCACACCAGCACGTTGTTCAGGTGGCTGGCATCCAGCCTTTCGCTTTCCGGGGGCCTCACCACCACGGGCAGCAGGTCGCTGCCTTCCCGATACAACCCCGCCCGGCTGCCGGAGAAATTCATCTCCAGCGCGTTGTCGACGTCCTGTTTATCCACGCCAAGCTCGCGTCCCAGCGCGGCAACGTACTGCGGGCGGATCACTTTGCTGCGGTTTTGCCAGTCGTTTCGGACGCTCCCCGTAGCCGGATCGTGCGCCAGAATATCGTCCACCTGGCTGGCAATCAGACGCAGCCTGTCAGGATCCGGGCCTTTAATGCGTACTTCAATGGCGCTGTCGCCGGAAGGGCCAAACATCACCCGTTTCGTGCTGGCGTTCACCTGCGGGTAGTTTCGCGCGATGTACTCGTCAACGTGGCGGGTCAAGGGGGAAATGTTACGCTGGTCATCCATGCGCACCATGATCTGCGCATAGTTGCTGTACTGCCGCTGTCCGCTGTAGGTCAGAATAAACCGCATGCTCCCCTGACCGATGGTGGAGACGGTGGTTTCCACGCCGGGCTGGTCCTTGATGGTTTTCTCAATATCACCGGTCATTTTCTCGGTCCATTTGATATCGGTCCCGTAGGGTAACCACAGGTCGACAAAGAAAATCGGCGTATTGGACGACGGGAAAAAGTTTTGCCGCACCGCGCCGAACCCCCAGACAGAAGCGGCCAGCAGTGCGGCCATCACTACCAGCGTCGGTGCCTTATGGTGCAGCAGCGTGTTAAGCAGGCGCTGATAGAGGCGGTAGAGACGTTTGTCGTAAGGATCTGACTCGTCAGTGGTCTCCGGCGCGTTGTCGTTTTTAAACAACCACCACTTAATCATCACCGGGGTGAGGGTGAGCGCCGAGAACCAGCTCAGCATCAGGGAAATCAGCAGCACCTGGAAGAGGGATTTACAGTATTCCCCGGTGGAATCCTGCGACAGTCCGATAGGCGCAAACGCAAGGATAGCGATCACCGTCGCCCCCAGCAGCGGCAGGGCGGAGCGACGGATGATAGTGTTAACGGCGGTTAATAGCGGGGCGCCCTGCTGTCGGGCAATCAACACCCCTTCGACAATGACGATGGCGTTATCCACCAGCATGCTAAGGGCGATAATCAGCGCCCCAAGCGAGATGCGCTGTAGCTCAATGCCCCAGAGATACATAATCAGCAGCGTGCCCAGCACGTTAAGCGCGAGGGAAAACGCGATGATGATCCCGCTGCGTACGCCCATAAAGATCAGCAGCACGCCGATGACAATCGCCAGCGCCATCAGGAAGTTAATAATAAAACCGTTAACAGAATGGCCCACTTCGGCTGCCTGATCGTAAAACAGGTCTATCTGTATGCCTGCCGGTTTTTCCGCCGACATCTGGTTTAGCTTCGCCTCCAGCGCGTGGCCCACGTCGATCACGTTCACGCCGGGAATAAACGAGACGCCCATGGTGACGGCTTTTTTGCCGTTGGCATGGTAGATACTGGCTGGCGATTCGTTCAGCCCGCGCGACAGCGTGGCGATATCCCGCAGACGCGTCGCCGCCCCGGTGCCGGAAGGCGTGATGATGAGATCCGCCAGTTCATCCAGATTCTCGAACTCACCGGTCGGGTGCAGACGAATGGATTCGCTGCCGGAGGTGATTTCTCCGGCGCTTGAAACGACGTTAAGCCTGCTGAGCAGGGCGGAAAGCTGGTTCAGGGTAATGCCGCGCGCGGCCATTTTGGTCAGGGAAATATCGATATTGACCTGTTGGCTAATCGCTCCGCCGATGGCAACCTTCGCGACCCCGGGGACCAGAATCAACTCGCGGCGCAGCTGCTCCGCGTATCTCACCAGTTCAGGATTACTGAATTCATCCCCGGAAATGGCGAAGAAGAAGCCGAACACGTCGCCGAAATCGTCATTCACAAAGGGCGTGACGACGCCGGGCGGGAACTGACGCGAGGCGTCGCCCACGCGGCGGCGCAGTTCATCCCAAATCTGCGGCAGTTCGTTTGAGTGATAGCGTGACGCGATGTTAACGGTGATTTGCGACAAACCGTTTGAAGAGATGGAGCTCACGTTGTCCAGATAAGGCAGCTGCTGAAGGGCATTCTCCAGCGGCAGCGTCACCTCTTCTTCGACCTGCTGAGCGGATGCGCCGGGGTAGTGGGTGACCACCACTGCGGTTTTGATGGTAAAGGCGGGATCTTCCAGCCTGCCGATATTCAACAGCGCGAAAATACCCCCGATGCCCAGCAGCAGAATCGTTAGCCAGACGCGAACAGGGTTATTAATAAATTGACGAGAGATATCCATTACAGTCCCCGTTCACGCGTCCAGATACGCACCGGCTGGTTAGCATGCAGCTCCCCAACGCCTGCGGCTACCACGCGCTCGCCCGCCTTAAGCCCGCTGGTGATCACTACGCCTTCGGTAATCACTTGCCCCACGCTGACCTTGCGGTCTTCAAGATGGAGCGTGTCGCCTTCTCCTGCCACAACCCAGACGTGCGGCTCATTGCGCGGGCTGTTGTCCGGGTTAAAGACTGCCTCAACCGGTACGACCAGCGCCTGAGTGCCCGCGCCAGCCGGGAGGTTAGTTAAATTAATGGTCACCGTACCGCTTACGCCACCGACGGCGGGAAAATCATCTGGCCGCGGCATGGTGAGTATTACCTGCCAGGTCAGGGTATTACTGTCGCTGCTGCCCGAGTGTTCTTTATAAACGGCGGTAAATTCCCGATCCGGAATGGCGTTAATTCTCACTACCGGGCGATACTGCGCGTTGCGAATATCAAAGGTCTTAAACAGGTTTTCAGGGATGCTGAACACCACGTCAAGCAGATCGGTGCGGGTTAACGTCGCGATGGGCTGACCGGCAGACACCACCTGATGGTTTCGGACATGTACGCTGGCCGCCGTCCCGCTGAAGGGGGCGACAAGCGTCATTTGATTCAACTCTTCTCGGGCGATCTGTAGCGCTGCATTCGCCGAATCGCGGTTCGCACGCTGCACGTCCATTTCGGCTTTCGAAATCGCCTGGCGGCCCGCCAGCGTCTGGAAGCGATCGAATTGCCTCTGGGCCAGCGTCGCCGCCGTTTGTCTGTCATTAACCCGCTGCTGGGCTTCACGGGCATTCAATCTTGCAAGCTGTTGACCCTGCTTGATGACTGCGCCCTGACGCACATCGAGCGCTTCAATTTGACCTGCGCGCTTGAAGGAAAGGTCTGTGGCATCGCCCGATTCAATGCGGGCGGGAAAAACGCGCTGCTGGGCGTTACCGGGAACCGTCACCTCCGCTACTTTTACCATCCTGGGCAGGGGGGAGACGTCTTTGGGTTTCGGGTCGCACGCTGTGAGCGTTAACAAAACGAACGGTAAAAGAGAGAGGTAGCGGTTCACTGTATTCCCCTAATAAATAACTGTTTTATTTATTCCATAACCTGGACAGGGGTGACACTATTCTGCCAGAACAGTGACGACCATATAGGTAAATATACCAATCGCCGTGCTGGCGATAATGGCAAGCGCAATAAACATACCCAGTCGGATCAGGCTTATACCATACATACATTCCTCCGTGAGCCGGAAGCGGTGGCTAACTATGAGCATAGTCGGCGAAAAGATAAATGTTAAATAACCATTAGCAGTGGGGAAGCGCTAAACCTGATATTCCTGTGCTACGTTTAATATTATTCATCTCTTTTTACTGTAACTGGCATTAAGGGCAACCCCCTGCATTTAATGCGTTTTTATGCTTCATTCACTCTCATGTTGGTTATAAAAAGGATGCTCGATATGTATAAAAACATTCTCGTTCCGGTGGACGTCTACGAGACAAGCCTGGCGGATAAAGCGTTGCAACATGCACAGTTTCTGGCGCAAAGCGCATCAGGTGACATTCATTTGCTGCACGTCATGCCCAAATTTTCAGCCGAACTGACGCGCGGTTTTATTTCAGATGCGCGCAAGATGGATGAATATATGATTAATAATTCGAAAGAAAAACTGTCTGACCTGGTCAAAAAATTGAATCTGCCAGAAGAGCGGGTTCATCTCCATGTTCGTAGCGGAAATGTTCGTGATGAGGTTATTAAGCTGGCGGATGAACTTGCTGCTGGCGCGATTATTGTCGGCTCTCGAAATCCAAATATTCAAACCCATTTGTTAGGATCGGAGGCGGCAAGTATTGTCCGTTACGCCCATGTTCCTGTTTTCGTTATTCGTTAATTACATGAAAGCAAGGTGATTTCTGAATAGAACCTGAGGAAGGAACGATGAAAACAGGAAAACCTGAACGTCCGTATTATCAACAAACCGTTGACGAAACCCTGTCGAATATCCACTCCACCCTGGAAGGCCTTAGCGGCACTGAGGCATCAGCCCGACTTCAGCAGCATGGTGAGAATGCTTTGCCGCAAAAAAAGGGCAAACCCGCCTGGCTGCGCTTCCTGGCGCATTTTAACGATGTATTGATTTACGTTCTGCTGGTGGCCGCGTTGCTTAAGCTCTTTATGGGCCACTGGGTAGACATGTTCGTGATCCTGGGGGTTGCCATCATTAACGCGCTGATTGGCCATATTCAGGAGAGCAATGCTGAAAAATCGTTGCAGAGTATTCGCAATATGCTCTCCAGCGAAGCCGTGGTGGTACGACAGGGGAATCATGAAACGATCCCCACCACGTCGCTGGTCCCGGGGGATATCGTGGTGATCCGCGCCGGGGATCGTATTCCTGCGGACCTGCGTGTGATTGAAGCGCATAACCTTCGCGTGGAGGAGGCCATCCTGACCGGCGAATCCACCGTTGTTGAAAAAAACAGCGATGCGTTAAGCGGGGAACTGCCTTTAGGTGACCGGTATAATCTGCTTTACTCAGGCACCACCGTCAGCTCCGGCGGCGGTAAAGGCGTGGTGGTGGCAACCGGGGGCGAGACCGAGCTTGGTCACATCAATCAGATGATGTCCGACATTGAAAAGCACCGCACGCCGCTGATGGTGCAGATGGATAAGCTCGGTAAAACCATCTTCATTACTATCCTGGTCATGATGGTGGCGCTGTTTGTTTTCAGCCTCTTGTTCCGGGATATGCCGGTTTCTGAACTGGTGCTGTCGCTTATCAGCCTCGCCGTTGCCGCCGTGCCGGAAGGCCTGCCGGCCATCATTTCCATCATCCTTTCGCTTGGCGTACAGGCCATGGCGCGTCGCAAGGCCATCATTCGTAAGTTGCCGACGGTAGAAACCCTGGGCGCAATGACGGTCATCTGCTCGGATAAAACCGGCACCCTGACGATGAATGAAATGACGGTCAAAGCGGTGATCACCGCTGAGACGACCTATCGCGTGGAGGGCGACAGCTACGAACCGGTGGGGAATATTCACCCCGTAGATGACCCGACGCCCGTCAGCGTGACGCAGGGTTCCCTGCTGGAACGCTACCTGCGCACCATTGACCTCTGTAATGACAGCCAGCTGATCAAAGACGAGCAGGGGCTGTGGAAAATCACCGGGGGGCCGACCGAGGGCGCGCTGAAGGTGCTGGCGGCAAAAATCCCGCTCCCAGCGCTTGATACGGAAATGCGCAGTAAAATCCCGTTTGATTCGCAGTATAAATACATGTCCACGCTCTACCGGCTGGGTGAAGAAGAGGTGATTTTAATCACTGGCGCGCCGGACGTCCTGTTCCGCCTCTGTCAGTACCAGCAGACGAATGACGGACTGCAGCCGTTCGATCAACCTTACTGGGAAGGCAAGATTGAAGAGTATGCCCGGGAAGGGTTGCGTATGGTGGCTGCGGCCTGGAAACCTGCCCGCGAGGGACAGCGCGAGCTGGATCACCCGGACCTGCGTGATGGCGTGATCCTGCTGGGTATTGCGGGAATGATGGATCCGCCGCGTCCGGAGGCCATTACCGCGATTGCCGACTGTCTGCAGGCCGGGATTCGCGTGAAAATGATCACCGGCGACCACCCGCAAACGGCCATGAGCATTGGGCAAATGCTGGGGATTGGTAACGCTGCAAGCGCGATCACCGGACGCGAGCTGGAGGCGATGGATGACCGTCAGCTGAGCGACGCCGCGCAGCAGTACGATATTTTCGCCCGAACCAGCCCGGAGGATAAATTCCGCCTCGTGCAGGCCCTGCAAAGTAAACAGGAAGTGGTGGGCATGACCGGGGATGGCGTAAATGATGCCCCGGCGCTCAAACGGGCGGATGTGGGTATCGCCATGGGGATTAAGGGGACAGAGGTCACCAAGGAAGCCGCCGACATGGTGTTAACGGATGACAACTTTGCCACCATTGCCAGTGCGGTGCACGAGGGGCGTCGTGTTTACGATAACCTGAAAAAAACGATTCTCTTCGTTATCCCGAGCAACATTGCGCAGGCCCTGCTAATAATCATCGCGCTGCTGGCGGGGAACCTGATCCCGCTGACGCCGGTGCTGATTCTGTGGATGAACATGGCGACGTCGGCAACGCTGTCGTTTGGCCTGGCGTTTGAAGCGGGTGAGAAGGACATCATGAACCGGCCACCGCGTAAGGCGAATCTGCATGTGATGGACGGCTATGCCATCTGGCGCGTGGTGTTTGTCGGTCTGATGATTGCCATCAGCGCTTTCGTGTTGGAAGCCTGGCTACAGCCGCGCGGTTACTCAGCGGAATTTATCCGCACCGTGCTGCTGCAAACCCTGGTGACCGCGCAGTGGTTTTACATGCTTAACTGCCGCGTTAATGACGGCTTCTCGCTGAGCAAAGGCTTGCTGGCGAATAAAGGGATTTGGATCGTGAGCGGTGTACTGCTGGCGCTACAACTCCTTATCATTTACGCGCCGTTCATGCAGATGCTGTTTGGCACCGAAGCGCTGCCGTTCCGCTACTGGGTCATCACCTTCCTGATTGGTTTTGTGATGTTCCTTATTGTCGAGGCGGAAAAAGTGCTGACGCGCAGATGGCGCAGAACCGAGGCGTAATAGCGTAAACTGAGAAAGCCTGCCTGAGTCGAGGCTTTCTCTTTTTTGAGCACAGGAAATTATGATGCGATTTACCTGGTTCGTCCTTACGCTGTGTGCCGCTGTACCCGGCGCGTTTGCCGTAACCTATACCTTACCGCCGGAAGGCAGTCGTCTGGTGGGAACCCCGATTATCATCACCGTTCCCGAGCGCAATACGTTACCGCTTGAGGCCTTTGCCGCGCAGTACGGGCAGGGGCTAAGCAATATGCTGGAAGCGAACCCGGGGGTGGATCCTTTCTTGCCCAAATCCGGCACCCGGCTGGTGATTCCTCAGCAGCTGATTTTGCCCGACACCGTCCGCGAGGGGATTGTCGTTAACGTGGCGGAAATGCGTCTTTACTATTATCCACCGGGCAGCAATACCGTTGAAGTGCTGCCCATCGGCATCGGTCAGGCCGGGCGCGAAACCCCGCGTAACTGGGTCACGGCGGTTGAACGTAAGCAGGTGGGGCCAACCTGGTCTCCGACGCCGAATACGCGCCGTGCCTATGCGGCAGAGGGAAAAACGCTGCCTGCCTTCGTGCCCGCCGGACCGGATAACCCGATGGGGCTGTATGCGATCTATATTGGCAGGCTGTATGCCATACACGGCACAAACTCGAATTTCGGCATCGGACTGCGGGTGAGCCAGGGCTGTATTCGTCTGCGCAATAACGACATCAAATACCTTTTCGATAATGTCCCCGTTGGAACCCGCGTACAGCTTATCGATCGGCCCGTTAAAGTCACCACGGAACCGGACGGCAGCCGCTGGGTGGAGGTTCACGAGCCATTATCACGTAACCGTGCGGAGTTTGAATCGACCCGGAAAGTGCCTCTGCCAATGTCAGCCGCGCAGCGGACGCAGTTGATAAACGAGGGGGCGGGAGCCGAACTGGAACGGCGGTCAGGGATGCCGGTGAAGCTTGCTTATTGAGGCTGTGTTGCCCGGTGGCGCTGCGCTTACCGGGCCTACAGTCCAGTAGGTCGGGTAA
>NZ_JBLKCH010000002.1:0-244693 GCF_047531125.1 Enterobacter sp. HK-058-C-ECC
ATGAGCCTGCATCCCTGCAGGCCACGCCCTCTCGGCGCATCCCTGCGCCTCGCCCCGGCCTTACGGAAACGCTTCGGCGATTTACAGCCGGACCAGGGCATGGCTGCAAGTAATTGCTTCACTTTAAAAAAACTTAATCGCTTTCGGTAAAAATTTTCTGGGGAGCCCTCAGTCCGAAAGATGCGATCTCATGTCCTGTCGGTGCGGGTTTTACTACCCGAGTAAATAAAGACAAGCGCAATCCCCAGGCAGACTACCGCCCCCAGACGACTCGTTGAAAAGGGAATGGCGGGATTACCCAGCCAGCCAAAGTGATCAATCAACATGCTCATGGCGAGCTGGCCAAAGATGACCGCCACCGTGGCGACGGCGGTGCCGATGCGCTGCACCGCCACGACCATAATCACAATATAAGGCACGCCAAACATTGCCCCGAGAAGCTGCCATTTCGGCACGTCCAGCAGGCTGACGGCCTGCTTAGGCTCAAAGAAGAAAATCAGCAGGGCGGTCACCAGCGCGCCGACGGAGAAGGTCAGAAACGCGCTTTTAAATACCCCCACGCTGCTGCCGAGCTGGCCGTTAATGGCGGCCTGAATGCTTAGCGTTGCGCCGCCGCAGACGGCCAGAAGAATCATAATCAGTGTCATACGCTACCCCTGTGCGACCAGAACCAGTGCCGCAATAATGAACCCCAGTGCAATAATGCGCTTTGCGTTTATCTTCCTGTGCGGCGAACCCAGCAGACCATAATGATCAATGATCAGGCTTTTAAAGACCTGGCCGGCCAGAATGCCAATCATGGTCATGGCGATGCCGATGGTGGGTGTCGCCACGGTCAGGATGACCACGTATACCGGACCGAGCACGCCGCCGAGCAGCTGCCAGCCGGGCTGTGCGAAAAACGACGGGCTGTTGCGCGGGCTGAAAAACAGCATCAGCAGAAATGTTAGCGCGGCGCCGACGCCAAAAATGCTGAACGTCGCCCATAAATCCCCGACCTTTCCCCCCAGCGGTCCCAGCAGTCCCGCCTCGACGGAGAGGCCCATCCCGCCAGCAATCACCAGTAAAATCAAAACAAACTGCATTCTTCTTCCTCCGTTTTCAGGCGAAGAAGATTACGTGGGTTGTTCAATGAGAAAAATGCCATAATGCAGCAAACACCTTTGCGAGAAATGCATTAATGGTTGACGCCAGCAACATCAACATCCGCGCGCTGCTGATCTTTATCGACGTGTATGAAGCGCAGAACTTCTCCGTCGTGGCGCGGCGACAGGGGATATCGGCCTCGCAGATATCGCGTGTGATCCACCAGCTTGAGGATGCGCTCGGGCAGCAGCTTTTCTATCGCAATACGCGGGCCGTCATTCCCACGGAAAGCGGTCATCTGTTTATCCGTTACGCCCGGTCAATGGCGGAAAACCTGGAAGAGGCGCGCCGGGAGCTGGACGCGCGTGCGGTGGAACCGTCCGGTGCGATCCGCATTAACGGACCGGTGTTTTTCGGCCAGAAGCATATAGCCCCAGGACTTCCCGGCCTGTCGGAACGCTATCCCCGCCTGAACGTAGAGCTGACGTTGACCGATGATTTTATTGACCCCCACCGGGATGCGGCAGACCTTATCTTCCGCATTGGCGTGCTGACGGACTCCTCGTTTCGGGCGCGGGTGTTCGGGAAGCAGGTGTATCATCTGGCCGCGTCGCCAGATTACGTGCGTAGACACGGTGCGCCTGAAGGGCCGGACGATCTGAATCGCCATCACTGTCTTGTCTATCGTGGATCGTCAGGGCCTAACCGCTGGCTGTTGCGCAGAGCGGGCGAGGCGTGGATACACTATCCCGTGACGCCATTGATGACCTCGAATAATGCGGAAGCGCTGCTGGCTGCGGCGCGAGGCGGGATGGGGATTGTGCTGTTCCCGGACTGGCTGGTGAGCGAGCCGCTCCAGCGCGGTGAGCTGATTCCGCTCCTGCCCGCGCTGGAGTGTGCCATCAATACTGAACAGCAGGCTATTGCGGCGATCTATCCCGATGCCCGACATCCGCCCCTGAACGTCAGGGCGGTAATTGATTATTACGTCGAGCGTTTTGGCACGCCGCTTTACTGGCAAAGGTAAGGGGATTACGCGCCAAGTTCTTTGCGGATAATCTCTGCGCCAGCGCTGAGTGCTCTCAGCTTGCCGTTGGCAACCTGACGGGAGAGGGGAGCCATGCCGCAGTTGGTTGACGGATACAGCTTGTCGGCGTCGACAAACTGCAGCGCTTTACGCAGCGTATCGGCCACTTCCTCCGGCGTTTCAACTGTGTTGGTTGCTACGTCAATCGCGCCAACCATCACTTTCTTGCCGCGGATCAGCTCAAGCAGATCCATCGGCACGCGGGAGTTGTGGCACTCCAGGGAGATGATGTCGATGTTAGAGGTCTGCAGCTTAGGGAAGGCCTCTTCGTACTGGCGCCACTCGGATCCGAGCGTCTTTTTCCAGTCGGTATTGGCCTTAATGCCGTAGCCGTAGCAGATGTGGACCGCGGTCTCGCACTTCAGCCCTTCAATGGCGCGCTCCAGCGCGGCGATGCCCCAGTCGTTGACCTCATCAAAAAAGACGTTAAACGCCGGTTCATCGAACTGGATAATATCCACGCCTGCGGCCTCTAACTCTCGCGCTTCCTGGTTGAGGATTTTGGCGAATTCCCAGGCCAGCTTTTCGCGGCTTTTATAGTGCGCGTCATACAGGGTGTCGATCATGGTCATCGGCCCCGGCAGGGCCCATTTGATCGGCTTGTCCGTGAGCTGGCGCAGGTACTTTGCATCGTCGACGAAGACCGGTTTCTGGCGCGCGACGGCGGAGACCACGGTAGGCACGCTCGCGTCATAGCGGTTACGAATGCGCACCGTCTGGCGGTTCTCAAAATCGACGCCGTTCAGGTGTTCAATAAAGGTGGTGACGAAATGCTGGCGGGTCTGTTCCCCGTCGCTGACGATATCGATTCCCGCGCGGATCTGCTCATCCAGAGACAGGCGCAGCGCATCCTGCTTGCCCGCCAGCAGTTCCTGATCCTGCAATTTCCAGGGCGACCACAGCGTTTCAGGTTGCGCAAGCCAGGTCGGCTTAGGCAGGCTGCCAGCCGTTGAAGTCGGGAGCAATGTTTTCATAATAAAAGACCTTTTTTGATGTATTAAAGCGTGTAGTTATCAGACCACTGCTCAAGAATGTGTTTGTAAGGCTTAATGAAGTACTCTTCGGTAAATCGACCCTGTTCAATCGCCAGACGGCTTCGCTCTTCCCGGTCATACACAATTTTGGTTAATGAGTGATCCTGCTGGTTCAGATCCGGTCGGTAGCACAGTCCGGCCGCCGAGTTGGCGTTATAAATTTCCGGGCGATAGATCTTCTGGAACGTCTCCATCGTGCTGATGGTGGCGATCAGTTCGAGGTCGGTGTAATCACTCAGCAAATCCCCGGTAAAGAAGAACGCGAACGGCGCCACGCTGTGTTCCGGCATGAAGTAGCGCACGCTCAGGCCCATCTTCGCGAAGTACTGCTCCGTAAGCGATTCGCCATCCGGCTGGTACTCAACGCCCAGCACGGGGTGCTGGTTACCGGTGCGGCGATAGGTATCTTTGCTGGAGACGCTCAGGCAAATCACCGGTCCTTTTGTGAAGTTCTCTTTGTATTCCGGTGAACTCACAAAATGGCGGAAGATATTGCCGTGCAGTTCGCCAAACTTTTCCGGAATGCTGAAGTGCTGCTGGTTCTTGTTGTGCTCCAGCAGCAGGACGCTGAAATCATAATCCCGCACGTAAGACGAGAAGTTATTCCCGACAATGCCAGGGATACGCTGGTTGTTTTTCTTGTCGACAATGGTGGTTTGCAGTATCTCAATGGCCGGGAACGGTTTTTCCGCGCCAATATTCAAATCGACAGAGATGATTTCCAGTTCAACCGCATAGCGATCGGCGTTTGGGTTATCCCAGCGTGCTAAAGCGTTAAAGCGGTTGTTGATCATCACCAGCGTATTGCGCAGGTTCTCCTGACGCTTTTCCCCGCGGGCGAGATTGGCGAAGTTGGTGGTCGTACGCGTATTTTCTGACGGGTTGTAATTCTCATCGAAGCAACTGCGCTTAAGGGTATATGTGAAAGCTTTGCTCATTGTGGTTATGCATCCTAAGTTCATGTTGCTAAGAAGTTACCAATGCATAATTTATGCCTGAGCCCGTGGCGCAGGGGAAGTGACTTAATTTCAATGCAACATGAGGGAAGTTCATGAACGGACTGCGATGGTTATCTGCTTCGTGATTGTTCGGGCGGCGCTGGGAAGAAATAGGCTGGTTGCAATTACAACCAGCAATGGATGTTGCGGATTTCAGTTCATTATATCAATCAGCGAGGACAACAATTCGCTGAAGTTAACATGTGATTCAATGGCAAATTCGGTCGATGCCTTATCACGGATCTCGAAACAGTCATCTTTGAAGTTGTAGGCAAACACGGACATAGCATCTTCACCAATGAGTACCTTGTCAGTAAGGTTTGGATCAACATAGATGTCGTTGTCACGTATTTCAACGTTTCGAATGTAGATATTCGACCATACGGGTTCACCGTTTTTCGCCTGCGCCAGGCTGTACAGCGTCAAACCGTTATACTCGAGTCCATCCATGATTTCGAACATACCAGAGTAGTCCAGCCGGTTAATCATCAGGCGTTGGATATCCTCGTAAACTGTTCTCCTCTGAGCATCCCATTCAGCAGGGGCGGCGTTGCGCATCAAATCTGCTATTACGTCTGGATCTACTGGGTTGGCTACGGGGAAATTATTGTCAACCAGCAATGTTTTAAGGATATTTGGGGTGAAATAACTCTTCAACTGAGCGGGAAGCAAAGCAGGCATTGCTATTGTTCTTCCTTCTTCGTCGCAAAACTCGACAAGATAGGCCAGCGTCGGGGTATTGAAAACCATAACAATCGTACCAATAGTCCCTTTTACCAGCCCCTCATTCGGTAAATCCTCTCCTAAAACCACAACGTCTAATTCGGCTCTTTTCATTTGTATTTTCTCATTTAACGAATAGGGTTGTCAGGCGAGGAACTAACGCGTCTGTTTCATACATCCAGCCAGTACGCACGATCGCTGTTTCACCGTTGACGCCTAAAATGGGCATTTCGACAGCCATTGTTTGACCGTAACTATTTGCCTGTAACACTTTTGCTGGGACCAATAATATGCCTTCCTGAATTCTTGCGGCTAAAACATCTGCATTAGTTGGGTTGTATCCCAGCGCTGACTCAAACACTCGGGCTTTGTGTCCTCCGGTAGGATGTGTTGAATCTAAAGCATAAGCCGCGAGTTTTTTCGGGTCGACAACCGCGTGTTCAGCATTCACTAGTGTGCCGCTCTGAGAGGTGAAACCTTTTACATATGGGCTCTCAAGTGTTGGTATTTTACTGAACCCCGATATTTCATCTATTTCGCTTAAAGGATTTAACCTGCCCATTGTTAATCCTGCTGCAACGGAGGCGCTCGCAATGATTAACCCTTTGTTGTTCATGACTTGCTCATAACCTGCTGGAGCATCTCCGCCAAGCTGCAGCGCGGTTTCATGAAACCCTGTAATATTGCCGTTATAAATACCACCCGCGGCGAGCAGACGACCCACAGCTTTACTGTTCAGCGTTTTCTCCGACGGTGCAGTGGTTGGCGCGTAATAATCATAATGCATCCGTTGAGTAGGAGCGGGCTTCCTGCCTTGCCGATCGGCAATAACGTGCCGGTAGGCACTCAGTATTCCGTCCTTATACCATGCATGCCACGATGAGGAAGTAGGGGTGAAAATTAGCTCGCCGTTATTGTCGATATAAAACGGGTTCCGGTCGCTGCTCCAGCGCCTGGAGGTATCCACACCAACAAGCCAACCAATTTTCAGCTCGTGTTTTACTTCGTCATAAATGGGATCTGCGTCGCTGCGATACCTGCGTTCATACGGTCTTTGATGTGGGGATACGCTATATTTTTTCTTGGGGAGACCAAAAGTAAGACTGTGACCGTTCGCTTCATAAGAGAGATCGTAATAAATACATGCCTCTCTTAGCGAGCCCGCAGGCGTCAGAATATATTGAAAATCTTCAGGGTCTAATCGCCGTGTTAATTCATGTGACCTGTAGAGTCGAAACATATAAAATACTTATCCTTTATTTTTGTGTGGATTCCCCGCCTCGGCTGTTTAAAAATCAACCGATGAACACAGTGAATATTTAACAATTCAGTGCTGATCATGAATAGAAGCAGACAAAAAATGTAAATTACAGTCTCCTGAAATGCGCTATGAATATACCAATGCCTGTAGTGGGTACAGATATAAACCTCACATCATATTTATGAACGGCTCATTTTTTAAGAAAATGACCTGGTAATTTTTAACCACTATTCACGCATTACCATTCGTAGAAGCTGCATGAAGAATGGACCAGACTCCGGCACAAAACGCCATGCCTACTTCTCTGGCACACGCTCCGCAATTCCCGCTATAATCCCCAAAATTTCCAACCGGTTTAGAAACAATCATGACAAAACTCACCTTACAAGAGCAGATGCTGAAAGCGGGCCTCGTCAGCAGCAAGAAAGCGGCGAAAGTGCAGCGTACGGCAAAGAAATCACGCGTTCAGGCGCGTGAGGCTCGGGAAGCGGTAGAAGAGAACAAGAAGGCGCAGATCGAGCGTGATAAGCTGCTGAGCGAGCAGCAGAAGCAGGCCGTACTGGCGAAAGAGTTTAAGGCGCAGGTGAAGCAGCTGATTGAGATGAACCGCATCACCGTGGCGAAAGGCAACATCACCTTTAACTTCACCGACGGCAATGTGATCAAGAAAATCGAGGTGGACAAACAAACCCAGGCTCAGTTGATCAACGGCCGTCTGGCGATTGCGCGCCTGGTGCTCAATGCTAACGGTGACTGCGACTACGCGATCATTCCGGCAGTGGTGGCCGATAAAATTGCCCAGCGCGATGCCGACAGCATCGTGTTAAATAGCGCGCTCAGCCAGGAAGAGCAGGACGAAGACGATCCGTACGCGGACTTCAAAATCCCTGACGATTTGATGTGGTAAACCGCGTTCAGAACGGGGCGGCGTGACGGGCGTTAACCGGCTCGCCGCTCACGGGATGAAAAAATTTCAGCTCGCAGGCATGCAGCATCAGCCGGGGCGTTTCCTCAGCGCCCGGCACGTCAAGACCGCCATACAGATCGCAGCCCAGAATCGGGTGTCCCAGCTGCTGGCAGTGAATACGCAGCTGATGGGTTCGCCCGGTCTCCGGGATCAGTTTCACCCGCGTTAACGGTAATCTCGCCCCCTGATAAAACCGTTCCACAACCTGGTAGCGGGAGCGGGCGGGTTTACCGGTAATGGCGCAGATCGACATCAGCGGGAACAGCGCCGGGTCTTTGGCAATCGGCGCATCAATGACCCCTTCATCATTTTCCACGTGGCCGCAAAGCAAGGCGCTGTAGACTTTCTCCACGCTGCGCTGGCTAAACTGCTGGCACAGTGCCGCGTTAATGGCCTTATTGCGCGCAACCACCATCAGCCCGGACGTACCAAAATCCAGACGGTGCACCAGCGTGCAGCCCGGGAACGTCTGAACCAGACGATAATGGACGGAATCGAGATTTTGCGGATTTTTGCCCGAGAGGCTGAGCAGGCCGGAAGGCTTGTCGATCAGCAGCAGATGTTCATCCTGCCAGAGGATCTGAATGTCATCGTGACACGGTGGGGCAATAAAAGAATCAATGATCGCAGACATCAGGCCGCCCGGCTGGAGAGTGGGAGCGGATGATAACGAAATGCGGGGGAAAAGAAAAACCCTCCCACCGGGCGGTGAGAGGGTGAAGTCTTACGCTGCAACCAGGCTGTCGATGGCGGCTTTCGCGTCGGTCTGCGCTTTGGTCGCCACTTCAGGACCGTAAGCGATACCTTCCGCGAACACGAAGTTCACGTCAGTGATGCCGATGAAGCCCAGGAACAGGCTCAGGTACGGTGCAACCAGGTCGGTTGGGGTGTCTTTATGGATACCGCCACGGCTGGTCAGTACGATCGCACGCTTGCCTTTCACCAGACCTTCAGGGCCGTTCTCGGTGTAACGGAAGGTTACGCCAGCGCGCGCCACCAGGTCGAAGTAGTTCTTAAGCTGGGTTGGGATGTTGAAGTTGTACATTGGGGCGTTGATGACGATAACGTCATGTGCCTGCAGCTCAGCAATCAGCTCGTCGGACAGGGCCAGCGCTTCCTGCTGGCGTGGAGACAGCGGTGCATCGCTTGGGCGCAGCGCGCCAACCAGCTCGCCATCCAGCACAGGAATTGGGTTTGCAGCCAGGTCACGCACGGTGATTTCGTCAGCAGAATGCTGTTCACGCCACTGTTCAACGAAGTAATCAGACAGCTGACCAGACTGAGAGTACCCTGCCAGAATACTGGATTTCAAAACTAATACTTTGCTCATGGGTGATTCCTGTTGTTGCATTTGATTGAAGGGGGTTGCCCCGTTGCTTGTTGACACTCTATTCACAATCCTGCCACAGAGATAGCGCAATATATCGAAGCCTATGTTCGAATTTTTTGAATAAGGCGCGAAAGGCGTCAGTGTGGTACTCTATAGCAATCATTAAAAAGAGAGTTTATCAGGGCGTGTACTGCCCTTTAACGCTATGACAGAACAACAAAAATTCACCTTCCCGATGCTCCTGCAACAGCTCGATTCTCTGACGCTGCGCGACAAACAGCGCTTCGCCCGCCGTCTGCACGGCGTCAAGAAGGTTAAAAATCCTGATGCACAACAGGCCATTTACCAGGAGATGGCGAAAGAGATTGAACAGGCAGCAGGGAAGGTTGTGCTGCGCGAAGCTGCGCGCCCGGCGATTACCTACCCGGAAAACCTGCCCGTCAGCCAGAAGAAACAGGACATTCTTGAGGCCGTACGCGACCACCAGGTGGTGATTGTCGCGGGTGAAACCGGTTCGGGGAAAACCACCCAGCTGCCGAAAATCTGTATGGAGCTGGGCCGCGGGATCAAAGGCCTGATTGGCCACACTCAGCCACGTCGTCTGGCGGCGCGCACCGTTGCCAACCGTATTGCCGAAGAGCTGCAGACGGAGCCGGGCGGCTGCATCGGCTACAAGGTCCGTTTCAGCGATCACGTTAGCGACAACACCATGGTCAAACTAATGACCGACGGTATTCTGCTGGCGGAAATCCAGCAGGATCGCCTGCTGATGCAGTATGACACCATCATCATTGACGAAGCGCACGAGCGCAGCCTGAACATCGACTTCCTGCTCGGCTACCTGAAAGAGCTGCTGCCGCGTCGCCCGGATCTGAAAGTGATCATCACCTCCGCGACCATCGATCCGGAGCGCTTCTCGAAGCACTTCAACAATGCGCCGATTATCGAGGTGTCAGGTCGCACGTATCCCGTGGAAGTGCGCTATCGCCCGATTGTGGAAGAGGCGGATGATACCGAGCGCGACCAGCTGCAGGCCATTTTTGATGCCGTTGACGAGCTGGGTAACGAAAGCGCGGGCGACATTCTGATCTTCATGAGCGGCGAACGCGAAATCCGCGATACCGCCGATGCGCTCAGCAAGCGCGACCTGCGCCACACCGAGATCCTGCCGCTGTACGCCCGCCTGTCCAATAGCGAACAGAACCGCGTCTTCCAGCCGCACAGCGGACGCCGCATCGTCCTGGCAACCAACGTGGCGGAAACCTCGCTCACCGTGCCGGGCATTAAATACGTGATCGATCCGGGTACGGCGCGCATCAGCCGCTACAGCTACCGTACCAAGGTTCAGCGGCTGCCGATTGAGCCCGTTTCGCAGGCGTCTGCTAACCAGCGTAAGGGCCGCTGTGGCCGCGTGTCGGAAGGGATCTGTATTCGTCTCTATTCCGAAGACGATTTCCTGTCGCGTCCGGAATTTACCGACCCGGAAATTCTGCGCACCAACCTGGCGTCCGTTATCCTGCAGATGACCGCCCTGGGGCTGGGCGACATCGCGGCGTTTCCGTTCGTCGAGGCGCCGGACAAACGCAACATCCAGGACGGCGTGCGTCTGCTGGAAGAGCTCGGGGCGATCACCACCGACGAGCAGGCGACGGTCTACAAACTGACGCCGCTGGGTCGCCAGCTCAGCCAGCTGCCGGTCGACCCGCGTCTGGCACGCATGGTGCTGGAAGCGCAAAAGCACGGCTGCGTGCGCGAGGCGATGATCATTACCTCGGCGCTCTCCATTCAGGATCCGCGTGAGCGTCCGATGGACAAACAGCAGGCGTCGGACGAAAAGCACCGCCGCTTCCACGACAAAGAGTCCGATTTCCTCGCCTTTGTGAACCTGTGGAACTACCTCGGCGAGCAGCAGAAGGCGCTCTCCTCGAATCAGTTCCGCCGTCAGTGCCGCGTAGATTTCCTCAACTACCTGCGCGTGCGCGAGTGGCAGGATATCTACACCCAGCTTCGCCAGGTGGTGAAAGAGCTGGGCATTCCGGTCAACAGCGAACCGGCGGAGTACCGCGAAATCCATATCGCGCTGCTGACCGGCCTGCTGTCCCACATCGGCATGAAGGACGCGGAGAAGCAGGAATATACCGGCGCACGTAATGCGCGTTTCTCTATCTTCCCCGGTTCCGGCCTGTTCAAGAAGCCGCCAAAGTGGACCATGGTCGCGGAGCTGGTGGAAACCAGCCGCCTGTGGGGACGCATTGCCGCGCGTATCGATCCGGAATGGGTGGAGCCGGTGGCGCAGCATCTGCTTAAGCGCTCGTACAGTGAACCGCACTGGGAGCGCGCGCAGGGCGCGGTGATGGCGACCGAAAAAGTGACCGTTTACGGCCTGCCGGTCGTCGCCGCGCGTAAGGTCAACTACAGTCAGATCGATCCGGCCTTGTGCCGCGAGCTGTTTATCCGCCACGCGCTGGTGGAGGGCGACTGGCAGACGCGGCACGCCTTCTTCCGTGAAAACCTGAAGCTGCGTGCTGAAGTGGAAGAGCTGGAGCATAAATCGCGCCGCCGCGACATTCTGGTGGATGATGAAGCGCTGTTCGAGTTTTATGACCAGCGCATCAGCCACGACGTCATCTCCGCTCGCCATTTCGACAGCTGGTGGAAGAAGGCCAGCAAAGAGACGCCGGACCTGCTCAACTTTGAAAAGAGTATGCTGATTAAAGAGGGCGCGGAGTCGGTCAGCAAGCTCGACTACCCGAACTTCTGGCATCAGGGCAACCTCAAGCTGCGTCTGACCTATCAGTTTGAGCCGGGGGCAGACGCGGACGGCGTGACCGTCCACATTCCGCTGCCGCTGTTAAACCAGGTGGACGAGAGCGGGTTCGAGTGGCAAATCCCCGGCCTGCGCCGCGAGCTGGTGATTGCGCTGATCAAATCCCTGCCGAAACCGGTTCGCCGCAACTTTGTGCCTGCGCCAAACTACGCGGAAGCGTTTTTGGGCCGCGTCACGCCGCTGGAGCTGCCGCTGCTGGACGCGCTGGAGCGTGAGTTCCGCCGCATGACCGGAACGACCATCGACCGCGACGACTGGAACTGGGATCAGGTGCCCGATCACCTGAAAATCAGCTTCCGCGTGGTGGACGATAAAAACAAAAAGCTGCTGGAAGGGCGTTCCCTGAGCGAGCTGAAAGAGGCGCTGAAAGGCAAAGTCCAGGAGACTCTCTCTGCGGTGGCCGACGACGGCATCGAGCAGAGCGGGCTGCATATCTGGAGCTTTGGCCAACTTCCGGAAAGCTACGAGCAGAAGCGCGGTAACTATAAGGTGAAAGCCTGGCCTGCGCTGGTTGACGAGCGCGACAGCGTGGCGATCAAACTGTTTGATAACCCGCAGGAACAGCAGCAGATGATGTGGCGCGGGCTGCGTCGCCTGCTGCTGCTCAACATCCCGTCGCCGATCAAGTATCTGCACGAGAAGCTGCCGAACAAGGCCAAGCTGGGGCTCTACTTTAACCCGTACGGCAAAGTGCTGGATCTGATTGACGACTGCATCTCCTGCGGCGTGGACAAACTGATCCACGAGGCGGGCGGCCCGGTCTGGACGGAAGAGGGCTTTGCCCAGCTGCATGAAAAGGTGCGCGCGGAGCTGAACGACACCGTGGTGGAGATTGCCAAACAGGTCGAGCAGATCCTCACCACCGTGTTCAATATCAACAAGCGTCTGAAAGGGCGCGTGGATATGACCATGGCGCTGGGGCTGTCTGACGTGAAGGCGCAGATGGCGGGGCTGGTTTACCGCGGCTTTGTCACCGGCAACGGCTTCAATCGTCTTGGCGATACGCTGCGCTATCTGCAGGCGATTGAAAAACGGCTGGAGAAAATGGCTATCGACCCGCACCGCGACCGCGCGCAGATGCTGAAAGTGGAGAGCGTGCAGCAGGCGTGGCAGCAGTGGCTGAACAAGCTGCCGCCAGCGCGCCGCGACGATGAAGACGTGCAGGCGATCCGCTGGATGATCGAGGAGCTGCGCGTCAGCTTCTTTGCCCAGCAGCTCGGTACGCCGTATCCGATTTCGGATAAGCGTATCCTTCAGGCGATGGAGCAGATTTCCGGTTAAACCCTTGCCCGGTGGCGCTGCGCTTACCGGGCCTACGGGAGAACGGGTAGGCCGGGTAAGGCGTAGCCGCCACCCGGCTTGCTTTCGTTCTACAATCGCCAGCGTAAACCCATCCCAACCCTTAATCCCCACCGTTTGCAGCGCGGTGGCGGTTAAGCGCGGGTTATCCCCCATCATCTCAATAAAACGCCGCACGCCCAGCACGCGCGCATCGTCGCTTTCCCCGTTGATTACCTCGCCGTCACGCACCACGTTATCGCCGATAATTACCGTGCCGGGGCGGGAGTAGTGCAGCGCCCATTCCAGATAGCCGGGATTGTTTGGCTTATCGGCATCAATAAAGATCAGGTCGAACGGCGGAACCTCACCGAAATTCTCCAGCGAGCTCAGGGCCGGGCCTTCAATTAATTCAATACGTTCGTCTAGCCCCGCGAGGTGAATATTCTGGCGGGCAACCCCGGCATGCGTCGGATCGGCCTCAAGCGTAATCAGCTTACCGTCCGGCGGCAGCGCACGCGCCATCCAGATTGAGCTGTAGGCACCCAGCGTCCCAATCTCAAGAATGCGTCTTGCCTGCGTCATGCGCACGAACAGCGCCAGCAGCTGCCCCTGATTGGCCGCGACATCGTGTTCGGGTAGTCCGGCGCGTTTGTTGTTTTCCAGCACCTGATGCAGTACGTCATCGTCAGGAATCAGCGAAGAAATCATGAAATTATCAACTGCAGACCACTGTTGTTGCATAGATTGACTCCTTGGGAGGGATTGCCGGGTGGCGGCTACGCCTTACCCGGCCTACGGGGTGAAATGTTTCAGGCACTGACCCAGCCGCCGCCCAGCGCTTTATACAAATCAATCTGCGCCAGCAGCAGGTTATTTTTCACCTGCACGACGCTGGTCTGGACCGAGAACAGCGTGCGCTGCGCGTCCAGCACGTCAAGATAGGAGGAATAACCGTTGCGATAGCGATTCTGCGCAATGCGCAGCGTCTCCTGCGCCACATCCTGCTGGGCAAGCAGCTCTGTCAGCTGTTCCTGATAGCGACTTATCGCATCAAGGCTGTTGTTGACTTCGGCAAACGCGTTACGCACGGTTTTTTCATAGGCGTACAGCGCCTGGTTTCGCTGGGACTGGGAAATGTCTACCTGCGCATTCAGCGCCTGGCGGTTCAGCAGCGGGGCGAGAATACTTCCCCCTGCGCTCCAGAGCTGAAGCGGGTTGTCCAGCAGGCCGGATAGGGTGCGATCCTGAACCGATCCGCTGGCGGTCAGGTTGATCGACGGCAGCAGGCTGGCGCGCGACGCGGCAAGCGAGGCATCCGCCGCCACCAGCTGGCGTTCGGCCTGAACGATATCCGGGCGGCGATTAAGAAGCGCAGAAGGCAGCTGCGACGGCAGCGTCAGCGGCGTCAGTGCCGCGAAGCTTTCGCCACGCGCCACGTCGCCCGGGTTGCTTCCCAGCAGCAGGCTCAGGGCATTCTCCTGCTGTGCAATCTGGTGCTGCAGCACGGGCACCTGCGCCCGAGTCGAGCGCAGTTCGGAATCCGACTGCATCAGCTCCAGGCGCGAGCTGTAGCCCGTCTCAAACTGACGCTTCGCAAGATTAAACGCCTCTTCGCGCGATTTCAGCGTGGATTCGGTCACGCGCAGCTGTTCGTCAAGCGAGAGCAGGGTGACGTAGCCGGATGCAACGGACGAGGCAACGGTCAAATCCGCGGCGGCGGCGGCGGCTTTTTGCGCTGCCAGAGAGGCTTCGGCAGCGCGAGAGGTGCTGCGGTTGACGCCCCAGATATCCACGTCATAGCTCGCCGTCAGGCTCCCTTTGTACAATGTGCCGTAAACCGGCAGCCCGGTCGCGGCGGATTGTGAACGGGCGCGCGTCCCGGTTACGCCTGCATCAAGCGAGGGAAACAGGCTGCCGTCGGCCGCATAGACCCGCGCCTGATACTCGTTTATCCTTTCGCGGGCGATCAACACGTCGCTGTTATGCTGTAGCGCCTGATCCACATAGCGGTTCAGGTGGTTGTCATGGAAATTACGCCACCAGAGCTGCTCCGTCGGGCTGGCAGGGCCGGAGACGGTGCGCCACTGGGTGGGGATGTGCAGCGTCGGCTGCGCCGGCTTGACGTCAACGGACTGGCATCCGGCCAGCATGACCGCCGCCACCAGCACGGCTATCGGGCGAAGGATCATTACTTCGCCTCCCGCGTATCAATGGTCACCTGTACCGACATACCCGGACGCAGCAGCGCGGAATCTTCTGGCTTACCGAGTACCTCAATGCGCACCGGAATACGCTGGGCTATTTTGACAAAGTTGCCGGTGGCGTTGTCCGGCGTGATGGCGCTGAACTCCACGCCGGTTGCCGGGGATATGCTCTCCACGCGGCCCTGATACGCTTTGTTGTTCAGGGCATCAACGGTGAATTTCACCGGCTGACCGACGCGCAGCTCCGCGAGCTGGGTCTCTTTAATGTTGGCGATGACCCAGTGCTGCGGCGGCACCAGGGTGGTGAGGTGCGTCCCGGCGGTCACGTAGGCCCCGAGACGCACGGCGATCTGGCCGAGCTGACCGTCACGCGGCGCCACAATGCGGGTGTTTTGCAGGTCAATCTGCGCCAGCTCCAGCGCCGCTTTGGCGTTTTCAACATCCGCCTCCAGCGCACCGCGGTTCACAATCACCGTCTGCAGATCCTGACGCGACATCTCAAGCGCGGCTTTCGCCTGGTCGATATCGGCGCTGCCCTGAGCGGCACTGGCCAGCGCCGCGTCGCGCTCGCGAATGGAAAGCGAGCCGTCCGTCGTCAGCTCTTTCACCCGTTTTAAATCCGCCTGGCTTTTCAGGCTCTGGGCGCGGGCATTTTTCAGCGCAGCGTCATTTTTGGCGATCGTTGCTTCGGCGCTTTTACGCTGCTGCAGGTTGTTATTCAGGGCGGCAATTTTCATCGCCAGCTGCGCCTCGGCCTGATGCACCCGCTGACGGTAGATACGGTCATCAATCTGCATCAGCAGGTCACCTTTTTTGACCTGCACAAAGTCCTGAACCTTCACCTCGGTGATATAGCCGTTCACCTGCGGGCTGATAAACGTCGTCTGGCCGCGCACGTAGGCGTTATCGGTAAACTGCGCGTGACGGGTAAACGGCGGCAGCTGCCACGCATAAAGGATTACCAGCACGCCGACGATACCGATGGCGGCGGCGGTGAAAACGGAAACAATGCGCACATTTTTGCGGGTGTTGGCCTGCTCTTTGGCGGCATCCTGCTGACTCATAAACTCTCCAGAACTCTTTATATTATTTGTTGCCGGTGGCGTTCTTCAGCGCCAGACGGGCAGTGATGCGCAGGCGCAGCAAGCGCCATAAAATCCAGATCAGCGTGGCGGCAGCGATGCTCGCCGTCAGCAGATAAGTATCGTTGTAGGCCAGAATATTCGCCTCCAGCGCGGTCACCGTTTGCAGCTGCGTTATCGCCTGGGTGCCCAGCAGCGCGCTGTCGCCAATCAGGCTTTTGTACATTTGGGTATAAAGCTGAATTCGCTCGTTGACCAGCGGGTTGAGCGTGGTGAGCTGGTCCGCCAGCAGGCTGGAGTGGTACTTCTCGCGCCAGGTCTGGAAGGTGCCGAGGATCGCGGAGCCCAGCAGGCCACCGAGGTTCTGGCTCATGCCAAACATCACCGAGAAGCTGACCAGGTTACGCGGGTCGGCGATCACCCCGCCAATGGCGGCCAGCATAGCGGGCGCCAGGAAGAAGGCGCTGCCGAAGCCCAGCAGGAACTGGCTTACCATCAGCTGATCCGGACGGGTCAGGTTGTTGGACTGGCTGTCCAGCAGCGAGGCAACAATCATCAGCGCCAGGGAGGTAATGATTGGCCACGCCAGCTTCGTTGGCTTGATGGTAAGACAGCTGGTGACAATCCCGCAGACGATCCCGGCGAAAATAGACCACGCCAGGTGCGTCATCTGCTCGTTCTGTAAGCCCACGTACTGCAGCCAGCCGATGACGCCGGTGTTCTGCTCGGCCAGCACGATTCGGATCAGCAGCATAATTAGCCCCAGGCGGACGATGCTGCCGCTCGACAGCCAGCGGGTGTTCAGCAGCGGGTTGCTGCGGTTATGTTCAAAGACAATGGCTGCGACAATCAGCACCAGCGATAGCGCCAGTGACCAGCCGATCCACGGCGCTTCGAACCACCAGTCAAGGCGGCCTAAAGAGAGCACGGCGCAGAGCAGGGCCATCCCGGGGGCCATTAAAAAGAAGGTGATAAAGTCTTTTTTCTCGAAGACCTTGCGCCGGTCGCCCGGCGGCAGTTTTAAGGCGATAACGCAGGCCAGGGAGATCAGCGCCAGCCCCAGCTCGAAGAAATAGAGCCCGCGCCACTCGTCCAGCTGCAGCAGCTCGGTCGAAAACAGGCGGGCCAGCGGGATGGCGAGCGACGATCCGGTGATGCCGATGGTCAGCGCCTTCAGGCGGTGCTTCGCAGGCCAGGCCTGGATTTGATAGTAAATCCCCAGCGAGCTGAGCGCGGCGGCCACCATGCCGTGCGCGGCGCGAACCATCAGCGCCGAGCTAAGATCGTTTACGAACAGATGGAAGAAGGTGACCAGCACGTACAGCACCAGAAAACCTTCCGTAAAGGCGCGCAAACCGTACTGCTGGCGGAATTTCACCAGCAGCAGGTTGATGGAGATGTTGGTCATCACATAGACCGCGGGCAGCCAGGCGATTTCGGTGGACCAGGCCCCGAAAGTCCCCTGCAAATTTTGCAGGTTGGCGGTCACCACCGCATTTCCCAGCGCCCCGGTCAGGCAGACCAGCAGGCCCACGACGCCGTAGGCAATGCGTTTTGGCGTACTGTGTTCGGGCGTGGAGGGCGAACCCAACAGGGCGGGTTTCTCATGTGGCTGCCACTCGCGAGGAGCATAAGGGTCGCGTTCGGGCAGGCGCATAACGTCGTTTACCTTAGAAATGATTGAATAATTAGCGGGCTAGCGATTCTACGTCTGCCGCAAATGATAATTCAAGTGAATATGATTTACGCATGTTAATCAAATGGTGAAGGGAAATTTAAGGAAAAAGAGCGGCCCGCAGGACGGGCCGGGAAGGGTCAGAGACGTTCGGGCTGCGCCTGGATGAGAGTGGCACGCTTAACGCGGCTGGCGCAGAAAATCGCGATTAAAGAAATGGTCACCGTGACGGCAAGATACCAGGCCACCGGCACCCAGTCGCCGTCGTATTTTGCCAGCAGGCCGGTGGCAATCAACGGCGCGGTACCGCCAGCCAGCGCGGCACCTAGCTGATAGCCTAGAGTAATGCCGGTGTAGCGCACGTTTGCACTAAAGATTTCAGAGCACAGCGTGCCGAGTACCGCGGTGACAGGGGCCCACAACACGCCAAAGGCGATGACCGTTGCGAGTACGATACCCCATGTGGTGCCGGTATTGAGCAGCATAAACCACGGTACGATAAACAGGCCCAGCACGAAGACGCTGATCGCGTACATGCGCTGGCGACCTACCTTATCGGAGAGCAGCCCCATCAGCGGGATCATAATGGTCGCCACCAGCGCACCCAGCGTCACGGCTTCCAGCGCCTGCGATTTCTGATACGTCAACGTGCTGGTGGCATAGCTCACCACGAAGGTTGAGAAGATGTAGAAGGGGGCGGTTTCAACCACCTTCAGACCGGCGGCAATCAGCACTTCGCGCCAGTGATGCTTCAGCGTATCGCGCAGGGGAGCCTTAGCCACCTGACCGGACGCTTTGACTCGCTGAAAATCGGGCGTTTCATCAATATCTTTGCGGATCCACAGGCCGAGCAACACCAGAACCGAGCTCAGCAGGAACGGGATGCGCCAGCCCCAGGAGAGGAAATCCGCCTCGCTGAACAGGGTCATCAGCGAAACGATAAAAGTTGCCATCAGCATACCGATGGTGACGCCCGCCTGCGGAATACTGCCGAAGAAGCCTTTACGTTTTTCTGGCGCATATTCATAGGCCAGCAGTAGCGCGCCGCCCCATTCACCGCCAATGCCCATCCCCTGAATGATACGCATCAGGATCAGCAGAGCGGGCGCCCACAGGCCAATCATCTCATACGTGGGCAGCAGGCCAATCATGACGGTTGCACCTCCCATCAAAGAGAGGGTCAACACGAGGGTTTTTTTACGTCCGATGCGGTCGCCAATGTGGGCGAAAAGTACCCCACCAATGGGGCGAATAAAGAAGGTTAAGGAGAAAGAGAGATAAGAGAGGATGAGTCCAATCACCGGATCGACCATCGGGAAAAAGATCTTATTGAAGACCAGCGCGGCCGCCGTACCGTAGAGAAAATAGTCAAACCATTCAATGGCACTCCCGGTAAGGCTGGCGATTAACACCTTTTTATTTTTTCGTAATACCGTCGTCGTACTTTCATGTTCTGTCATGACCTGAAACCCCGCCACGTTGATGATGAGAGAGGTGTCACCTGGCGCGCTTCAGGTGCAACCTGTGATGATGAAAAAGGTTGTGAAATTGTTAAGCAACTTAGGGTTGGATGTTACGTTTGGCAAGCGCAGGGGGGATAAAACTGGTCAGATCACGGTGAAATAAGCAGCGCTGGGTGCTTTTTCATGACGCCTGTACAATACAATGTTTTGTAAGGCTGGAAATCAAAAGCATAATAGGCAGGTGCAACCCGATGATTTTTGGATGTTTCTGGTTATTTCAGAAAAATGATAAATTCGGCGCTTCAACAACGTGAGGAGTTCACCATGGTTCAGCCCCATTTTCCCTTTCTGGCAGATGCCACGCTGGCGGCCATCAATACTGTCGGTGAATGGCTGGCGCAGGATGACCTGAGCGCGACGCGTCCGCTCCCGGAAGTCGATGCGGTAATTCTGGCAGGAAACGCGGTGATCCCAACCATTGACGCGGCCTGCCGGATGGCCTCTCAGCAAGACGTGCCACTTCTGATTAGCGGCGGCATCGGGCATTCGACCACCTTTTTATACGCCGCCATCGGCAGTCATCCGCGTTATCACACCGTACCGGTCACCGGGCGGGCTGAAGCGGGCATTCTTGCCGACATTGCGCGGGCGTTCTGGCAGATCCCCGAGGCGCAGCTGTGGGTTGAGGATCGCTCCACCAACTGCGGTGAAAACGCGCGCTTTAGCTGGAATATGCTGAAACAGCATCATCGAACGACCGGGCGGGTGCTGGTGGTGCAGGATCCGACGATGCAGCGCCGCACGATGGCGACATTTGCCCGCGTTTGTCGGGATGAGTCCGTTTCACCGCAGTGGCTCAGCCATCCGGGGTTTACGCCGACGCTGCAAAACGGTAACGAGGGCGTGGAATTCAGCGAGGGCAACACCGGCCTGTGGCCCGTTGACCGTTACCTTTCATTGGTTATGGGTGAGCTGCCGCGCCTGTATGATGACGCCAACGGCTATGGCCCGGCCGGGCGGGATTATATTGCTCACGTTGAATTCCCCGAGGCCGTCACCGCCGCATGGAAACAGCTGCAGCAGGATCCGGTCCTTGCGGATGCGTTGTCCATGCGCTCGCTTTAAGGACGTAATTAGAAGCAATAACAACCGCTTCAGAATAACATTTGGCTTACAGCGACACCCTGGTCCGGCTGTAAATCGCCGAAGCGTTTCCGTAAGGCCGGGGCGAGGCGCAGGGATGCGCCGAGAGGGCGTGGCCTGCAGGGATGCAGGCTCATGCCCGACCCGATAGCCTGAAGGAATAAGCTGAGGGCACCGCGAAGCGGCGATTTACCGCCGGAAGCCTGGGTCGCCAGGGTGGTGGCGATTGAGCCACCCTGGCACGTTCACCGGTCATGTCGTTACAGAGTAGCAAGGAACACAACGTGAACGGAATGACCACCAGAGCCGTATGTTCCCCTCACCCTAACCCTCTCCCATAGGGAGAGGGGATGGTTCACAGCTCATATTAGCCCTGAATAAAGAAAAAAATCACAGCGCCGCAAACTTATCCAGCGTCCGCACCAGCTGGGTCACAAACCCATACTCGTTGTCATACCAGGCAACGGCTTTCACCAGCTGAAGTTCTCCCGCTTCTGACACCTCCGTCTGCGTGGCGTCAAACACCGAACCATAGTGCGAGCCAATCACATCTGACGACACAATCTCTTCGTCGGTATACCCGAACGATTTATTGCCCTGCGTCGCCTTTTTCAGCGCGGCGTTGATCTCCTCAACGGTCACTTTCTTGCCCAGAATGGCCACCAGTTCGGTAACGGAGCCCGTTTTAACCGGCACGCGCTGCGCGTGGCCTTTCAGTTTGCCGCTGAGCGCAGGGATCACCAGACCAATGGCTTTGGCGGCGCCGGTGGTATGCGGAATGATATTCTCTGCCGCCGCCCGCGAGGCGCGAAGATCTTTCCCGCGCGGGCCATCCACCAGCGCCTGGGTACCGGTATAGGCGTGAATGGTGGTCATGGTGCCCACCTTAATTTCAAACGCGTCGTTCAGGGCTTTCGCCAGCGGGGCGAGGCAGTTGGTGGTGCAGGAGGCGACGGAGATGATGGTATCACCGGCGTCAATGGTGTCGTCGTTCACGCTGTAGACGATGGTTTTCATGTCGCCCGCAGGCGCAGAGATCAGCACCTTCTTCGCGCCCGCGTCCAGGTGCGCCCGTGATTTTTCTTCAGACGTATAAAAGCCGGTGCACTCCACGACGATATCCACACCTGCGGTTTTCCACGGAATATGCTTTGCCTCTTTTTCGGCATAGACCGCTATGGTTTTACCGTCAACGATCAGCGCATCCTCGGTGAAATCCACGCTCCACGGGAAGCCACCGTAGTTGGAATCATGCCTGAGCAGATAGGCCAGCACTTTCGGGGAGGTGAGGTCGTTGATGGCGACGACGGTATTACTGTCCTGGGTTTCAAGAAGGCGACGCAGAACAAGACGTCCGATGCGTCCAAAGCCGTTAATGCCAATTTTACTCATGGTGTTCTCCTGTAAACGTGTCGATGCGACAGTTTGAACTCATCCAGGCTTAGACCATCACGGGCAGGGCGGCAATTGAAGATGCTTCATGCGGGGGGAAGTATTTGAAAAACCATACAGAAAAGTTAATGAATTTTTAAGGAAAGGGGATTATGTTGGCGCGGTAACTGTTTTTAATCGAGAAATCACATGCGCACTAAATATACAAGCCTGCAAATCGGCATCCACTGGCTGGTGTTTCTGTTAATCATCGTCGCCTACTGCGCCATGGAGTTCAGAGGTTTCTTCCCGCGCACCGCGCGTCCGGTGATCAACATGATCCACGTCTCATGCGGGATCGGTATCCTGGTGCTGATGGTGACGCGTCTGCTGGTTCGCCTGAAATTCCGCGCGCCGCCGATTCAGCCGAAGCCAAAAGCGATGGTGACGGGGATGGCACATCTGGGGCATCTGGTGGTGTATCTGCTGTTTATTGCGCTGCCGCTGATTGGCATTGTGATGATGTATAACCGGGGCAGCGACTGGTTTGCCTTTGGCCTGGCGATGCCGCATGCGGCGGAGTCCAATTTTGACCTGGTGGATACGCTGAAGACGTGGCACGAGACGCTGGCAAACCTGGGCTATTTTGTGATTGGGCTGCACGCGGCGGCGGCGCTGATGCATCACTATTTCTGGAAAGATAATACTCTTCTGCGCATGATGCCGAAAAAGCGTTCGTAGTCATTAACGCTTGCCGGGTGGCGGCTACGCCTTACCCGGCCTACAATGCAATTCCCGAATCGTAGGCCGGGTAAGGCGTAGCCGCCACCCGGCTTGTTTTTAACCCAACAGAGCACGCTCTTCGGCACTTAACGCCAGCGCCTGGGTTGACCCCGTCTCAGACGACTTCACCGCCGCTTCCAGCACGGCCATGACTGCCAGTGCCTCAACCGGGTGGACCGGATTGGTGATTTTCCCAAGCAGCGCGTCACGCACATTGATGTAATACTGGCGCTGATCGCCTTTCGGGGTAGGGATCGTTTGCGATGCGCCGTCAGCGCCAAAGAACACCATACTGTCGCTGTCTTCGCCCCAGGCTTCACTCCCAGGGATAACCCCGGAGAGCAGCTGTGCTTCCTGCTGATCGATTCTGGCCTTCACCACGCTGCCCTTGTCCCCGTGGACGGCAAAGCGCGCCGTACCGCCTGCCACCAGCATGCTGGCGTGCAGAATCACCTTATGCTCCGGATAGTTTAAGACCACGTGCGCCCAGTCGTTGATTTCTGCGCCGTCGCGCAGCGTCGCGATATTCCCCTGAACCGACTGCGGCAGACCAAAGAGCTGTAGCGTCTGGTCGATAAGATGAGGCCCCAGGTCAAACCACAGGCCGCTCCCGGGGACATTCTGCTCGCGCCAGCGCACGCGCACTTCCGGGCGGAAGCGGTCGATATGCGACTCCAGGTGCTTAACCTTGCCGAGCGTGCCTTGCTCAATGACCTGCTTAATGCCGAGGAAATCGCTGTCCCAGCGGCGGTTGTGGAAGACAGAAAGCAGTCGCTGCTTTTCCTCCGCCAGCGCAATCAGGTCGCGGGCTTCCTGCATGTCGAGGGTGAAAGGCTTATCCACGACCACGTGTTTACCTGCGTTCAGGGCCAGCGTCGCCAGCGGGGCGTGCGTGGCGTTGGGGGAGGCAATCACCACCAGGTCAACATCAGGATGCTGAATAGCCTCTTCAGGGGTGGCGACCACCTCTACGTCCGGCAGATCGCGTTTCACCTTCTCTTCATCACGAGAAGAGACCACGGCCAGCTTAAGCCCGTCCACAGACTGGATTAACGGGGCATGGAAAGTTTTGCCCACAAATCCATACCCGATCAGCGCAATGTTAATTGTTCGAACTGTACTCATGAACTTCTCCACGTTAATTCGCGCACACCGTGACCTGCAATGCGCCAGGGTCCCCAAGCTCAGGCCAGGGACGATCTAAAAAGAGTTGTTGAATGTTAGATAACCCGGAAACCAGATACGGTTCGCAGCGGTTGACTTTCAGGTGGTCGGCAACAATCCAGTGCGCATGGCTTGCGTCAAGCATAGCGCGTTTAACCTCGGCATCCGCTTCTTTACCGGCGCTCAAACCGAGTTCAGCATGAATGGCGCACGCCCCGAGGATGGCAATATCTGCCCGATAGCGGGACAGCAAGGACAAGGTGGCGCTTCCGGCAAACAGGCGCTGCTTATGGTCCCATTTCCCGCCGAGCAGGATCAGCTCAACGTCTTCCCGGTCGCTAAAGTGCTGGGCGATGTCCAGCGACGTGGTAATGACGGTGAGCGGCCCGCGAAGAAAGGAGGCGACAGCCATCACCGTGCTGCCCGCATCCAGAAACAGGGTAGAACCCGCAGGAACCTGCTGTGCGACCTGTTTTCCCAGGCGCTGTTTGGTTTCCGGCAGCAGCGTATTGCGGCCCAGGCGATTCATGGCGGAAAGATTCAGCGCGATGGCCCCGCCGTGGTTCTTCTGCGCCAGCCCCTGGTTTTCCAGGTCGGTCAGATCCCGACGGATGGTATCGGCTGAAACCTGCAGTTTTTCTGCCAGCTCGGTGATGCTGGCCTGGCCTTGCTCGCTCAGGATATCCAGAACGTGGCGTTGTCGTGCGGTTTTGTGCATCGGTGTGCGTTCCTGCAAAATGTCGCAATATTTTGCATAATACAGCATTTTAACGCAGAGAAAAGGGCAACGTGGTTTTGATGTCGGGGAGTGAGGTGATGATTCAGATGCGTGATTATTAAAATTTTATTAAACAGGTATAAGCAAGCCGTTTTGAATGTTAACCACAATGTTATTGTTATGTTTTATTTAACGATTTGGGTTATGTAACCACTGCATTCCTATTGTCTGGTTTTTTATTCTGTTTAATGTTGCTAGTGTGGTTTTTTATTGCTTTAATTAGTTTATTAATGGCATTAAATTCTAATTTGTCTGGTTTAGCTACTTAAATTGACACTTCTTTGAAAATCTTTGTGTCTGACCCGCCCGGAAATTAACGCAAAAATGTGCAGGTGACGAATTAAGAATTTTCCTTAAATAACAGTCGGTTTATATGTTTCATCTGAAAGGTCATTTTAAGAGTTTTGTCCAGAAACCCCATCTTTTTTCTTAATTGTAACACCACATTAACATTGGGGGTGTAGTGGCTTATAACGCATTTTGTTATGCTGCTAACCACTTTAGGAAATAAGTAAATTCTTAATTTAAATAAGACGCAGGCAGATCTCATCTCCAGAGGAAATGGGTATGGGGAGTTTTACCTAAAATTCGGCAAGGATGCGAAATAAGATATTTGTCTAATTATCTATACCTCTTTTTGGGTAATTGCTTCAGTGTCACTCAGAGTCAGGGAGATAAAAATGACGATATTGCGAAAGCCTATGTTACGTCGATTTACAGCAGCACTGGCATTCATTTCATTAGCCATAAATACGGCGTACGCCAATAGTAGTCAGGTGGGTATTGCCCCGGTTGCCACGACAACCTTAAAAGAAAGTATTCTTTTTGCTATCGATCGCGATCCGTCGATTAGTCAGCAGGCCGCGCAACTCGGTATTGGTCAGGCGCAAATAGATGAAGCGCGCAGCGGCTGGATGCCGCAAATATCGCTGAACGGCAGCACGGGCCATAGCCAGACCACCGATTCCAGCGGGTCGCTGAAGAATTCAGCCGCGTGGGGGCTGAGCCTGACGCAGCTGATATATGACTTTGGCAAGACCAATAACAGCATCAGCCAGTCTTCCGCCCAGCGCGATAGCTATCGCTACCAGCTGATGAGCACACTCTCTGACGTGGCGGAAAAAACGGCGCTGAGCTATGTCGAGGTCAAACGCTATGCCGATCTGCTGCAGGCGGCAAAGGAGAACGTTCAGGCGCTAAAAAATGTTGAGCAACTGGCAAAGCTGCGCGCCGACGCGGGTGTGAGCTCGACCTCCGATGAGCTCCAGACCCGCACGCGTATTGCCGGCATGCAGGCGACGGTCGCGCAGTATCACGCCGCCTTAAACAGCGCCCGCGCGAGGCTCGCGGTATTAACCGGAATGCAGGCCGATAACTTTTCGCCTGTACCCGCAAATCTCGCGGTTGAGCCTGATTCGCTCAACCGCATTGATTATTCGCTGATACCGGCGGTCATGGCCGCGCAAAACATGGAGCGCTCAGCCCAGTATGGGGTGGAAACGGCGAAGTCTCAGCACTGGCCGACCTTAAGCCTGAAGGGCGGACGTACCCGTTACGAGTCGGACAACCGTTCGTACTGGGATGACCAGATCCAGCTCAACATTGACGCACCGCTTTATCAGGGCGGCGCGGTCTCTGCACGCGTGCGGCAGGCTGAAGGGGCACGGGCCATGGCCTCCTCTCAGGTCGATCAGGCGCGTTTCGATGTCCTGCAAAAAGCCTCCGTCGCGCAGGCGGACTGGACCGGTGCACGGGGAAGAATGGAGGCCGGGAAACAGCAGCTGGAAAATGCCCTGCGCGCCCGTGATGTCTATAAAAATGAGTACACCCTGAGCAAGCGGAGCATTAACGATCTGCTCAGCGTTGAGCAGGATGTCTGGCAGGCCACCTCGGCGAAAATAATCGCTGAGTATGATGGCTGGAGTTCGGCAATTAATTATGCTTCCGCGGTTGATAATTTAATGCCGCTTATTGGAATAGAGAAAAACGCTGCCGCAAAACTACCCGATTTGAGTTAAAAAAAGACGCGTATTGTCGCGCAAAATAAGTCTGAAAATAATGGGTGTTTTTTCCCAGGGATAGCTACATCCGTCTGGTGGACATATCCACAGGAATCCGTACACCTGCAAGGAGAGAAATATGAGTAACATAAAGGTTGTTGATGTCATCATTCGCAAAACGGCGGAGAAAACGAAATTAACCGGCGAAGGGAATTTGTCGGTCTCTATTTCATCCCCGAGCGTGATTGAAATCCAGGGTTCTGCTCAGGATGTGGCGCGTTATGTCCGTCAGGGGAAAGACCTCCTCATTTATATGAAAGATGGCAGCGTGATTCGCTGCAATAACTATTTTGTTGAAGATCCTGAAACGCATACTCAGTCAGAGCTGGTATTCAACGATCGTCAGGAACTGACGCATATTTCTTTTGCCGATGCCGGGGAAGCATCAGGCGTGGCGGTGACCGAGTTAACCGCGCAGGCCACACCGATTAGCAGCATTCAACCTTTCCTGGAGCAGGAAAGCGTCTTAAGCGATGCGCCGTGGGGCTGGATTGCGGGAGCTGCATTAGGCGGCGGTGCCATCGGGGCGCTGCTGGCAAACGGCGGCGACGGCGATACTAAAACAAAAGTTATTGATAATACGAAAGAGGTGGAAAGCGCCACGCCAACCTTCCTGCTGTCGGATAAAGCGGGCGACAAGCAGGGCGTGCTGACAGCAAACGCGATCACGGACGACAACACGCCAACCTTTAGCGGTACCGGTCAGCCGGGCGCGACGATCCAGATCAAAGACAGCAGCGGCAGCACCATCGCCAGCGCCATGGTGAGTAAAGAGGGCACCTGGACGGTAAAATTACCGACCCAGACGGACGGAGAACACACCTGGTCGGTGGTGCAGATCGATGGCAGTAAGACTACCGATGCGGGCAATATCACCGTAACGGTCTCGACCGCCGAGGCCGCCATTACGCTGGCCACCACGGCGGGCGATAACGTGCTTAACGCCAGCGAGCAATCCGCAGGCTTTACGCTCTCCGGCGCCAGCAAGAATCTGGCGCAGGGCACCGAACTTACCGTGACGCTGAACGGTAAAACTTACGCGGCCGTGGTGGGCGCTGACGGGACGTGGAGCGTTAACGTACCCGCGGCCGACGCGCAGGCGCTGGGCGATGGCACCTGGACGGTTAACGTCAGCGGCAAAGACGCGGCGGGTAACACCGTGAGCGGCAGCCAGACAATCGGCGTGGATACCGTCGCGCCAACCCTCTCTGTCGATACCCTCGCGCAGGACAACATCATTAATGCCGCCGAGCACAGCCAGCCGCTGACGCTGACCGGCAAAACGAATGCGGAAGCCGGTCAGATCGTCACAGTCACGCTGAACGGTAAAAACTACAACGCCACGGTGGGCAGCGACGGCACCTGGTCCGTCACGCTTGCCGCGAACGACGTGCAGGCGCTCAGCGAGGGCAATCACACCCTGACGGTGAACGTCAGCGACAAAGCGGGTAACGGCTCGTCTGTCACCGCCGATTTTGCGGTGGATACCACCGCGCCGGTCGTCACCATCGATACCGTGGCGGGCGACGATATTCTCAATACCAGCGAGCAGGGTCAGGCGCAGATTATCTCCGGGCAGGCAAACGGCGCCGCTGCGGGGGATGTGGTCACCGTGACCGTTGGCGGCCAGTCCTTCACCGGCGTGGTGCTGGCGGACGGCACCTGGAGCGTAGGCGTTCCGGCGTCCGTGCTGGGCGCGCTGGGGGAAGGTAACCATACGATTTCAGTTTCCGTGACCGACGCGGCAGGCAACACCGGCAGCGCCACACACGGCATTACGCTGAGCGGCAACCCGCCAGAATTTACGATTGATGCCATTAGCCAGGACAACGTGTTGAATGCTCAGGAGGCAATGCAACCGCTGAGCCTGACCGGCACCAGCAACCTGCCTGACGGCAGCGCCATCACCGTGACGCTGAACAACGTCAGCTATCAGGCCACCGTTGAAAACGGCATCTGGGCGGTCCAGGTGCCGGTTTCCGATGTACTGAATCTGGCGAACACCCTTTACACCGTCAGCGTCAGCGGTACTGACAGCGTGGGTAACAGCGGCTCTGCCGCGGCGACGCTGCTGGTGGATACCGTGCTGCCGCAGGTGATCATCAACACCTTTGCGGGGGACAACCTGGTCAATAACGCCGAAGCGGGTGTGGATCAAACGCTCAGCGGTCGCGTCACCGGCGCGGCGGCGGGCGATACCGTTTCTGTCACCGTGGGCGGCAAGAACTACATCGCCACGGTGGGCAGCGATCTGACCTGGAGCGTAAAAATCCCGTCAGCGGATCTTCAGGCGTTCGGCGACGGCGATTTAACCTTCACCGCGTCGGTGACCAATTCGCACGGCAATACCGGCACCGGCGAGCGCGATATCAACATCAACGCGCAGCTGCCGGGTCTGCGCGTGAACACCATTTCCGGCGATGACGTGGTCAACGCCATTGAGCAGCAGCAGGATCTGACCGTCACCGGCTCCAGCACCCATCTGGCTGCCGGCACGCAGATTACCGTCACCATCAATAACGTTGAGTACGTTACCGCGGTGAACGCCAGCGGCCACTGGCAGATCGGTGTCCCGACCGCGGACCTGCAGGCCTGGACCGCGGGAGAGGTGACGGTAAGCGTCAGCGCTGAAGATGCCTGGGGCAATACCGTTGCGGCTGAACACCCGATTGAACTCGATCTGAACGCCGTGGCGGTCACCATTGATACCGTCTCCGGCGACGACCTGCTGAATGCGGCAGAAAAAGGCGCCGATTTAACCCTATCCGGCCAGACGCAGGGCGTGGAGGCGGGGCAGACCGTGGTGGTGAAATTCGCCGACCAGACCTTTACCGCACAGGTGCAGCAGGACGGCTCCTGGAGCCTGACCGTGCCTGCCAGCGCCATGGAAACCCTGATCGACGGGCGCGCGCAGGTGAGCGTCAGCGTCACGAACGTCAATGGCAACAGTGCCGACGCGTCGCGCGTGATCACGGTGGATACGCTGCCGCCAGCGATTACGCTCGATAATCTGACCGCCGACAACATCATCAACGCGGCTGAGGCGCAGCAGGATTTAGCCTTGAGCGGCACCAGCAGTGCTGAAGCAGGCCAGACGGTCACCGTGACGCTGAACGGTAAAACGTATCAGACCACGGTCCAGACGGACGGTACCTGGCAGCTGATCGTTCCGGCGGCTGATGTCGGCGCCCTCAATGATGGCATCGTGACCGTGACGGCCACCGTGAGCGACGTGGCGGGCAATAGCAGCAGCGCCGACCGCGTGGGTTTGGTGGACGCGACCGTGCCGCAGGTGACCATTAACGACTTTGTCACCGACACTAACACCGTTAACCAGCTCGCCCATTCACAGGCGCAGATCCTGAGCGGCTCCGTCGCCGGTGCGGCAGCGGGCGACCTTGTGACCATTACCATTAACAGCGTCGATTACACCACCGTGGTGGATGCAGCGGGCAACTGGAGCCTTGGCCTGCCGGCGTCTGTCGTACAGGGGCTGACGGACGGCACCTGGACCATCGACGTCTCCGTGACCGACAGGTCCGGTAATACCGGTAGCACTTCGCTGGATGTGGTGGTGAATACCGTGGCGCCTGTCATCGGTATCAACACGCTGGCGGCAGACGACGTGATTAACGCGGTTGAGAAAGGCGAAGCTCTGCAGATTTCCGGCACCAGCAACCAGCCGGAAGGCACGACCATTACGGTGACCCTGAACGGCATACACTATACAGCCACCGCTGACGCCAGCGGCAACTGGAGCCTGACCGTTCCAGCGGCAAACGTCTCGGCGCTGGGCGAGGCGAATTACACCGTGACGGCGAGCGTCACCGATAGCGTAGGCAACAGCGCCTCAACCTCGCACGATGTGCTGGTGGACAGCTCGCTGCCGGTGGTAACGATCAACACGCTGGCGGGCGACAATATCGTTAACGCGGCGGAAGTGGCGGCGGGGCAAACCCTGTCCGGTAAGGTGACGAACGCGGCGGCAGGTGACACTGTCACGATTATCCTCGGCGGTCAGACATACACGGCAACCGTGCAGGACGATCTCACCTGGAGCCTGCCGTTAACGGAGAGTCAGTTCACCGCGCTCGGCAATGGCGATCTCACCGTATCGGCCAGTGTGACCAACGGCCACGGCAATACCGGCTCTTCTTCTCTCGACTTCACCATCGACGCCCAGCTTCCGGGGCTGCGTATTGATACGGTCGCAGGCGACGACGTGATTAACGTGATTGAACACGCGCAGAACCTGATTGTGTCCGGCACCAGCACCGATCTGGCGGCGGGCAGCGCCGTGACCGTGACCATCAACGGCAAAGCGTATTCCGCAACGGTGCTGGCGGACGGCTCCTGGCAGGCGGCGGTACCGGCGGCGGACGTGTCCCAGTGGGCGGATGGCTCGCTGGATATCAAGGCAAGCGCGCAGGATGCCTCCGGCAACCCGGTAACCATCGGGACCGTCGTGGACGTCGATCTCGCGCCGGTCGCCATCACCATCAGCAGCGTGACCGACGACAACGTGCTTAACGCGGCGGAAAAAGGCCAGGATCTGGTGCTGTCCGGTACGACATCCAACGTTGAAGCGGGCCAGACCGTCACCATCACCTTCGCAGGGAAAACGTATACCACGACGGTGGATGGCAACGGCGACTGGACCTGGACCGTTCCGGCTGCCGATCTGAGCGGCCTGAAAGAGGGCGACGCTAGCGTGCAGGTCAGCGTCACCAACGTGAACGGCAACACGGCCTCTTCGGCGCAGGCATTCAGCGTCGACACCACCGCGCCGACGGTGACCATCAACACCATCAGCGGCGATAATATGCTGAATGCGGCTGAGGCGGCGCAGGATCTGACCCTGAGCGGGACGTCTACGGCCGAAGCAGGCCAGACGGTCACCGTGACCTTCAACGGCAATCAGTACACCGCGCAGGTGCAGGCGGACGGCAGCTGGACGCTCGACGTGCCTGCGGCGGATCTGGCAGGCATTACCGACGGCAACGCGGCGGTCACGGCGACCGTGTCCGATAAAGCAGGTAACCCGGCCAGCGCGGGATCCTCGGTGCTGGTGGACACCACCGTGCCGCAGATCACCTTCAACATCGTTGCCGGCGACGACATCGTGAATATTGCCGAGCACGGTCAGGCGCTGATTGTCTCCGGTAAGGTGACGGGCGCGCAGGCGGGCGACGTGATTACCGTGACCCTGAACGGTAAAGACTACACCGCCATGCTGGACGCGTCCGGCAACTGGAGCGTGGGCGTTCCGGCGGCGGACGTGGGCGCGCTGGCCAATGGTGACCAGACGATCTCCGCGACCCTCACCGACAAAGCCGGTAACAGCGCCAGCGCGACGCACGAATTTGACGTCTCCCTGACCGCGCCGGTCATTGCCATCAATATCCTGGCGGTTGACGACGTGATCAACGCGACCGAGAAAGGCCAGGATCTGCAGGTATCCGGCACCAGTAACCAGCCGGACGGAACGACCATTACGGTGACCCTGAACGGAATCAGCTATACGGCCACCACCGACGCGAGCGGGAACTGGAGCGTGACCGTTCCGGCGGCAAACGTCTCGGTGCTGGGCGAAGCGAGCTACACCGTGACGGCGAGCGTGACTGACGCCGCGGGCAACAGCGCGAGCACCGGCCACAGCGTGCTGGTCGACAGCGCGCTGCCGCAGGTCACCATCAACCCGGTCGCCACGGATGATGTCATTAACGCCGCGGAAGTAGCTGCCGGGCAGACCCTGAGCGGGAAAGTGAGCGGTGCGGCGAGCGGTGACACTGTCACAATTTCCATCGGCGGCAATATCTATACTGCGACGGTTCAGGACGATCTGAGCTGGTCGGTCAACGTGCCGTCCTCGGTCTTAACCGCCATCGGTAACGGCGATCTGACGGTGTCAGCCAGCGTCACCAACGGCCACGGCAACACCGGCACCGGCGAGCGCGACATCAGCATCGACGCAAACCTGCCGGGCCTGCGCGTCGATACCGTGGCAGGCGACGATGTGATCAATAGCATTGAGCACGCTCAAAACCTGGTTATTACCGGCTCCAGCGACGGACTGGCGAGCGGCTCCGCGCTGACGGTCACCGTCAACGGCAAAACCTACGCGGCCACCGTACTGGCGGACGGCACCTGGACGGCGGCCATTCCGGCGGCAGACGTCAGCGCGCTCGGCGCGGGCACGGTTACCGTGACCGTGGAGGGGCAAAGCGCGGCGGGGAATCCGGTGACCATCAGCCATGACGTGAAGGTGGATCTGGCGGCAGTCGCCATCAGCATTAACCCGATTGCCTCTGACGACGTGATTAACGCGGCAGAGAAAGGCGCGGACCTGGTGCTGTCCGGCTCCACCACCAACGTGGAAGAAAACCAGACCGTTACCATCACCTTCGGCGGAAAGTCGTACACCGCGACGGTCGATGCCGACGGCAACTGGACGGCTACCGTACCGTCTGCCGACGTGGGCAGCCTGAAGGACGGCGACGCCAGCGTGCAGGTGAGCGTGACCAACGTGAACGGCAACAGCGCGTCGGCGGGCCGTGAGTACAGCGTGGACGCGACCGCGCCGACGGTGTCTATTGAAATCATCAGCGACAACAACATCATCAATGCGGCTGAAGCGCAGCAGGATCTGGTGATAAACGGCGTCACCAACGCCGAAGCGGGCCAGACCGTCACCGTGACCCTGAACGGTGTGGACTATACCACCACCGTGCAGGCCAACGGCAGCTGGAGCGTGACCGTGCCGTCCGCGGATCTCAACGGTATTACCGACGGGAACTACACCGTCAGCGCTGCCGTATCGGACAAAGCGGGCAACCCGGCCTCCGCGGATCGCGACGTGCTGGTGGATACCACCGTTCCACAGTTGACCATTCACACCGTGTCCGACGACGACGTGATCAACAGCGCCGAGCATGCGCAGGCCCTGATTGTCACCGGTTCCGTGACGGGCGCGGCGGCGGGCGACGTGGTCACGGTCACCCTCAACGGCAAATCGTACACCGCCACCCTGGAGGCCTCCGGCAACTGGAGCGTGGGCGTGCCTGCGGCGGACGTCACCGCGCTGGCCGCCGGGGATTACACTATTACCGCGGCGCTGACCGATAAAGCGGGCAACAGCAACAGCGCCACGCACGGCGTGGAGGTGAACCTGACCGCGCCGGGGCTGACCATTGACACCGTTTCCGGTGACGATGTGATCAACAATACAGAGAAAACCCAGGATCTGACCCTCTCCGGTACGGCTTCCGGCCTGGCGGCAGGCGCGGTGGTGACCGTGATGCTGAACGGCAAAGCGTACAGCGCGCAGGTGGACGATAACGGAAAATGGATCACCACCGTTCCGGCGAGCGAGGTCGGTCAGCTGGGCGAGGCGCTTTACACCGTCACCGCCTCGGCCACGGACAGCGTCGGCAACAGCACCAGCGCGTCGCACACGGTAAACGTGGAGTCCGTTCTGCCTGGCGTGATCGTCAACACCATTGCGGGCGACGACGTCATTAACGCGGCGGAGCTGGCAGCCGGCCAGACCATCAGCGGTAAGGTGGTGAATGCCGAAGCGGGCAATACCGTGACCGTGACGATTGGCGGTAATATCTACACCGCAACGGTGCAGAGCGATCTTACCTGGTCCGTTAACGTGCCGTCGGACGTGCTGACTGCGCTGGGTAACGGCGATTTAACGGTGTCGGCCAGCGTGACCAACGGCGTGGGCAACAGCGGATCCGCTGAGCGCGATATCACTATCGACGCTAACCTGCCGGGCCTGCGCGTGGATACCGTGGCGGGTGACGACGTGATCAACAGCATCGAACACGGGCAGAACCTGATTATCACCGGCACCAGCGACGGGCTGGCGGCGGGCGCGGCGCTGACCGTGACCGTCAACGGCAAAACCTATCCGGCGACCGTGCTGGCGGACGGCACCTGGCGCGCGGCGATCCCGGCTGCGGACGTGGGTGCGCTGAATGCAGGCACGGTCACCGTGACCGTGGCAGGCCAGAGCAGCGCCGGTAATCCGGTCTCCATCAGCCATGATGTGACGGTGGACCTGGCGACCGTTGCCATCAGCATCGATGCGATTGCCGCCGACGACGTGATTAATGCCGCCGAGAAGGGCGCGGATCTGGTGCTCTCCGGGGCGACCTCAAACGTTGAGGAAAACCAGACCGTTACCATCACCTTCGGCGGCAAGAGCTACACCGCGACCGTAGGCGCCGACGGCAAATGGACGGCCACGGTGCCAGCCGCCGACCTGGCGGGTCTGAAAGACGGCGACGCCAGCGTGCAGGTGAGCGTCACCAACGTGAACGGCAACAGCGCCTCGGCGGGCCGCGAGTACAGCGTGGATGCGACCGCGCCGAGCGTGACCATTAACACCCTGGCGACGGACGACATCCTTAATGCCGCCGAAGCGAAGAGCGATCTGACCGTGTCCGGTACCAGTACCGCCGAAGCGGGCCAGACGGTTACCGTATCGCTGAACGGCAAAGACTACACCACAACCGTCAGCGCGGATGGCAACTGGACGCTGAACGTTCCGGCGGCCGATCTGGCAGGATTAACCGACGGCAGCGTCACCGTGACCGCAAACGTCAGCGACAAGGCGGGTAACCCGGCGTCCGTGGACCACAACCTGACGGTAGATATCACCGTGCCTGCGGTGAACATCAATACCGTGGCGGGCGACGATGTCATTAACATCGCAGAACACGGCCAGGCGCAAATCATCAGCGGCACCGCCACCGGCGCAGCCGCGGGTGATAAGGTCACCGTCACCATCGGCGGCCAGACGTACACCACCGTGCTGGACGCGGCGGGGAACTGGAGCGTGGGCGTTCCGGCGAGCGTGATTTCCGGCCTCAGCGACGGCACTGTGACCGTGACTGCGTCCGTCACCGACGCGGCGGGCAACACCGGCACCGGTACGCATAGCGTGACCGTCGATACCGGCCTGCCATCGGTCAGCTTCAACGCCATCAGCGGTGACAACGTGCTGAATGCGGTGGAAAAAGGTCAGGATCTGAGCGTGAGCGGCACCAGCGCCAACCTGGCGGAAGGCACCGTGGTGACCGTGACCCTGAACGGCAAAAACTACACGGCGACGACCGCGGCAGACGGCACCTGGAGCCTGACGGTTCCGGCGGCGGATCTGGCCGGTCTGGGTCAGGCCAACTACACCCTGAATGCGACCGCCACCAACGGGGTGGGCAACAGCGTGAGCAACACCGCGAACCTGCTGGTAGACACCGCGCTGCCGGGCGTCACCATCAACACCATCGCGGGCGATAACGTTATCAACGCGGCGGAAGTGGCCGCGGGCCAGACCCTCAGCGGCAAGGTAACGAACGCGGAAGCGGGCAATACCGTCACCGTGACCATTGGCGGCAACAGCTACACCGCAACGGTGCAGAACGACCTGACCTGGTCCGTCAACGTGCCGTCTGACGTGCTGACCGCGCTGGGCAACGGCAGCCTGAGCGTGACGGCGACCGTCACCAACGGCCACGGCAACACCGGCACCGGCGAGCGCGAGATCGCGATCGACGCTAACCTGCCGGGCCTGCGCGTCGATACCGTCGCGGGCGACAACGTGGTCAACAGCATTGAGCATGCGCAGAACCTCATTGTTACCGGCTCCAGCGACGGGCTGGCACCGGGCACGGCGCTGACCGTCACCATCAACGGCAAAGACTATGCGGCCACGGTGCTGGCGGATGGCAGCTGGAGCGCGGCGATCCCGGCTGCTGACGTGAGCGCGTGGCCGGAAGGCACCGTCAAAATCAGCGTCACTGGCGACAGCGCTGCGGGCAATCCGATTACCATCAGCCACGATGTGACGGTAGATCTGGCGACCGTTGCCATCAGCATCAATGCGATTGCCACCGACGACGTGATTAACGCGGCGGAGAAGGGCGCGGATCTGGTGCTGTCCGGTGCGGTCATCAACGTGGAAGCCGGGCAGACCGTGACCATCAGCCTGAACGGCAAAATCTATAGTGCGACAGTGGACGACAGCGGCAACTGGACCTGTACCGTACCGTCTGCGGATCTGGCTGGCCTGAAGGACGGCGACGCCAGCGTGCAGGTGAGCGTCACCAACGTGAACGGCAACAGCGCCTCGGCGGGCCGCGAGTACAGCGTGGATGCGACCGCGCCGAGCGTGACCATCAACACCCTGGCGACGGACGACATTCTTAATGCCGCCGAAGCGAAGAGCGATCTGACCGTGTCCGGCAGCAGCTCTGCCGAAGCGGGCCAGACGGTGACCGTGTCGCTGAATGGCAAAGACTACACCACCACCGTCAGCGCGGACGGTAGCTGGACGCTGAACGTCCCGGCGGCTGATGTTGCGGCCCTGACGGACGGCAGTGTGACCGTTACCGCAAGCGTCAGCGACAAGGCGGGTAACCCGGCGTCCGTTGATCACAACCTGACGGTGGACGTCACCGTTCCGGCGGTGACCATCAACACCGTGGCGGGTGACGATGTGATTAACGTGGCTGAACACAGTCAGGCACACGTTATCAGCGGCACCGCCACCGGCGCGGCAGCGGGCGATAAGGTGACCGTCACCATCGGCGGCCAGACGTACACCACCGTGCTGGACGCGGCGGGTAACTGGAGCGTGGGCGTACCGGCAAGCGTGATTTCCGGCCTCAGCGACGGCACCGTGACCGTGACTGCGTCCGTCACCGACGCGGCGGGCAACACCGGCACCGGCAGCCATAACGTGACCGTCGATACCGGCCTGCCGTCCGTGGCCTTCAACGCCATCAGCGGTGACAACGTGCTGAATGCGGTGGAGAAAGGTCAGGATCTGAGCGTGAGCGGCACCAGCGCCAACCTGGCGGAAGGCACCGTGGTGACCGTGACCCTGAACGGCAAAAACTACACGGCGACGACCGCCGCAGACGGCACCTGGAGCCTGACGGTCCCGGCGGCGGATCTGGCGAGCCTGGGCGAAGCCAACTACACCCTGAGCGCGGCCGCGACCAACGGCGTGGGCAACAGTGTGAGCAACACCGCGAATCTGCAGGTGGATACCGCGCTGCCGGGCGTCACCATCAACACCATCGCGGGCGATAACGTTATCAACGCGGCGGAAGTGGCCGCGGGCCAGACCCTCAGCGGCAAGGTAACGAACGCGGAAGCGGGCAATACCGTCACCGTGACCATTGGCGGTAACACCTACACCGCGACGGTGCAGAGCGATCTGACCTGGTCCGTGAACGTGCCGGAGTCCGTCCTGACGGCGCTGGGCAATGGCGATTTGACCGTGTCAGCAACCGTCACCAACGGCCATGGCAATACCGGGACCGGCGAGCGCGAGATCGCGATCGACGCTAACCTGCCGGGCCTGCGCGTCGATACCGTCGCGGGCGACGATGTGATTAACAGCATCGAACATACTCAAAACCTGATCGTCTCCGGCACCAGCGACGGGCTGGCGGCAGGCACAACGCTCACCGTGACCGTCAATGGCAAAACCTATGCGGCCTCCGTGCTGGCAGACGGTTCCTGGAGCGCGGCGATCCCGGCGGCAGACGTCGCGGCCTTCGCAGCAGGTACGGTCACCGTGACCGTTGCAGGCCAGAGCGCGGCGGGCAACCCGGTGACCATCAGCCATGACGTGACCGTCGATCTGGCGGCGGTTGCCATCAGCATCAATGCGATTGCCACCGACGACGTGATTAACGCGGCGGAGAAAGGTGTGGATCTGGTGCTCTCCGGCAGCACCTCGAACGTGGAGGAAAACCAGACCGTTACGGTTAGCTTCGGCGGCAAGACGTACACCGCGAAGGTGGATGCTGACGGTAACTGGACGGCCACCGTGCCGTCCGCGGATCTCGCGGGCCTGAAAGACGGTGACGCCAGCGTGCAGGTGAGTGTCACCAACGCGCACGGCAACAGCGCGTCGGCGGGCCGGGAGTACAGCGTGGACGCGACTGCGCCAACCGTGACCATTGATACGGTCGCAGGCGATAACGTGATTAACGGCAGCGAAGCGGCTGCGGGCGTTGCTATCTCCGGCACCACCACGGCGGAAGCCGGGCGGACGGTCACCGTGACGCTGGGCGGTAAGAGCTATACCGCGCAGGTGCAGCAGGGCGGCGTCTGGAGCGTGAACGTTCCGGGCAGCGATCTGGCCGCACTGGCGGATAGCGGCTACACCGTGCAGGTGAGCGTGAGCGACGCGGCGGGGAACCCGGGCAGCGCGGGTAAGACGATTACGCTTGATACCACGCCGCCGACCGTCAGCTTTAACGTGGTGGCGGGCGATGACGTGATTAACAGCGTGGAGCACGGCCAGGCGCAGATCGTCAGCGGGTCGGCAACCGGCGCGAACGTCGGGGATAAAGTGGTTATCACCCTCGGTTCGCACCAGTACACCACTAACGTTGACGCCAGCGGCAACTGGAGCGTGGGCGTTCCGGCCAGCGTGATTTCCGCCCTGACCGACGGCACCGTGACCCTCAGCGCGACCATTACCGACAGCGCGGGTAACAGCAGCACCCAGACCCATGACGTGGTGGTCAACACCGCCTCCGTGGCGCTGACGGTGAACACCGTTAGCGGTGACGACGTCATCAACGCGGCTGAAGCCGGTTCGTCACTGGTGATTAACGGCTCCAGCGCGCAGCTCGCCAGCGGGACCCAGGTCACCGTGACCCTGAACGGCAAGACCTATACCGCCACGATTCAGAACGACGGCACCTGGACGACCACCGTACCGGCCGCCGACGTGGGCGCCCTGGCCGATGGCGCGCGCTATCAGGTGTCCGTATCGGCACAGGACAGCGCGGGCAACAGCGCGTCGGCAACGCACGGCATCAGCGTGGATACTACTGCGCCGGTGGTGAGCATTGGGACGCTGTCGGTTGACGACATGCTGAACGCCGCGGAAGCGCAGCAGCCGCTGACCGTGCACGGATCTTCCAGCGCGGAGGCGGGTCAGACCGTTACCGTGACGCTGGGCGGAAAAACCTACACTGCGCTTGTCGGCAGCGACGGCACCTGGACGCTCGACGTGCCGGCAGCCGACCTGGCCGCCCTGAGCCAGGGCGCGCTGACGGTCACTGCCTCCGTCAACGATAAAGCGGGTAATAACGGCCAGACCACGCACACCTTAACAGTGGATACCGTTGCGCCAACCGTAACCATCAGCACTGTGGCCGATGACGATATCGTCAACAACGCGGAGCAGCTGGCGGGCCAGACCATCCGCGGCACGACCACGGCGGAACAGGGCCAGACGGTGACCGTCTCCTTCAACGGGCACAGCTATCAGGCGACCGTCGGGGCGGACGGATCGTGGTCGGTCTTCGTGCCGGGCCGTGATTTCCTCGGCCTGAGCGACGGGGAGTACACCATCACCGCGTCGGTAAGCGACAAGGCGGGCAACCCGGGCAGCGCAACGCACGACGTGACGCTGAACGGCGATGTTCCGACCATCACCATTAACACCTTTGCGCAGGACGATATCGTCAACGCCGCCGAGCATGGCACGCCGCTGGTTATCAGCGGCACCACCGATGCGCCGGCAGGCCAGACGGTGACCATCACGCTGAACGGTAAAACCTATGCGGCTACCGTCCAGAATGACGGTACCTGGAGCTACACGGTGGGAAGCGCTGACGTGACCGCGCTGGCAGACGGCGGCTCGTACGTGATTAACGCGCAGGTCAGCAATACCATCGGCAACAGCGCCAGCGATAACCATACCGTCACGGTCGATCTGACCGCGCCGTCGATGGGGATCGCTATTGATTCGCTGCAAAACGACACCGGCCTGAGCGCAACGGATTTCATCACCAACGACAGCCAGGTCGTCGTCAACGGCTCGCTGACCGCGCAGCTCGGCAATAACGAGAAGGCGCAGATCAGCCTCGACGGCGGCGTCACCTGGATTGACCTGACCGTGACCGGCACCACCTGGCGCTACGCCGATGGCCGCACCCTGACGGACGGGACGTATCAGTACCAGGTCCGCGTGATTGATAACGCAGGCAACGTGGGGGCCACGGACAGCCAGGACGTGGTGATTGACCTGACGAAGCCTGCGGCAACCACCATTACCGTGGATTCCATTACGCAGGATACCGGCCTGTCCGGCAGCGACTTTATCACCAGCGACAACCAGATCAGCCTGAAAGGGACGCTGGGCGCGGCGCTGGGCAGCGGCGACCACGCGCAGATCAGCCTTGACGGGGGCGTCACCTGGACCGACGTCAGCGTCAGCGGCCTGAGCTGGACGTATGTCGATGGCCGCACGCTGGCCGACGGGGATTACAACTACCAGCTGCGCGTGATTGACGATGCGGGCAACATCAGCGCCACCGCCAGCCAGGTGGTGACCATTGATACCGTTGCGCCGGACGCCAGCAAAACGATCGCCATCGACAGCATCAGCGACGATACCGGCCTGAGCAGCAGCGACTTTATCACTCGCGACACGTCCCTGACGTTGCACGGCTCGCTCGGCGCGACGCTGGCCGACGGCGAATACGCCCAGATTAGCATCGACGGCGGCGTCACCTGGCAGAACGTGATCGTCACCGGCAACAGCTGGTACTACGTCGATAGCCGCACGCTGGGTAACCAGACCTATGACTACTACGTCCGCGTGGTGGATGCCGCCGGTAACGTGGGGGCCAGCGCCCATCAGCAGGTGACCGTCGATACGGTCGCCCCGGATGCGGCGATTACGGTGACCGTGGATAACATCACCGTCGATACCGGCTTCGACAATAACGACTTCCTGACCAGTTCGACCTCGTACACGCTGCACGGAACGCTCGGCGCAGAACTCGGCGCGGGTGAATTCGTGCAGGTGAGCATGGACGGCGGCACGACCTGGGTATACGCCACCGTAAGCGGGACGCAGTGGAGCTACAGCGACACGCGTACCCTGACCGACGGCAGCCATAACTACCAGGTGCGGGTCGTTGACCTGGCGGGGAACGTTGGAGCCACCACCTCGCAGGCGGTGACGGTGGATACGCAGGCGCCGCAGTACGGCGTCACTATCGACAGCATCAGCGAAGATACCGGCCAGTCCGGCAGTGATTTCATCACCATGGACACCACGCTGACCATCAACGGTTCGCTGGGCAGCGCGCTGGCAAGCGATGAGCGCGTACAGATCAGCCTCGACGGTGGGAATACCTGGCTCGATGCCACGGTCACCAACCAGCGCTGGAGCTACACCGATACCCGCGATCTGCCTGACGGGGACTACACCTACCAGGTGCGGATTATCGACCAGGCGGGCAACGTGGGTTCCACCGCGTCTCAGGTCGTCACGGTAGACACCACGCCGCCGACCACGGTTGGCACGGTCGTGAGCTACACCGACGGCGAAGGCGAGCGTCAGGGCACCTTTGGCAGCGCGGTGGCAACGGACGATAACTCGCCGCTGATCAACGGGACGCTTAACCGCGCCCCGGATGACGGCGAGATCGTGCAGCTTTACCGTGACGGGGTCCTGCTCGGCCAGGTGACCATGAACGGCAGCGCAAGCTGGTCCTTCCAGGACAACGGCCTGAGCGACGGGAATCACACCTACATCGTGCGCGTCACCGACAGGGCCGGAAACTACACGGAATCCGACGGCTTCGTGCTGAACGTTGATACCAGCATCCCGACCACCACGGCGGCGATTACCGCGCAGACCACGTCTGATACCACGCCGATCGTCACCGGTACCGTCTCCGCTGACCTGGTGAACGGTGAATATCTGGTGGTGACGGTGAACGGCAAAACCTACACCTCCCAGACCGGCGGCGCGGTGGTGGTCGACCCGGATCATAACACCTGGTATCTGCAGATCCCGGACGGCGATGCGCTGGGCGTGGCGAGCTACAGCGTGACCGCGCAGGTGAAGAGCAGCGCGGGTAACGGCAATACCACGGGTACGGCGACCGGTAGCCTGGTGATTGATACCACCTCGGTGAACACCGACTGGGCAACCACGGCGGGGAACAGCAACAACTCCACCATGACCCTCGGCATGAACAGCAGCGGTCTGTGGAATATCATCGCTAACGGCCAGTCTTACTCCAGCAGCGATAGCTCGACCTATGCCGGCAATACGCTGACTAACACCCGTAACTACTACGTGGTGAGCCAGACCGCCGCCGACTTTGACCGTAACGGCACGCAGGACATTTTCGCGACGGAAAATACCTACGCCGGGTCAACGCAGGTGATGTGGACCTACGATGGCAGCACCTATAACGCCAGTCAGCTGGCAATGGGGACCACCATCTGGTACGGCGGTGTGATTGCGTACGATAAAACCGGGGATGGGTATCTGGATCTGGCGTACGGCGATGCCGGTATGGACTCCCTGACCTATCTGGTGAACAACAAGGGTGTCCTGTCGCCGGACGGCACCGGTGGAGAAGGCGGTTTCTACGGCCAGTTTGATTCCGGGCGCGAAATCTCCGGCGTTGACCTGAACAACGACGGTACGGTGGATATTGTTCAGCACACCAACCGCAGCGGCGCGTACTCGTTAACCGTGATCAACAACAACGGTAACGGGACGTTATCCATCGGTCAGAACCTGACGAACGTGTTTGTGGCTAACGCCTCGAATACCACCACGGCGGCGTCCATGACGTGGGCAGACTTCAACGGCGATGGCTACATGGATCTGTACCTGGGCAGCAGCTACAACAACAACGGCGGGGTGATCTACTACAACGACGGTACCGGGAAGCTCTCGGCCACCAAGAGCGCGGTCGAGGCCTCTAACGCAGCGGCGGGCTATCTGTCGGTGGCGGTGGACTGGAACGGTGACGGGCAGATGGACATCATCAAGCTCAGCACCTACGGCGGCTCGCAGACGGCGACCCTGTTCACCAACAACGGCTACGGCTCCACCTGGACCTCAAGCCAACTGGCGTCCGGCATTGCTTACGCCACCGGCGTGGCGGCAGTGGACTACAACTGGGACGGCGCGCAGGATCTGCTGGTCTCTCAGCAGAACGGCAAGGTGGTGCTGGTGCAAAACAGCAAAACCATTGCTGATGGCACCGCGATGCATCTGCACATTGTCGACAGCGAGGGCATCAACGCCTACTACGGCAATACGGTCAACCTGTACAACGCCGCGGGCGTGCTGGTGGCCTCGCAGATCATTAACGCCCAGTCCGGTATCGGGTCGAACGACACCTCCGCGCTGGTGAGCTTCTACGGGCTGGATCCGAATGAAACCTATTCGGCCGAGATCCTGAAGATCACCAACGGCGTGTCGGATAACGTCACCTGGAGCGGTCTGGAAGCGGGCAACGGCAAAGAGGGCTACGTCCTGACGGCCGAAGCGGCCACAGGCGGCCACAGCGGAACCATTACCGGAACCGGGTATAACGACACCTTTATCGCAGAGCAGGGTACCTATACCTACAACGGTTCCGGCGGCTGGACTACCCATTCCGACCATGACACCTGGAGCAACACCGGTGGGATGGACGTGGTGGATTACCGCAATGCGACGTCTGGCGTGACCGTGGACCTGCGCCTCTCAACCGCGCAGGACACCGGCTTCGGCACCACGCGTCTGCTGAACATTGAAGGGATTAACGGCTCGGATTACGACGACGTCATCACCGGCAACAGCGGTGATAACCGGTTCGAAGGCCGCGGCGGAAACGACACCTTCAACATCGGCAGCGGCGGTCACGATACGCTGCTCTACAAGCTGATCAACGCCTCGGATGCCACGGGCGGTAACGGTCACGACGTGGTGAACGGCTTTACGGTCGGCACCTGGGAAGGGACGGCGGACACGGATCGTATTGACCTGCGCGATCTGCTTTCCGGCAGCGGCTATACCGGCACGGGCTCGGCGAGCTATGTGAACGGCGTGGCCACGCTGGACAGCAGCGCGGGCAATATCAGCGATTACATCCGCGTGGTGCAGAACGGCAGCAATACCGAGATCCAGGTTGACCTGGACGGTACCGGCGGTCAGTTCTCGCCAACCACCCTGGTGACGCTGAACGGCGTGCAGACGGATCTGGCGACGCTGCTGGCGAACCATCAACTGTTAATTGCGTAAAACAACGCCGCGGGGAGCGATCCCCGCGGCCTTTTGGCGTTTCTTTACACGAATTGCGTTAACCCGGAGATTATGAAGACACATCCACAGTACGAACCCTGGCTGCAGGGCATGCTCATCATCGCGAAGCACTACCGGCTGGACTTTTCGGTGGAGCACGTTCGGGTCACGATTAACCATGAAAGCCAGTCGCCGCGCCAGCTGGTGCTGGAGGAGATGGCGCGCCAGCTTGGGCTGGGGATGCGTGTGGTGGCGGCGGAAGCGGTCTCCCTCGATCCGTGGCGTCTGCCGCTGCTGGCAGAATTCACCGGCGGGCAGATTGCGGTGATCAACCGCATGGACAACGAAGGCAACGTCAGCCTGCAGTTCAGCGGCGACGGCGGCCTGGAGACGACGCTGACGCGCGAGGCGCTCGGGTCGCGATTAAAGGGCCTGATGGTGCTGCGCCCGCTCGAGTCCACGCCGGATGCCCGCGTGGATGACTACATCAAACCGTATGAGAAAAACTGGTTCTGGCAGCTGGCGCTGAAGGACTGGCGACGCTACAGCGACATTATGCTGGTGGCGCTGGTCGCCAACGTGCTGGCGCTTTCCGGCATGGTCTTCTCCATGCAGGTCTACGACAGGGTGGTACCATCGCAGTCAGAAGCCACGCTGTGGGTGCTGTTTGGCGGCGTGATGATTGCCATCGTGTTCGAATTCATCATGCGCATGCTGCGTGTGCACATTTCTGACGTGGTAGGGAAGCGCGCCGATCTGCGCATCTCTGAACGCGTCTTTGCCCACGCGCTGCGGATTAAAAACGGCGCACGCTCGAAATCAACCGGATCGTTTATCGCGCAGATCCGCGAGCTGGAGTCGGTGCGCGAGCTGATCACCTCGACGACCATTGCGGCCCTCTCCGATCTGCCGTTCTTCCTGCTGTTCGTCTTCATTCTGTGGATGATTGGCGGTCCGCTGGTGCTGGTGGTCCTGCTCGCCGTGCCGCTGTTGCTTATTCCGGGCCTGCTGGTGCAGCGCCCGCTGGGGAAACTCTCCAGCGAAGGGATGCGTGAATCCGCCATTCGCAACGCCACGCTGGTGGAAGCGGTGCAGGGCATTGAAGACATCAAGCTGATGCGCGCCGAGCAGCGTTTCCAGAATCAGTGGAATAACACCAACGACGTTGCCGCCAGCGTCGGCATGAAGCAGCGCTGGCTGACGGGCCTGCTGCTTACCTGGACCCAGGAGGTGCAGTCCATTGTTTACGCAGTGGTGCTGCTGGTGGGCTGTTACCTGGTCATCAGCGGCGACATGACCACCGGTGCGCTGGTGGGTACCTCGATTCTGGCGTCGCGGACCATTGCGCCGCTGTCGCAGATCTCAGGCGTGCTCTCGCGCTGGCAGTCGGCAAAAGTTGCCCGTAAGGGGCTGGACGACCTGATGCAGCGGCCGATTGACGATCCGCAGCACGGCAAGAAGGTGCACAAAGCCCACCTGCGCGGCGATTATGCGCTTGAGGACGTGGGGTTTTACTACGACGAGGAAGAGAAACTCACCGTGCTCAACATCAGCAAGCTGCAGATCCGCGCCGGAGAGCGTGTGGCGGTGCTCGGGCGCAATGGCTCCGGCAAAAGCACGCTGTTACAGCTTCTGGCGGGCATGCAGGAGCCGCAGCAGGGCAGCATTCTGCTGGACGATATTGCCCTCAATCACCTCGACCCGGCCGACGTGCGTCGCGACATGCAGCTGCTGAGCCAGCAGGCCCGTCTGTTCTTTGGCTCCGTGCGGGACAACATCCTGATGGGTAACCCGCTGGCGACCGACGATGAGATTCACCAGGCGCTGGTCAACAGCGGCGCGCTGGAGTTTGTGCGCAAACAGAAAATGGGGCTGAACACTATCATCAACGAGGGCGGAACGGGACTCTCGGGCGGACAGCGTCAGGCGCTGCTGCTGGCGCGCGCCCTGATCACCTCGCCGACTATTCTGCTGCTGGACGAGCCTACCGCCTGGCTGGACGAAATGAGCGAGAAGCAGTTTATTCAGCATCTTCACACATGGCTGGGTAAGCGCCGCACGCTGGTGGTGGCGACGCATCGCCTGCCGATTCTGGACCTGGTCGACCGCATCATCGTGCTGGAAAACGGCAAGGTGGTGATGGACGGCCCGCGCGACGCCATCCTGCACCAGCATGGTATGGCGCCGCAAAAGACAGCGCAGCGCACCGTGACCATGAAACCGGCGGCGGTTGCAGAGGAGGGGGCGGCATGAATGATTTCTCCCGTTTTAATAGCCGACTGAAGGAGCCGCGCCTTCCGCGCTCTACCCTAGTGGCATGGTCCCTGTTCGCCCTGCTGGTGGTGTTTATCGCCTGGGCGAGCCTGTTCCATCTTGATGAGGTGACGACAGGCAGCGGCAAGGTGATACCGTCTTCGCATGAGCAGGTCATCCAGTCCCTGGAAGGCGGCATTATCCACAGCCTGATGGTGCGCGAAGGCGACATCGTCGAGCGCGGCCAGCAGCTCGCGCAGCTTGATCGGACAAAAACCGAGTCGAGCGTGCTGGAGAGCGAGTCGCGTCTGAATGCGGCGCTGGCCACGGCGGCACGCCTGAAGGCCGAAGTTAACGACACGGAGCTGACGTTTCCCGAGGAGCTGGATGACGACGTTGAGCTGGTTAAGCAGGAAACGGCGCTCTATCAGTCCCGTCGCGAGAGCCTTGAAAAAGGGCTGGCGGGTTTACGTCAGGGTGCCGAGCTGGTGCAGCGTGAGCTGTCGTTGACCCGTCCGCTGGTGACCCAGGGGGCGGCCAGCAAGGTGGAGGTGCTGCGTCTTGAGCGTCAAAAAAATGAGCTTGAGAATAAAATCACCGAGATGAAAAACCAGTATTACGTCCGCGCCCGCGAAGAGCTGGCGAAAGCCAATGCGGAGATCGAAGCCCAGCGTTCGGTGATGAAGGGGCGGGAAGACTCTCTGACCCGACTGACCTTCAATGCGCCGGTTCGCGGGATCGTGAAGGATATTGACGTCACGACCGTGGGCGGCGTCATCCCGCCGAACGGCAAGCTGATGAGTCTGGTTCCGCTTGACGATCAGATGGTGGTAGAAGCGAAAATTTCGCCGCGCGATGTGGCGTTTATCCATCCCGGCCAGAAGGCGCTGGTGAAAGTGACGGCCTATGACTACTCCATTTACGGTGGGCTGGAAGGGGAAGTGACCATGATTTCGCCGGACACCCTGCAGGATGAGGTGAAAAGAGATGTTTATTACTATCGCGTCTATATTCGTACCGACAGTAACCATCTGACCAATAAGCAAGGTCAGGAATTTCCGGTCTTTCCGGGCATGATTGCCACCGTTGATATCAAAACCGGCAGCAAAACTATTCTGGATTATCTGTTGAAACCGCTGAACAAGGCAAAAGAGGCGCTGCGGGAAAGATAAGTGAACGGCGTTCGGAACACCGAACGCCTGGTGGATTATACGGTTGACGTCACGTTGTGAACGTGGCGTCGCTCTTTAGGAACAACGTTGATGTAATGCGTAACATACGCAAAATATAACCCGGCATAATTTTCGACGAGTTCGATAAACGCCGGATAGACCGATAGCCGACCATCACCCCGATCTTTCAGATAGCCTGCCTCCTGAGCCGATTTGATAATCCGGTTGACGTGGATACGCGATACAAAAAATTCTTTTGCGAGCGTGCTGGCTGAATAGTCGATGACGGCACCATGGGCAGATTTATTTTTCATAGCCTGCAGGTAAAGATAAAGCATAATCATACGTCCGCCATCTTTATCGATAAATAATCCCACTTCAGGCAACACCTTTCTGAACGTTAATCCCCGAAAAAGATATTCTGCCGCACGGCGGAAGAAGTTATTTCTCAAAATATCATTATCCAGCAGGTTCACGTTAATATTGAATGTTGGGTAAAGAATACTGACGGGCAAAAAAGCGCCGGACATATATCGCTTAAGTTCATTCAGGCCTTTTTCGGTTGGCGCGATTCTCGTTTTGCGTCTGTCTTCCGTACAGCGCCAGGTCCTGATGCGCCCGGTGGTTCTGAGTATCGTGATGATCGCAATAACGCTGTTAGGGCTGGCTATCTTATAGCGAGAGCATAACTCTTTAATTTCTGAGACTGACTCGGCCTGATTTCCAAAAATAAAACAACACATGGAGAGGATAATGTTGAACCGTGATTCCTGCAGCATTGTCTTGTAGAACAAAGGTTGTTTTTTGTAGATGGTGTCATTAATTGTGTAGTGCTCTAATATTGCCTCACCGAATCGTGGATTGTTTTTTATAACATCCCTTCGATGTAGCAAGGCCCTGGATGAGATATGATTATCCATAGCATTTTTTCTCGTATTTGAATGAGCCGATAGATGAAGTATCCAGTCTTCTTTTCGGAATTTTCATTATACCCTGAGAATAAAACAATTGCCGTGGTTATTTGAAAAGAAAAGTATATTTAAACGCGGGTGATTAACGCAAAGATGTTCCGGTGAATTAGGCTGATAACAGTTTCTTAACCCTGGGTGCTACTGTAAAATTATACTTCGCAACAGATGCAATAAATTTTACGCATACTCAAATGGAAATGGCGCTTTGGTGCCCAGGAGCAGGTTATGACCCACAAAATTTCTCTCAGAAATGGGGCGTGCGATGAACATAAGTTTGTCATCTCAGCCTGCGGTTTCACATTCCAGGGATATTGTTCGATCCTTAACAAATACGGAATCCATGCTTCCCGGATCCACTTTAACGGAGATGAGGCATCTCAACAGGATATTGAAAATATCCTTAAAAATCAGGATGCGCATATCGTGGTGTTTCTCGGGAAAGGCGTGGTCAACCTCCTGGAAAGCCTGAAGCGACTGGCATCCATACTCAATGCACTGCCCGTCATTCGGCACGTCACCCTGTATGGTGATATTCCCGATGGCTGGCTGTACCGCACGCTGGGCAGTCTTTTAAATAACCGCTATCAACTATCATTGATTCGCGTAGCCAGCGTTTCTGATGTAATAGCCTGCTTTCATACCCATTACAAAAGTTTTAAGGATCGCTCTCGCGCATTACGCGAACGCTACATGGATATTTCCTCGCAAGAAAATCTCAAGTGGTTAACACGAAGAGAAATTGACGTATTATTAAGTTTCTACCGCGGCATGTCCGTAAAAGAAATGTGCGATAGAATGGGGTTGTCGAATAAAACGGTGTATACCCACCGTAAGGAAGGCGTGCTTAAATTACACTTAATTAAGCGTTGGCTACACGAACCGCATAATTTTAAAGCAGAAATGCCTGCTAAACACCCACGTCAAAAAACGGGGCTCACGGAGAAGGAAACCGACATTTTTAATGCCCTACGAAATCGCGAAATATTTCCGGCATATCAGATCATTACCGATCGCGATAAAAAGGGTGTTGGGTTTGAAATACTGATTCGCTGGAATAAAAACGGTAAAATTGTCAAGCCTGCCAGTTTTTTAACGGATATTACCAATCATGAGATATGGCTGCAAATAACGGCCTTGGTCATCCATGCTGCCGTTTCAGGTATTAATAAGTATAACGGGAAATATTATTTTTCTGTGAATATCCCGCCTCGTCTGGCTTCCGGAAATGCCTTGCCTGATATGGCACGAAAGGCCATCGATATGCTGCTTAAACCGCAGTGGGCGGAAAAGCTGGTCTTTGAATTTGCAGAGGATATTGACGTGACGAAGGATAAAAGGATCCCTGAAACCATGCGGCATTTACGCAAAACGGGGTGTCGTTTATTTCTGGATGACTGCTTTTCTAACCATCAAACCATGTTCCCGGTGCGCCAGGTCCATTTCGATGGACTCAAACTGGATCGGGACATCGTCGATCACTTTGTGGCAAATGACAATGACTACAATTTGATAAAAGCGATTCAGATTTATAGCGACATGACCGGCACTGACTGTATTGCAGAAGGGGTTGATAGCGAAGAAAAGTTCGAGAAACTCGTCGCGCTGGGCGTTAAAAACTTTCAGGGATATTATCTTTCACGTGCCGTGAAAGAGGATGAGTTAGATCGCATGGTACGGTTATTTAGCTGATAAGAAAAATAAAGCCCCGAAGGGCTCTGGTTTATTTTCGACCCAGCAGCAGGCCGAGAACAATACCGACAGCACCCGCGGCGATGAGGCCGGTGAGGGGATTATTTCTGACCGCTTCTGTGACGTCGGAAACGGCATCGCTGGCCTGAGCGGCGTATTTTTTCGCGGCACCTTTTACCTGATGTTTTGGTGAATCGACGAATTCACCAAACTGCTGCTGCGCTGAACCTGCAAGTTCATCAAATTTATTTTTTGCCTTGTCTTCAGCAAACTGGGTGTTTTTATCAGTACCGATATCAGACATTTTTGCCTCCTTTGTTGATAGTTAAAGGATAGCCGCTCTTTGCGGATGTGGGAGACGCAAGGCTAAATTCGGCACCTGACAGGGCGGTTTTCGGATATATCTCTATACCGGGAACCCGTTATTTCTCATTGTCATCCTGACCGTAATACAGTTTCCCGATGCGGATCAGCGGGCGACCCTGAGACTTACGGTGCAGGTTACTGTCCCTGAGCGAATAAACGCACCCGCAATATTCCTGCTGGTAAAACTGTTCCCGCTTGCTGATCTCAATCATGCGTGAGGATCCGCCCTGTTTGCGCCAGTTATAGTCCCAGTAAACCATACCCGGATAGCGCGCGGCCGCACGCTGGCCGCAGTCGTTTATCTGCTGCATGTTCTTCCAGCGGGAGATCCCCAGCGAGCTGCTGATGACGCTGAATCCATTTTCTGCCGCATAGAGCGCCGTGCGCTCGAAACGCATATCGAAGCACATGGTGCAGCGGACGCCGCGCTCGGGTTCCCATTCCATGCCTTTCGCACGCTCAAACCAATTATCGGTGTCGTAATCGGCATCAACAAACGGCACGCCGTGCTTTTCCGCAAAGCGAATATTTTCCTCCTTACGAATGAGGTATTCCTTTTGCGGATGGATATTGGGGTTATAGAAGAAAATGGTGTACTCAATGCCCGACGCCTGGATAGCCTCCATCACTTCACCCGAGCAGGGGGCGCAGCAGGAGTGCAGCAGCAGCTTGTCGGCACCGTCTGGTAGGGTAAGTTGAGGGCGGATAAAAGGGGCTGTCGTCATGGCGTTCTGCACTATGTTGATGAAATTTATGGAAGGGTAGCATAAATTCAGAAACTGTTGAGACGGGAGCGATGCAGGAAAGCGCGATCCCGCGGGGCGGGATCTTCTCGGGTAGCGCGTGCCGCTATTCGGCAAAGTTCAGCAACGCTTCTCCGTCAAGACGGTAGCGCACCCATTCGGACTGCGGCAGCGCGCCAATGCTCAGGTAAAAGTCGATGGCGGGCTGGTTCCAGTCCAGCACACTCCATTCAAGGCGACCGCACTGCCGTTGTACGGCGAGCTGGGCGATATGTTTCAGCAGTGCTTTTCCCGCCCCCAGGCCGCGATACGCCGGAGAAACGTACAGGTCTTCCATATAAATCCCGTTGCGGCCAAGCCAGGTTGAATAGCTGGTGAAGAACACGGCATAGCCCGCGATCTTGCCTTCACACTCCGCGATCAATGCCTCGGTTTTAGTACCTGCGCCAAAGAGCGTTTCCCGGATCTCCTCCGGCGTGGTAACCACTTCTTCCGGGGCTTTTTCATACACCGCCAGCTCGTAAATCATGGCGTAAATGGCCGCCGCATCTTCGGGGCGTGCCTGGCGAAGGGTGATGCTCATTGTTTTTCCTGCTTTTTAGCGTGCGTCTTGATTGATGGCGTTAAGCATACGGCGTATTGTCTGAAGAATTAAGTGCAATGAAATCAACAAATGATGAATATTATGCATCCGGTACTGAGGCGTCTTGATTTAAACCTGCTGCCCGTTTTCGACGCGATATACCGCCACCGTTCCGTTCGGCTGGCCGCTGACGAGCTGGCGATGAGCACATCCGCGCTCAGCCATGCGCTGTCGCGCCTGCGCGCCACCCTGAATGACCCGCTGTTTTTTCGTGAAGGGCATCGCATGTCCCCCAGCGTGTATGCCTCTCAGCTCGCGCCTTCGATTGCTTCTGCACTGTCGTTCCTGAATCATGAGCTGACCCCGCAGCCGGAGTTTGATGCAGCCAGCAGTACGGAGAGCCTGCAGATTGCGATAACGGACTTTACCGCGCTTTGCATTTTTCCGGCTCTGATGCACAGGCTGCAGCTTACTGCCCCGGGTTTACGCTTTGATTTGCGCTATCTGCCGCACAGCCCAGCGCTGACGGAACTGCTGGCGGGCGAGGTGGATCTGGCGCTGGGCTTCAGCACGCCGGAGGATATCCGTCATCCGGAACTGGAAGAGATCGGCTGGTTTGAAGATGAGTATGTGGTCATCAGCAACGCAAGCCGGACCCGGCTGACGCTGGAGGATTATCTCGCGGCCCGGCACCTGGTGGTTACGCCGTGGAATGAGAAGCAGGGCGTTCTGGACGTGCGGCTTGAGCAACTGGGCTATACCCGACAAATCGCGATCAAAACGCCGTCGATGCTCAGCGCACCGTTTATCGTAGCGGAAAGTGACCTGCTGATGGCGATCCCCCGCTATGCCGCGGAGAAGCTGATTAAGACAGCGGATCTCCGGATTTTTGCGTTACCGTTTCCGATACGCACGTTTGAAGTGAAAATTTACTCGCATAAACGCAGCGGCCAGCGGGGCGCGGCCCGCGGGGTGAAGGAGGAACTGCAGACGCTGGCGCAGGCTGTCAGGGGACGGTAGGCTATTTGTTAGCGGACAGCCCAGCCCGCGCTTTAATATTGAGCAGAGCGAGTCTGTCCTTAGAAGCTTAGGTCCTGAAGATTTTATTCATCCAGTAACGGTTTTCGATTATCTTTCGCTGGCTCTGGCTTGAGTTTTTCAACGGGAATACTACACATGCTTTCCGCTATTGTCCCAAAAAGAGAGTCTTTCGGATAACTTTCCCATTGTCCCACATCCTGTGTCACATGTACGACATCGCCTTCCGCGAACGGTTTCGAAAAATAGGTTCGCGCCATAACGGCACGCTGGTTTTTGTCGCAGTTAATCACGTCGATTGCCCGTGAGCTCGCTATGTAGACGGGAGGATTTTTTATAATGAGTGTCTTCTCGGCGTAGTTATTGATGAAATAAAAGCGGCGTAAGTGATCGTTACCCTGATAAGTTGAAATCACCCGAAAATCGATATACGAAGCAATTCTTTTATCTTCAAGGATTTTTATGACGCCTGCCGGTGGCTTGGGGGTAGACTGGGGATGGGGTTTACTTGTCCCGGTACAACCTGTCAGCATAAGTAATACCAGCCATGTTAGCTTTTTCATTTCGCATCCCCTGCGGATAAATCAGGTCTTAATGTCGTCAGCATGTCAGGCGTTACATTTCCCTGAACGGTACAGAGCAATAATGTCCCGTCTTTACCTTTGCTGAGCATTAACAGCTTTTCAGTACTTTCTTTTGCCGGAGCAATACCTGTCACCGCCTGCGCGTTGTCTTCCCACTCACTGTTTGGGTTGATTTTAATCATCGTCTGAGAAACATAATCGTCTCCCGCCTTTTTCCAGGACAAATGATCAAGTCTGGACATCACTTCTTCTTGCGACTCTTTGAAAATGAGTCCCCAGTAATAGTACTTACCGTAATTGATTTCATCGAGATTGCTGGTTTGCAGGTAATATCCCGACACCGTCAGATTTAATTCATGCAGGGGTTGGGCAAACCAGATGGTGCGATTGCCGTCCTCAGGGGCTTTGAACCAGGCCTGCGAATGCTTGTTGAGCGTTAAGGGGGCTACGCGGCTGAGTTTGGCTCGCTGATGATAAATCTCGTTGAAAAAGGTTGAGTCGCAGCGGGTCAACGTTTGTGTCAACGTGCTGGCGTGAACCGCGGGTGTGGCTACAGCCATGCCTGCTATGAGCCCAATGGAGGAGATGAGTTTACGCATGTAATATCCCTATATTAAAAAAAGACCCTATTTTTATCGGCTTATCAGGATGAGACTTTACGCTTTTTTATTTTGCTTCGTTGTCTGGCGTATTCAATGCCTCCCCCGAGTTTTGTACAAAACCTCAACCCTCTAATCTTTAGGTTTACACAGCGGTAACAAAATAGGTACCATACCCCCCTATAGTATCAGGAGGGCGTATGCCGCATTCACCCGAAGATAAAAAACGTATTCTTACCCGCGTCCGTCGCATTCGGGGCCAGGTTGATGCCCTTGAACGCGCGCTGGAGTCGGGCGACCCCTGCCTGGCCATCCTGCAGCAAATTGCCGCCGTGCGCGGGGCTGCCAATGGCCTGATGGGCGAAATGGTTGAAATTCACCTCAAAGATGAGCTGGTTGCGGGGGACACCACGCCGGATCAGCGAGCCGTTCGCATGGCGGAAGTCGGCCATTTACTGCGCTCTTATCTAAAATAAATCCACATACCTGACAAGAAGGGAAGACATATGAAATCTCGCGCTGCAGTTGCATTTGGCCCCGGCCAGCCGCTCAAAATCGTTGAAATTGACGTGGCACCGCCGAAGAAAGGCGAAGTGCTGATCAAAATCACCCATACCGGCGTGTGCCATACCGATGCGTTTACGCTCTCGGGCGATGACCCGGAGGGCGTCTTCCCGGCAGTGCTCGGTCATGAAGGCGGCGGGATTGTGGTGGAAGTGGGCGAAGGCGTGACCAGCCTGAAGCCGGGTGATCACGTGATCCCGCTGTACACCGCGGAATGCGGCGAATGCAAGTTCTGTAAATCCGGCAAAACTAACCTCTGCCAGGCGGTGCGCGCCACCCAGGGGAAAGGGCTGATGCCGGACGGGACGACCCGTTTCTCTTACAACGGCGAGCCGGTTTATCACTACATGGGCACCAGCACCTTCAGCGAATACACCGTTTGCGCGGAGATCTCGCTGGCGAAGGTGAACCCGCAGGCGCCGCTGGACAAAGTCTGCCTGCTGGGCTGCGGCGTGACCACCGGTATTGGCGCGGTGCATAACACGGCAAAAGTCAAAGAGGGCGATACAGTGGCGGTGTTCGGTCTCGGCGGCATTGGTCTGGCGGTGATTCAGGGCGCGGTGCAGGCGAAGGCCGGTCGTATCATCGCGGTCGACACTAACCCGGAGAAATTCAGGCTGGCGGGTGAAATGGGCGCGACCGATTTCGTGAACCCGAAAGATCACGAGAAGCCGATTCAGGACGTCATTGTTGAGATGACCGACGGCGGCGTGGACTTCAGCTTCGAGTGTATCGGCAACGTGAACGTGATGCGTTCCGCACTGGAGTGCTGCCACAAAGGCTGGGGCGAGAGCATCATCATTGGCGTGGCCGGTGCGGGTCAGGAGATTAAAACCCGTCCATTCCAGCTGGTCACCGGGCGCGTATGGCGCGGTTCCGCGTTTGGCGGGGTGAAGGGGCGTACCCAGCTTCCGGGTATGGTTGAAGATGCCATGGTCGGCAAGATTCAGCTCGATCCGTTCATTACCCATCGCTTACCGCTGGAGCAGATCAACGAGGCGTTTGATCTGATGCACGAAGGAAAATCCATCCGTACCGTTATCCATTTCGGCGACAAGTAACTCTTCTGCCAGCGGTTTTTCGCCGCTGGCATTTCTTTAATAATCTTCTCTAAAGTGTGACCAGTGCGGCGTTTTTAGCCGTAATCTAAATCTCTGCCGTGCCGATGACTATTTAACAGGCGTGTTTTTACGCATCTTACCTACAAGAGAGTCGACGGTCATGGACAACACTACTTCGATGCTGGCGCAGCGCAAGCTGAGCTTCTTGCATCACATCAGGCTGGTTCCGCTGTTTTCCTCCATTCTCGGTGGCATTATTCTTCTGTTTGCCTTGAGCTCGGGTCTTGCGGGTTATTTCCTGCTGCAGGCCGATAACGATCAGCAGGATGTCACAGCTGAAATTCAGGTGCGTATGGGGCTGTCGAACAGCTCAAACCATCTGCGAACCGCGCGTATCAATCTGATCCACGCCGGTGCGGCAAGCCGTATCGCGGAGATGGACGCCATGAAGCAGAACATCAGCGAGGCGGAAACACGCATTAAGCAGTCCCAGGAGAGCTTTACCGCCTACATGAATCGTGCCGTGCGCACCGCCGAGGGCGCAGCGCTGGACGCGGATCTCAAGGCGCGTTACGACGCCTATATCGCTGGCATGCAGCCGATGGTCAAATTCGCCAAAAACGGCATGTTCGAAGCGATCATCAACCACGAAAACGAAACGGCGCGTCCACTGGATGACGCTTATAACGCCGTACTGCTGAAGGCGATTAAGATCCGTACCGACCGTGCCAATGCGCTGACGGAGCAGGCGCACAGCCGCACACAGCTGGGCCTGATGTTTATGGTGGGCGCGTTTGCGCTGGCGCTGGTGCTGACGGCGATGACCTTTGTCGTGCTGCGCCGCACGGTAATCAATCCGCTGCAGCGGGCAGCGAAACGTATCGAGAATATCGCTAAGGGCGACCTGACGATGCCGGACGACGTGGCGGGGCGCAGCGAAATTGGTCGCCTGACGCGCGATCTGCAAACCATGCAGCACTCGCTTGAAAACACCGTGGGCACCGTACGTCAGGGGGCAGAGGAAATCTACCGTGGCACCAGCGAAATTTCAGCCGGTAACACCGATCTCTCGTCCCGCACCGAGCAGCAGGCTGCCGCCATCGAGCAAACCGCCGCGAGCATGGAACAGCTGACCGCGACGGTGAAGCAGAACGCCGATAACGCCCATCATGCCAGCAAGCTGGCGGAAGATGCTTCCGGCAAAGCCACCCGCGGCGGCCAGATGGTCTCCGGCGTGGTGAAAACCATGGGCAATATCTCCAGTAGCTCGAAGAAGATCTCTGAAATCACCGCCGTGATTAACAGCATTGCCTTCCAGACCAATATCCTGGCGCTTAACGCGGCGGTAGAAGCGGCCCGTGCGGGTGAACAAGGGCGCGGATTTGCCGTGGTGGCAAGTGAAGTGCGCACTCTGGCAAGTCGCAGTGCGAATGCCGCAAAAGAGATCGAAAGCCTGATCAACGAATCGGTATCGCTGATTGACCAGGGCTCCGGCGAGGTTGTTGCCGCCGGTAACACCATGAATGAGATTGTCGACGCGGTGAAACGCGTTACCGACATCATGCTGGAGATCGCCGCGGCGTCCGATGAGCAGAGCCGCGGTATTGTGCAGGTGAGCCAGGCGATTTCTGAGATGGATAAAGTGACCCAGCAGAACGCCTCGCTGGTGGAAGAAGCCTCCGCGGCGGCGGCGTCTCTGGAGGAACAGGGCGCGCGTCTGACCGAGGCGGTTGGCGCGTTTCGGTTGAACAGCGCAAAGCAGGGCCGCGTGGTGACGGCTGCGCCGGTGGCGCAGAACGTACCGTTACGCCCGGCGGCGACGGTTTCCGGGGATAACTGGGAGACGTTCTGAGTGGCGTGTTGCGTCGGGTGGCGCTTCGCTTACCCGACCTACAAAAACTGACCTACAAAAAAGGGACCTTTCGGTCCCTTTTTCACATCTTATTTCTTATCGGGTAACGCGTACGCGATAACGTAATCACCGCGGTCCGGCGACTGGCGGGCGCCCCCGGCGTTAATGATGATGTACTGCTTACCGGTTTTCGGCGACACGTAGGTCATCGGGCCGGACTGGCTGCCAACCGGCAGGCGGTCTTTCCAGATCTCTTTCCCGGTGGCGGTATCAAACGCGCAGGTAGAAATCCTGGGTACCGGCAAAGAACAGCAGACCGGACTGGGTAGAGAGCGACGCGCCCAGGGTCGGCATACCGATTGGGATTGGCATGTGCATGCGAATGCCCAGCGGGCCGGTATCTTCCACCGTGCCGACAGGAACCTGCCACACCAGCTTGCCGGTTTTCAGGTCAACGGCTGACATGGTGCCAAACGGCGGCTTCTGACACGGAATACCCAGCGGTGACAGGAAGCGTTCACGCATCGCGCCGAACGGCGTGCCGTCCATTGGAACAATCCCCATCTCGATACCGCTGGCATTTTTCGCCACGTTCGCGCGCGGCACCATATAGTTCGCCAGACCCAGGCGCATATCGTTGACGAACATCAGGCTGTTGTTTGGGTCAACGGAGACGCTGCCCCAGTTCATCCCGCCGAGTGAGCCAGGGAACTGCAGGGAACGATCGAGACCAGGCGGGGTAAAGACGCCCTGATGACGCATCTCTTTAAACTGAATGCGGCACAGCAGCAGGTCGACTGGCGTCGCGCCCCACATGTCGGACTCGGTCAGCGTCTGGTTGCCAATCATCGGCATGCCAACGGAGTACGGCTGGGTTGGGGAGTAGCGTTCACCTTCAACGTTACCCGCCGGGACAGGGCGTTCCTCTACCTTCGCCACCGGCTTACCGGTTTCGCGGTTAAGCATGAAGATCATGCCCTGCTTGCTGGTCTGCACCAGCACCGGCGTGGTGCCGCCCTTACCGTCAGGCAGGTCGTACAGCAGCGGCTGGGAAGGCAGGTCGAAGTCCCAGAGATCGTGGTGGGTGGTCTGGAAATGCCAGCGGACCTGACCGGTGGCCGCGTCGACGGCGACGATGGAGGAACTGTACTTATCGTCCAGCGCGGTACGCTCGCCCGCCCAGAAGTCTGGCGTGGCGTTGCCGGTTGGCAGGTAGATCAGGTTCAGTTTGGCGTCGTAAGACATCGCAGACCAGACGTTCGGCGTACCGCGGGTGTAGGTCTGGCCTTCTGGCGGCAGGCCGGTCAGGTTCGGATTACCCGGATCCCACGCCCAGGCCAGTTTACCGGTGTGAACGTCGTAGGCGCGCACCACGCCCGGCGGTTCACCGGTAGAGTAGTTATCCGCGACGCGACCGCCGACGACGACAACGTTCCCGGCAACCAGCGGCGTGGAGGTTTGCTGATAATATCCGGGCTTGATCTCGCCCATGCCGACGCTCAGATCCACGATGCCATGGTCGCCAAAGTCGTCGCAGACCTTGCCGTTATCCGCGTTGATGGCAATCAGACGGGCATCGGTGGTGGGCAGGAACAGGCGGCGAGGGCATGCCGCTGGCGATGTTCCTGTCTGTGACACTGTCACGTTTGCATGATCTTCAAAGTAGCCCAGACCGCGGCAGCGCTGCCAGTTCGGCGCGGTGGCTTTCGAATCATAACGCCATTTTTCTTTACCGGAATCCACGTCCAGCGCCAGCACTTTACTGTACGGCGTACAGACATACAGCGTGTCGCCAATCTGCAGAGGCGTGTTCTGATCTTCCGCACCCGAGCCGTTGCTCTGCGGAATATCGCCGGTGTGCGCAACCCACGCGACTTTCAGCGAGTTGACGTTTTGCTTGTTAATCTGGTCCAGTGCGGCGAAACGGTCGCCGTGGGTGGTGTTGCCCCAGTGTTCCCAGTTCTTTTGCTGCTCGCCGGGTGCAACGGGTTTCACCGGAACGGGCTCGTTCGCTGCCACGAGGGTTTGCGGCTTAAACATCCAGCCCAGGCTGACCAGCATGGCCACCGCGAGCAGGGCCGCGACGCCAAAGGCGGGCGCCTTGTTCGGGGCAGTGTGGTTTGCTGCGCGCAGGAAGGGCCAGACGATGGCGCACAGGAACGCCAGCACGGCAAAGGTAAACAGGCGGGAGAAGAGCGGCCAGAAATCCCAGCCTGCATCGCTTACCGCCCAGAACAGCGAGGCAATAAACGCGATGCCGTATAGCAGGATCCCGCTGGTGCGGTTGAGGAAAATCAGGATCGCGGCAATCACCATTACCACGCCCATTATCAGGAAGTAACTACTTCCGCCCACGGTGGCGAGCTTAAAGCCCAACCCGCCGACGGCCAGACCGATGAGCATCATCAGTCCGGCAAGAAGCCACTGCAGAATACGAGGTATCCCGCGCGGCGCGCTGCCAAATGCCATTTCTGTCTCCTTAGATCCCCCGCCGTGTCGGGCATGTACCAGTTGGGTAATAAATGCGGTGGGATTGATGGTTAATACCGGTGAATTCGTTTCTGTCAAATAATTAGCGAACCATTTGGTGAATTCGCCGCTATGATAAAACTGTTAAATTGTTTTACGCAATTGTTAATGATTTATTCCGCATTATTTGATTAACGCACAGGACAGCCCCCTCGCCCCTGAGGGGAGAGGGTTAGGGGGAGGGGCAAAAAGGTTTTAGACTGGCATCGATTTGCGGATGGCGCTCAGCAGCGTCTGCGCGCCCGTGGAAAGTGGAGTATCTACCCGGGTCAAAATACCAATAGGCTCACCGGCGCCGGGGGCCGTTACCGGGAGAGCGGTCAGCGTGCCCTGGCGCAAATCATCTTTTACCGCCCCGGAGGGAACGAACCAGACGTAGTCATAGTCGAGTGTGAGCTGGCGTGAAAGCGAGGCCGACAGCGTTTCGATGCACCCTGATGGCAGCGTACACCCCTGCATTTGCAGCAAGGTTTCGGCGGTCTGACGTGGGACGGTCCCTTTCGGGCACACCACCACCGGCCACTCCATCACGCGGCTTAACGTCACCGTGTCCTGCAGCAGAGGGTGATCGGGACGAACCACCAGCTTCAGGGATTCCAGGAACAGCAGTTCGTAATTGAGACCCCCCATCAGTTCAGGATCGGACATGCGGCCGATACCGATATCCAGTTCGCCCGATTTCAGCCCCGCGAGCAGCATGGTGTTATTCATGGTGGCAACCTGGATCGTGGTATGCCGTTGCTGCTTGTGGAACTGGCCAATCACCGGCGGAAGAATGCCGAGCGCGGCGGTAGGCAGGGCCCCGACGCGGACGACCTCGCTGCTGTGTTCTTCTTTTCGATGCAGGGACTGGCCTGCGGTATTGAGCGCATCCAGCACCTTAACGGCGTGCGTCAGGAACTGTTCGCCGACGATGGTAAGCTGCGCGCCCAGACGACCGCGGTCAAAAAGACGGGCGCCGGTCAGCTGTTCCAGCTCGTTGAGGGTTTTCGAGAGCGCAGGCTGGCTCAGGTTAAGAGTTTCAGCCGCACGCCCCAGCGTTCCCTGTTGAGCGACGGCCACAAATGTATGCAAATGGCGCAAGCGTATGCGCTGACTGAACAGACCATTTTTTTCCATAGGCGATGTTAAAAACAGAGCGATGCGGGTGACAAGTTAAGTTGTTTAATTTTGATAACCTGATAGCAAAATATTTTTAACATTTGATCTGTTTGAGTTACAACATGTTTTTCGGCAGGGGAATAGGAGCGAACATCCTTGTTCATTTATTGCTCATTGCTGAGGGGAAAGGGTTATGCGGTTAGATTACCCCGTCACCGCCGTCAGAACACCACACCTGGCCGGACGTAAATGAACATTCATCCGAGGCCAGCGTGACGTACAGCGGGGCAATCTCGACGGGCTGACCCGGACGTCCCAGCGGCGTATCTCCGCCAAACTCCTTCACTTTTTCCATCGGCTGGCCGCCGCTGGACTGAAGAACCGTCCAGTAAGGCCCGGGAGCGACCGCGTTGACGCGAATGCCTTTCGGACCCAGCTGCTTGGCTAAGGATTTGGTAAATACCGCCAGACAGGCTTTCGTCTGAGCGTAGTCCAGCAGCACCGGGCTGGGCTTCACCGCCTGAACAGAGGAGGTATTAATGATCACGGACGAGGCTTTCAGGTGGCGCAGAGCCGCCTTCGTGATCCAGAAAGGCGCGTACACGTTAGTTTTAAACGTCGCGTCAAAATCTTCGGTGGTCAGCTCTTCAAGCGATTCACGGAACTGCTGGCGACCGGCGTTGTTGATCAGAATATCCAGCCCGCCCAGCTTCGAGACGGCTTCTTCGACCAGGTTCTGGCAGAAGGTTTCGTCCCGGACGTCCCCCGGCAGCGCGACGGCGTTCCGCCCTTCGGCTTTGATCAGGTCGATAACCTCAGCGGCGTCTTTTTCCTCTTCAGGCAGGTAGTTAATGGCCACGTCCGCGCCTTCACGGGCATAGGCGATGGCTACAGCGCGACCAATACCCGAGTCACCGCCGGTGATCAGCGCTTTTTTGCCCGCCAGGCGGCCATGCCCTTTATAGCTGGTTTCCCCGTGGTCGGGTACGGGCTGCATTTCGGATGCCAGTCCCGGTGGCGTTTGTGGCTGTTCCGGGAACGGGGGCTGCGGGTAAGCGTTCGTACGTTGTTTAGTATCACTCATAGCTGACTCCTTAAGCCAAGGGGTGAGATTTGATGGATAACTGCAGCGTTAACGCTTCGCTGAATTATTTCTGCAAACGATCAACACGGACGACGGCAGGGGATGATTTTTTATCAAGCGAACCGTTGATACTGATCATCTGGTCGGGTTTTACCGTTCTGCCGTCGAAGACTGCCTGGGGAATAATAACGTCGATTTTTCCGGTTTTATCCTGAAATACAAACTTATCGCCGCTACCATCAATAAGATTACCGCGTAATGAAATGGTCGCACCGTCGTGCAGTTGTTTTGCCTGATCGATGGTCATAATACGCGCATCATCGGTTCCGCGATATCCGCTATCCAGCGCATGGGGTGGCGGCGGAGCTTCACCTTTTTGTAACCCGCCGTTATTATCTGCGAAGGCGGCCGGAACCAGAAATATCATAAAAGCGGAAATAAGTGATAATTTCATCGGATATCCTTCATTTTGGGTGTCTTGACTTATTAAGTATTGTTGCTATTTCTTTATGTGGCAAATGTGATAAGTCCTAAAAACATTCGCGTGAAAAATCAAACTTATCGGATAATAAGCGAAACGGTGACGATGACCATGAAGCGTGAAAATGAAAAGTTGCCCGGGATAGATGAGAGTTATCGCTTGCTGACGTTTGAATACGCGTTTCGTCAGGTGGGTTTTATTGTTCTGCTGGTTATTATCATCGCCGCTATCGCCGGTCTGTTTTCAAGCGGGTGGGTCAGCGATACGGTTAAAACCAATTCCGCTAAATCACTGACCATAAGCTATGAACGGTTTGGCCGCCGGGAGACGGAGACGCGAATGGCGCTGGCGTTCCCGGTGCGAACAGAGGGAAAGTATGTTCTCAGCATGGCCAGCGAGAGCAGCGATGTTTACGAGCCTGGCAGCGTCTGGCCGCAGCCGGACAGCATGTTCAGCCGTGGCAAGACCCTCTATTTTGTCTATAACAACCTGAAAAAGTCAGACCGCTTCGCGGTGTTACTCTTCACCACGCCTTCGAGAGCCGGTAAATGGAACACGACCGTTCGTGTAAACAACGAGCCGGAGATAACCCTCTGGCAATTTATTTACCCCTAGGAGGCTGATATGGATATGGTCTTTCGTGCGCTGGCGATTTATCTGTTCCTCGTGGTGGTATTTAAAGTGGCCGGGCGGCGTGCGCTGCTGCAGATGACCAGCTTCGATCTCATACTGCTCCTGATAATTAGTGAAGCTACGCAGCAGGCGCTACTCGGACAAGATTTTTCCGTCACCGGTGCGATGATTACGATTACCACCCTGGTGGTAGTGGATATTACTTTTGGCCTTATGAAGAAGTATTTTTCCCCGGTGGAGAATATTCTGGACGGCACTCCCGTGATTCTGGTGGAAAACGGCGTACCCCTGGCGGATAAACTCAAAAAGGTCGATGTCTCTTGCGATGATATTCTGGTGTCAGCGCGTCAAAATAATGGTATTACCGAAATAAGCCAAATTAAATATGCCATACTTGAGCGCAATGGACATATTTCAATCATTCCTTTCGAGAAATAAGAGGCGAAAAGATGAGCAATCTTTTTCACGACAACAATTATACCGTGGGTGAACTGACGAAAAAACTGGCGAGCAAATTAACCGATCTCGGGCTTCGCTTAACCACGGCGGAATCCTGCACCGGCGGAAAGCTATCGGTAGCACTTTGCGCCGAAGAGAACACGGCCGATTTTTATGATGTTGGCCTGGTCGTATTCAGCGACGAAGCCAAAGCGCGGATCCTCGGCGTTCGTCCTGAGACGCTCGCGCGCTATACCGCCGTCAGTGAGCAGACGGTGACCGAGATGGCCGCCAGCATCCGCGACATCGCCCAGGCGGATATCAGTATCGCCATCAGCGGCTATGCTGGCCCGGAAGGGGGCGACGATGGCACGGCGGCGGGGACGGTCTGCTTTGCGTGGAACATCCAGGGCGAGACGCAAACCCGCACCGTGCTTTTCTCCGGCGACTGTCAGGACGTGGTGGAAAAAGCGGTGCATTTTTCGCTGGCCGAGCTGGTGACAGCATTGTCGGACGGGCATAACGGTTGATTTCACGTGGAGGTTCTATGGCTGTCATAGTGATTACCGGTGGGACGGCGGGCGTGGGAAAAGCCACGGCGCTGCACTTTGCAAAAGCAGGTTACGATGTCGGCCTCATCGCCCGCGATGAGGCAAGCCTGCACTCAACCCAGGAAGAGTTGCGCCGCTTCGGCGTAAATGCACACGCCGTGCAGGCTGACGTCGCCGACAGTCAGGCGGTGGTGGACGCGGCTAACGACATTGAGTATCGCCTCGGTGCGATTGATGTCTGGGTTAACAATGCCATGGGGGCCGTGCTGGCACCGTTTCGCACCCTTACGCCGGACGAGTTTCGTCGCGTGACTGAGGTGACGTACCTCGGCTACGTGAACGGTACCCGCGCGGCACTCGAGCTTATGGTTCCGCGCGACAGGGGCGTGATTATCCAGGTAGGGTCCGCGCTGGCCTACCGTTCCATTCCCCTGCAGTCCGCCTACTGCGGGGCCAAAGCGGCGATCCGCGGGTTTACCGACGCGGTACGTACCGAGCTGATGCATGAGAACAGCCGGGTTCAGCTTTCGATGGTGCAGATGCCGGGGCTTAACACGCCGCAGTTTGAATGGGCAAGGAACAAGTTCGCCTGGGCGATGCGGCCGGTACCGCCGGTGTTCGAGCCTGAAGTCGCCGCCAGCGCCATCTTCAGGGTGGCGAAAAAGCCGGTGCGTGAGCTGTGGGTAGGCAGCAGCACCATCCAGTCGATTGTCGGGCAGTTCCTCTTCCCGGGTTTTCTGGACCGGCTGATGGTGAAGAAAGCCTGGGAAGGTCAGATGACGGACGATCTGAACGCGCCGGACCGCCGGGACTATCTCGACCAGCCGGTTAACGACCTGCACAGAATCCATGGCCGTTTCACTGACGAAGCGAAAACCCGCGCGACGTCCGTGACCTCCGGTATGCCGGGCAAAGTAGCGTTAGGGGGGCTGGCGTTGGCGGGGATTGTATTAACGCGTTTGCTCACCCGCAGGAAACCGTAATCAGCGCAGCGCGCTGCGGTGCGTCCAGAACCAGCGATAGCCGTAGCCGCCAAGGCTGAGCTCAACGGTTTTACCGCAAACCAGCGCGTCATCGTAGCGTTTGTCCGCAAGACAGGCGGTCCAGGTGGCGTTGCGGATCCCCTTGACGGTGAACCGTACCGGCTGGTCGCTGAAGTTAACAAAGGTCAGGATGCTGCGTTCTTCGGTCTCGTAATAGATCCCGAGCACCGCGTCACTATCGATCGTGAGGAGCCGAAAGGGCGCAACGGCGATTTCGGGGAACTCCGAGCGGGTATTGGCGATATCAATGATCCGGTGCAGAAGCGAGTTGCGGTGGAGCAGCGAATCAGCGACGTTGATTTTCTGATAGCGATAAGGGCCGTGGTTGATAATCGGCGCGATAAATTTTTCCGGATCGGCCGCTGAGAAACCGCCGCCTTGCGATCCCGCCCACTGCATCGGCGTGCGGACGGCGTAGCGCTCCTCCAGTTCGAGGTCATCCCCCATGCCTATCTCGTCGCCGTAGCGCATCACCGGAACGCCAGGCAGGGAAAAGAGTACCGCGTGGCAGAACGCCAGCCGCTTCAGATCGCCGTTGAGCATCGGGGCCAGGCGACGGCGGATCCCGCGCTGATAGACGTTCATCTCGTCGTCAGGGGCGAAGGTATCGAGGACAAACTGTTTGTCTTTCTGGCTGATGCCCTCCAGATCCAGTTCGTCGTGATTGCGCAGCCAGTTGGCAAAACAGCATGAATCGGGCGGGACGATCATCTTCTTCACCGCGTTGCGCAGCGGACGGGCGCTTTTGCGGGCCAGGCTGACGTAAAAATACTTGTTGAGCCAGAAATTGAGCACCAGATTCAGGCGGTCATTATTGCCAAAGTAGTCCTGATAGGCCTCCACCTCGACGTCCACTTCACCCAGCAGGATCGCCTCCGGATTATGCTCCTCAATAAGACGGCGCATATGCTCGAGGATCCACAGGCCCTTTTTTTCATTACCGTTTCCCGCCTGCGTAGTCAGGTGGGAGGCGGCATCCAGGCGGAACCCCGATACGCCCAGCTTGAGCCAGAAGAGGATGATGTTCTCAATCTCTTTCAGCACCGCGGGCGAGGTCAGGTTCAGGTCCGGTTCGTGGCGATAGAACATGTGCCGGTAGTATTGTCCCGCCTCGTCGTCCCAGCTCCAGATGCTCTCCTCCACGCCGGGAAACATCGGGGGCGTATCGTCGTCGTCAGTGTCTGACCAGAGGTAGTAATCCCGGTAGGGTGACGCTGGGTTACGGCGGGCCTGCTGGAACCAGGGGTGCGCGTCGGAGGTGTGCTGGATCAGCAGCTCAATAATGACCTGCATGCCCAGCTCGCGGGCCTGTTCGATAAGGGCAATGATATCGGCCAGCTTTCCGAAGCGGGGGTCCACCTGGAGATGGTCGCTGACGTCATAGCCTTCATCGAGAAAGGGGGTTAGGTAAAACGGGGTGATCCAGATAACTGTCGCCCCCATCCGGCGAATGTAGCGCAGCTTGGCCGCTATCCCGGCGATGTCTCCGCAGCCATCGCCGTTCAAATCATAAAAGAGTGCGGTATCAATCTGGTAAATAATGGCCCGTGTATGCCAGTCCGTCATAGCGTTCCTCAGTGATAGCCTTCAGTATCCGAGACCTTGCCCCGGAAAACGTAGTAGCTCCAGGCGGTGTACACCAGGATCACCGGAATAATCAGTAACGTCCCAACCAGCATAAACAGCTGGCTGGCAGGCGGAGCCGCGGCCTCCCACAGGGTGATGCGTGGCGGAATAATGTTTGGCCAGAGGCTGATGCCCAGCCCGCTAAACCCGAGGAAAATCAGCCCCAGCGTCAGCAGGAAAGGGCGCGCGTGGCTGGCCGGGTTGCGGGTCAGGCGCCAGATCAGCACGCTGAAGATGCCGACCAGCAGAGGAACCGGCAGGAACCAGAAGAAGTTGGGCAGGGTAAACCAGCGGTCGGCGACGTACTGCCAGCCGAGCGGTGTCCAGACGCTGACTACCGCGATAACCACCATCAGGGCCAGCAGCACGTGGCGGGTCAGCTCGCGCATGCGTTGTTGCAGCGCGCCTTCGCTTTTCATAATGAGCCAGGTGGTGCCCAGCAGCGTGTAGGCGACGACCAGTCCGATGCCGCAGAAGAGGTTAAAGGGGGTGAGCCAGTCCAGCGCCGAGCCGACAAAGCGTCGGCCCTCCACGTCAAAGCCGTTGATCACCGCCCCCACCACCACGCCCTGGCTAAAGGTGGCGAGCAGGGAGCCGCCGGCAAAGGAGTAGTCCCAGAACCGACGGTGTGAGGGTGTGGCTTTGAAGCGGAACTCAAAGGCGACGCCGCGAAAAATAAGGCCGATCAGCATTGCGGTGAGGGGGATCGTCAGCGCATCAATAATGACCGCGTAGGCCAGCGGAAACGCGCCGAACAGCCCCGCACCGCCGAGCACCAGCCAGGTCTCGTTGCCGTCCCAGACGGGCGCTACGCTGTTGACCATCACATCGCGCTCTTTCGCATCGCCCACGAAGTTAAACAGCAGGCCAATGCCCAGATCGAAGCCATCCATAATGATGTACATCAGCGTGGCAAACACGATGATGGCAAACCAAATCACTGAGATATCGACGCCCATCAGATTCTCTCCTCTTCCGGAACAGACTCAGCGGCAGACAGCGGACGGGCAGGTGTGCCCGAGGTGTTTGACGTCAGCGTATCGACGGGTTGAGGTCCTTTCTTAATCAGCCGGATGAGATAAACATAGCCCACGCCAAACACGGATGAGTAGACAACGAAGAACGCCAGCAGGCTGATGCTCATCTGTAGGGTGCTATGCAGCGATACCGCGTCGATGGTGCGCAGGTAGCCATAGACGACCCACGGCTGACGTCCCACTTCGGTGGTCACCCATCCGGCGAGCAGCGCCAGCAGCCCGGCCGGCCCCATGCAGAGGGCAAACCACTGGAACGGGCGCGACTGGTAAAGTCGATGGCGATAGCGTAGCCAGAGGCTGACAAGACCAAGGGTAATCATCAGCAGTCCCATCCCGACCATCACGCGGAACGACCAGAAAACGATGGTCGAGTTTGGCCGATCCTCTTTCGGGAAGTCTTTCAGCGCCGGGACCTGCTTGTCCAGACTGTGCGTCAGGATCAGGCTGCCGAGCGCGGGGATCTCCAGGCCGTATTTGGTGCGCTCTTCCTCCATATCCGGCAGACCAAACAGCAGCAGCGGGGTGGCCTCACCGGGGGGATTTTCCCAGTGGCCCTCAATGGCGGCAATTTTTGCTGGCTGATGTTCAAGCGTGTTCAGGCCGTGCATATCGCCCACCACCGCCTGAATGGGCGCGACCAGCAGCGCCATCCACATCGCCATCGAAAACATGGTGCGAACGGCGGGCGTATCGTTACCGCGCAGCAGATGCCATGCCCCCGATGCTCCGACAAACAGCGCGCTGCTCAGAAACGCGGCGATAGCCATATGAATAAGACGGTAAGGGAAGGAAGGGTTAAAGACGATGGCCAGCCAGTCCTGCGGGATCACCTGGCCATTCTCGATAGTGAAACCCTGCGGCGTGTGCATCCAGCTGTTGGAGGCGAGGATCCAGAAGGTCGACATTAGCGTGCCGAGCGCCACCATGCAGGTCGAAAAGAAGTGCAGCCCCGGGCCGACCTTGTTCCAGCCGAACATCATGACGCCGAGGAATCCGGCCTCCAGGAAGAAGGCGGTTAACACCTCATAGGTCAGAAGCGGGCCGGTAATGCTGCCCGCGAACTGGGAGAACCCGCTCCAGTTGGTGCCAAACTGATACGCCATCACCAGCCCGGAAACGACGCCCATGCCGAAGTTAACGGCAAATATCTTGAGCCAGAAGTGGTACAACGATCGCCAGACGTCGTTTTTGGTGCGCAGCCACATGCCCTCCAGCACCACCAGGTAGCTGGCGAGACCGATGGTGATCGCGGGAAACAGGATGTGGAACGAGACGGTAAAAGCGAACTGAATTCTGGCCAGATGAAACGCATCGAGTTCGAACATGGTCCGTACCTCTGAGACGATGGGGCACGCGAATTGCCGGGCAGTTCAGGCCTGGCCGGCAAACCGATTACGGTTTAGTCTTACCGGCACCCAGCTCGGCACCGGTCAGCGGGTCGGAATGTGGATCGGATTTCGTGCGGGCAGACATCGCCTTGACCAGGGTTGCCTGCTCGGTTGTGAGCGTGACGCTGGCACTGCCATCGCCGCCATCCACCGCAGGCTGGGGGGACTCAACGTAATCGAAGTGTTTATCGCTGTTCCAGCTTCCGCGAACCTCTCCACCTTCAGACATATTGTAGTACTTGTTGGTGAATTCCTCGATTGGCGGCAGTTTTCCCGGCGGGAAATTATTACGGATGGACTGCAGCGCCTTCTCAAAGGAGAGCTGATGCGCCGCCTCACGCGTCATCAGAAACGCCAGGGCATCTTTAACGCCGGGATCGTCAGTCACGTTGATCAGACGTTCATAGATGATTTTCGCTCTGGCCTCGGCCGCCACGTTTGAGCGCAGGTCCGCCGTCGGCTCGCCAATGGTGTCGACGTAGGCCGCCGTCCACGGCACGCCCGCCGAGTTGGTGAGCGGGGTACCGCCGCCGTAGAGCAGGGAGGTGATGTGGCTGTCATTGCCGTTTTCGGTCATGGAGCGATACAGCTCGGCCTCATTTTCCACCCCTTCCGCCAGCGCGCCCTTGGCACCTTTATTCAGCATACCGACCAGGGTACCGATGATTTCGAGGTGGCTTAATTCCTCGGTCGCGATATCCATCAGCATATCCTTGCGGCCCGGATCGTCATCGCTCAACCCTTGCGTAAAGTAGCGGCAGGCGGCGGCCAGTTCACCCTGCGGTCCGCCAAATTGTTCCAGTAAAAGGTTGGCCAGGCCGGGATTCGGTTCGGCGACGCGAACCGTGTATTGCAGCTGTTTGACGTGTCGAAACATAGGCACTCTCCTGTGGATTATTTTTTCGCTTCGACACCCGATGCGTCTGAGCGCAGCAGGAACTGTTCCGTCGTTTGCGGGATATGGCGAATCAGCCAGTCGGCCATTTCGCGCTCTTCTGCGAGGATCGTCTCAATAGCGGGTACCGAAGCGGTGTCCCCGGCTTTTTTGGCCGCTGCCAGCAGGGAGGTATAGCAGGCGATTTCAAACTGTTCGAAGACATAGCCGCTGATCGAGCCCTTCACGATTTCGTCTGAAGGGAACATGCCGCCGATGGATTGTCCCAGCGCCGCCATTTTGCTCATCGAGTCTTTTAAGACCGAACGAGAAATATCATTACGGTCGAGGATTTCCTCCAGCAATGTGATTTGCCGTTTTGTCTCATTAATATGCTGTTCAATTCTGGCGCGAACATCAGGATAATTATCGATACGGCTGGCCATGGATTCCAGCATAGATTCGGCTTGCTTTTCCATCGCATGGGCATCGCGTAGCCAGTCATGGTAGTGTTCTACGTGATTCATCATTGTATCCTCATTAGGGGTTCGCTTATTTGGTCTCACTTTCAGCAGCCTGATCGGCACGTGCGGCACTGTAGCCAGATAAATGGCCGACAATATTGGCATAGATACTGATGATAATGACCCATAGCACGCTGTTCTTCCACCATATTACGGAAGGGATAGCGAGTATGAACCATATTATAGCTGCCGTTAAATGGCACCGTTTAATTATCCTGGGACTGATGCTCATTTTATTTAACCTGTGTTATTGCGTCATTTCTGCGCTTTTTGGTTAATATTTCCAACGGCCAGGTCGGTGAGTTTAAGGTCGGTCTCTTTTTCTTCTTCCAGCGTTTCGGCAAGAAGTTTAACGGCTTTTTTATAGCCCAGTTGTTCTGCTAATGTGGCAAGGGTACCGTAGCTGGCTATTTCGTAATGCTCAACTTTTTGTGCAGCGGCAATTAACGCGGCATCACGCACTTCATTTTTTTCCGTGCTTTCGATGACTTCGTTGGCTTCTTCAATTAAGCCTTCCATCGCCACGCATTTCATGCGTTTGATCTTAATACCGTCTTCCTGCTCGACGATCTGGTCGATACGTTCAATCTGACCTTGCGTCTCTTCAAGGTGTGCGGTAAAGGCGGCGCTCAGCTTCTCGCTGGAGGCGGCGCGGGCAAGTTTACTTAACGCTCGGGTAAGCTGCTTTTCTGCGCTGTAGGTATCCGATAGAAGATGAATAAATACATCCTCAACACTTTTCATATTCATAATAATTACGCTCCGGTAAAATTAAAATAATGAAAGGGTACTGCGAGCTTTTCAGCCCGCAGCATGCTCTCTGGTTTTATTAAAAGAGTACTAAATAAGATCAGGAGTTATCAGACTTACGGCCTCCGCCGTGACTGTTCTGTCCCCCTTTCTTGCCAGCTTCAGATGCGCGTTGCGGATCGTTTTTAAAATTACCACCGCTGTGCTGGCCACCTTTACGTCCAGCTTCTGATGCTTTTTCACGGTCTTCAGCGAAATTACCGGAACCACCACGATGCTCTGCCATATTAAACCTCATAGTCATATATTGGTTATGTCAGTACGATACGAAAATATTCCGTATCACTCGTCGTTCGAGTAATAACTCTAGTCGCTGTGCGTCATCCGTCAAATGCGTTTTGCTATTTGCAGCTGCGTTATTTTTAAATATTTGTATATTTACGCTTCGCTTGAAATGGAAATATGGATAGGCAGGAAGGACTTGTAAACAACCATTCAGATTAATCCTAACTTAGAGCTAAAAATTTGAAAGGTGAGGATAAAAATAATGGCGTACTCAAATTGGTTGATTTGTAGTCAGGGGAAAATAAAAAATACTCCTTTATAGCTAGAAAGCGAAACCCTAAATAATTATAAGGAAAATCCTGGATAAAAGCGTTCAGGTCGAAAGGGCGGTTTCGTTAAGGCTCGTTCAGGGGCATGTAGCACACGGTTTGACCACTGTCGTCTTAAGATCACAAATCAGAAATTCTTCCCCCCGGAAGGAACGGGTTTCTCTACACTCCAGGTAATATTCACTGGAGGCATGACATCATGGCGAACACCATCACGGCTGATGACATTCGGGAACACTTTTCGCAGGCTATGTCGGCGATGTACCAGCAGGAAGTTCCGCAGTATGGCACCTTGCTCGAACTGGTTGCGGACGTAAACCTGGCGGTGCTGGAAAATAACCCACTATTACATGAACAACTGGCAAACGCCGATGAGCTTGCGCGCCTGAACGTGGAGCGTCACGGGGCGATCCGCGTTGGCACAGCACAAGAACTTTCAACCCTGCGTCGTATGTTTGCCATTATGGGGATGTACCCGGTCAGCTATTACGACCTCTCCCAGGCGGGGGTGCCGGTCCACTCAACGGCGTTTCGCCCGATCGATGATGCGGCGCTGTGCCGTAATCCGTTCCGTATCTTTACGTCGCTGCTGCGCCTTGAGCTGATTGACAACGTTGCGCTGCGCGAACGGGCGGCGGAAATCCTCTCTCACCGGAACATCTTTACCCCGCGCTGCCTGGCGCTGCTCGATCTGTATGAATCTGAGGGGCAGTTTACTGACGAACAGGCGCACGAGTTTGTGCAGGAAGCGCTGGAAACCTTCCGCTGGCACCGTCATGCGACGGTCGATCAGGAAACCTATCAGGCGCTGCATAACGAGCATCGCCTGATTGCCGACGTGGTCTGCTTCCCGGGCTGCCATATTAACCACCTCACGCCGCGCACGCTGGATATTGACCGGGTGCAGGAGCTGATGCCGAAATACGGTATCGAGCCGAAAATTTTGATTGAAGGGCCGCCGCGTCGCGAGGTGCCCGTCCTGCTGCGTCAAACCAGCTTTAAAGCCCTGGAAGAGCCGGTGCTGTTTGCCGGGGAACATAAGGGCACCCACACTGCGCGCTTCGGTGAGATTGAGCAGCGCGGCGTGGCGCTGACCCCGAAAGGGCGTGAACTGTACGATAGCCTGCTTTCCCAGGCCGGTACCGGCAAAGATAACCTGACGCATCAGCTGCATCTGCGGGAGATCTTTAGCGCCTTCCCGGACAGTGAACTGCTAATGCGCCGTCAGGAGCTGGCGTATTTCCGCTACCGTCTGACGCCTGCGGGTGAAGCGCATCGCCATGCGTTCCGGCCGGGAGATGATCCGCAGCCGCTAATCGAGCGCGGATGGGTGGTCGCTCAGCCGATCACCTACGAAGATTTCCTCCCGGTTAGCGCCGCCGGGATATTCCAGTCCAATCTCGGGAATGAAACCCAGGCCCGTAGCCACGGCAACGCCAGCCGCGATGCGTTTGAAGACGCGCTGGGCTGCCCGGTGTATGACGAGTTCACGCTCTACCAGGAGGCTGAAACCCGCAGCAAACAGCGTTGCGGTTTGCTCTGAAATCGTTACTCTGCAGGGGTGTGATGGAAAAAATAAGGTCGTTATGCAAAATCCTTCCGCCCCTGTGGTTGAAACGCGCCAGGGCGCACTGTCTGGTTTAACCGATGAAAATGTCCACGTCTGGTGCGGCATTCCCTACGCCGCACCGCCCGTGGGCGAGTGGCGCTGGCGCTCCCCGCGGCCGCCTGAACCGTGGGATGGCGTTCGCGAGGCCACCGCCTTTTCGGCCTCAAGCTGGCAAAGCAGCGAATATTGTCAGGAGCTGGGCGGGGGCGATCCCGGTCAGTTCTCGGAAGACTGTCTTTATCTGAACGTCTGGTCCCCCAAAGAGCGCGCCGGGGCGCTTCCGGTTATGGTCTGGTTGCACGGGGGCGGTTTTACGATTGGCGCAGGCGGCCTGCCGCCTTATAACGGCAAATCGCTGGCCACACGCGGGGTGGTTGTGGTCACGATTAACTACCGTCTCGGCCATCTCGGCTTTTTCGCCCATCCGGCGCTGGAGGGTGAGGAAGATCGCGTGGTGCATAATTTTGCCCTGCTGGATCAGATCGCGGCCCTCGAATGGGTTAGGGACAATATCGCCGCATTTGGTGGCGACCCCGCTAACGTGACCCTGTTTGGCGAATCCGCCGGTGCGCGCAGCGTGCTCTCTCTGCTGGCATCGCCCCTGGCGGCTGGCTTGTTCCACAAGGCGATTGTGCAAAGCGGGTATACCTTGCCGGACACGCCGCGTGAACAGGCGCTGCAAAAAGGGGAGGCGCTGGCCGCCCATTTTGGCCTGGAGAAGGCGACTGCTGAACAGCTGCGCGCCATTCCGCCGGACGCGTTCTGGCCGTTAACCGCGCCGCTGAACGTCGCCCCGGCGCCCATCGTCGGGGACTGCGTTCTGCCCGAAGCGATGCTGGACGTCTTTTTCGCTGCCCGCCAGCATCCCGTACCGGTGATGATTGGGTCGAACAGCGATGAGGCCAGCGTGATGGCGGTGTTTGGCATCGATCTCGCCGGGCAAATCCAGAAGCTCCGCCGGGAGCGGCGCTTCGGGCTGGGGCTGATTAAGCTGCTCTATCCGGGCGTCAAAGGTGATGAGGAGTTGGGCAGGCAGGTGTGCCGCGACATGGCGTTCACCACGATGGGCTATGTCGTGATGCAGGCGCAGCAGCGCGTCGGCGGACTGTGCTGGCGTTACTGGTTTGACTATGTCGCGGAAGCGGAACATGCCACCTATATTAACGGCGCCTGGCACGGCAATGAAGTGCCCTACGTCTTCGATACCCTCGGCCAGGTGGAGCCTTCACGCCAGTATGTCAACGACCGGGATTTACAGTTTGCTGCGCAGGTCGCCGATTACTGGGTAAGCTTTGCGCGAGACGCAGGGCCTCGTGAGATCCTGCCAGGGCCGACGCACTGGCCCGCATGCCGAAAAGGGCGGGATGTTTTGTTACGCATCGGCGTGAATAAACATGCAGGATTCCGGCTTGAAAACCGCTTTATGCGCGCCCGCATGAGCCTCTTCAAACGGGTAATGAAGCACCACGTCAGCCTCGATTAAGCAAACAGGCGCGAAACGCCGCCAGTCCATTTTCCTCCCCTGGCGTTTCGCGCAGCACCAGCCGGTAGCTCGCGCCGGTTTTTATGCTGGTTTCATAAGGCCGCATCAGTCTTCCCGCGCGGACATCTTCGGCCACCAGCGTTTCGTCGGCAATGGCCACGCCCAGCCCCTGAATGGCGGCCGTGATGGCGAGATCCATCGTGTCGAAGTGTTGATTTTTGTGCATGGCAAAGCCCGGACCTTCCTGTTTCGTCAGCCACAGCGACCAGTCTGTCTTATCCCTTGTGGGGTGCAGGAACGTCAGCGACCCCAGCGCTGCACCCGCCCGCACCGGGCTTATCACCGGGGTGAGTGCCTCTTCGAACAGCAGATCGCCTGCGCTCATGTGCGTGCCGAACACGATGGCCGCGTCGTAAGATTCGGTTTTGAAATTGACGTTGTGATCGGTGGTGGTGGTCAGGGCGATCTGCAGATCCGGCTGCTCACGCTCCACCTCCAGTAGGCGCGGCACCAGCCAGCGCATGGCACAGGTGGGCGCCTTGAGCCGGATTACGGTCTGCTGGCTGCGGGCCTGGTCGGCCACGGTCAGTAATTGTTCGAAAGCAGACTGCAGTTCCGGGAGAAGGGCGCTGCCCTGCGAAGAGAGGCGCAGGCCGCGTGCGTGGCGTTCAAAAAGCGGAAAGCCAAACCACGCTTCGAGGGAGGCTATCTTGCGGCTCACGGCCCCCTGCGTCAGGCAAAGTTCTGCGGCAGCATGGGTCAGATTCAGGTGACGCGCGGTGACTAAAAATGCGTCGATGGCATTGAGCGGGAGCGAACGGCGCGACATGGAAACACCTCAGCTATGCATTTTTCTCATGGCTATTATGACAACAATTCGATTGTCCCGACAACAGAGATGTTGTTTGAATAGTTATGCAATGTCCATGAGAAGGGAAAGAGGATGACTTTACGAACGCCAGTGCAAACGCGCTCTAAACTGCCCGATGTGGGCACCACCATTTTTACCGTTATCGGCCAGCTCTCGGCGCAGCATAACGCGATTAACCTTTCTCAGGGCGCACCGAATTTTTCCTGCGACCCGAAGCTTGTTGCGGGCGTTACCCGCGCAATGGAGGCGGGGCATAACCAGTATGCGTCGATGACCGGTCTGCATCCGCTCAAAGAGCGCATTGCTGATAAAATTGCCACCCTATACGGCACGCGGTATGACCCGGCCAGCGAGGTGCTGGTGACCGCCAGCGCCAGCGAAGGGCTCTATTCGGCAATCAGCGGGCTGGTGCATCCGGGTGATGAGGTGATCTACTTTGAGCCGTCATTTGACAGCTACGCGCCGATTGTCCGTCTGCAGGGGGCAACGCCGATTGCCATCAAGCTCACCGTGCCGGATTTTGCCGTCAACTGGGACGAAGTCCGGGCTGCCATCTCCCCGCGCACGCGCATGATCATCATCAATACGCCGCACAACCCGAGCGGCCAGGTTTTTTCAGCCAACGACCTGCAGCAGCTGGCGGCGCTGACGCGCAATACCGACATCATTATTTTGTCTGACGAAGTGTATGAACACGTGGTGTTTGACGGTGAGCCGCACCACGGGATGGCCACGCACCCGCAGCTGGCGGAGCGTAGCGTGATTATTTCCTCTTTCGGAAAAACCTATCACGTCACCGGCTGGCGCGTGGGTTACTGTGTTGCACCGGTGGTGCTGATGGACGAGATTTGTAAAGTCCATCAATTTTTAATGTTTTCTGCCGATACGCCAATGCAGCACGCGTTTGCTGAACATATGGTCGACCCGCAAACCTGGCTGTCGCTGTCGGCGTTTTACCAGCGCAAGCGCGATCTGCTGCAGAGTCTGCTGGCCGATTCGCCGTTCACGCTGCTGCCCAGCGCCGGATCGTTCTTCATGCTGGCGGACTACAGCCAATTCAGCAACGAGCGCGACAGCGAGCTGGTGAAACGACTGATCGTTGAGTACGGTGTAGCTACCATTCCGCTGTCGGCGTTTTATGCGGACGGTACGGATAATAAATTGATTCGTCTCTCTTTTGCGAAAGATGAGGCGACGTTACGGGCAGGTGCCCAAGCCCTGTGTCGGGTTAAACCACGCTGAGATAGGCTCTGAGGAGTTTGAGATGAAGATACGCGCGCTAGTTGTCGGCATGGGATTGCTGTGTACATTTTCCTCCTTCGCGGCGTCCGAGCTGCGTTACGGTCTGGAAGCCGAATATCCGCCGTTTGAAAGCCGCAATGCGGCAGGCGAACTGGAAGGGTTTGACGTTGAGCTGGGGAATGCCATCTGCAAAGCGGCAGCGCTGAAGTGCAGCTGGGTGGAAACCTCGTTTGATGCGCTGATCCCGGGCCTGGTGGCGAAGAAATTCGACGCCATCAACTCGGCGATGAATATCACCGAGCAGCGCCGCAAGAGCATTGATTTTACCCAGCCGATTTACCGTATTCCGTCGCAGCTGGTCGGCAAGGCCGGCACGGCGGTTGAGGCAACCCCAGAAGGGCTGAAGGGGAAAACCATCGGCGTGCTGCAGGGATCCATTCAGGAAACCTATGCCAAAGAGCACTGGGAAAAGCAGGGTGTCACCGTGGTGTCGTATAAAGATCAGAATATGGCCTGGGGCGATCTGCTGAATGGCCGTATCGACGCCTCGCTGGTCATGTCCGCGGCCGGGCAGGCAGGTTTCCTCAGCAAGCCGCAGGGGAAAGGGTTTGGCTTCATCGGCAAACCGGTGTCTGACGACACTATCCTCGGCAGTGGGATCGGCTTTGGGTTGCGCAAAGGTGACGAGGCCACCAAAAAGCAGCTTGATGCCGCAATTGATAAAGTACGTGCCGACGGCACGATCGCCAAACTCGCTGATAAGTACTTCCCGGGTATCGATGTCAGCGTAAAATAACCGCCTCATTCGCCCCGTCAGCTGATGTCCTGACGGGGCATTTTTATACACATTTTCCAGGCTTTCTTTACACCACTTTCGGGCCGTTCTGGTCGACAGAAAATATTTCTCACTTTGTTCAGATAATCACCGGCCAACAATTGGATTCTTAACCATTTTTGTTTAGGCTGTGCGTTCTTTCTTGCCGTCATTTCGCCAGGCGCGAAACACATTCACACGACCATAAGGACGTTTTTCCAGGCATGAATCGCAGACGTTTTCTAAAAGGCTCGCTGGCAGTGGCAGCCCTGAGCGGCACATCCGGCCTTGCTTCCCTGTTTTCCAAAGCGGCATACGCTGCCGACTCTGACATTGCTGACGGCCAGAGCCGTCGTTTTGACTTCTCCGTCCTGCAATCCATGGCGCATGACCTGGCGAAAACCCCGTGGGGTGGCGCGCCTCGCCCGCTGCCGGAGACGCTGGCCACGATGACGCCGCAGGCGTACAACGCCATCCGCTACGATGAAAAACAGTCACTGTGGAACAACATTGAAGGGCGTCAGCTGGACGTGCAGTTCTTCCATATGGGAATGGGGTTCCGCCGTCGCGTGCGGATGTTCTCGCTGGACCAGTCAACCTCTATGGCGCGCGAGATCCACTTCCGTCCGGAGCTGTTCAGCTACGGTGAAACGGGGGTGGATACCAAACAGCTGGAAGGGCAAAGCGATCTCGGCTTTGCGGGCTTCCGCGCGTTTAAGGCGCCGGAGCTGGCGCGTCGCGATATCGTCTCTTTCCTGGGCGCGAGCTATTTCCGCGCGGTGGATGACACTTACCAGTACGGCCTTTCCGCCCGCGGCCTGGCGGTTGACACCTTTACCGACACGCCGGAAGAGTTCCCGGACTTTACCTCCTTCTGGTTTGAGACCGTCAAGCCCGGCGACACGACCTTTACCGTCTATACGCTGCTCGACAGCCCGAGCATCACGGGTGCCTATAAATTCGTGATCCACTGCGAGAAGAGCCAGGTGATCATGGAGGTGGAAAACCACCTCTACGCGCGTAAGGACATCAAGCAGCTCGGCATTGCGCCGATGACCAGCATGTTCAGCTGCGGCAATAACGAACGCCGCATGTGTGACACTATTCACCCGCAAATCCATGACTCCGACCGCCTGGCGATGTGGCGCGGCAACGGGGAGTGGATCTGTCGTCCGCTGAACAACCCGCAGAAGCTGCAGTTCAATGCCTATATGGACAAAAACCCGAAAGGGTTCGGTCTGCTGCAGCTCGATCGCGATTTCTCGCACTATCAGGACGTGATGGGCTGGTACAACAAGCGTCCAAGCCTGTGGGTGGAACCGCGTAACGACTGGGGTAAAGGCGCGGTTGGCCTTATGGAGATCCCGACCACCGGTGAAACGCTGGATAACGTGGTCTGCTTCTGGCAGCCGGAAAAAGCCGTCAAAGCGGGCGACGAGCTGGACTTCAAATATCGCCTCTACTGGAGCGCGATGCCGCCGGTGCGCTCCCCGCTGGCCAACGTCTATGCCACCCGTACCGGCATGGGCGGCTTCCCGGAAGGCTGGGCACCGGGCGAAAACTACCCGAAAGTGTGGGCCCGTCGCTTTGCCATCGACTTCGTCGGCGGCGACCTGAAGGCCGCTGCGCCAAAAGGCATCGAGCCGGTGATTACGCTCTCCAGCGGTGAAGCGAAGCAGGTAGAGATCCTCTACGTTGAGCCGTTTGACGGCTATCGCATTCTGTTTGACTGGTACCCAACGTCGGATTCGACGGAACCGGTGGATATGCGCCTGTTCCTGCGCTGCCAGGGCGACGCCATCAGCGAAACCTGGCTGTACCAGTATTTCCCGCCAGCGCCGGATAAACGTCAGTATGTTGACGACCGGGTAATGCGTTAACTTTTGTGGGATTGTGCCGGGTGGCGGCTTCGCCTTACCCGGCCTACGTTTCAGTACTGTAGGCCCGGTAAGCGCAGCGCCACCGGGCGATGACGAGGCACCATGACATCTGAAATCATCCCCGTTTCACAACACATCGAACTACGTTCCGTCGAAGAGCGCTACACCGCCGACCTGCACAATCTCGTCGTCAAAAACAGAGCCTTTCTGCAAACCGCGTTTGACTGGGCGCAGCACGTGGGCAGCGAAGAGGATACCCGCCGCAACGTGCAGAGTAACCAGATGCTGCATCAGCGCGGCTACGCCAAAATGTTTCTGATCTTCAAGGATGATGCGCTGGTTGGCGTCCTGTCGTTCAACACCATTGAACCGACCAACAAAGCTGGCTACATCGGCTACTGGCTGGATGAAGCCCACCAGGGGCAGGGTATTCTCTCTCAGTCACTGCAGGCGTTTATGCGCTACTACGCTGAACGCGGTGAGATCCGTCGTTTTGTGATCAAGTGTCGGGTGGCGAATCAGCACAGCAACAGCGTTGCCCTGCGCAACGGTTTTACGCTGGAAGGATGCCTGCGGGAAGCGGAATACCTGAAAGGCCGCTTTGAAGATGTCAATATCTACGGCCGGATCTATACCCTATAACGCGCCCAGCAGCGGCGTGCGGGTGATGCGCTGGTCGCCGTTAATTACTTTTTCGCCACGCAGGTGAATGCTCTCGCCGGCAAACGCTTCAATGACCGCATCGTCGGTGATTTCAACCCGGTGCTCGATAAGCACATCTCCACTGATGCGCGCGCGCCCCTGGATCACCACTTTATCATCCAGCATGATCGGCCCGCCGCGCAGCCAGGCCTGCCCGCCAATCAGAACGTGATGCTTGATGACGCAGTTGCCTTCGACCACGGCATTCTCCGCAATCTGCGAGCTGTAGCGCACCGTCGGGATGGCATCGTCGTCAAACCCGGCTATCACGCGGGCGTTACCATAGACTTTTGCGCAGTCGCACACCCAGACGTTGTTCAGTTCGTTACCCTCCAGGATCGCGTTGTCGAAGACTTCGGCCCGGTGTTCAACAAAGGCAAAATTGACCATCGCCTCGCCGTAGATTTGTGCCTGGTGCACAATCCGCGACTGGCTCACCGTCGCCTTGTCGTAGATTTGCAGGATCTGTTCATGGTCCGGCGTCAGCCCTTTGGCGGCAATGACCACGCTGTGATGCAGCACGCGCGCGTCGCCGTAGATATGACACTCTCCCCGTACGCAGGATTGCTGAATGGTGACGTTGTCACTTATTCGCGCCCCGTGGCTGACCTCTGCGCCGTCCAGCCAGCAGCTGTCGCCGATATGCGCGTTATGGCTAATGATGCACGGCAGGGTAAGACGCGCGTTGCCGGAGACGACTGCCCCCGCGAACACCACGCTGTTTTCATCGTAGATCCAGCAGTCGCCGTCCTGCGCGAGGGCGCGCTCATCGTCAATCCAGCCGCCTCTCGTGCCGACTGTCACGTCGTTAAAGTCCGCCGTGGCGATAATCTGCCGCAGCGTGGTGGCGTGGGTGGTTTCGCCGTTTTTCCATTGCCAGAGGCGGGTCTCGTCGCTAAGGCGATATTTGTTCATCTTCATGTCTCTGATAAGCGTCTTCACTAAACGTAGCAAAGTTTTCGCATTTCGAGCGGCTTGGCAACCAGACGGTAAACGCCTTAAAATGGCATGTAAAATGCACTTTCACTTTATGCGAACGCAGGAAAAACAATGACCGTCGATGAGAATTACTTCACAGAGAAATATGGCTTAACCCGTACCCATTCAGAGGTGCTGTACAGCGCGGAGATTGTGAAGCCCGGTAAAACGCTGGATCTGGGCTGCGGCAACGGCCGTAACAGCCTGTACCTCGCGGCCAACGGGTACGATGTGACCGCGTGGGACAAGAACCCGATGAGCATCGACAATATCGAGCGCATCAAGGCGGAAGAAGGGATCGCTAATCTGCATACCGCGATTAAGGATCTGAACAACCTGAGCTTTGACGGTCAGTACGATTTTATTCTCTCCACCGTGGTGCTGATGTTCCTGGAGGCAAAAACCATCCCGGGCCTTATCGCCAATATGCAGCGCTGCACGACGCCGGGCGGTTACAATCTGATCGTTGCCGCCATGGATACGGCAGACTACCCCTGCACGGTCGGCTTCCCGTTTGCCTTCAGGAGCGGTGAGCTGAGCAACTACTACGAAGGCTGGGAGTTGCTCAAATACAACGAGGACGTTGGCGAACTGCACCGCACTGATGAAAACGGCAACCGCATCAAGCTGCGCTTTGCCACGATGCTGGCACGCAAGCCCGCTTAACGGGCGGCCAGCAGGCAGATCTGCAGGGCCGTCTTATAAGACGCCTCAAACGACGACAGCGGCAGGAATTCAAACTTCGAGTGGAAGTTATGCGCCCCGGTGAAGAAGTTCGGCGTGAGTAGCCCTTTAGCCGAGAGCGCCGCGCCGTCGGTGCCGCCGCGCATTGGCGTCGGTTTCGGCGTGATGCCGAGCGATTCCATCGCCTCGAACATCAGATCGATGGCACGCCGGTCTTCGCCAATCGCATTGCTGATATTGCTGTAGGTATCTTCAATGCGATAGTCCACTCTGGCCGTCGGATATTGGGCGGCAATCAGCGCGGCTACGTCGGCAATCTGCTGCTTGCGCGCGGCAAAGCTCTCCTTGTCAAAGTCGCGGATATTGGCCTTAAGAACGGCCTCGTTCTGTCCGGCCTGAATGCCGTTAAACCAGATATAGCCTTCACGTCCCTCGGTGCACTCGGGCGTTTGCTGGCGGTCAAAATGGCTGATGTAATCAGTCGCCATCAGCAGGGGATTCACCAGCACGCCTTTCGCGGACATCGGGTGCGCCGTCACGCCGGTAAAGCGGATTTCCGCGGCTGCCGCATTAAAGTTCTCGTAGACAATCTCCCCCAGCTCGCAGCAGTCAATGGTCCAGGCAAAGTCGACGTCGAAGCGCTTTAGATCCAGCGCCTTGGCACCGTTCAGGCCGATCTCTTCGTCAGGCACAAACGCCACGACGATATCGCCATGCCGGTGCTCCGCCGTCAGGTTTTCCAGCACCGTCGTGACCACCGTGACCGCCGATTTATTATCGGCGCCCAATACGCTGGTTCCGTCGCTGAAAATAATCTCCTCGTTCGGATAAGCCAGAATTTCGGGATGCTCGTTTACCCGTAGCCAGATGTCTTTCTCTTTATTCAGACAGAGATCTTCACCGGTAAACGTTAATATTTGTGGATGAATATCCGGTGAAAGTCCCACGTCGACGGTATCAATATGGGTAATAAAGCCGATGCGCGGCGCACCGGGCACGTTGCCTTTTTTAACCGCCGTCACCGTGGCGAATTCATCAATCACAATGTCGTCTAACCCCAGCTGTGCCAGCTCCTGCGCCAGTTCGCGCGCCATGTCATGCTGGCCCGGCGTTGAGGGCAGGGTTTTGACTTTGGGATCGCTCTGGCTGGTGATCGCGAGATAGCGGAAAAAACGGTGCGTTAATTGTCTGGAAAGCGGCGAGCCCATAGTGATTTATTCCTTATTTATTTTTCAGGTGTTTGCCACATCACTTTAATGTTATTTATGAAATGGCAAAAGAATTAATTAGCCGTCGAATTAAAAAGACAGGAATAAATGATGACAAGCAAACTCACAACTTTCACATTGGCGCTCGCGGCACTCACGGTCAGTTCCGCTGTCGCTGCGAAAACGCTGGTGTATTGCTCCGAAGGATCGCCGGAAAACTTTAACCCTCAGCTTTACACCTCGGGAACCAGCGTCGACGCCAGCGCCGTGCCGGTCTATAACCGTCTGGTCGATTTCAAACCCGGTACCACGGAGCTGGTGCCGAGCCTGGCGGAGCGCTGGGAGGTGAGCGACGACGGCAAGGTTTACACCTTCCATCTGCGCAAGGGCGTGAAGTTCCAGAGCAATAAATCCTTCACGCCGACCCGTGACTTTAACGCCGACGACGTGATCTTCTCGTTTATGCGGCAAAAAGACGTGAATCATCCCTACCACAACGTCTCTAACGGCAGCTATTCCAACTTCGAAAGCCTGGAGTTCGGCAGCCTGATTACCGCCATTGATAAAGTCGATGACCACACCGTGCGCTTCACCCTGGCGCACCCGGAAGCGCCGTTTGTCGCCGATCTGGCCTGGTATTTTGCCTCGATCCTTTCAGCGGAGTATGCCGACGCGATGCTGAAAGCGGGCACGCCGGAGAAGGTGGATATGGAGCCCATCGGCACCGGGCCGTTTAAGCTGGCGCAGTATCAGAAGGATTCCCGGATCCTGTTCACGGCGTTTGCCGACTACTGGCAGGGGAAATCGAAGCTGGACAGGCTGGTGTTTAGCATCACCCCGGATGCCTCCGTGCGTTTTGCCAAAATTGAGAAGAACGAATGTCAGGTGATGCCGTTCCCGAACCCGGCCGATCTGCCGCGCATGAAGGCCAACAAAGATATCAACCTGATGAGCAAAGCCGGACTGAATACCGGCTTCCTGGCGTTCAACACGCAGAAGCCGCCGCTGGATAACGTGAAGGTCCGTCAGGCGCTGGCGATGGCCATCAATAAACCGGCCATTATTGATGCGGTGTTCCACGGTACCGGCACCGTGGCGAAGAATCTGCTGCCGCCGGGCGTCTGGAGTGCCGACAGCGAGCTTAAGGATTACGACTACGATCCTGAAAAAGCCAAAGCGCTGCTGAAAGAGGCCGGCTTTGCCAGCGGCGTCAGCATCGATTTATGGGCGATGCCGGTCCAGCGTCCCTATAACCCGAATGCGAAACGCATGGCGGAGATGATTCAGGCGGACTGGGCGAAAATTGGCGTACAGACCAAAATCGTTACCTACGAATGGGGCGAGTATCTGAAACGCGTGAAGGGCGGAGAGCATCAGGCCGCGCTGATGGGCTGGACGACGGCCACCGGCGATCCGGATAACTTCTTCGGCCCGCTCTTTACCTGCACCTCGGCGAACGGCGGATCAAACTCGGCGAAATGGTGCTACAAGCCCTTCGATAACCTCATTGCCGAGGCGAAATCGATAACCGATCATGATAAGCGCGTGGCGTTGTATAAAGAGGCGCAGCAGATGATGCATGACCAGATGCCTGCGGTGATGATTGCGCATTCAACGATTTTCGAACCGGTACGCAAGGAGGTGAAGGGCTATGAAATCGACCCGTTTGGCAAACATCTGTTCTGGCAAGTGGATATAAATCAGTAACTTTTCACTGCCCGGCATGCGTCCGGGCAATCTTTTTGCAATTTGTGCTCACCGCATCATTTTTTGTCACAACAAACCCGCCAGTCTTTTGCTATAACTTCAAATGCATACTTGCAGATAACATGGAAAACTATCATGCGTACTCAAACTTTTTTTAAAGTTGCAGTGCTTACTGGTCTGTTGGCGTTGGCGGGCTGTTCTTCAAAAGTCGCCGCTCCAGAACAATACTCCGGCTTTTTAAAAGACTACTCAGGCTTGCAGCAGACAACGTCTGCGACGGGTAAACCAACGCTGCGTTGGGTTGATCCTTCTTATAATGAGGCTAACTACGACAGTATTCTCTGGACACCAATTACCTATTACCCAACGCCAAAACCGACCACGCAAATTGGTCAAAAAACGCTTGATGAGTTGTTGAATTACACCAATAACAAAATGAAAACGGCGATTGGTACGCGTAAGCCAGTTGTGACCACGCCGGGTAAACATAGCCTGATTTTCCGCGGCGCGATTACCGGGGTGAGTTCGCAGAAAGAGGGGCTGCAGTTCTATGAAGTGGTGCCTGTTGCGCTGGTGGTTGCCGGTACGCAGATGGCAACCGGACACCGCACCATGGATACGCATCTCTTCTTTGAAGGCGAGCTGATCGACGCGGCCACCAATAAACCGGTCATGAAGGTGGTACGTAAAGGCGAAGGTAAAGAGCTGAATAACGAAAGCACGCCAATGACCTTTGCGACGCTGAAGCAGGTTGTTGATGATATGGCGACGGACGCCACCATGTTTGATGTGAAAAAGACCGCAAAATAAAATAAAACGGCCTGCGTAATGCAGGCCTTTTTATTTACGCCATCCTTAAGCGTCTGAACCAGGTTTCCGGTTTGGTAAACATCACCATATTTCCTCCCAGGATCAGCACTAGTCCCACGATACCGTTGACATGCCAGACGTAGCCTTCATAGACCGTGGAGATGGAGAGCGCCACCAGCGGAAACAGCAGCGTGCTGTAGGCCGCTTTGCCCGGGCCAATACGTCCCACCAGCGTGAAGTAGGCACCAAAAGCAATCACCGAGCCAAACAGGGCCAGATACACCAGCGCGCCGAGATAGCTCACCGTCCATTCCGGCACAAAGCTATCGCCTCTGAACAGCGCAATGCAGCCCATCACCAGCGTGCCATAGAGCATCGCCCAGGCGTTGGTGGTCATGGTTTCCAGGCCTCTGCGCTGATGGCGCATGCTGATCATATTGCCCAGCGAGAAGCCGTAGGTTCCGAGCGCGGAAAGCCCAATGCCGGTCAGGAGTGATGCGCTCCAGCCGCTGGCCAGCAGATCGTCCCAGAAGAGGGTGACAATCCCAACCAGCCCCAGTGCCGCCGCCGTCCAGAAACGCGCGGGCGGTCGCTGTCCGAAGAAAATAAAGCTGTTAATGGCATTATAGAGCACGGCCATGGAGAAGATCACCGACTCCAGCCCGGTATTGATATGTGCCGCTGCCGTGTAAAAACACCAGAAGTTAAAGCAGAAAACACAGCATCCCTGAAGCAGGCAAAAAAGATGATCCCGAAGCGCCAGCGTGCGCAGGCGACGCAGGGCGAGTAACACCACCATCATCGTGAGGCTTGCGACGGCGAAGCGCCAGAAAATCGACACCGGCGCCGCGACGGGGCCCTGCTGCAGGAAAATCGCAATCCAGGTGGTTCCCCAGATAATGACCACGAGTCCATATAATAATGCGTTCATAGTTGTCTCTTCTCAAACCGCGGAAGCCCGCAGTATGGCGCTGAACTGCGTAACGGGCTTTCACCTGCTTGCGGGTGACTTGCAAAATCTTGCGCTTTTTTCTTCTCTGGGGTCTGGCAACGGGGGACAACTCTTTTTAGACTGATATTCCGATCATTCATGCGCTAATGGTTATGTCTCTCGCTTACGATACCTTTGAAACGCTTTGCCAACAGAATGCAGTCCTGCGGGAAACCGTCTCGCTGAATTCGGGTATTCAGCTGGCTGCGTGGTACAACAAGCACGACACGATAACCGTTAAAAGTAACCATCACACCCTCAGCCTGTACGTGGCGGACGGGTACGAAAGCTATCAAAAAACGCCGGGTGGCTGGAAGAACGGTGGGGGGCCGGACCGTTTCTGCCTGATGCCCAAAGAGAGCGAATCGACGTGGGATATCCGTGATGACCTGTCGTTTGTGCATCTCTACTGCACCGATGAACACCTGCGCGACGTGGGGGAGAAAATCTGGGACAAGCGACCGCTTTCGCTGACCCTGGACGAGCGCATTTTTGGCAGCGATCCGAAGATCACCACGCTGTATCGCCAGTTTTTACTGGGCTGTGACTGGCAGCAGCACGCCAACCAGCTGACCCTGAGCACAGCCTCCACGCTGCTGCTGACCCATCTGCTGCAAAACTACTCAAACGTGCAGTGGAAGCTGCCGGTTGTCACGGGAGGGTTGTCGCCGTTTGTGTTGCGCAACGTCCTTGCCTTTATCGAAGAGAATCTCGGGCAGCCCCTGACGCTGGCCGAACTGGCGGCGCAGGCTGCCCTCAGCGAATACCATTTTGCCCGCATGTTCCGCCAGTCGACGGGGCTGGCGCCGCATCAGTATGTGATGCAGAGGCGAATGGATAAAGCGAAAGCCCTTGTCCAGCATACGACGACGCCGCTAACAGAGATCGCGCTTGCCTGCGGGTTTAACTCCGCCAGCCACTTCAGCAACCGCTTTCGCAGCGCGACGGGCATGACGCCTTCGCAGCTACGCGCGGCGAGCGCGTGAAAACAGGACGTAGCATACTCCGCCCAGCACCAGCCCCCAGAATGCCGAACCGATGCCCAGGATTGTCACGCCGCTTGCGGTCATCAGAAATGTGACGATAGCTGCGTCGCGCTCCGCTTCGTGACTCAGCGCCTGATATAAACTCCCGCTGATGGTGCCCAGCAGTGCCAGACCGGCCAGCGTCTGGATCCAGCTGAGCGGCAGCGCGGCCATCAGCCCGGTAATGGAGCCACCGAAAATTCCCGCCAGCAGATAAAACCCTCCCGCAGCGATGGCCGCCAGCCAGCGTTTACCCGCATCCGGGTGAGCATCCGGGCTTTGGCAAATGGCGGCGGTAATGGCCGCAATGCAGATTGAAAAGACGCCAAACGGAGAAAACAGCAGCGCCATTCCCCCCGTAACGATAATGAGCGGTGAGACCGCCAGCGGGTAACCGGAGGCTTTCATCGTGGCGAACCCCGGCGCGTTTTGTGAGGCCATGGTGACCAGGAAGAAGGGCAAGCCAATACTCACCAGGCTGGTGAAGGTGAAGGCGGGCGCAATAAATTCGGGCATCACCAGTGAAAGCGTGAGCTTATCCGTGACAACGTCACCACCGACCCATGCCACCATACCGCCCACCAGGAGCGTGACCACGATGGCATAGCGCGGCGACAGCGCTTTGGCGATCAGCCACGCCGCAATCATGCTGCCGCACAGCAGAAAGTGTCCCTCAAGATGCGCAAACGCGTGAAGGCCAAACTGCAGCAATACCCCGGCCAGCATGGCGGCAGCAAGCGAATGGGGGATCAGCTTCATCAGACGGGCGAAAAGCCCGGTAACGCCGCAGAGCAAAATAAGCGCGTTCGCAAAGATGAACACGCCAATGGTTTCCGCCAGCGTGACGCCGTGCAGGCTGGTGGCGAGCAGCGCCGCGCCGGGCGTCGACCAGGCGGTCAGTACGGGCGCTTTGTACCACCAGGAGAGCGCCAGCGTGCTGACGCCCATCCCAATCCCCAGCGCGGTCATCCAGCCCGCAATCTGCTGCGCGCTGGCGCCTGCCGCGGCGGCGGCCTGCCAGATGATGGCTGCTGAGCTGGCGTAACCGACCAGCACGGCGACAAATCCAGCCAGTGCGACTGGAATAAGATGAGAGGAAGGGCGCATGAAAACTCCGTTGTGCGTTATAACGTCCGAAGTAAGGTAGCACTGTGCGCTATAGCGTACAAGTGGTATGCTGAATGTCACCAGGAGGGAACATGGACATCACACGACATCTTGCAACCACATTGAAAACGCTGCGCCAGGCACGCGGCTGGAGTTTGTCGAAGCTCGCGGACGAGACCGGCGTGTCAAAGGCTATGCTCGGGCAAATCGAGCGAAATGAATCCAGCCCCACGGTGTCGACGCTGTGGAAAATTGCCACAGGACTGAACGTGCCGTTTTCCGCCTTCATCACGCCTGAGGTGGACCGACAGGCGGTGTTTGACCCGCAGCAGCAGGCGATGGTCGTCAAGCCGCTCTTTCCGTGGGACGAGGCGCTCCGGTTTGATTATTTCTCCATTACCCTGGCCCCCGGCGCCCTGAGTGAATCCACGCCGCATGAGGCGGGGGTGATTGAACATGTGGTGGTGGTCAGCGGCGAGCTGGAGATGAAGCTCGAGGGCAAGTGGCAGACGATCTCTGCCGATTCGGGCGTCCGCTTCGCCGGCGATAAACCGCATGCCTACCGCAACAGCAGCGACCGGACGGTGCATTTTCACTCCCTGATTCATTATCCCCGCTGAGGCTACGCAAAACTGTTTCGCTGACGCAGACTTCTGACTACAATAGCCGCCATTTTGACCATAACGGATAACGACGAAGTATGCGCCTGCAATCCCATCATCTTGAACTTTTAAGCCCGGCCCGTGACGCCGCCATTGCCCGTGAAGCGATCCTTCATGGCGCAGATGCCGTCTACATTGGTGGTCCTGGCTTCGGTGCCCGCCATAACGCCAGCAACAGCCTGAGCGATATTGCTGAACTGGTGCCGTTCGCCCACCGTTTCGGGGCGAAAGTGTTCGTGACCCTGAACACCATTCTTCATGATGATGAGCTGGAGCCTGCGCAACGTCTGATTACCGATCTTTATCAGGCCGGGGTGGATGCCCTGATTGTTCAGGATATGGGCGTGCTGGAGCTGGATATTCCGCCCATTGAACTGCACGCCAGTACCCAGTGTGATATCCGCACGGTTGAGAAGGCGAAGTTTCTCTCTGACGTCGGCTTTTCGCAGATCGTCCTGGCCCGCGAGCTGAACCTGAATCAAATCCGCGATATTCACCAGGCGACAGACGCGACGATTGAATTCTTTATCCACGGCGCGCTGTGCGTCGCCTATTCCGGTCAGTGCAACATTTCCCACGCGCAGACGGGGCGCAGCGCCAACCGCGGCGACTGTTCACAGGCCTGCCGTCTGCCGTATACCCTGAAAGACGATCAGGGCCGCGTCGTGGCATTTGAAAAACACCTGCTCTCGATGAAGGATAACGATCAGACCGCCAACCTGGGCGCGCTGATCGACGCGGGCGTGCGTTCCTTCAAGATTGAAGGGCGCTATAAAGATATGAGCTACGTGAAGAACATCACCGCGCACTATCGCCAGATGCTGGATGCCATTATTGAGGATCGCGGTGACCTGGCGCGCGCGTCGGCCGGTCGTACCGAGCATTTCTTTATTCCGTCGACGGACAAAACGTTCCACCGCGGCAGCACGGACTATTTTGTGAATGCCCGTAAAGGGGATATCGGCGCGTTTGACTCACCGAAGTTTATTGGCTTACCGGTTGGCGAAGTGCTGAAAGTGGCGAAAGATCACCTTGATGTTGCGGTGACGGAGCCGCTGGCGAACGGCGATGGCCTTAACGTGATGATTAAGCGTGAAGTGGTGGGCTTCCGCGCCAACACGGTCGAAAAAACCGGCGAGAACCGCTACCGCGTGTGGCCGAATGAAATGCCGGCCGATCTCTACAAGGTGCGACCGAACGCGGCGCTTAACCGTAACCTCGATCATAACTGGCAGCAGGCGCTGCTGAAAACCTCCAGCGAACGTCGTATTGCGGTGGACATTGAACTGGGCGGCTGGGAAGAGCAGTTGATTCTGACCATGACCTGTGAAGACGGCATCAGCGTAACGCATACGCTTGATGGCCTGTTCGAGGTGGCAAACAACGCGGAGAAAGCGCTCAACAGCCTGAAGGATGGCGTCGCGAAGCTGGGTCAGACGATTTACTACGCCCGCAACGTTGAGGTCAACCTGCCGGATGCCCTGTTTGTGCCGAACAGTTTGCTCAACCAGTTCCGCCGTGAAACCGCCGAGATGCTGGATGACGCGCGCCTGGCGAACTACCCACGCGCTAGCCGTAAAGCGGAAGCCGTTCCTGCGCCCGTCTACCCGGATACGCATTTATCCTTCCTGGCCAACGTCTATAACCATAAAGCACGTGAATTCTATCATCGCCACGGCGTGCAGCTGATCGACGCGGCCTATGAAGCGCATGAGGAGAAGGGCGATGTGCCGGTGATGATCACCAAGCACTGCCTCCGTTTCGCGTTTAACCTGTGCCCTAAGCAGGCAAAAGGCAACATCAAGAGCTGGAAGGCTACCCCTATGCAGCTCGTAAACGGTGACGAAGTACTGACCCTCAAATTTGACTGCCGTCCGTGCGAAATGCATGTGATTGGCAAGATGAAAAACCACATCTTCAAAATGCCGCAGCCCGGCAGTATTGTGGCGTCCGTCAGTCCGGACGATCTGATGAAAACGCTGCCAAAACGCAAGGGCAGCTAATTACCGAACGTGCGTGTCCGGTTTGCGCGATTTCTGCCACAGGTGGTGTTCGCGCAAACCTTCCGCCGACTCCTCCGCCGCACTTCGCAATTCATCGCTGTCGGCTTCATGACGCAGTTGATGCTCCACATTCTTTACCCACAGATATTCATGTCCTTTGTGCCCGGCCATAAGCTGGCCTGAAAAAAGGGCACAGATCAGCATCACGAGAGATAAACCTTTTTTAACCATGAAGTCACCGCCGAATAACATTGCGGCTTGATCATGCCGATTATTTATTATGGTTATTATTCAAAACTTCAAATTAGCGCAAAGGAAATGTCAAAGAGTATGATTTCGGGCGCGCTGCATGTCATGAGAGAGCTTTATCCATGCGGGTTAAAAAAGCTGTTTAACCTTCGTTAAGACAACGGGTGTTAGCTTGTATGGGATCCGCAGCCCGGCTATGTCGTGTCGGGACGTAGAGACCAAAATACAAATCTATCCATGCAAGCATTTACCGCCATTTTTGGCGGTTTTTTTTGCGCAGTATTTACCGTGGTTTTACGGCATCAGTCGGTAGTGCGACTGCACCAGACCCGAAGGGAAGCTGCGGCTGGAGACCAGCGTCAAATCGATATCCCCGGGCAGGGCGCCAAACAGTGATTTACCCGAGCCGAGCAGGACAGGAACGGTCGTGATCACCATATCGGCGACCAGTCCTTCTCGCAGAAACGACTGTATCACCTGCCCACCATCAAGATAGACGCGATGGACGTTCTGCATCGCCAGATCGTCGAGCACCTCCTTTGGCGTGCGGCCGGAAAACTGTACTTTTCCCCTCAGTGCGTCGGGCACGGGCGTGTCGGCCAGCCGTCGGGAGAGGACCAGCACGGGCCGGTCATAGGGCCAGGTGTCAAAAGTCAGCACCTTCTCATAGCTCCCCCGGCCCATCACGATCCACTCTTTGTCCGCGATGAACGCCGCGTAGCCATGATCCTCAGTCGGGTCATCGCGCTGCAGCAGCCACTCGATATCGTCATTGTGTCTGGCGATGTAGCCATCAAGACTGGTTGCGATAAAAACGTGTGTGGTGACCATCAGGTGCTCCGTATTAACCATAAAACTAACGCCTCAGCGGGCAGTACCGGAATGGGAAAATTGTTTACGGTACTGGGCCGGGGAAATAGCGAACTGCTGGCGAAAATGATGACGCAGCGTCGATGCCTGGCCAAACCCGGTCTGTTCCGCGATGCTGTCGATGCTTAAACGGCTGCTTTCCAGATAATCTTTCGCCCGCAGCAGGCGCTCGTTGAGTAACCAGCGGGCAGGCGTCGTTCCCGTTGCCGCTTCGAAGCGACGAAGAAACGTGCGCTGACTCATACCGACGCGGCGCGCCAGCGAGTCGACGCTGTGCGGCTCGGTAAGATGCGTGTGCAGAAAATCAAACAGCTGACCAAGGCGCTGGCTTTCGCGCAGCTGCGCCACCGGGCGACTCAGCTGTTGCGGCTGAGAGCCATCCCGGTGAGGGGGAATGACCAGCCGACGCGCCACGCTGTTGGCGGTTTCCATCCCATAATCTCTTCGTACAACGTGAAGGCAGAGATCGATCCCCGCCGCGCTGCCTGCGGAAGTCAGTATATCGCCTTCGTCCTGGTAGAGCACATCCTCGACCACGTCGATGTCAGGGAAGCGGGTTTTTAGCGTTTCAATGTAGCGCCAGTGCGTCGTGGTTTTACGTCCGTTCAGCAGCCCCGAGGCGGCCAGCACAAATACGCCCGAGCAGATGGAGAGCAGCTGACAGCCTCGCGCGCTGGCCTGACGTAATGCGTTGCAGAGCGCGTCCGGCACCGGCGAATCCAGCCCACGCCAGCCCGGCACCACGATCAGATCGGCAGACGCAAGCAGGGAGAGATCGCCATCGGTAATGATACGGATCCCGCCTGTCGCCCGAAGCTCACCGCTGTCAACGCTTGCCACGGCAAAACGATACCAGTCGTCGCCCAACTCGGGGCGCGGCAGGCCGAAGATTTCCACCGCCACCCCAAACTCAAAGGTACACAGACCGTCATACGCCAGCACCACCACCTTCGGGCGGGCAATCTGTCTTAACGTTGTCATCTTTTTGCTGTTTTCTGGCATAAGCGAGCGCATTCACGGGCTGAATTTGTGGATAGAGTAGTGTTAACACAAACGCCAAAGATGAGGAAGGATCATGAGATATGTTACTGAATTTCCAGCTGCCGAGCCGCAGGAAGCCGTTACCCATTTCCTGCGCCGCCTGAGCGTCGAAACCGACTGCGCCGATGTGCATCATGCCATCACGCATAATGAGCAGGACTTTGTTTTACTGCACGTTGTGGGAAGCCCGGAGCAGTTTGCCCGTCGCCATGTGCCGGGCGCTCTGCATATGCCATGGAGCCAGATGACCGCTGAGCGCATGGCCCAATGGCCTGAAGGAACGCTGTTCGTCGTCTACTGCGCAGGGCCGCACTGTAACGGCGCGGACAGAGCCGCGCTGAAGCTGGCGCGTCTCGGGCTGCCGGTCAAAATCATGCTCGGTGGGATCACCGGCTGGGAAGATGAACGCTACGCGTTTGCCAGCGAGGCGTCCGTCGCCGCGCTGTGAAGATGAATTTTTTTCAACACCCGTGAAATTTTCTCGTTTGCCGGCACCGGTGAGGTATGACATTGTTTTTGGACATTTAGACATCCAGAAGTCTAAAACTTCAAATGATGAATTATCACTGTGGGCAATTATTGCCGGCAGACTGAGGAGATTTCCATGCAACGACACCACGCCCCGTTCCGCGCCGATGTAGTCGGCAGTTTTTTACGCCCGGATGCCATCAAGCAGGCTCGCCTGAAATTTGCTAGCGGTGAGATTGATGCCGGGCAGCTTCGCGCGGTGGAGGACGAGGCCATTCGCCACGTCGTCGAGCAGCAGTGTGCGTGCGGCCTGCATGTGGTGACCGATGGTGAGTTTCGTCGTGCCTGGTGGCACTTCGACTTCTTCGACGGTCTACAGGGCGTTGAGCGTTACGATTCGCAGCAGGGCATCCAGTTTAACGGCGTGCAAACCAAAGCCCACGGCGTGCGCGTCACCGGCAAGCTGGGCTTTGGCGAGCATCCGATGCTGGAAGACTTTCGCTATCTGAAAAGCATCAGCGGGAACGCCCAGCCGAAAATGACCATTCCCAGCCCGAGCGTGCTGCATTTCCGCGGCGGTCGCAAAGACATTGATGCGACCGTCTATCCGGACCTGAACGTCTATTTTGACGATCTGGCCACCACCTGGCGCGACGCCATTCGGGCCTTCTACGATGCGGGCTGCCGTTATCTGCAGCTGGATGACACCGTCTGGGCCTATCTCTGTTCGGACGATCAGCGCCGTCAGATCCGCGAGCGAGGCGACGACGCCGATGAGCTGGCGCGCATCTATGCCCGCGTGCTGAACAAGGCGCTGGAGGGCAAGCCGGACGACCTGACCATCGGGCTGCACGTCTGTCGCGGCAATTTCCGCTCCACCTGGATTTCCGAGGGCGGCTACGAGCCGGTAGCGGAAGTGCTGTTCGGAACCGTCAACGTTGACGCCTTCTTCCTCGAATATGATAACGACCGCAGCGGGGATTTTGCGCCATTGCGCTTTGTCCGCCCGGGCAAGCAGCAGGTGGTGCTGGGTCTTATTACCACGAAAAACGGCGAGCTGGAGAACCCGGAGGGGATTAAAGCCCGTCTGGAAGAGGCGGCGAAATACGTGGCGAAAGAGCAAATTTGCCTTAGCCCGCAGTGCGGCTTTGCCTCTACCGAAGAGGGCAACAGCCTGAGCGAATCCCAGCAGTGGGACAAAGTCCGTCTGGTCACGCAGATCGCCAGCGAAGTCTGGTAAAACCTTCCTCCTCAGCGCTGCATTATAAAAGTGCAGCGCTGTGCCATTGTGAGACGTTCTCTTTACATCCGGCGTTCCCCTCCCAGAAATAGCGCTATCTCCATTCTGGCATTCTTTTTGCTCCTGCTTCGCTGACACATTTATTTCCGCGTCCACGCCGTAACGGACGTTTTCGCACAGCGTTCTTTTTCAGGAGTGAAAATATGCACCGTCGTACTTTACTAAAAGCCTTCGCGTTGTCTGCGTCCGTCGTGGCGATGGGGATGAGTTTTGGCGCGCAGGCGGCCGATACCATCAAAGTGGGGATAATGCATTCTCTTTCCGGCACGATGGCTATCTCCGAGACCCCGCTGAAAGATGTCGCCCTGATGACCATCGACGAGATCAACGCCAAAGGCGGCGTGCTGGGCAAGAAACTGGAGCCGGTGGTGGTGGACCCGGCCTCAAACTGGCCGCTGTTTGCCGAGAAGGCCCGTCAGCTGCTGAGCCAGGATAAAGTGGCAGTGGTATTCGGCTGCTGGACCTCGGTTTCGCGCAAATCCGTACTGCCGGTTTTCGAGGAGCTGAACGGCCTGCTGTTCTATCCGGTGCAGTATGAGGGCGAGGAAATGTCGCCAAACGTCTTCTATACCGGCGCGGCGCCGAACCAGCAGGCGATCCCGGCGGTGGAATACCTGATGAGCGAAGACGGCGGCGCGGCGAAACGCTTCTTCCTGCTGGGAACCGATTACGTCTATCCGCGTACCACCAACAAGATCCTGCGCGCGTTCTTGCATTCGAAAGGGGTGGAGGATAAGGACATCGAAGAGGTGTATACCCCGTTTGGTCACAGCGACTACCAGACCATCGTCGCCAACATCAAAAAATTCTCTGCGGGCGGCAAAACCGCCGTGGTGTCGACCATCAACGGCGACTCCAACGTACCGTTCTACAAAGAGCTGGCTAACCAGGGGCTGAAAGCGACCGACGTGCCGGTGGTGGCCTTCTCTGTCGGTGAAGAAGAACTACGCGGGATCGACACCAAACCGCTGGTGGGTAACCTGGCGGCGTGGAACTACTTTGAGTCCGTCGATAATCCGACTAACCAGGCGTTCGTGGCGGATTACAAAGCCTATGCGAAGGCGCACAAGCTGCCGAACGCCGACACCGTGGTGACCAACGACCCGATGGAAGCGACTTACGTGGGGATTCATATGTGGGCGCAGGCGGTGGAAAAAGCAGGCACTACCGATGTGGACAAAGTGCGTGCGGCGATGGCCGGTCAGTCTTTTAAGGCGCCGTCAGGCTTTACGCTCACCATGGATGCCACCAACCATCATCTGCATAAGCCGGTCATGATCGGTGAAATCGAAGGCAACGGTCAGTTTAACGTGGTGTGGCAGACCGAACAGCCGGTACGCGCCCAGCCGTGGAGTCCGTTCATCGCCGGGAATGACAAAAAGCCCGACCAGCCGATGAAAACCGCCAGTAACTAAGCCATCACCGCAGGGAGAAACGTCATGAACGCCATGCGCCTGTTCATCGCTCTTGTATGGCTTTCCGGACTGCTGCCAGGGATGGTGCAGGCATCGGATGCCGATCGTTTTGTTGCCGCCAGCCGCAGCCAGCAGGCGGATTTGTTGACGCAGTGGGCCGCCGCGCCGGATGCGTCAAGACTGCCGCTCCTTGAGGCGCTGCAGAAAGAAAACCTCTACGTCGATACGCAAAAGCACGCCTTTGCACAACGCGGTGGCAACGTCATCCCGCTGGGGGAAAGTCAGACGGCAGAGGGCCCAACCAAAGCCGTTCGTCTGACGAACCGGCTGCGCGTGCTGGCTGCGACCGCCATCGCCACGCATCAGCTGGTGAGTGACAGTGTCACTGAAAGGCGGGCGGCGGCGCGTCAGCTGCAGCGCGATGCCCGGCCCGACATGCTCGCTTTTCTGGAAAAGCGAGTGAGCGATGAAACGGATGCCGTGGCGCGTCAGGCGCTGCTGCTGGCGGTCGCGAATCTTCAGCTGGCAAGCCCGCAGGCCGAGGTGCGCCGCAAGGCCGTGGCGTTGTTAGGCCAGTCCGACGATCCGGACGTACAGTCCAGACTCACCCCGTTTACCCAGCCACAGACGGAGCCGGATAGCGGCGTTCGCGCGGCCGCAGAAGAGAGTCTTAGCCAGATCCAGCACCGACTGATGTGGGGCGATCTGCTGGGCCAGGCGTTTATGGGGCTGTCCCTCGGATCGGTACTGCTGCTGGCCGCGCTGGGGCTGGCTATCACCTACGGCCTGCTGGGCGTGATTAACATGGCCCACGGCGAGATGCTGATGCTGGGGGCATATGCTACCTGGATGGTGCAGCAGGCGATGGCCGGGCTTGCACCCCAGTGGCTGGCGCTCTATCCCGTTATCGCCTTGCCGGTCGCGTTCTGCCTGACGGCGGGCATTGGAATGGTGCTGGAGCGCACGGTGATCCGTCATCTGTACGGTCGTCCGCTGGAAACGCTGCTGGCGACGTGGGGCATCAGCCTGATGCTTATCCAGCTGGTGCGCATGACCTTTGGCGCCCAGAACCTCGAGGTGGCGAACCCGGCATGGCTCTCCGGCGGGGTGCAGGTTTTTGCCAACCTGACGCTGCCGTGGAACCGCATTGTGGTGCTGGGCTTCGTGCTGCTGGTGCTGTTCTTCACCTGGCTCATTCTGAATAAAACCCGTCTGGGGCTCAACGTGCGGGCGGTGACGCAAAACCGCAGCATGGCCGCCTGCTGCGGGGTACCGACAGGCCGCGTCGATATGCTGGCGTTCGGGCTTGGCTCCGGGATTGCGGGGTTAGGCGGCGTGGCGTTATCGCAGCTCGGTAACGTCGGGCCGGAGCTGGGCCAGGGCTATATCATCGACTCCTTCCTTGTTGTGGTGCTCGGAGGCGTAGGCCAGCTGGCAGGCAGCGTGGCCGCGGCATTTGGTCTGGGGATCTTTAATAAAATCCTTGAACCACAGATGGGGGCGGTGCTGGGCAAAATCGTGATTCTGGTGGCGATCGTGCTGTTTATTCAGAAACGCCCCCAGGGACTGTTTGCGCTGAAAGGGAGGGTAATTGACTGATGAGCCAGCCGCTGACCTTAACGCTGGCGCGCAAAGCGCCACGCACAACGCAACTTGCAGGCAGCCTGCTGGTGGTGTGTCTGCTGATATTGCCGTTTTTCGCCTTACTGCCTGCGACGCATCCGCTGGCGCTGTCGACCTGGATGCTGACGCTGATTGGCAAGATCCTCTGCTATGCCATCGTTGCGGTGGCGCTGGATCTGGTGTGGGGCTATGCCGGTATGCTGTCGCTTGGGCACGGGATCTTCTTCGCGCTTGGCGGCTACGCGATGGGCATGTACCTGATGCGCCAGGCTGCAGGTGACGGTCTGCCTGCGTTTATGTCGTTTCTCTCCTGGAGCGAACTGCCGTGGTTCTGGTGGGGCACCCAGCATTTTGCCTGGGCGCTGGTGCTGATTGTGCTGGTGCCGGGGCTGCTGGCGCTGGTATTTGGCTGGTTTGCCTTCCGCTCGAAGATCAAAGGGGTCTATTTCTCGATTATGACCCAGGCGCTGACCTATGCCGGGATGCTGCTGTTCTTTCGCAACGAAACCGGCTTTGGCGGCAATAACGGCTTTACCGGCTTCACCACGCTGCTCGGGTTTTCAGTAACGGAAACGACGACCCGTATCGCGCTGTTTCTGGCCACCGTGCTGTTGCTGCTCCTGGCCCTGGGCACCGGGTTTGCGCTGGCGAAGAGCAAGTTTGGCCGCATTCTGACCGCCGTTCGCGACGCCGAAAACCGGCTGACGTTTTGCGGCTACGATCCGCGCGGGTTCAAGCTGCTGGTGTGGACGATCTCTGCCGTACTGTGCGGTCTGGCGGGGGCGCTCTATGTGCCGCAGGTGGGCATTATCAACCCGGGGGAAATGTCGCCGACAAACTCGATAGAGGCCGCCATCTGGGTGGCGCTGGGTGGGCGCGGCACGCTGGTGGGGCCGGTGATTGGCGCGGCGCTGGTGAACGGGGCGAAAAGTTTCTTCACCGTCGCGATGCCGGAATACTGGCAGCTGTTTCTGGGGCTGATTTTTATCGCCGTTACGCTGTTTTTACCGCGCGGCGTCTACGGACTGTTTCGTAAGGGAGAAAAATAATGCAGCCAGCCGAAGGATTATTCACCCGCCAGTTACCCGGCGATCGCTACCGCGATCAGACCGACCCGGTCCTGCAGCTTGAGGCGATTAACGTCAATTTTGATGGCTTTCAGGCCCTGACCGATCTCTCGCTGAATATCGGCGTGGGCGAGCTGCGCTGCGTGATCGGTCCCAACGGGGCCGGTAAAACCACGCTGATGGACGTTATCACCGGCAAAACGCGGCCAAAGAGCGGCAGGGCGATTTACGACCAGTCCATCGACCTGACCGCGCTGGAGCCAGCGGCCATTGCGCGCCAGGGCATCGGGCGTAAATTCCAGAAACCCACGGTCTTTGAGGCGCTGACGGTGTGGGAAAACCTGGAGATCGCGATGAAAACCGATAAGTCCGTCTGGGCGAGCCTGCGGGCAAAACTCAACGGCGAGCAGCGCGATCGGATCGACGAGATGCTGGTTTTACTGCGGCTGACCGGCGAGCGCGACCGCCGCGCCGGGCTGCTTTCCCACGGACAAAAGCAGTTTCTGGAGATCGGCATGTTGCTGGTGCAGGACCCGCATCTGCTGCTGCTGGATGAACCCGCCGCCGGAATGACCGACGCGGAAACGGAATACACCGCAGAGCTGTTCAAAACGCTGGCTGGCAAACACTCCCTGATGGTGGTGGAGCACGATATGGGCTTTGTTGAAACCATCGCCGACCATGTGACCGTGCTGCATCAGGGGCGGGTGCTGGCGGAAGGGTCGCTTCGCGAAGTTCAGGCCAACGAGCAGGTGATTGAGGTCTATCTGGGACGTTAAGGAGAGGGAATGTTACAGGTCAACGAACTGAATCAGTATTACGGCGGCAGCCATATCCTGCGCGGCGTGAGCTTTGAGGCCATCACCGGCGAAGTCACCTGTCTGCTGGGTCGCAACGGCGTGGGGAAAACCACGCTGTTGAAGTGTCTGATGGGGCTGATCCCGGCGAAAACCGGGGAGGTCATCTGGCAGGGAAAAACGATCACCCACAGTAAACCGCACCAGCGGGTACAGTCTGGCGTGGCGTATGTCCCGCAGGGACGGGAGATTTTCCCGCGCCTGACCGTGGAAGAGAACCTCCTGCTGGGGCTGTCGCGATTTTCCGCCCGCGAGGCGAAGCAGGTGCCGGAGGAGATCTGGCAGCTGTTCCCGGTGCTCAAAGAGATGAAGCACCGTCGCGGGGGTGATCTCTCCGGCGGGCAACAGCAGCAGCTGGCGATTGGGCGCGCGCTGGCGAGCCGTCCGCAGCTGCTGATCCTGGATGAACCGACCGAAGGCATACAGCCTTCCGTTATTAAAGAGATCGGCCACGTGATCCGCACCCTGGCAAACAGAGGTGACATGGCGATCCTTCTGGTGGAGCAGTTTTACGACTTTGCCGCCGAGCTGGCCGACAGCTATCTGCTGATGTCCCGCGGCACCATTATTCAGCGCGGGCGGGGCGAAAACATGGAGCAGGAGGGCGTGCGCGGCCTGGTTGCGATCTGAAATGTTATAATATAACATCCTCATTCTTATAAAACGGAATGAGGGCGTTACTTTGGCTGCACATATTGGAAAATTTGCCATGACTCTGGGGGCGCTGCTGGTCAGCGGCCAGCTGTTTGCTCACTCGCACGGCCATCAGATGACCGAAGCGGAACAGAAGGCTGCGAACGGCGTGTTTGAGGATAAAGACGTGAAGGACAGAGTGCTGTCTGACTGGGACGGCACCTGGCAGTCGGTCTATCCGCTCCTGCTCGATGGTTCGCTGGATCCGGTCTTTAGACAGAAAGCCCAGAAAGACAAAAGCAAATCCTTTGATGAGGTGAAAGCCTACTACCGCACGGGATATGCGACGGACGTGGATGCCATCGGCATCGAAAATAACGTGATGGAATTCCATCAGGGCAAAGCGGTCAGCCGGTGTCAGTATGATTACAGCGGCTACAAAATTCTGACCTACGCGTCAGGTAAGAAAGGCGTTCGCTATCTGTTTGAGTGTAAGGATGCCGCTAGCAAGGCGCCGAAGTTCGTGCAGTTCAGCGATCATACCATCGGACCGAAGGCCTCGTCTCACTTCCATATCTTCATGGGCAACACCTCTCAGGAGGCGCTGCTGAAAGAGATGGACAACTGGCCGACCTATTACCCGAACGAGATGTATAAAGAGCAGGTGGTGGAGGAGATGTTGCACCACTGATGCTTTATTGCCGGGTGGCGGCTTCGCCTTACCCGGCCTACGATTCGGGTTTTGTAGGTCGGGTAAGCGCAGCGCCACCCGACACGCTATCTTCAGTTTTCACGCTCATCCCGCGCAAAATCATCAGCCAGGCCATGGCGATGGCGACCATCATGATCACAAACAAGGACCAGTGCGGCAGGTTGGTCAGGATGATACCGGTGATCATCGGGTTTGCCGCCGCGCCGAGCCATCCCAGCGCCTGCGCGGAGAAATAGCTCGCCTTCATTCCCGGTGGCGCAATGTTGTCGATCAGCATGTATTCACCCGGCGCATAGATAATCTCACCCAGCGTGAAAATGGCGGCAGCGATGCCCCAGTAAACCAGATTTTCCCCGGAGAGCATAAAGCCGCCCAGTCCCACGATAAAAAACAGGGTGGCAAGGGTCATCAGCGGGCGGATATTGCTGGCTGAGATTTTGCGGCCCAGCGCATATTGCAGCGTCACCACCACGGCAGCGTTGACCGGGAGCACCACGGCCACCACCTTTTCGGCGAAATCACTGTCCGCATGCGCGGCCAGAACGTATTGCGAAATACAACTCGCGAACGACCCACCCACGTAGGACGCCAGCAGGCCAGAGAGCGTGTACCAGAACAGCGCGCGGTCTTTCAGCAAGACCGACGGCTGCCAGGGCATCTTCTCCTCTGCGGTATCTAACGCCACGCTTTTTTGCACAAAGAAATGGATAAAGCCCAGCGGCAGGGCGGCACAGAAGGCTGCCAGCCAGAACGGCAGCTGCAGGCTGTACATTACCAGCAGGGTGCCAATGGGCGGGCCGACCGTCCAACCAATGTTCAGGAAGCTGTAGTTCAGCGAGAAGACCCGCGCCTTCTGGCTGGACGTCAGTACGTCGGAGAACCAGGCTTTCAGCACCGTCGAAAAGACGGAGTAGGCGCAGTTAATCAGCGCAAAGAACAGCACCACCAGCGTGACGTTATTGACCAGCGGGATCGCCACAAAGCCGGCGATAAACGCCACAATCGCGATCAGCATGTAGCGTTTTTTATCAAACTTATCGGCCAGAATGCCAAATCCCAGGCTGAATACCACGCCAATGGTCAGCGCCACGGTCAGGGCATAACCAATATTCTCGACGCTCATGCTGTAGACGCGCGTGAGATAGATGGTCATGAACGGCAGCGTTGCCCCTCTACCGATGGTTAACAACAATGACGATGCCAGCAGCGCTGCGGTTGAGCGCCTGAGAGATGGTTTCATATTCCTGCCCGACAGTTGCTTATGCTTTTATTAGATGTGTGTTAACAGGATTACCATGACATAAGGGGCTTGTATAGCACCTGATTTATCCCTAAGTGCTTCAGCTGCCTGCCAGAAATAATGATCTTCTCGTGATGTACTTTTTTCTGTTACCTTGAAGTGTTAACAAATTATTAATAATTCAGGGGCGGGATATGACGCGGAAAGACGGGCTGCTGGCATTGCTGGTGGTCGTAGTATGGGGGCTCAACTTTGTGGTCATTAAGCTGGGGCTGCATAACATGCCGCCGCTGATGCTGGCCGGTTTACGCTTTATGCTGGTCGCTTTCCCGGCCATCTTTTTTGTGGCGCGTCCAAAGATCCTCTTTAAACTGCTGCTGGGCTACGGTCTGACCATTAGCTTTGGCCAGTTCGCGTTTCTCTTTTGCGCCATCAAGTTCGGTATGCCGGCGGGTCTTGCCTCGCTGGTGTTACAGGCGCAGGCGTTCTTTACCATTATTCTCGGGGCGTTCGTGTTTGGCGAGCGTCTGCAGGGCAAACAGCTGGCAGGGATCACCCTTGCGGTGTTCGGCGTGCTGGTGCTGATCGAGGCCAGCCTGAATGGTCAGCATGTGGCGCTGCTCGGGTTTATGTTGACGCTGGCGGCGGGGCTGAGCTGGGCCTGCGGGAATATCTTCAACAAGCTGATTATGCAGCACGAGGCGCGCCCGGCGGTGATGTCGCTGGTGGTGTGGAGCGCACTGATCCCGGTTATTCCGTTTCTGCTGGCGTCGAGTATTCTGGACGGTCCGGCGGTGATGATGAACAGTCTGGTCGACATCGATATGACCACGATCCTGTCTCTCGTCTATCTGGCCTTTGTCGCCACCATTGTGGGCTACGGGATCTGGGGATCGCTGCTGGGACGGTATGAGACCTGGCGCGTCGCGCCGTTATCTCTGCTGGTGCCGGTGGTAGGACTTGCCAGTGCGGCGATATTGCTGGATGAAACGCTAAGCGCGCTGCAGCTGTTGGGTGCCGTGCTGATCATGGCCGGGCTGTACATTAACGTGTTTGGTCTGCGGGTTCGTCGGACGACGCGGGTAAGCGAAAAGGCATAAAAAAAGCCCCGCATCTGCGGGGCAAAAACGAATCAGAAGCCGTGCTGATTATAATAAGGCACGCCTAATTCGTCGGATTTGTCGCTACCAGCACCCATGTGGTTGAAATCATAAGGCGACTGGTCATGTGCTGACGGCAAAATCATCGTATCAGGATTATTTTGCTGCGTTGCACGAGGGGTTTGCTCCGCGAAGGTCTGGCTGGAGAACAGCACCAGCAAGGCGAGGGCGGCGGAGGCGATAACTTTCATGATTTCCTCGGTTACGTCTGTTACAGGCGATGATTAACTACAGTGTTTTAACGGATACAGGTATCGGGATTCGCCCGGCACGCTGGTGATTCGGTACTTATGAGGCGGCACGTCAAAATAGTTCTTGAACGTACGCGTCAGGGTTTGCTGCGATTCAAATCCGTAACGCTCCGCCAGATAAAGGATCGGCTCATTGCTTTCTTTCAGTTTCTGGGCAATTTCCGTCAGCTTGCGGCTGCGAATATATTGACCTAATGAATGACCGGTCTCTTTTTTGAACATCCGTTGCAGGTGCCATTTGGAGTAACCCGAACGCTCTGACACTTTTTCAAGGGAGAGCGGCGATTCCAGGTTATCCTCGATCCAGTCCAAAATGCTATGAATGGTGATAGCGTCAGTATTGCGTCTGGACATCGTCATACCTCTTTTTTTCTGTTTACGGCAGGATTTTCTTCAGCAGAAGCTCAAGGGTTGCCACTTCATCTGCCGTTAAGTTTTTTGTTAGTTCCTGATGCAGTGTTTGTCCTACTAATTGATGACATTGCTCGCACATGGCCGCGCCATCGCTGGTTAGCTTCACCAGTACGCCGCGTTTGTCATTCGGGTTAGGGCTTCGTTCTATCCATCCTTTGCAGACGAGACGATCGAGCATGCGGGTTAACGCACCCAGATCGACAGAGAGCACCTTTTTCAGCTCAACCGGCGTGATACACACTTCGCAGCGAATGGAACACAGCACTTTGAACTGTGTTGCGGTGATATCCAGCGGTGACAGGTAGTCATTGAGCAGGCGATCTTTTTTCTGATTGACCATATGAATAAGACGACCCAGCGGAACAACGTCGTTAAAGATATCACTGGTGCTTTTCACAATGGTTGCCCTGGCAAGTAGTTAGTCACGGCAGATATTATTGCTCAGGCAAGTATAAGTCAACTGAATGAATCAGCCGATGCCACGAATTGCTAAAACGTTTCATGAACTTTTTTTGAGGTCTTTCAAATCATAGAGATAACTGACAGTTATCTTTTCTGAAGGAAAATAATCGTTACGTTGCCCCCATGGCTGAATGTCACACTTTCCCCCTATAATTGCTGTGTTAAATATGGATAAGGACGACAACGCACTATGTTGGATTTAATTAAAGCAGTCAGCCTCGGGCTGGTGGTCTTGCTGCCGTTGGCTAACCCGTTAACGACGGTGGCGCTTTTCCTCGGGCTGGCAGGGAACATGAACAGCGCCGAGCGCAACCATCAGTCGATGATGGCCTCGGTGTATGTGTTTGCCATCATGATGGTGGCTTATTACGCCGGACAGGTGGTGATGAATACCTTCGGGATTTCCATCCCTGGTCTGCGTATCGCCGGGGGGCTGATTGTGGCCTTTATTGGTTTCCGCATGTTGTTCCCGGCGCAAAAAGCGCATGAGTCGCCGGAAGCGACCAGCAAATCGGAAGAGCTGGAAACCGAACCGAGTGCGAATATCGCCTTTGTGCCGATTGCCATGCCGAGCACGGCGGGGCCGGGGACTATCGCGATGATCATCAGCTCCGCGTCAACGGTGCGTGACAGCGCAACTTTCCCGGACTGGGTACTGACGGTTGCGCCACCGCTGATTTTTGCGATTATCGGTCTTATCGTGTGGGTGTCGCTGCGCAGCTCCGGCGCCATTATGCGCTGGGTAGGTAAGGGCGGTATCGAGGCAATTTCCCGTCTGATGGGCTTCTTACTGGTCTGTATGGGCGTGCAGTTTATTATTAACGGCGTGCTGGAGATTATTAAGACCTATCATTGATGTCTTGCCCGGCGGCGCTTCGCTTGCACGGGCCTACGGGTTTTGTAGGCCGGGTAAGCGCAGCGCCACCCGGCACCAACAACCCTCACCCGTGCTGCCCCTGTTCCTCCAGCGCCACCGGCCACTTACGGAAGATGAGTACCGACCAGATCAGCGCCACCAGGGCCGGAATAGCCCCCAGATAGCCAATCGCCGACATCGACACGTGCAGGATGACCTGATTTCCCACCAGCGCCCCCGCGCCAATGCCCAGATTGAAAATCCCCGAGAACAGCGACATGGCGACGTCCGTCGCATCCGGCGCCAGGGCCAGCACCTTCACCTGCATGCCCAGGCCAATAATCATGATCGCCACGCCCCAGAACAGGCTGAGGATCGCCAGATGGCTTTCACTGCCCGCGGCGGGCATCAGCAACAGCAGACAGCCCAGCAGCAGGCCGATGGCGCTGCTCACCAGCAAGGAGGCGTGCCGGTTACCCAGCTTGCCAAACAGCACGCTGCCAATAATGCCCGCGCCGCCGAGGATCAGCAGTAAGACGGTGGCAAAGTTGGCGCTAAAGCCCGCCACCACCTGTACAAACGGTTCAATGTAACTGTACGCCGTGTAGTGTGCCGTCACGACGATGGCGGTCAGCAGGTAGATGCTCAGCAGCGCAGGGCGACGCATCAGCAGCGGCAGGCTTTTCAGCGAGCCGGAATGTTCGCTTGGCAGCGCGGGCAGCAGTTTAATCAGGCATACCAGCGTCACCAGCGCGCCCATCCCAATGGCGAAGAAGGTCGTGCGCCAGCCGAAGTATTGCCCCACGATGCGGCCAATCGGCAGACCCAGCACCATCGCCAGTGCGGTACCGGTAGCAATCAGGCTCAGCGCCTGGGCGCGTTTACCTGCCGGCGCCAGGCGAATCGCCAGCGACGCGGTAATCGACCAGAATACCGCATGAGCAAAGGCGATGCCGATTCGGCTCATGACCAGCACCGTAAAATTCCACGCCATAAACGACAGCACGTGGCTCGCAATGAACAAGACAAACAGACCGATCAGCAGCCTGCGTCGCTCCATCTGGCTGGTCAGCAGCATAAACGGCAAAGACATCAGCGCCACCACCCAGGCGTAGATGGTCAACATAATGCCCACCTGCGCCGTTTCCATCTGGAAACTGTCAGCGATGTCAGACAACAGCCCAACCGGCACAAATTCTGTGGTATTAAAAATAAACGCGGCAACTGCCAGCGTGACCACGCGTAGCCACGCGACCCTGCGGGAAACTGTGTTCGTTGTCATAGGGATGTCTGAGATTCGTTGCTGAAAAGAAGAGGAGACGATCTTAAAACGTCGAACGGCGAAAACTCAACCATTATGTGACGCAGATCTCAATATTTACCTTATGAAAGCGGTAGCCGGGGACGCTGTTTTCATTGAATATAAAAGAACAACACAATAAAAACAGGCGGTAAGACAATGCAGGAGATTGATTTTTATCTGGTCGATGCGTTCAGCGATACCACGTTTGGCGGTAATCCTGCCGCCGTATGCCCGCTGAAAGCATGGTTACCCGATGAGATCTTGCTGAAGATGGCGCAGCAGCATAATCAGTCGGAAACGGCGTTTTTCGTCTGCAGCAAAGGGGGCATTGAGCTACGCTGGTTTACCACGCTTAGCGAAGTCAATCTCTGCGGTCACGCTACGCTTGCGGCGGCGCACGTACTGTTTACCGAGCTGGATTACCCGGACGCGCGGATCCACTTTGATACCGCCTCTGGCCGCCTGACGGTCACCCGGGAGGGGGACTGGATGACGCTGGACTTCCCTGCATGTCCAACCCATGAAGAGACGCCCCCGCCGGAAATGCTTTCGGCGCTGGGTATCAGCCGCTACGTTGAAGCCCGTAAAGGGCGCGCCTGGGTCATCGTTCTGGAAAATCGCCAACAGGTCGAGGCCCTCGCCCCGGACTTTTCGGCGATGACGCCGGGCGAGCATAAGGTGAGCGTGACGGCGCGCGGTGAGGGGGAATACGATTTTGTCAGCCGCTTTTTCTCCCCCGGCGTTTCCGTTCCGGAAGATCCGGTCACCGGCTCCGCGCACACCATGCTAATTCCCTGGTGGAGCGAAAAATTGGGGAAAACAGCCATGCTTGCCCGTCAGGTTTCCGCGCGCGGCGGCGACGTGCGCTGTGAGCTGAAAGGCTCGCGGGTGCTGATGAGCGGGCAGGCCACACTTTATCTGAAAGGCACAGTTTTTCTGCGCTAAATACCCATAACAAGAGAGGAAGAGACAATGCAGGAAATTGATTTTTATCTGGTGGATGCCTTCAGCGACAAAACCTTTGGCGGCAACGCGGCAGCGGTCTGTCCTCTGGAAGAGTGGCTGCCGGACGAGACGCTGCTCAAAATGGCGCAGCAGCATAACCAGTCTGAAACCGCCTTTTTCGTCCGTACCGACGGTGGGTTTGAGCTGCGCTGGTTTACCACGCTGGATGAAATTAACCTGTGCGGCCATGCCACGCTTGCCGCATCGCACGTTATTTTCGAATACCTTGACTATCCGCACACTGAAATCACCTTCACCACGCGCTTCGTGGGCGAGCTGACGGTTAAACGCAGCGGCGACTGGCTGACGCTGAACTTCCCCGCGTGGTCAACAGAGGTGGTCGAGAACCCACCTGCGCTGTTGTTTAGCGGCCTGGGCATCACAGAGGCAAAAGAGGTGCGCGTTGGACGTGATTACCTGGTGGTGCTGGAGAGCCAGCAGCAGGTAGAAGCGTTAACGCCGGATATTGGGGCAATGCTTCCGCTGGATAAAATGATCTGCGTGACGGCGCCGGGCGATAAATATGACTTCGTCAGCCGCTTTTTCTGCCCGGGCGAAGGGGTGCCCGAAGATCCGGTTACCGGATCTGCCCACAGCATGCTGATCCCTTACTGGAGCGAAAAGCTGGGTAAAACGTCACTCAATGCCCGCCAGGTGTCACACCGTGGCGGGGATCTGCGCTGCGAGCTGAAGGGCGACCGCGTGCTGATCGGCGGTCAGGCCACCCTGTATCTGAAAGGGCGTGTTTTCCTGCGCTAGCCGAGTGAGGCGCCGCCGCATATCACCATCTCCTGTCCGGTGATGGCGGCGGCTTCATTGCTAAGTAAGAAATTCACCAACCCCGCCACCTCCTCTGGGGCGATCAGACGTCCGATTGGCGGACACCTCGGCGGCGAGGTTTCTCTCCCCGGTGCGCTGAGCATCGGCGTTTGGGTTGCCCCTGGCGCGACCACGTTAGCGGTGATCCCGCGCGGGGCCAGCTCCGCCGCCCAGCTTCTGACCATCCCTACCATTGCTGCTTTGGTGGAAACGTACTGCGATCGTCCTGCTGCACCGCGAGAGGTTCTGCTGCCAATCGCCACAAACCGTCCACCTGCGGCCATTGTGGGCGCAAAATGGTTAAACAACGCCTCACAGGCCCGGACGTGGAGTTGCCACAGTGAGGTGCTCACATCGCTTTCGAGCTGGCCCAGGGGCGCAGCGGCCATCATCCCTGCAGCATGGATCACCGCCTGGGGCGTCGCGATGGTTTGCAGGGCGCTGCACAGCGCAGCAGGATCGCTGATATCCACGCGCAGGCCCGTGAAGCCAGGGGCATTCAGCATCACTGCCCGGCGGCTGAGCCCGGTGACCTGCCAGCCTTCCGCCAGTAAACGCTTGACGATGGCCTCACCAATTCCGGAGCTGGCCCCGGTGACGACGGCGTGACGCATGTCAGACCTCCAGCATCGCTCGGGGAATTTTAAATACCGCTTTGCGAACGGTCAGCGGCGCCTCTGCGGCGCACAGCGCCTGGTGGGGTTCTCCCGGACAAAAGACCGCAAAGTCTCCTGCGGCAAGACGGATCCTCACGCTGTGTTCAGCAGGTGAAGTAATAAAGAGATCCGGTTTACGCTCTTCGTCCTCCGGCTTGCCAGTGGGGCGTGCGCCAGCATAAATATGTTCTTCTCCTGCCAGTACAACCTGAATATCGGCCCACTGGCGATGGTACTCCGTATGCCGATCTGCACGTGGCTGCGTCTGCGCCGGACCAATCTGGCAAAACCAGGTTGCATTTTCCGGCTGCCAGCGCCCGTCATCGCGTTCGCTGAGCGCCTGCAGCGTGCAGTCCGGACGGGATAGCAGGGCGTACAACGCCGACGGAAGCCCTGCCAGCGGCAGGGCGTTGAGATGACCGATAATCATATGGACTCCTTAACCCATTCCGGGGTCACCCGCACATATTTGATGGCCTGGCGGAAGTAGGTGTACGCGATATGAAGCGCGCCATCGGGCCCCTGTTTGATGCTGGGATAGGAGAATTCGCGGTTCAGCTTTTCCAGAGAGTTGTTGGTCATGCAGTAACCATCCCCCTCATCCAGATGACGCTGCCACGGCCAGCTTTTTCCGCCGTCAGGCGAAATGGCGACGGTCATCGGCGCCCGCGGTGCGCCCCAGAAGGCCGCCCGACCGTGGGTAACAACCGGCTCCTTGCGGTCATCACCATCGTCAATTTCATCGTATAACGAGGCGCGACGTTCCCGCGCCCCGGCGGCGCTCATGGGGTTAAAGACCAGCGCGAGTTCACCGCCCGCAAGCGTGGTCACCTGGATAGAGGAGTTGTTATTAGGGAGCTCCGTGGGCTCTGGTACGGACCAGCTTTCGCCGTTATCCGTTGACTGGCTGTAATAGATATTGTCTGCCCAGCGGCTGCGGAACAGGGCGACCAGTGTGCCGTTGAGCAGGCGGGTAATATTCATATGTACGCAGCCGAGGCTTTCCGGAACCTCAACATCGCGCCACGTTTTGCCGCCGTCCCCGGATATTTTTACCGCGCTGATATCGTCGTTTCCGACCCATTTCTCACCTGGTTGGGTACGGCAATAAAACACCGGGAGCAGCCAATTACCGTTATCCACCACGACAATCGGCTGACGGATAAACGTGCCCGGTTTATCGAGCAGGGTAGCGATCTCCCCCCAAGTTTTCCCCAGATCCCGGGACTGGCGATAGCGAACGATAGCCGTATCCTGATTACCTGAGATCTGCGCGGTCCACAGCAGCCACAGGACGTTGTCCGGGGCCAGGAACAGAACCGGGTTCTGTTCGGAACGCGTGGCATCGTCCGACAGTTTTACCGCATCACTCCACTGCTGGCTGCCCGGTGCCAGGCGTGACCCCCACACGGAGATATCGGCAATGCCTTCCTGGGTGCCGCCAAACCAGACGCACATCAGCGAGCCATCCGGCAGCGGCAGCAGATTCGCCGCGTGGTTTTGTGGGCAAGAGGAGGGCAGCATGACGGTTTGCACGTGCGCATCCTGTTGTGGTCGAACAATCCCGTCGCGGGTTACGGTTACAGACATATCAGACTCCATTATTTTGAGCGGGGGTTGGCGCTTTACCCTGCGCTTTTCCCGGAATGAGGCGATCGATCGCCATGATGACGGCAGGGGTCAGCAAGGCAATGTACATATTGTTGATGCCGAAAGGGTCGCCCAGCAGATACCAGACGGAGGTGACGACGCAGGCGCCAATCAGGCCCGCATTGGCACCGCGGGTGCTGCGGAAGAACGGCGCGTAAAACGCAATAACGGCCACCACGGAAATCGACAGGCGAATGGCGCGGGTAAAGAACGAGAGCTTCAGGACTTCAGGTACCAGCAGAACAAAAATCAGCGGCAGGAAACCAATCAGCAGGGAGATCCAGCGGGTGGCCTTAAACTCTTGATCGGGCGTTGGGTTGCGCATCGGCACGTAAAAGTCTTTTACCACCAGAGAGGCGATAGCCAGCGCCACGGTACTGACGCTGACGAAAATAGACGCCACCAGAGAGGTGGTGACCAGGCCGGCCAGCCACGGGTTCATGTCCTGCAGGAAAATCGGCATTGCATACAGGCTGTTAATTTCCGGGTGCAGGTATTTTGCCGCCACCCCAATCACCGCAATGGCCAGCGCAATCGGCAGGCAGAAGAAGAAGGCGACCCAGGTAGAGCGTTTGGCCGATTTCACGTCTTTGGTGGAGGAGATTGCCTGGATTACAAACTGGGTACAGAAGATAGAGCCGATGGTGCCGATGAGCCACGCGAAAATGGTCGACGCACCGATGTTACCGTCCCAGGTCCAGTAGAAGGCCGGCATGTTTTCAATCATTGGCGTAAAGCCGCCGGTTTTGGAGAGCGCAAAGCCCATGATAGCGAGGATACCAAAGTATTTCAGCGCGCTGTGCAGTACGGTCACCCAGGCTACCCCCTTCATGCCGCCAAAGGCGAAGTAGAAGGTACTGACGATGGCCGTAATGAAGGCGGCAACGGGCAGGTTGACTTTCAGTACGGTGGAAATAGCCGCTGCGCCGCTGACGTAATTCCCCACGTTAACCAGCAGCAGGGCGTAAATCATGATGACAGAGATAATGTTTTTGGTGCTGTTACCGTATTTTTCAGCAATCGCACCAGAGATAGTGATTTTCCCGGTGTTGTAGATGCGTTTTACCAGCAACAGGCCAAAGAGCGGGAAGCCAATCGCGGCCCCGATGACCGACCATGACGCGGCAAAGCCGTCTTCAAACGCCGCCTGTGCGGTGCCGATGGTGGATTTAGCGCCGATATACTCGGACATCAGCAGGATCCCGACAATAAATGCCGGCATTGCGCGGGAGCCTTCCATAAAATCGCCGGAATTTTTACTGCGGATCCGGAAGGTCAGCCAGGTGGTGAAAAGGATGTAAGCAATAACAATGCCCACAATGATTAGGGTATCTTCAGCGGTAAAATTATTCATCTTTGCCTCTCTTCAGGGCGAGTGAATCCTGGGCACCTCAGGTACCCGGTATTCTTATTGACGAAACCAACGCCGTTTAGTTAAGTGACGTTGTCACTATTCGGCGTATCTGTTGGCACTGCTGCTCGCTAAATGCCACGGCATATCGACTCTCACCGACGTCTTCCCCCATGATCTGCAGCGCTTTTTTGACTGCGGCAGGGGAAAACGCCACGTTGTAGAGCTCGGTGCGCAGTTGGGTGACGCTCTCCTGCGCAAGGCGGGAACCGTCAATATCCCCCGCGTTAAAGCGTGACCAGATAGCGTTGATGGCCGTCGGCGCCACGTTTGCCAGCCCGGAAATGCAGGCCGAACATCCGTCGACGAAGCCCTGGTGGATAAGCGAATCTGGGCCGTTGAGCACGTCGAATCCATCCATGTCTCTCACCGCATTAAGGAATCCAAGCAGGCTTTCATAGCTCCCGGCACTGTCTTTAATACCGACGATGTTGGGATGTTCGGCCAGCGCGCGGGCGGTAGCGGGTTCAATGGTATTGCCGGTACGCGCTGGAATGTTGTACAGAAATACCGGTACGGCTAGCGCGTCGGCGATAGCGGTGTAGTGCGCGACGAGTTCGGACTGTTTCAGTGGAACGAAGTAAGGGGTAATGACGGAAACGGCATCGACGCCCAGCGAGGCGATCTGTTTCCCCAGACGGATGGTTTCGCGGGTCGAAATTTCCCCAATGTGCGCCACGACCGGTGCGCGCCCGGCCACCGTTTCCACGCAGGTGCGGGTGACGGCGATTTTTTCTTCTTCGTTAAGCACGAAGAACTCGCCGTTTGTGCCGCCGCAGAAGATGCCGTTGCCAGCACTGAGTTGACGATCGATCTGTCGTTTCAGGCCCGACAGGTTCAGCGCGCCTTCCATGTCAAAGGGGGTTACAACGGCCGTTAGCACGCCCCTGATGTTGTTACGCATTACACACTCCTTGGCTATTAATGTTGGGGAAACAGTGTCCGGTAAATCGCCTGCACCTCGTCGTGATTAACCTGACAGGGTGCATTGTTCATGAGCCGCTTAACGTTAAGGGCCGCATCACTGAGGGAGGCGATATCTTCACGCGGTACGCCCAGTGTCTCCAGGTTATCCGGCAGGTTGAGTCTGCGAACCAGCGCGGCAAAGTACTCCACCAGCGCGTGGGATTTTTCTTCGTCTGACAGCGACGTATCCGCGCCGGGCACCAAATCCCAGACTTGCGCAAATTTCGTCACGCAGTGGGGACGAACCACGCGCATGCAGGGCGCCAGCAGAATCGCGTTGGCCACCCCGTGAGGCAGGTGATATTTGCCGCCGAGCGGGTAGGACAGGGCGTGAACCAGGTGCGTGCCAGCATGTGCAATGGCGACCCCGCCGTAGTAAGACGCCCACAGCATCTCCAGTTTCGCCAGCAGATTGCCCGGTTCGGCGCAGGCCGTTTCAATGTTGTTGAGCAGCTTAGACAGGCCCATCAGCGCGGCGTTATCGCTAACCGGATTAGCGACCGTTGAGGTGAAACACTCAATCAGATGGCACAGGGCATCAATCCCGGTGGATGAGGCAATGTGTGCGGGCATGCTGGTCGTCAGCTCCGGCAGCAGGGCGACATAATCGGGCAGCAGGACGGGGGAGATGATGCCCACTTTCGTGCTTTGCTCCGGTATGGCCAGAATGGCATTCGGCGTCGCTTCCGATCCGGTTCCTGCAGTGGCCGGGATCAGCAGTGACGCGATGCGTGCCACCGGTTTTATGCCCGCGAGCAGGTTGTCCAGCCCTGGAGAAAGCGGGTGACAAAGTACTGAAAGCAGTTTGGCTACATCCAGTACGCTACCGCCGCCGAGCCCTACGACCAGCCCAAACGTTCCCTTTAACGTCGAGAGCAGTTGGTTAACGTCGTGATGGGTGGGTTCAGGCGGGACATTGTCGATAATCGTGACGCCGCGCTGGTCCTCTTCGAGGATCGCGCGGATCTGCTTTGCTGCCTCCAGACGCGCAATATTGCCGTCCGTCACCAGCAGGATCTGCGTTTTATCAGTAAGTAATGGCCTGATGGCGGCGATGGCATTCGCCCCGCTAATCAGGGTGCTGTTGATCGTAACCACGCTTTTCTCCTGTCTCTGTATCTATGATTGATTTCGCTCAAGCAAGACGCTTCATGGTCATCGTGTGGCTAAATTTATAATTTATTCGCAAACTGATTAACTTGATCTTGCTCACATATAATCAATCATGATTGAATATAATCATTAACAGGAAAGACTAACCCGAAGTGGGGATGAAAGTGAGCAATGTGAACAGAGAGGTCGTGGTCGTCGCCGATGACTTTACCGGCGCAAATGATGCCGGTGTCAGCCTGGTGCTGTGCGGCAAAAAAGTCAGCGTGGCGTTTCATACACCGTTTACCCAGGCGAGCGATGTGCTGATCGTTAACACCGATTCCCGGGCGCTGAAGGCATCGGAGGCGGCCGAAAGGGTTGCCGCACTCGGGGCTGAAATCGCGGATGCCCGCTGGCTCATTAAAAAGATGGATTCCACGCTGCGTGGCAATGCAGGAGCCGAATCTCAGGTTCTTAAGGCATTAAGCGGCAGGCGGCAGGTGATCGTGGCGCCGGCATACCCGTCAGCAGGGCGGATCACGCGGTACGGCAGGTGTCTGGTAAACGGCGTTCCGGTGAATGAAACCGAATTTGCCAGCGATCCCAAAACGCCTGTCCCGTCTGCCGCTATTGCTGACCTGTTTACCGGGGTGAGCGCTAAAAGCGTGACCGTGAAAACGCTCACTGCCGAACTTGCCCGAGGAACGGAATGGCTCATCGTGGATGCGCACACCGATGAGGAGATGGACGCCATTATCGATGCCGCGTTGGCCTGCTCACAGACGCCGCTGCTGGTGGGCTCTGCCGGACTATGCGATGCGCTGGCCCGTCATCTGGCCCCGGTCCGGCGTAAACAACTGCTGGCCGTCGTCGGCTCGATGAGTGAGATCGCACAACGACAGATTGCACTGGCGGTAAGCCAGGCGGACGTCTCGTCGGTACTCATTGATGTGAATGACGCGCTGCGCGGAGACACGTCCCGGTATCTCGAACAGATTGCGCAGGTAATTCAGTCTGGCCATCACTGCATTGTGCATACCTGTGCGGGCCACGAGGCCCGGCATCAGGTCGAGCAACTCTGCCAGCAGTATCGCGTCACCCGCGCAGGCCTGGGCGAAAAAATTTGTACGTTTTTAGGCGAACTGACCCGACAGGTGCTGGCGGCGCAGACGCCTGACGCGCTGTACGTCTCCGGTGGCGACGTGGCGATGGCTGTCGCGAGGGCACTGGACGCTCGGGGGTTTGAGATTACCGGGTGCGTCGCACAGTGCGTGCCAGTCGGAAAATTTCTGGGTTGTGGCTGGCAGCAGCCGGTAATGACCAAAGCAGGGGGCTTCGGAAACGAAGAGACGCTGCTTGAGGTGTTGCATTTTATCGAGGAGAGACTGAGTGACTAAAATTATTGCTGTAACCATGGGTGACCCGGCTGGCATTGGCCCGGAAATCATCATCAAATCCCTCACCGAGGGTGAGTTGTCAGGGGCGCCTGTGGTGGTTGTGGGCTGCGCCAGAACGCTGCAGCGGGTGCTTGAGAAAGGAATCACCGGGCAGGCGGATATCCGCACTATCGACACGGTCAGCGGCGCGCGCTTTGCCGCTGGCGTGATTAACGTGCTTGATGAACCGCTGGCCGATCCTGATGCACTGAAGCCGGGTATCGTTCAGGCTGAGGCCGGGGATCTGGCTTATCGCTGCGTGAAGCGTGCTACCGAACTGGCGATGGCGGGTGAGGTGAAGGCGATTGCAACGGCTCCCCTGAATAAAGAGGCGCTGCACCTGGCCGGTCATCTCTATCCGGGTCATACCGAGCTGCTGGCGCATCTGACCGACAGCAAAGATTACGCCATGGTGCTGTATACGGACAAACTGAAGGTGATTCACATCACGACCCACATTGCGTTGCGCAAATTCCTTGATACGCTCAATCAGGATCGGGTAAAAACCGTGATTGGGATTGCGGATAGATTCCTGAAACGCGTCGGCTTTCAACAACCGCGCATTGCGGTTGCCGGCGTTAACCCGCATGCGGGTGAAAACGGCCTGTTTGGCGATGAAGAGATCAAGATTGTCGGCCCGGCTGTCGACGCGATGAAAGCGCAGGGGTTAAACGTCACCGGACCGTGTCCACCGGATACGGTATTTATGCAATGCCACGAAGGAATGTATGACATGGTCGTTGCGATGTATCACGATCAGGGGCATATTCCGCTAAAATTACTCGGCTTTTATGACGGGGTGAATATCACCGCTGGCTTGCCGTTTATCCGTACCTCTGCGGACCACGGTACCGCATTCGATATTGCCTGGACCGGCAAAGCGAAGTCTGAGAGCATGACGGTGTCTATCCAGTTGGCTATGCAAATTACACGGGAATGATATGAAGGGATATAACCGGTTAGAGCAGATAATGGATTACCTGAAAGGGCACAATCTGGTGACGGTGGATCAGCTGGTGGCAATTACCGATGCCTCTCCGGCGACGATCCGCAGGGATTTGATAAAGCTCGATCAGGAAGGTGTCATTAGCCGTACCCATGGCGGCGTTACCCTTAACCGGTTTATTCCTTCCCAGCCCACAACGCATGAAAAAATGCAGCGCAGTCTGGCAGAAAAACACGCCATCGCCAGCGCGGCGGCAAGCTTTGTTAAAGCGGGCGACGCCATTGTGCTCGATGCTGGCACCACGATGATTGAACTCGCTCGCCAACTTACGCATCTGCCGCTTCGCGTCATCACCAGCGACTTGCACATCGCGCTGTTTCTCTCGGAATTCCGTCAGATTGAAGTGACGATAATTGGCGGGCGTATTGATGATTCAAGTCAGTCCTGCATCGGTGAGCACGGGCGTCGCTTGCTGCAGAACGTGTGGCCAGACGTGGCTTTCGTTAGCTGTAACGGATGGGATATCACCCGCGGCATTACCTCACCAACGGAAGAGAAGGCTGCCTTAAAGCGGGATCTGATTGCCAATGCAAAACGTCGCGTGCTGCTGGCGGACAGTTCCAAGTACGGAGCCTGGTCGTTGTTTAACGTGGCGCATCTTAATACCCTGACGGATATCGTCACGGACAGCAGGCTGGACGAAGCGACACAGGCCGGGTTGAGGGCGTTAGATGTCCAGTTGACGCTGGCGTCATGACATAAGTTAATACTATGAAGCACCCTGGCAGGCCTGCGCTATGTTGAAATTTAGCCTCATAAAAAAGCAAGGAGCCTGCCATGTATTCCATTACCTCTGAATCTGCACGTCACCCGGACATTCTTAGCCTGATCGCGGCGCTTGACCGCTATCAGAGCGAACTCTATCCCGCTGAAAGTAATCATCTGCTCGATCTGGCTGCGCTGCCGGAAGCCTCGCTGATCCTGATGATCATTCGCGACCAGCAGCTTCAGGCCGTTGGCTGTGGCGCTATCGTGCTCAACGGCGACGGTACGGGCGAGATGAAGCGGGTCTATATTGACCCGGCCCATCGTGGCCAGCATCTGGGAGAGATGCTGCTGGCCGCCCTGGAAGATGAAGCTCTGAGCCGTCATTGCCATACGGTACGGCTGGAGACGGGCATCAAGCAGCATGCCGCGGTGCGTCTTTATGAACAGTGCGGATACGATTTGCGTCCGGCGTTTGCCCCGTACGTTGACGATCCGCTCAGCCTGTTTATGGAGAAGGCGCTGGTTGAAGACGTTCGTTTAGCAGCGCTATAAAGGCCTCCAGCTGGCGGGTCATCGCCCCGCGTCGCCACACCAGCCAGGTGGTGAGCCAGCGCCAGTTTTCTGCCAGCGGCCAGGCTTCCACCTGATGATGTCCAGGCATACTCTCCAGCATCGAGCGCGGCATCAGCGCGATGCCCGCGCCCGCAATAACGCAGGCGAGCATGCCGTGATAGGATTCCATCTCATGAATGCGACCGGGCGCGGCGCGGTCAGCGTGAAACCAGCTCTCCAGGTGTCGGCGATACGAGCAGTTGGCGCGAAAGGCATACACGTCGCTGCCGCTGACCTGCGCGGCGCGCGTCACCTCCACATGCCCGGCAGGCGTGACCAGCATCATCTCTTCCCGGTAGACCGGCATTCCTTCCAGCTCCGGGTGCGACAGCGGCCCGTCGACGAAGGCGGCGCTGAGGGTTCCCTCCAGTACGCCATCAATCATCGTCCCGGATGGCCCGGTCGAAAGGGCAAACTGAATGCGCGGATAGCGCTGGTTAAACTGTGCCAGCGTTTCCGGAATGCGCACGGCGGCGGTACTTTCCAGCGCGCCGAGGGCAAATAACCCCTGCGGCTCATCCCCCGCGACAACCATGCGCGCTTCATCTACCAGCGCGAGGATCTGCTTGCTGTAGCGCAGGAAGTTATGCCCGGCCGGGGATAAACGCAAACGCTGGTTCTCACGAATAAACAGCTCAACGCCCAGATCGGCTTCCAGCTGGCGGATGCGGGTCGTCAGGTTAGACGGCACGCGATGCACCTTTTGCGCCGCCTGGGTGATACTGCCCGTCAGCGCGACGGCGTTAAACATCTCAAGCTGGGTTAAATCCATAATGTTCTCGTTTCGTGAATAAGGTGGTTAGTATTATTCATTTTTAAGAAATAGCAGAGTGGGCCACAATTAATCAACCGAAAAACGTGGAGAACACCATGACTTATTCCTCTGCAACACATGCCTTCTCTGTCAACCCGGCCACGGGTGAAACCCTCGCCGCGTATCCGTGGGCGACGTCGGAACAGGTTGAACGCGCGATTTCTCAGTCCGACGCGGGCTATCGCCAGTGGCGTCGCGAAAGTGTCTCCCACCGGGCGCAAAAGCTGCGCGATCTTGGTGCCGCGCTGCGTCATCGCGCTGAAGAGATGGCGCAGACGATCTCCCGTGAAATGGGCAAACCCATTCAGCAGGCGCGGGCGGAAGTGGCGAAATCCGCCGGCCTGTGCGACTGGTACGCCGAGCACGGCCCAGCGATGCTGCATGCGGAACCCACGCAGGTGGAAAACCAGAACGCGGTTATTGAATACCGTCCGCTGGGGCCGATCCTCGCGGTAATGCCGTGGAACTTCCCGCTCTGGCAGGTGCTGCGCGGCGCGGTACCGATTCTGCTGGCAGGGAACAGCTATCTGCTCAAACACGCGCCCAACGTGCTCGGCTCGGCGGATCTTATCGCGCAGATTTTTGCGGATGCGGGTTTCCCTGAAGGCGTGTTCGGCTGGGTGAACGCCACCAACGACGGCGTCAGCCAGGCGATTAACGATCGTCGTATTGCGGCGGTGACCGTCACCGGCAGCGTGCGTGCCGGGGCAGCCATTGGTGCTCAGGCGGGGGCCGCGCTGAAGAAATGCGTTCTTGAACTGGGTGGCTCAGACCCGTTCATTGTTCTCAACGATGCCGACCTGGATCTTGCCGTGAAGGCGGCGGTAGCAGGCCGCTACCAGAATACCGGACAGGTGTGCGCGGCGGCAAAACGCTTCATTGTGGAGGAGGGCATTGCGGACACCTTTACCCAACGCTTTGTCGATGCGGTTGCGGCCCTGAAGCTGGGTGCGCCGGACCAGGAAGAAAACTATCTGGGCCCGATGGCGCGTTTTGATCTGCGCGATGAACTGCATCAGCAGGTGCAGGCGACGCTGGCAGAAGGGGCAACGTTGCTGCTGGGCGGTGAGAAAATCAGCGGCGAGGGGAATTATTATGCGCCAACCGTGCTGGCGAATGTCACCCCGTCGATGACGGCGTTCCGTCAGGAGCTGTTTGGTCCGGTCGCGGCCATTACGGTCGCGAAAGACGCGGAGCACGCCCTGATGCTGGCCAACGACAGCGATTTTGGTCTGTCAGCCACGGTCTTTACCGCCAGTGATGCGCTGGCAGAGACCTTCTCCCGCGAGCTGGAGTGCGGCGGGGTGTTTATCAACGGCTTTAGCGCCAGCGATGCGCGCGTAGCCTTTGGCGGCGTGAAGAAAAGCGGCTTTGGCCGCGAGCTTTCCCACTTTGGCTTGCACGAGTTCTGTAATGCGCAGACGGTGTGGAAGGATCGCGTGTAATCTTGAATATCGGCCCTCATCGCGAGGGCCGTTGTCACTATTCTGCAATGGTTCTGTCATTTTCATTTCGTAGACTCGCTCGCGTCTAACGCCTTGTAAATGAAGCTAATTATGAACCTAACGCAAATTTTTCGCCGTATTGCGCAGCGTCTCACCCCCCGTCACTTTGGCCTGCTGACGGGCATCTTTTGCATTATTGGCCTTTTCTCCGCGCTGCAGCTCTCCTCGTCACTCCTGCTTAACGCCTCCCTGAACGAAGCCCAGCGCAACGAGCAGCACAACCTGCTGGCCTGGCAGCAGCAGAGCAAGCTGGATTTGGCTCGCGTCTCTCTGCTGGCCGCAAGCGATCTCCTTAACCGCTCCGGCGTCTGGTTTATGCAGGATAAAGAGACCGGCTCCGACGGAAGCTGGCATAGCCTGATGGATGACGCGCAAAAGGCGCTGACGGTTTCGCAGCAGGCATGGAAGGCCTGGCTGGCGCTGAATCCGCCGAAAGACGACGCGCTGGTGAACAGCTATCAACTTTTCTACGGTGCGATCAAAGAGCAGGCGGAAGGTCTGGTCAAAACCAACACCATCGACGCTTTTTTTGCCGTCCCGGCGCAGGCGTTTCAGACGGATTTTAACGACAACTATGCGCGCTATCAGCAGGCAAGCGAGAAGCAGGCGATGCAGGGGCGTCAGAGCCTCATGGCGCAGCTCTCCGATCTGCAAACGTTATTTCTGTTTGCCCCGGTGCTGTTAGTCGCCATCGCCGCTGTCGTCTGGTTCGGTATGTCCCGATGGGTGATTACGCCGCTGCGTCGGCTCATCGCGCATATCAACCGGCTGGCAGCAGGGGATCTCTCCGGCACGCCGCCGAACGTTATGCGTTTCAATCGCGAGATTGGGCAGCTTAGTGACAGTATTGCCACGATGCAGCTTGGCCTGCAGCAACTGGTGACGCAGGTCAGCCATGCCACGGCGACCATGGTGGAGAACATTGATGCCCTGGCACAGGGTAACCAGAAGCTGTATCAGCAGTCGGCACGTCAGGCGAAAGAGCTTGAGGATGTGACGGCGCATATCGCGGCGCTGGAAAGCCACGTTGAAGGCAATACCGGGTATGCCAGACTCGCCAGCGCCCGGGCCGATGAAGCGCGCCAGGCAGCCGTGGGGGGAGACCAGATGATGTCGACCGTAAACGCGTCGATGCAGGCGATCGTCGACCGATCGTCCGAGATGCGCGGGATCGTGGCGATGATCGACAGTGTGGCGTTTCAGACGAACATCCTGGCGCTGAATGCCGCCATTGAGGCGGCCCATGCCGGAAATCAGGGGCGAGGGTTTGCCGTCGTTGCCCGGGAGGTTGGGCTGCTGGCCAGAAAGAGCAGCCACTCGACGCAGACCATTCAGGAGCTGATCAACCGCTCGGTGCAGGGGATTGAAGACGGTTCTCGAGCCGTCACCCTGATGGAAGAGAATCTGCAGCAAGTCACCGGTCTGGTGGGCAATTTAAGCAGTTTGCTTAATGAGATCTCCACCGCCACGCTCAGCCAGGGAGACAGTATTCACCAGATGACGCGTCAGCTTCAGGCGCTGAACCAGGTCTCCCGTCAGACGGATTTGCTGGTCTCTGACGCCTCGGATGCTTCTGAACGTCTGCAAAAGCAATCCGATCTTTTATTGCAGGCCGTTTCGCGTTTTCGTCTTAGCGCCTGACGCAATACATAAGCCTCTGTTATACTCGCAGCCCGTTTTAGCCTGAGGGCAAGGAGCAAAGTGTGGCTGCGGTCATCCATAATGAGATGTTGGACGAGATTCTGGCGCAGGTTCGTCCGTTAATTGGAAAGGGGAAGGTTGCCGACTATATTCCGGCCCTTGCCTCGGTCAGCGGGAATAAGCTGGGCATTGCTATCTGTACCATCGACGGACAGCGATACCAGGCAGGGGATGCAACAGAACGTTTTTCCATTCAGTCCATTTCGAAAGTGCTCAGTCTGGTTGCGGCGATGCGCCAGTATGAAGAAGACGAGATCTGGCAGCGGGTGGGCAAAGATCCGTCCGGCCAGCCTTTTAACTCGCTGCTTCAACTCGAGATAGAACAGGGTAAACCGCGAAATCCCTTTATTAACGCCGGTGCGCTGGTGGTCTGCGATATGCTGCAAAGCCGCCTCAGCGCGCCGCGTCAGCGTATGCTGGAGATCGTGCGCCAGCTTTCGGGCGTCGACGACATTGCCTACGATCCGGTGGTGGCCCGCTCGGAATTCGAACACTCCGCCCGCAACGCGGCAATCGCGTGGCTGATGAAATCCTTCGGCAATTTCCATAACGACGTGGCGACCGTCCTGCAAAACTACTTCCATTACTGCGCCCTGAAGATGAGCTGCGTTGAGCTGGCTCAGACGTTCCTGTTCCTGGCGCATCAGGGGCACGCGCCGCATCTCGATCAGGAGGTGGTTTCACCTCTGCAGGCACGCCAGGTTAACGCGCTGATGGCGACCAGCGGGATGTATCAAAACGCCGGCGAGTTTGCCTGGCGCGTTGGTCTCCCGGCTAAATCGGGCGTCGGTGGCGGAGTCGTGGCTATTGTGCCGCATGAAATGGCGATTGCGGTCTGGAGCCCGGAGCTGGATGAAACCGGAAATTCGCTTGCTGGTGTGGCGGTTCTGGAGAAACTGACCCAGCGTATGGGACGTTCAGTCTACTGATGTCTGACCTGGATCCTCTTTTTTCCCGTCTGGCGCGATCGACGTTTCGCTCGCGCTTTCGCTTAGGCGATAAGGAACGGCAGTACTGCTGGGACAAAGGCCCGGATACCATTGACCAGCATGCCGCGGATTTTGTCGAAAAGCGTCTTGCCCCTGCACAACCTGCAAACGACGGGAAACAGACGCCCATGCGCGGTCACCCGGTGTTTATCGCCCAGCATGCTACCGCCACCTGTTGTCGGGGCTGCCTGGCAAAATGGCATAATATTCCACCCGGTGTTCAGCTCACCGCGCAGGAGCAGCAGTATATCGTCAGCGTTATTCACCACTGGCTGGTGCTGCAGATGAACGCCTAAATTTGACGAGTTATGATCCCGCTGTATTTGTGTTATAGATGCATCTTAAGTGAGCTCCGATCGTGCTGACGACCGCAATAATTGCCATAAGCTTTCATATGGAATGATATTTAATGCGTTCTGCTCTTACCGCTTTCAGACCGTTCCAGCCTGACACGCCGCTGCGAAATGCATCGACGATCTTTATCCTCACCACCTTGTTCTATTTTGTGGGCGCGGAATTACGTCTCGTGGAGGCCTTGTCGCTGTTCTGGCCACTCAATGGCGTGATGGCAGGGATCTTTGCCCGTTATGTTTTCCTGAATCGCCTGCATTACTATGCGGTATCCTATGTCGCGATGCTGTTGTACGACGCGGTCACGACCAGCTGGGGGATGGCCTCCGTGGTGATCAATCTGTCTAACATGGTCTTTATCGTCGTTGTGGCCGTGCTGGTTCAGCGTGACAGGCGGCTGATGAAGAAAACCCCCGATCCGCTTAACGCATTACGCCTGTTCAACTACTGTCTGATCGCCGCGCTGCTGTGCGCGTTGCTCGGCGCGGTAGGTTCGGTCGGAATTGACAGTCATACGTTCTGGCCGTTGTTCGCCGACTGGTTTAGCGAGCAGTTCTCAACCGGCGTGCTTGTTGTGCCGTGTATGCTTACGCTGGGCATGCCCGTGCGCGAATTCAGGTTGCGTCTGGAGCAACTGTTACCGGTTATTGCGCTGATTGTCTCGGTGGTCGCGTCGGTGGTGATCGGCGGAGCGGGGAGCCTCTCTTTTCCTCTGCCTGCGCTTATCTGGTGTGCGGTACGCTACCCATTGCCTGTGACCTGCTTGCTGACGTTTGTCACGGGCGCCATAGAAATTATTCTGGTCGCCAATTCGGTGATTAATATTGCCGTGGCGACGCCGTTTACCACCCCAATGATGTTTTCTGCCCGGCTGGGTATTGCCACGATGGCGATCTGTCCGGTGATGGTCTCCGTCAGCATGGCTGCCATTAATTCCCTGATCCGTCAGGTTTCCCTGCGGGCGGATTATGACTTCTTAACGCATGTTTACTCGCGTTCCGGGCTTTATGAGGCGTTAAAACACGAAGAGACGCACCGGCACTCGCGCTTTCTGACCGTCATGCTGCTGGATATCGATTACTTCAAAAGTATCAACGATAACTATGGCCACGAGTGTGGTGACCGCGTGCTGGCGTCATTTGCCAGACAGGTTCAACAGGTTGTCGGCGAAGACGGCATGGTTGCGCGAATGGGCGGGGAAGAGTTCGCGGTGGTGGTAAACTCTGGTAATGCGCAAAACGGTTATGAACTGGCGGAGCGTATCAGAACCACCGTCGCCAGCCATCCTTTTACGTGGCGCCACCAGACGCTCTATCTGACGGTCAGTATTGGCCTCGGAAGCGGAAAGTCTGAGTCATGGCAGTTGACCGAGGTCTTCAACACGTTGATGGCCGAAGCGGACGATCATCTTTATCGTTCAAAAAAAGCGGGTCGAAATCGTACCAGTGCCCGGACGTCGGACGAGCAGGTTGCCGCGACCTCCGGGAGTGAAATATAGCTGCGTTAATCGTCATAAGGCATTGACGTGAATAGCAAGCGGCTTAACAGGATGTTCGAACACTGACAATGTCTCTGTTTAAGCTACGCTTTTAGTAACGCTTTACGTCAGGAGACATTATGAAAGCACCTGCAACCCCTGAAAATGAAACAGACAGACTGAACTCGCTGCGCGAATCCGGTTTGCTTGAGATAGACAGCTCCCCGGCGTTTGACCGGTTAACACGTCTGGCAAAGCGCTTCTTCCAGGTGCCGCTGGCGATGGTCAATCTGATTGATGAGCATTCACTTATTGTGAAGTCGGCCGACGGGCAGGCACCCAATTCCGTACCGCGTAACATTTCGTTTTGTGGCCATACGATCCTCACCGAAGCACCGCTGGTGGTGGGGGATATGCTGCAGGACGATCGTTTTGCGGATAATCCGCTGGTGGCCGGTGAACCTCGCGTGCGTTTTTACGCGGGCTTCCCGCTGCGCCTGCGTGACGGCGCGAGCGTGGGCTCGCTCTGCCTGATTGACTACGCGCCCAGGGAGTTTTCAGCGGCCGATCTCGCCGTGCTGGGGGATCTTGGCGCGCTGGCTGAAGATGAGTTTGCCGCTATCAGCGCGGCGACAACGGATGAATTAACGGGTTTATTCAACCGTCGGGGCTTTAATCAGCTGGTGCGGTTCACGCTTTCCGTTGCCCGACGCCGGGCTGAGCCGCTCACGCTCGGCTGGCTGGATCTGGATCGCTTTAAGGAAATCAACGATCGCTTCGGGCATGAAGAGGGTGATAAGGCGCTGAAAGCCATGGCGCAACTGATGCGTGCTTCTTTCCGCGAAGCGGATCTGCTGGTGCGTTTTGGCGGGGACGAGTTCGCCGTGCTGTTTGCGGATACCGACGAGCAGGGCGCCTGGATTGCCATGCAGTATCTCGCTGAGCAGGTGGAACACTATAACGCCCGCAAGCTGCATCCCTGGTCGCTTCATTTCTCATGGGGGCTTAGCGAATTCGATCATAACGGCAACGACCTGCAGCAGTGGTTAAAAGATGCCGATGAAAAGATGTACGCCATGAAACAGCAGCGCCAGCGCGCCCGGTGACATAACAAAAGCCTATGTCCGATCCGCTTGCGTTAATAAGTTGTTAAATACAAAGTGAGTGTATTCAACGTAAGGAAAAACAATGAATACCTCACTGCAAATCAAAAATCTCACCCGGGAAGAGATCCTCACCCATCTTGATGCGCTGGCCGGGATCCTCGAAAACTGCGTAAACGGCGGGGCATCCGTCAGCTTTATGCTTCCTTATGGCCTGGATAAGGCCCGTATTTTCTGGCGCGGTATTGCCGAAAGCGTCGCGCGTGGCGAGCGACTGGTGCTTGCCTGCGTCGATGCGCAGGACGGCGTCATCGGAACGGTGCAGCTGATCACAGATCAGCCCGAAAACCAGCCGCATCGCGCCGATGTGGCGAAGCTGCTGGTTCACGAGAAAGCTCGCCGGAAAGGAGCCGCGATGGCATTGATGGAAGCGCTGGAAGCTGAAGCCAGAGCCAGAGAGATTTCGGTGCTGGTGCTCGATACCTCCACCGGCAGCGGGGCCGAGACCTTCTACCAGCGTGCTGGCTGGCAAAAGGTTGGTGAGATCCCGCGCTATGCCCTGATGCCGGACGGTGCCATGACATCCACGTCCGTGTTTTATAAGTTCTTATAATTTTTCTGCACAACTACGCGACGTATTGATCAAAACAGGGTTTCTGGTCGTTAAGTTTTGATAAGTTATCGTACCAATCTTATCAGGCTGTATGACTAATCATAAAAGGAACCTCTTGTGAACACGCTCAACCGTCGCGATTTTCCCGGTGCTCTGTATCCCGAACGCATCATTCAGTTTGGTGAAGGCAACTTCCTGCGCGCGTTTGTCGACTGGCAAATTGACCTGTTAAACGAACATACCGATCTTAACGCCGGCGTGGTTATCGTCCGTCCGATTCAGAGCGACTTCCCGCCGTCATTGAATACACAGGACGGTCTCTATACCACGCTCATTCGCGGTCTGAATGAGAAGGGAGAGGCGGTGAGCGCGAGCCGGCTTATCCGCTCCGTTAACCGGGAAATCGACGTCTACGGCCAGTATGATGCGTTCCTGAAGCTGGCACACAATCCGGATATGCGCTTTGTTTTCTCGAATACCACCGAAGGGGGTATCAGCTACCACGAGGGTGACCGGTTCGACGATGCCCCAGCGGTGAGCTACCCGGCGAAGCTGACGCGTCTGCTGTTTGAGCGCTTTAGCCACTTCAACGGTGCGGCTGACAAGGGCTGGATCATCATTCCCTGCGAGTTGATTGACTACAACGGTGACGCACTGCGTGAACTCGTCTTGCGCTATGCGCAGGAGTGGGCGCTGCCCGCCGCCTTTATTCAGTGGCTCAATGACGCCAACAGCTTCTGCTCGACGCTGGTTGACCGTATCGTGACGGGGTATCCACGTGACGAAGCGGCTGCGCTTGAAGCTGAGCTGGGTTATCACGATGGGTTCCTGGACACGGCCGAACACTTCTATCTGTTTGTTATTCAGGGACCTGCATCCCTTGCCCGCGAACTTCGTCTGGATAAGTACCCGCTAAATGTACGGATTGTCGACGACATCAGGCCCTACAAAGAACGCAAGGTTGCCATTCTGAACGGGGCGCATACGGCGCTGGTGCCGGTCGCCTTCCAGGCCGGGCTGGATACGGTAGGCGAGGCGATGAATGATGCGGAGATCTGCGCGTTCGTCGAAAAAGCAATTTATCAGGAGATCATTCCGGTCCTCGATTTGCCGCGTAACGAGCTGGAATCTTTCGCCAGTGCGGTGACTGGGCGTTTTCGTAACCCTTACATCAGACACCAGCTGCTTTCCATTGCGCTTAACGGTATGACCAAATACCGTACCCGCATCCTGCCGCAGCTGCTGGCAGGGCAGAAGGCAACGGGGCAATTACCGGCACGTCTGACGTTTGCCTTAGCCGCGTTGATCGCGTTCTACCGCGCGGAGCGTGACGGGGAGAGCTATCCGGTGCAGGATGATGCGTGCTGGCTGGAACGTTATCAGCAGCTCTGGGCGCAGCACCGCGATCGGCAGTTGAGCACCCGTGAGCTGGTGCAGTCGGTGCTCAGCGCACGCGAACACTGGGAGCAGGACTTGACGCAGGTAAGCGGTCTTGTCGACCAGGTCACGCTGGACCTGGATGCCATTCTGCTGAAGGGCATGCGCGCTGCGGTTAAACCGCTTTGCTAATGCGTTCACCCGGCTTCGGCCGGGTTTGAACACGATCTATTTAGTTACAACATACTATTGGCTTTGTTTTTAAAAAGCACATGCAGCACTGTGCGGAATTCGCTAATCAGGGGAGAAAATGCAATGTCCCGTTAACAAGCTTGCAACGGTGACGGGGATCACGTTTAATAGCCTCGCTCTTTTCTTTCCTGAAACTCACTATGATCGTTCGTCCTAAACAGCACTGGCTACAACTGATTTTTGTCTGGCACGGTTCGGTACTGCCTAAGATCTATACCCGATTGCTGCTCAATTTCCTGCTTTCTATTGCCGTTATCCTGATGTTGCCGTGGTATACCTCGCTGGGCATCAAATTTACCGTGGCGCCATTCAGCATTCTCGGCGTGGCGATCGCTATCTTTTTGGGTTTCCGAAACAACGCCTGTTATTCACGCTACGTTGAGGCTCGTCTGCTCTGGGGGCAGTTGATGATAGCGGCACGCTCGCTGTTTCGCGAGGTAAAAAACACCTTGCCTGACGATAAGCACCTTGGCGAATTCGTGCGACTGCAGATTGCTTTTGCCAACTGCCTGCGGATGACCCTGCGCCGGGAGCTGAACGCAGAGCAACTCTCTCGCTATCTTTCTCCGGATGATTTACGTCAGGTGATGAACGCCAGCGCGCCCGCGAACCGTATTTTACTGATCATGGGGGAGTGGCTGGCCGTGCGGCGACGTAACGGGCAACTCTCAGACATCCTGTTTCACAGCCTGAATAACCGTCTGAACGATATGTCCATCGTCCTGTCCGGCTGCGAGCGCATTGCGACCACGCCAGTACCGTTTGCCTACACGCTGATTTTGCACCGTACGGTCTATCTGTTCTGCATCATGCTGCCGTTTGCGCTGGTTGTGGATCTGCACTACATGACGCCCTTTGTCTCGGCGCTGATTTCATACACCTTTATCTCGCTGGACACCCTGGCGGAAGAGCTGGAAGACCCGTTTGGCACGGAAGATAACGACCTGCCGCTGGACGCCATCTGCAACATGATGGAACGCGATCTGCTGCAGATGAACGACGAAGAGAATATTCCGGAAAGGCTGGTGCCGGATAAGCACTATCAGCTGACCTGACGGGCGTTCCACTCGTCGCGGGTGATCTCCCACAGCTCGGAGTCCAGCATCCCGCTGACGTAGGCTTTCTTCTCCGTCCTGATAAGCCGCATGCCGCTACTGTCTGAAATACGACGGGAGCGGCTGTTAGCAGCGGCCTTCGGGGCCCGCAAAACGGATTTGTTTAGCGTGTTGAACCAGTAATCCGTCGCGGCAATGCTGGCTTCGCGCATATATCCCTGACCCTGGAACTCCGGCGCGAGCCAGAACCCGCGGTTGTTATCCTCGACGTCGTACAGGCAAATAATGCCCATCAATTCATCCGGCACCTCACGTCGCCGGATGCTCCAGAACCAGGCAATCCCTTTCGCCATATCCGGCAGCGCCACGTTGTTGACATAGTTTTCCGCGCCGTTATCCGGATAGGGCCAGGGCACGGAAGAGACCATATAGCGGACAATCTCCCAGCGCGGATACAGCGTTTGTATCTGGACGGCATCTTCCGCAACCAGCGGTTTCAGCAGTAAACGTTCTGTCGTGAGCGTCGGTATCGTCATGCGCGGATCTCCCTATTTAGGCGTTATGCTTTTGTTTGCGTTCTGGTATTTTCATCTCAATAGCACTCTATCTCAACAAGCTCACTTTTCCATCCTACTATCATCTGCAGAGGTCACTATGGCATTGAGACGAGCCAACCCACAGGAAGCCGAAACACTCTGGAATATTCGCAACCAGGCGATTCGTCACGGCTGTAAAACCAGTTACGACGCAGAGGTCATTGCGCGCTGGACGCCTGATCTGATGCCCGAACGCTATCGGCAGATGGTCATTGAATACCCTTTTTACGTGATTGAAGATGAAAAGGGCGATGTTGCGGCAAGCGGCTATCTCGATCTGGATACCCATTGCCTGGAGGCGATTTTCACCTTGCCCGCAGCCTTCGGTAAAGGCATGGCGACCCGGATTATTGGGGCACTCAAACACGAGGCCCGCAGCCGGGGGATAACCCGCCTGACGCTCGATGCGACGCCTAACGCCCAGTCGTTTTATCAGAAGCTTGGGTTTGTTACGCTGAGAGAACATAATCATCATTCGCGTATGGCGGGGGCTGATTTACGCTGTTTTGAAATGGCAATTGACCTGTAATGTGAGGAAAACATGGCAGTTACGGTAAGACCTTTACGCGCAGAGGATTATTCCCAATGGCGCCCGCTGTGGGATGGTTACACCCATTTTTATGATTGCTTCCTCGAGGAATCCGTCACCGCAGCGACGTGGGAAAGGGCGCTCTCAGCGCATTCATCGATGTTCTGCCGGGTCGTGGAGAAGGACGAAAAGATCATCGGTTTCGCGATGTGCATTTTGCATGAAGGCACCTGGTCAACCGCGCCCATCTGCTACCTGGAAGATCTGTTTGTTGATGCTGCCGAACGCGGGGCGGGAGCCGGTAAGGCGCTCATTGACGCGCTGATTGACGAAGGCAAGCGCGAAGGGTGGTCGAAACTGTACTGGGTCACCCGGGAAAACAACCCGGCGCGTAAACTCTATGACAAATATGGTGAAGCTGACGATTACGTCCGCTATCGTCTCTCCCTCTAAAACTTCAGCGCCTGTGTTTGTATCACACTGTATCAGCGTCCCGGATACATACACAGGCTTGCAATAAACCCGCTTTCGCACATATCCGCTATACATTGAGGTGTTGTGATATCCCCGTGAATTGTACTCAACCGGAGATACCAACATGTTCAGCAAACTTGCTTACTCAACCCTCGCACTGACCGTTTCGCTTGGCACCGTGATGTCCTGTCAGGCCGAAGTCACCGGCACAAACGTCGCCGCAGCCTTTGATCATCCTCAGCAAATTAACGCCGGCGACCTGAATGTCGGTTATGTCGACATTGGCCCGAAAGACGGTCAGCCGGTTATTTTACTGCATGGGTGGCCCTACGATATTCACAGCTATGCCGAGGTTGCACCCGCACTGGCGGCAAAAGGGTACCGGGTCATTGTGCCGTCTCTGCGCGGCTACGGTACCACGCGTTTCCTGTCAGCAAACACACCGCGCAACGGCCAGCCCTCGGCGATGGCGAAAGATATCGTTAATCTGATGGATGCACTGAATATCAGGCAGGCGGTATTTGCAGGATATGACTGGGGCGCCCGGACGGCGGATATCGTCGCGGCGCTGTGGCCTGAGCGCGTAAAATCACTGGTGTCGGTGAGCGGGTATCTCATCAGCAGCCAGCAGATTGGCAAACAGCCGCTGCCGCCAAAAGCAGAGCAGCAGTGGTGGTATCAGTTCTATTTCGCCACCGCACGCGGTGCTGAAGGCTATGCCAAAAACACGCATGACTTTGCGCGCTTAATCTGGTCGCAGGCCTCGCCTGACTGGAAATTTAGCGATGCGGTCTTTAACGCCAGCGCCAAATCCCTCGATAATCCGGACCACGTCGCGGTGACGCTCAGTAATTATCGCTGGCGTTTAGGGCTGGAAAAAGGCGAGCGTAAATACGACCGCTACGAGCAAAAACTGGCCACGCTGCCGAATATCACCGTCCCAACGATCACCATCGAAGGCGGCAACAACGGCGCGCCGCATCCGGCACCGCAGGCCTATGCAGCTAAATTTACCGGCAAATATGAGCACCGCACCTTCGGCGCAACCGTGGGGCATAACCCGCCTCAGGAAGATCCACAGGATTTCGTCAAGGCAGTTATCGACGCGGATAAGCTGTGAAATGTGCTATTTTCAGTACGTTACCCTTCGGTCTGGAGAGTTCGGTGGAACATATTGACCACATCCTTGTCGTCGATGACGACAGGGATATTCGTGAACTGATTGTCGATTATCTCGGTAAGTCTGGTTATCGCGCGACGGGCGCGGCCAACGGCAAAGAGATGCGTAGCGTACTGGATAAACAACATATCGACCTGGTGGTGCTGGACGTCATGATGCCGGGCGATGACGGTCTCACGCTATGCCGGCAGCTACGCAGCGGCAAACATAAAGATCTGCCCATCCTGATGCTGACGGCGCGCAATGAGGAGACGGACAGGATCCTGGGTCTGGAGATGGGGGCGGATGACTACGTGGTGAAGCCGTTTGTCGCCCGTGAGCTTCTGGCACGCATCAAAGCGATTTTACGGCGTTTTCGCACGATGCCGCCCAATTTACAGGTGACAGAAGCAGGGCGGCTGGTGATGTTCGGTGAATGGCAGCTCGATACCGTTGCTCGCCACTTAATCGACCCGGAAGGGGTGATTGTGGCACTCAGTGGGGCGGAGTATCGTCTGCTGCGCGTTTTCCTGGACCATCCGCAGCGCGTGCTGACCCGTGATCAATTGCTCAATCTGACGCAGGGGCGTGACGCCGAACTGTTTGAACGTTCTGTCGATCTGCTGGTAAGCCGGGTTCGCCAGCGTCTCAATGAAGATGCCCGCACGCCCGCCTATATCAAAACCGTACGCAGCGAAGGTTACGTCTTTACGATGCCGGTGACCATCAAAGAGGTTAACGAATGACGCTCTGGCCACGCTCTCTGCTGGCCCGTTTGCTGATCGTCGTACTGTCCGGTTTGCTGCTGGCTAACGCCCTGAGCCTGACGCTGGTCATGACTGAACGCATGCACAGCGCGCGCACGGTGATGCTCGGTAATCTGGAAAACGATGTCGCAACCAGCGTCGCCATTTTAGACCGCTTACCGGCCAGCGAACGCGCCGCCTGGCTGCCTCGGCTTGAACGAGGTAACTATCGTTATATTCTGGGCACAGGAGAACCCGGCGCAGCGCCGACGGATAAGCGTTCGCAAGATGCCATCCGAACCTTAAAAGCGACGCTTGCCGCGCATTACCCGCTTAGCTTTACCGCGGTTCCCGGCGCCATTTCGCATATTCAGGCCCATCTTACGTTACGCGATGGCGCGCCGCTGACCATTGACCTGATCCCGCGCATGCCGCCCGTCGCCAGCTGGCTCCCGATCGTTCTCGTCCTGCAGCTGCTGGTTCTGGCCGTCTGCGCCTGGATCGCCGTGCGGCAGGTGGTACGGCCTTTTTCACATTTTACCCGCGCGGTGGACGCGCTGGATCCGGCGGCCAGCACGCCAATGACGGAAAAGGGGCCGCTTGAGGTGCAGCGGGCAGCGCATGCCTTCAACGCCATGCAGGCGCGCATTCAGTCTTATCTCCGGGAACGCGCACAGATCCTGGCCTCGATTTCCCACGATCTCCAGACGCCCATTACTCGCATGAAGCTGCGTGTCGAAATGGCCGGGGAACCGGAACTACGCGACAAGCTCCTCAATGATCTTGATAGCATGTCTCGTCTGGTGCGGGAGGGTATCGCGTATGCCCGGTCATCAGAATCACTGGAAGAAACGTCGCTGAAGCTGGAGCTGAACGCCTGGGTCAACAGCATCGCCAGCGATTATCAGGACATTGGTAAAAACGTGCAGTTTCAGGCAAGCGAAACCCGCTTGCCCATCGTCACGCGTCCACAAGCGCTTCGTAGAGTGATGACTAACCTGCTGGATAATGCGCTTAAGTTCGGCGGCGGTGCCGTCATTGCCATTGATATTTCGTCTGCCGAAGAGGTGGTGATTCACATTGTGGACGACGGGCCGGGAATACCCGAAGCCGAACTGGAGGCGGTTCTGCAGCCGTTTTATCGGGTTGAAACCTCGCGTAATCGCGATACCGGCGGGACAGGACTCGGCCTGGCGATTGCCGCGCAGCTGACCGCACAGCTGGAAGGAAAACTCAGGCTGGCGAACCGCGCCGGAGGCGGACTGGATGTCGCCATTACGCTACCGCGTCGTGCGTAAAATTGTACGGCTTTGTATCTCCTGGCCTGGGTGATACAGAGCCAGACAAAAACCGCGCGTTTACACATATCCTGAACACATCAGGACGATGAAATAGCCTCACTGCAGTGTCGCAGGACGTGTAATGTGAGGTCATTATGTTTCTGTTAATCGCTTTTCTGGGCGGGATGATAAGCCTGCTCAGCCCATGTACGCTCCCGGTTATTCCACTCCTGTTTGCCGGTTTTCAGGGGCAACGACGACATATTTTGGCCCTGCTCGCAGGGATGGTCGTGATGTTCACCCTGGTGGCGATGGTCGTCACCGTCGCCAGCGAGTGGATAACAGAGGCGACCATTGTCGGGCGCTGGATCGCGCTCGTCATTCTGGCCACCGCCGCGCTGGCCTTAATTTTCCCGTCTTTCGCCCAGCGTATTGCCGGTCCGGCCGTCAGCGCGGGAAATGTCCTCAACACCCGAAGCGGGCAAACGCGCGGAATGGCATCGGCATTTCTGGCCGGGCTTGCGGTAGGACTGCTCTGGTCTCCCTGCGCGGGCCCCATCCTGGGAGCGATCTTCAGCATTAACATTGCGGGGCATTCCGCCATTACTACCGGCGCACTGCTGGCCGCCTATGGCAGCGGATGCGCGCTGATGCTGGGATTACTCGTCATTGGAGGCCGCACGCTAATGACCCCGCTGAGAGCAAAATCGGCACTCATGGCGAAGCTGCGTCAGGGCGCGGGGGTGGCGATGTTAGCGGCAATCGTCCTGAATGCGACGGGGATGACCTCGTTGCTGAAAGGCGCTAACGGCGTCGCAGACCGTCTTGAGACCGCGCTCTTAAACCTGGCAAAACCCACAACCGCGACGGTGAAGCTCCAGCCGGTGGCAATCGCTGAGCCCAGCAGCCAGCTGCCTCCGCTAAGTGGTGGAACAGGATGGATTAACGGTGACCCTGTCACGTCTGAATCCTTGCGAGGGAAGGTTGTTCTGATTGATTTCTGGACCTGGGACTGCATTAATTGCCAGCATACGCTCCCACATGTGCGGGAGTGGGCTACAAAGTATCAATCGCAGGGTCTGGTGGTGATTGGGGTTCACACCCCGGAATACCCCTGGGAAAAACCGCTTTCGTCGGTTAAAAATGCGGTGAAAGAGTGGCAACTGCCGTATCGGGTCGTGACGGATAACAACTATCAAATCTGGAATGCGTTCGGCAACCAGTACTGGCCAGCGCATTACTACTTTGATGCCAAAGGGCAGCTGCGCTATACCGCCTTTGGCGAGGGGGATTATGCTCAGCAGGAAAAGGTTATCCAGCAGTTGCTCAAAGAAGCCCGCCTGTAATCGGATCAGGGCTGGCGTTGAGCCACGATAAACAACCGAGGAAAAGCCAGCAGTATCTGCCCGTTTTCCTGGAGCGGATACTGCTCTTCCAGCAGTTCATGGTAGCGTTTCAGGAAACGTTTCTGTTCGCTCTCATTCAGTTCCTGGAGCCAGGGCCGCAGGCCGGTGGCGCTTACCCAGTCAATAATGGCCTGATGAGAGCTCATTTTGTGATAATAGGTTGTCCGCCAGATATCCACCTCACAGCCAGCCTCCGACAGAATATCGTAATAAGCATGTACGCCGGGCAGAGGTTCGCGGCCCCGGTCTGGGTAGTCTTGCTCCAGCGCCACTTCACGCATCGCCACATGAGTGGGTTCCAGCCAGTTGTCGGGCATCTGGATCGCCAGCACGCCATTTAACTTAAGCAGGGAGACAAGATGCGGCAGGAGATCGTAATGGTCCGGAACCCATTGCAGCGACGCGTTGGCATAAATCAGGCTCAGCGGCTGGCCAGGCTTGTACTGCCGGATATCGGCCTCAACAAAGTGGCAGTCAGGTAAGGCGGCGTGTGCTTCCTCGAGCATAGCAGGGGAGTTATCGACCCCGGTGATGTGCGCAGAAGGCCAGCGATGCTTCAACAGCGCCGTGCTGTTGCCCGGACCGCAGCCCAGATCGGCGATAGTCGCAGCCTCATCCAGAGGAATTCTGGCGAGCAATTCGGCGGCTGGACGCGTTCTTTCTGCGCCAAATTGCAGGTAAAGAGAAGGGTTCCAGTCGGCCATCATCAATTCTCCGTCTTACATGATTCAGCAAGAATAGCACAGGCAGATGTCTGTAAAGCGGTACCGACGAGGGTTCTGGGCAGATGAAATCAGCAGAGCCAGTAAAACGAAGGGAAGGTAGAAAAAATAAGCAAACGGAAATATTACCCCTTAAAAGATTAAGGGGCAATGTTTTTATTGTAATTATTTTGTGATTATTGTTTTTTAATATTTTATCGGCAAAGTGCTTCTTATGCTCTGTACCCGAAACTTTAAATATTAGATAATCATCGATGGGTATATCCCTGGTGTTTCGTAGGTCTTTGACCTCCTGACCGCTTAGTTTTGCGAGAACTTCGTGGTCAGGTACTTTTTAAGTATAGGGAATATGCGGCACAATGAAAGCTGTCCTTAAAGACAGGTGATAATAGTTTCAGGTGTTATTATCAGGAACAAGAGCATGAATTCTGTCATTGAATTTTTTTTACACGACTACGATGATTTACCACCAGCATTAGCACACGAACTCTACCGACTCAGAAGAAAAACTTTTCGGGACCGACTCGACTGGAAAGTGGAATGCATCGAAGGTATGGAAAAGGATCAGTTTGATTCCCATAACACGACATACTTGCTGGGGATGTATGATGGACAGCTGTTATGCGGCGCGCGATTTATTAACGCAACGCAGCCGACAATGATAAGCGAGATCTTTCACAACTATTTCGATAATCCCATTGTTTTTCCAGCAGATGTTCCCTGCTGTGAAGTGAGTCTTTTATTTTTAGAAAAAGAAACACGAGACTCTGCAAGTCTGCAGGGCGTGCCCGCCAGTAAAGCATTGTTTCTTGCAATGAATATTTATTGCATAAAGAAAAAATATCACGGGATGTACGCAGTAGCCAGTCGTGGTATGTATGCCATATTTCGCCATGCAAACTGGAAAGTTGAAGTAATTCAGCGCGGTGTCTCTGAAAAAGGGGAAGTTATTTATTATATTTATATGCCTGCCAGCCCCAGCATTATTGAAGACATTATTAGCAAAGATAAATCCAGTCACTGGCTTCGCGAAATGCTCGAGCATTTACGCCATTTATAACCAGTGGCTGAGGCTCAGTCCTCCAGTAACCGGAGTTCCGTTCCAAGTTTTATTGCGTGTCTGGCATTATTTACACCGAGTTTTTTCATTATATTGCCCATGTGAAATTTAACGGTGCGCTCGGCAATAGACAAAATAACCGCAATTTCTGCGTACGTTTTCCCGGCGCTGACCCATTTAAGGATTTGGCGCTCGCGTGGTGATAAGAAAACATTCTTTTTCTGCTGATGCTGACTATAAAGATTGAGTGTCTTCTGATGTAACTGAACAAGGAAGCGTAGAAATTGCGGTCGATATTTCTCTATGTCAATGCCAGAATGCTTAGGACTGATGACGGATAAGACCACAAGATTATTCAGATAGTCATGCAGAGGAAAGGTCTGTCCCTGGTAAATATCATACTGGACACTTTCGTCGAAAATGCGTGTCAGGTTGTAACCATCCGACAGGACGACGTCACTTTCCCAGAAAAAATCTTCAACACAGCGCAAAGCCCGAATAATGACAGGGTCAATGAACTGATATTTTCTTTCAAGGTAGATATTAAACCACTCGGGGCTATTATTGAGTATCCTCATCTGTGAAGGATCTTTCTTGTTCATAATAGCGTAGGCGAAGACGATCCCTTTGAAATCCTCAAAAAACGCGTCCAGCTCACTCTGAATTTGCGTGTTGATCGTTATGTCGTTGTAATATGTATCCTTCACGTGAGTTGCTGCCTCCTGTTCGAGTGGAGGACCAAGTATAATATGCTTCGTTATCTGTAGCGAGTCGCATTTTAATCCAGACAACCGATAAGACAGGCTACCTCAGCAGGCAGCCTCGTGAACGTTTGGCATTTTTGAATGATAAATGCAGGTGACTGAGGGAATTGTTGATGATTTTATCGAATTTCGAAATCGTTCACTAAATATAGTAGGCTGCAAAATTTAGGAGGTTTTCCGCTTTTCATCCGGGTAGCGCACAAGCGTACCGATTTCATGCGCCTTCAAATCAGGATGTAAACCAGTAGGTTACAGAATACCTTTCAGGGCAACATGATAAAGCAGCATGATGGTCTTACCGTCGACAATCTTGCCCGTTTCAATGCTGCGTAATGCCTCTTCAAGCGTCATTTCCAGCACGTCGATATCTTCACCCTCGGCCTTGATCCCACCGCCTGCGCCGGTTCTGTCATCTGGCTGGTACTCTGCAAGATAAAAATAGAGTTTTTCCGTGACGGAGCCTGGGCTCATATAGGCTTCAAAGATTTTCTGCACGCGCGAAACGTGAAATCCGGTCTCTTCTTCCGCTTCTGCTTTTATGCGGCTTTCGGGATCCATGTTGTCCAGCAATCCCGCGGCAGCTTCAATTAAATCGTCCTGGTGGCCGTTGATAAAGACAGGGAAGCGGAACTGGCGCGTCAGGATCACCGTCTTTTTCTCACGGTTATAGAGAAGAATCGTCGCGCCGTTGCCACGGTCATAGACTTCCCGATGCTGCCGTTGCCATTCGCCATCACGTCGCTGGAGGTCAAAGGTATATTTTTTAAGGATGTACCAGTTGTCAGAAAGGGTTTCACTGTCGATGATGCGCACATCTGCACGTTTTGATTGCACGATTGTTCCTCCTTACGTAGAGTAATGATCATAAACAGCAATATCATGCATGTTCAAGATAAAACATGCAACATCAGGAATTCATGATGCTCACCAGTCAGCGAAAACAATTGATCCTTGAAAAGCTGGATGCCGAAGGCCAGGTCCAGTCAAAAGCGCTCAGCATTCTCTTTGACGTCTCTGAAGATACCATCCGGCGCGATCTGCGCGAGCTGGCGGCAGAAGGGCGTTTGCAGCGTGTTCATGGCGGCGCGCTGCCGTCATCTTCCGCTATAGCTCCGTTTGCAGAACGGCAATCCGTGAAGATGGATGCAAAAAAAAGGGTGGCCCGGAAAGGAGCACAGCTGATTTCATCAGGCCAGGTGGTGATTGTCGACGGTGGCACGACTACCTCGGAGCTGATTACATTTTTCCCTCCTGACTTGCGCATCACCGTGGTGACGCACAGCCCAAGTATTGCTCTGGGGCTCGTTGATCATCCTTCCATTGAGGTGATTTTAATCGGCGGACGCTTGTATAAACACTCGATTGTTGCGGTCGGCGCTGCGGCCATCGAAGGCATAGAGAATATACATGCAGACCTGTTCTTTATGGGGGTGACCGGTATTCATCCCGATGCGGGGCTGACAACCGGTGATTTCGAAGAGGCATGCATCAAACGTGCATTTTCCGGCAGAGCCGCGGAAACGGTCGTTCTGGCGTCTCCGGAAAAGATCAACACCGCGTCGTCGTTTGTGATTGGCGATGTATCTTCAGTGAATACCATCGTCGTTGAAGACGGTACGGATAAGGCGTGGATCCGCGCGGTATCAGAAAAGGGGGTATCCGTCGTGCTGACCTCAGATCGTGACCGCCTCTGACAGCCAGCCTTTAACGTCAGGCTGGCTGGCGTCCAGGCTTACGCTTCTGGAATGTTCTCAAGCGCGGTATACACGCTGAGACCATATTTTCTGGCTACCTCAATGTCCATATCGGCACCTTTAGACGCACCGGCAATACGATAAATCGCATCGCATTTTGCGATGAGCCGGTGAGCAACGGGGTACAGCATCGCTTCGCTGATTTCATCACCCACCGTTTTTGAGCCTGCGGCTTTTGCCAGCGGCAAAGCAAGCCATTCACCAATGACCGGGATGTGGCCACGCTGGTAAACGGCTAATGCTGCGTTTTCGAGACGCGCCAGATTCTCATCAATTCGCGCCTGAACACCATCGGTTCCGCTGCGATAGGGACCGGCAATTAAAATCAACTGTTGTGTCATTAATACCTCTGTCAGCGTTATTGCATGAAACTGCACATTTACAGAGGATACCTTACGCCATTACCGGCCTGAAATACAACACTTCGTGCAATATCGTGCACAAAGTCGCATGAGCATTTTGACAAAGGCGTTGTGCTACTGGCTCTCCGGTGCATGGCACACGGCCTCGATGTTATGACCATCAGGTGAGATGACAAAAGCGGCATAATAATTTTCACCGTACGGTCGCAATCCCGGCCCGCCGTTATCACGTCCGCCAACGCGCAGCGCGGCGTGGTAAAAATCATCAACCTGCTGACGTGTAGTAGCCACAAACGCCAGGTGCAGAGGCGCAGGTTTATCATTTGTCTGGAAAAGGCAAAGTGAAACATTTTGAGGCACCTGATCTGGGCGTCAGGGGGAAATAGCGAGTTGTTAGCCGTTCGAGCAAAACGGCCACAAACCGGCATGAGTATTTATCTTCCATGACCATAGTGCGCATAATGTATATTATGTTAAATTAACTTCATAGGTCTTTTCTCCATAGTGCTCTCATGCAGCAACAGAAATCAGGACATTGGTGTCCTCCCTTCTCGATAAAATCCACCGTCGATAACAAACCATTTGTGAGAAAAACTCACAGCACCATTCGATAGCACATGCTGGTCCCCTTCATACCAGTGCAATAACCTGTCGCATACAGAATTGCTGGTAATAAAAGAAGGAACACCGAATGAAGTATGTGAATCTGGGTCGTAGCGGTTTGAAAGTCTCCCGTCTTTGTCTCGGTTGTATGAGCTATGGTGACCCCTAACGTTTGCCTCAACCCTGGTCCCTGGATGAAAAAGCGTCACGTCCGCTCATTCGTCAGGCGCTTGAAGCTGGCATTAATTTTTTTGATACCGCAAATATCTACTCGGGCGGAAGTTCTGAAGAGATCACAGGAAAAGCGCTGAGAGAAATGGCCAGACGCGACGAGATCGTTGTGGCGACAAAGACCTTCTTTCCATGGCGCAACTCACCCAATACCGGGTTTCTTTCCCGCAAGGCCATTTTTCAGTCTATTGACGATAGCCTGATGCGCTTAGGTATGGATTATGTGGATCTCTTTCAAATTCACCGCTTTGACCACTCCACGCCTGTTGAAGAGACCATGGAGGCTCTGCATGACCTCGTTAAATCAGGAAAAGTACGTTACATCGGCGCATCATCTATGGAAGCCTGGCGCTTTGCAAAAATGCAGCATACTGCAGAGCGTAACGGCTGGTCCCGATTTATTACGATGCAACCGCAATACAACCTGCTTTACCGGGAGGAAGAGCGCGAGATGCTGCCCCTGTGTGAAGACCAGGGGGTTGGTGTGATCCCCTGGAGTCCGATGGCACGCGGCAGGCTCACGCGCGACTGGAGTGAAACGCTGAAGAACGGCTGGGCCTCCAATTAGTCCGTCAGTTCCCCCGCGAGGATATGATTTTATCCACCAAATTCACACCGCAGATTGCGAACGAACAGTCAGCGCAGCCTGTCAGCGATATGCTTGAGGCCAGCCTCGGACGTCTGGGTGTGGACGCGATTGATATCTACTGGATCCATAATCCCCTCGACGTTGAGAAATGGACGCCAGGACTGATCCCACTTTTACAAAGCGGTAAGGTCAAACGCGTAGGTGTTTCCAACCACAATCTGGCACAAATCAGACGCGCCAACGAAATCCTTAACGCTTCCGGTTATTCCCTCAGTGCAGTACAAAATCACTACAGCCTGCTCTATCGCGCTTCTGAAGAGGCCGGAATCCTTGATTATTGCCGACAAAATATCATCACGTTCTTTGCTTACATGGTCCTGGAGCAAGGCGCGCTCAGTGGTCGTTATGATTCAAATCATCCCATGCCTGCCGGGAGTGGCCGGGCCGAAAGTTATAACGCGGTACTGCCGCAGATAGAAAGATTGACCGCCGCCATGAAAAAAATGGGAGCCGAAAGGAATGCCAGCGTTGCACAGATAGCCATCGCATGGGCTATTGCAAAAGGTACCCTTCCCCTCGTTGGTGCGACTAAAGTTCATCACGTTCTGGACGCCGCCTGCGCTTCAGACATCCAGTTACGCGATGAGGAAATCATCATGCTGGAACAACTCGCCGCAGAGACCAGAGTGGATACACGAGGCGCCTGGGAAAAACCGATGGTGTAAACCCCATCCGAGACAGACTGTCATGAATCACATTCACGTATGGACAGTTCCGGGCGATCCTAATCTGTATCACTTTTACTGCTTTGTATGAAGGGTGAGAATATGAAAATCATTTGCCTTGAAGAACATTATCTCGACAGCGAGTTAGGCCGAGCGTGTATGCCTGTTGCGCTTGAGCAGGCGCCTTTCCTTGGCGACTGGGGGAAAACCGTCGCTGATGGTCATAATCCTGACCGAAGCCGGCCGCAGATAGAAAAGAATGCGCTGATAAACGCGAAAGGCGCTGATTTGGGAAGCCGCCGCCTCAGGGATATGGATGAGGCTGGAATTACCCTTCAGATCCTTTCTGTGGGCGGATTCCCCCAGCTGGCACCTAAGGATGAAGCGGTAACATTAAATACGGCGGCAAACGACCGCCTTGCCGGGGCGGTAAGAAATCATCCGGATCGCTTCGCGGCATTTGCCACTCTTCCCTGGGCACAGCCGGAAGAGGCTGAAAAAGAGCTTGTCCGCGCAGTTGAAGAACTGGGGTTTAAGGGGGCACTTCTGAATGGCCGACCCTCTTCATGCTTTCTCGATAATCCTGACTATGACTCCCTGCTTTCCCGCTTTAATAAACTGAATGTGCCACTCTATCTTCATCCCGGATTACCGTTTAACAGCGTGCAACAGGCCTACTTCACGGGCTTCAGCGCAGAGGTCAACGCCCGGCTCTCTATGTTTGGCTGGGGCTGGCATCACGAAGCCGGGATCCATTTGTTACGGCTGATGTTATCGGGCGTATTTGATAAATATCCCCACTTGCAGGTAATCAGTGGCCACTGGGGGGAGATGCTGCCCTTCTGGCTGCAGCGTCTTGATGACAGCCTTCCACTGGCTGCAACGGGTCTGTCACGCACGCTAACGAGAACCTTCCAGGAGCACGTTTACGTTACCCCGTCAGGTATGCTGTCGCTGCCGCACTTCCAGTTTATCTACGCGTTAATGGGGGCAGAAAGGATCCTGTTCTCCGTCGATTATCCCTATCAGACCCTGGACGGTGTAAAAACCTTTATCGACAGTCTGCCCGTCAACAAGGCTGAAAAAGAGGCCATCGCATTTCGCAATGCAGAACGTTTACTGGGCATCACGGCGTAGTTCACGGGTTCGTGATGACCGGTACAATGAGAACAGTCGACTATTATTAGTTTTTGTCTAAAAGTGAATGAGTCTTTACTGCTCTAAAAAAAATAATGGTGTCACTCTATACTGGGTTAAACATTCATCAAATATATTTAACTCATTGAAATGAAAAATATCCTTATTGTTTCAGGCCATCCTGAGCTTACCCATTCCGTCGCCAATGCCACGATCCTTGATGAAGTGGCGACCGCCCTTCCCGATGCTGAAATTCGTCGTCTGGACTGGCTCTATCCGGACGGCAAATTCAATATCGCTGCGGAGCAGGAAAGCCTGCTCAGGGCCGATGTGATTGTCTGGCAGTTTCCTTTTTCCTGGTATGGGCTGCCCGGGTTAATGAAACAATGGCTGGACGAGGTCTTTGTCCACGGCTTCGCGCATGGCTCAACGGCGAAACTTGGCGGTAAAAAGCTGCTCCTCTCCTTCACTACAGGGGCGCCACAGGCGCTCTATACCGCTGACGGTTTCTTTGGCCATGCCATTGAAGAGTATCTTATTCCGTTCGAGACCACGGCAAAACTGTGCAATCTTGAGCTGCTGGCGCCGGTTTATACCTGCGGTATCAGCTATGCCGACCGGGATGCCGACAAAATCGCGCAGCAAAAAACGCTTGCCCGGGAACACGCTTCAAGGCTTGTCGATCTGCTCAATTCCGTCGTGAATAATCCAGAGGGAGAATAACGATGCAGTATACCCGGCTCGGTAAAAGTGACTTACTGGTCTCCCACATCTGTATGGGATGTATGGGGTTTGGCGACCCGTTAACGGGCCAGCATCGCTGGACGCTGGACGAAACAGCAAGCCGGGACATCATCCGCTACGGTCTCGAAAAGGGTATCAATTTTTACGATACCGCCATCGCCTATCAGAACGGCTCCAGCGAGCGATACGTTGGCCGGGCGCTGCGGGAGATGGCAAAACGCGAGGACGTGGTGCTGGCCACCAAGTTTCTGCCACGAACCGCCGCGCAAATTGCCGCGGGGATCGGCGGAAAAGAGGCAATAGCCCGATCACTCGACCAGAGCCTGCAGAATCTGGGGATGGACTACATCGACCTCTACATTTACCACATCTGGGATTACAACACGCCAGTTATTGAGGTGCTTGAAGCGCTTCATGCCGCCGTTACTGAGGGCAAAGTGCGCGCTATTGGTATATCCAATTGCTATGCCTGGCAGCTTGCGAAAGCGAACGCCCTTGCCGAACGCGAAGGGCTGACGGGCTTTGTTTCCATGCAAAGCCACTACAACCTGATTATGCGTGAAGATGAACGAGAGCTCTTCGGTCTGTGCGCTGAAGATGATATCGCCATGACCCCCTATAGCGCGCTGGCCAGCGGTCGTCTCTCCCGGAAAGAAGGCCACACGCGGCGAGCCTCCGAGGATGCCTATGCCCGCGGAAAATATGACAGCACGGCTGAACAGGATCGGAGCATTATCGAGCGCGTCGCCGAGCTTGCTGAACGACATCAGGTGTCCATGACGGAAATCTCACTCGCCTGGCTGCTGACAAAAGTCACGTCACCTGTCGTAGGGGCCACAAAAAAAGATCACGTCGATGGCGCGGTAAACGCCGTAAATCTTCAACTGAGCCCGGAGGAAATCCGGTTTCTGGAAGAAACCTACCAGCCGCACGTTCTGATGGGGATCATGGCGCAAAACACGCCGCAAACGAAAGACGTTAATCAGGTCTGGACGCGGTAGCAAACAGTAATTTCAGTAAAAGGATCATCGTGAAAAAGCCCCTTATGCTTTTAATTTGTATGCTCATAAGCAGCCCTGTCTTTGCAACAAAACTGGACGCGCCGGATAAGCGAGTGATGAATATCTTTGAGCTCGGCGTCAGGCCCGATCGGGACAAAGATTTTGCAGACGTAGCCAGACAGACGATTTCCGCTTCGGTTGATCATGAAGTAGGTACGCTGGCGATGTACGCCCTGCACCGCAGCGACAATCCACATAAGGCATTCATGGTCGAACTCTATGAAAACGAGAGTGCTTACCGCAAACATCTAAATGCTGAACCATACAAGGCATTCGCTGCCCGGGCACCTGACATTATCGATTGGAAAAATAAAATCACTCTGGAGCCCCAATTTCTGGGGGACAAACACATCATACCGAATGAGCGAACCATTAATAATCTGGTGATCGTCGAGGTAAAGCCTGAATTTCAGACCGAATTTAAAAACATCGTCCTGCCCGAAATGGCGGAATCGCTCAAAGTAGAGAAAGGCGTATTAGCAATGTATGCCGCTACAGATTCACAGACTCCGAACCGCTGGTATTTCTATGAGATTTACGCCAGTGAGGAAGCGTATCAACTGCACCGACAAACGCCACACTTCCGTGACTATCTCAGGCAAACGGCGCATATGAGCGCCAGTAAGGACGCTATCCCGGTAAAACCGGTATTTCTTCGTAACAAAAGCGGAATCAAACAGGATCCGCACCGTTGACCAGTGAGGATTAACATGAAAAGCGTAATTGCAGCGGCGGCCATGTCGCTTGTTATTTCTGATTTTGCTACTGCTGAGGAAACAAAAGGTAAAGCGATGATGAAAATTGAACCTTCAACAACTTCGGAAGCTGATATTCGTTCCGTCTCACCGGCTCTTGCGCGCTTTGGTCGAGAAGCGATTACTGAAGATCTGTGGACACGCGATGCCCTCTCGCCCAGGGATCGTAGTATGGTGACCGTCGCCATGCTAATTGCCAGAAACCAGCCTGGCGACCTTAAGCACTATATAGACATTGCCCTTGATAATGGCGTTACGCCAGCGGAGTTGTCAGAAATCATTACCCATCTGGCGTTCTACTCAGGTTGGTCAAATGCCATGTCAGCCGTCAGCGTGACCAAAGCAGTATTTGAAACTCGTGGCGTCACGGCAGATGTACTTCCTGAAGCTTCTCCGGACCTGCTTCCTCTCAATCAGGAAGCAGAAAAGCAGCGTTCAGAGACAGTGGAAAAAAATGTTGGCCCAATATCTCCGGGCCTGGTTAAATTCACTACAGATCCACTGTTCCTGGATCTCTGGCAAAGACCCGCGCTGAAACCCCGCGACAGAAGTATGATTACGGTCAGCGCGTTAATCGCATCCGGACAGAGCGCGCAGATTGGCTATCACCTCAATAGAGCAATGGATAATGGACTTTCTGTTGAGGAAGCTGGTGAGATCGTTACCCAGGCCGCGTTCTACGCTGGCTGGCCAAACGCATTTACTGCTGCTCCGGTTGTCGGAGAGGTGCTAAACAATCGATCATCGAGTAAAAGGTAATATTACTGAACACTAAAACCTGACGCACATCACAAAATTAGAACGAACAGTTCATGAACCAACAGGCGTGACATCGAGTGATTTATGGACAGCGTTTAACACAGTTATGAACCAAAACTGAGTTCATAACTGTGAGTTTGAATCGCCATTTGATAAATATGCATTTAAAACAGTTTGTTATACTGTTTCTGGTGCTGTCGTAAATTATGTATATTCCTCAAACCCAGAATAGTTAAATTGAATTCATAATTCTATTATCCATGGTGCTCTCATGCAGCTACAGAAACCAGTACGTTGGTGTCCTCCCTTTTCTATAAAATCCACCACCGATTACAAACCTTTTGTGAGAAAAACTCACAGCACCATTCGATAGCACATGCTGGTACCCTTCATGCCAGTGCAATAACCTGTCGCATACAGAATTGCTGGCAATAAAAGAACGATCCTTCCATGCCAGTCGGACTGATGGATAACTTAGGCCCTCTCGTAAAGTCCTCTGATGTTCTCAGTTGACCATAAATCGTGCAGTGCGCCAGTTTTGAATAGCAATGGCAGCCGTTTCACGTGTAATGGCGATATTTTCCTGCAGAGCATCAATGTTCTGCTGCAATGAAGCCCCATAATCGCAGTGTGTATCCATCGCCGATGATATATTGCTAAAAGGGATCTCTGTGGCCGAATAAAGGCTATGTTTACGGTGCCAGCCCTTTTCTTTGGCATTTAACCGGGCAAGAGAAGCATAGAAATACTTCGAGTAGCTTCGCTCAAATTGTATATTCAGTTGTGCTTTAAAAATGGAGGGTTCTACTGGCTTACCAAAATGCAGGAGCAATGCATGAAGGGCCGCGACATAGTCGTCGATGACGATATTTTTATAGGCGCAGGCTGGTGTGGTATAGAGCATGCGATCCACCTGAACAACACTCCCCCGCTCAATCATTTCATCCAGATAAAACGACGCATGTGCTAGACTTTTACTTTTCAGCAAATTGGCAATTTCAGGTTTCGTTAGCGGTTTATCGCTGTTGTTCATCGCTTCGATGATGACGTCCTTTTGCGTGATGTTCTTAAAACCTTTCTCCATCCCTATTGAATCTGCCTGAGATTTTCCGTCGAAATAAAAACCGTAATCCTCGCCGAAATGTTTCACAAAATGGCGAATGATATAGTAATCATGCTTTTTCATATTGCGCGAGGCTTGGTAAAACTCATTCAGGTGGAAAACCGAGCGGGAATATTTCTCGGCGTATTCCATCATTTCCAGAAAAATGTCGTCTATCTGCGCCGCATCGATATCGATAAAACAGGTGTGCTTGTAGGTACCCTTGCCGGAAAGGTAGATATATTCAGGCTGGTTTAACGCTTCTTGATCCTGACGGTCCTCGTAAACAGGACTGCGCGAATAATTATTCCCATTGATTAATTTTGCAATATCCAGCCAAGGCAGACCCTTTGGGTGTTTAATCAGTACGCAGGCGCTGGCCTCAGCTTTCTTTAGTTGCAGGGGGTAGACATTCTCACCTTTAAGCTGGATGGCGCCTTGTTGCGCTAGATGACGAATTGCATTGTCAACGTAGGGTATTTCTATGCTGCAGACGGAGGGGATAAACTCCCGGATGTCGTCAAGGTGGATTGGTGCGCCATTCTCGGCAAAGTAGGTATTCAGGATCGCCTTGTCAATCTCGGGATAAACATGAGCGATAAGCTCTGTCTGACCTGAAACCATATCCAGAAATTCAAAGAAGTCACGTTCAGAGTGGAAACAGGAAAAAAGTGACTGCATTTTCAAACAAAGGTCCGGCGATATCTCAGGCTTCAATGCCTCCCAAACTGATGGTTGACTGACACGCATATGTCCAAGGAATTCTTGTTTGATATCGGCCTGAATTTGGCGAATGCGCTCTCTTGATACGTCGTAATCGGCCCCGATCTCTTCGAGAGTCTTTTTTTCTTCGACGAACCCCCAGCGGCGTTGGGCAATGTCGACCTTCATTTCACTACTTTTATCGAAGTAAGATTCGATATCTTCCAGTATAACAGCTTCAAGTTTATTCAATGGGCAGTTAATAAGTCGTTTTGGAACGATCAATACGGATTCGAGCGCCAGGTAGTCAATGTCACCATTCTGGATAGCGATGATCTCTTCCCGTAATCTGTCTCTAAATGCCAATAGCTGTGTGGTACTACCCTTTCCCCAAGCAGGAATGGCTACTAATTGCTCATGTTCAGCATTCAGAATAGCCTGCAATATATCGCCCATATCTTCCTTTTTAAGATAGCGACCAAATTTTTCCAGTACTTTCGTATATTTGGCTTCCACGCCAGCAAGGCTCAACCGCATCTGGCTGATATCCATCTTTGCGAAATCAATGACCATATTAATAGTATCGTTAGCCTCAAAGGAAGGTGCAGACTTAGCCCACTGTTGCAATTCTTTAAAAGTCTCAATATATAGAGCCCCTATTCCAGGCTGTGCGGCCAGCTCATGATCTGTTAGTGCAACGAGTTCGCCGAAGGTATCTCCGAGTCCAAAATCGGGGTTTAGCAAGTGTACGTTTTTCAGCCTCCTGATTAATTTCATAAACCTATCAGGTAACTCAATCGTGTCCAGTAAAGTATAGGAGGCAGGGATCTGTAGACATTCCATCCCCAGCTCATCACTCGTCATCTGCGGCTTTTCCTCAACATCAGTTTCAATTTTCCTCATATCCTCATCATCTACTGCAAGCTTCTGTCCTTGAGGGGGATAAATCTCTACTGCTCGCAGAAAATCTGCGAAATAGACATTTTTCTTCAATGCCATGAATTGCTGCATGCTGAGTTTTTCACAGAGCTCCCAGGCACTACACATTTCTCCGAGCGTGAGTCGACTTTCTTCGACCAGGTTATGGAAGAGTTTATTGATAGCTCGGTCGAGCTGAAGTTGATCTACAACGATGTCAATTTTTTCCATATTAAAGCGCGTCTTTTAACTTTTTGAGAAATACAAATGCCGATTGATATTTATTCTTAATCTGTTCCTGCACATCCGACGGTAATTGCTTAAAGCTGACAAGGTTCATAGACTGTCCCCGGTACGTTTCGATCCACGGGCAAACTTCCGCTTCCTTCACCGGCATATAACTCACGACCTTAGGGGCTGTCACTTTAATTCGTGCACTGACAAGGTTGTCGTAATCTGGGAGAAGCTGTTGAATCTCTTTTTCGCTAAATTCGTACAACGGGTTCACGCCGAAATTCAGTGAAATAGTGTAAAAACTTGGTGCCATATTGTTCTCCTCGATAAAGGTATCGAGAAACTCTATCAGTCTCGTGCGCATGGAAGGAGTATCCACGTCTTCATTGAATGCGATTGTCTGGTAGCTAAAATAAGAGCCGAAATGGGTGGCAATTTGATCAAGGCTGACGTCATCTAACTCTTGTTCCAGTTGCGCAATGGAGGGTAACTCGGCATTTTCTTCTCGATATCGGCGCAACTTATCTAGCAGTACATCTCGGCTATTAAGCTGCATTTTCATCTCTTCCAGCAGAGCCAATACTTTCGCAGCCTCTGCACTGAATTGCACATCCAGCGAAGTGTCATGATAAACCCCGGACGCGCCCATTTCCTCCGGATCATCAATAGAGCTATCGGGATACCTTGGCTGCTGTTCAATCTCTTTTGCAAGGCCCTTAATCTCATTCAATCGCTCAAGGGATCCAACAAAATCTAAAACATGAACAAACTCTTTATTTGGCGTTTTGCGCAACCCACGTCCTAACTGTTGCAACCAGATTGTACGTGACCCGGTATAACGCATAAAAATCAATAGGTTGGTTTCTGGAATATCAATACCTTCATTGAACAGGTCGCACACCAAAATGTATTTATAATTCCCTTCCCTGAACATTCGAATATTTTCTCGTCGTTCCTGGGCATACATTTTTGAGTGCACAAGGGTGGCTGTGCCGGGCTCAAAGAATGCAATAAGATGATTCATATGCTGGATGTTACGGCAAAAGATAATCCCTTTTACGTTCTCTATCCCCTGCTCGGTCACAGTTTTGTCAATGAGGCGAACAATCTCATGATCTTTTTTATGCAAAAAAAGTAGTTTATCGATATCGGATAGAGAAAGACCACTCTCGAGCTGATCGATCTTATCCTGATCCAGATCGTCAAGCAGAACAAGATATTTGGGGAATGCCAATTTTTTATTTTTTAGTGCCCAAACCAGATCAAACTTACCGATATGCCCATCGGCACCACCAAAGAAACTCACTACATCGCGATTATCCGTCCGGTACGGGGTCGCGGTTAGGCCAATCAGAAGTTGCGGTTCGAAAAGGGACACCACCGCAGAATAGGTTTTTGCCAGTGTATGATGGGCTTCATCGACAATGACGTAATCAAATACTCCTGCAGATAACGCATCGAGTTTGCTATAGATAGTATCAAACGACGCAAAGACGAAATCAGTCTCTTCGGGATGTGCGCCACCGAAACAGGCAGAAAAACTGTAGTTACCAATACCCAAAACGTTTTTAAATGCGGTAACAGATTGCAATAAAATCTCAACCTGATGTGCCAGAAATAGCACTCTTGATCTGCGACTATTTTGTTGGAATAAGCGCTTAATTAAGTGGGCAACGGTATAGGTTTTGCCTAATCCCGTCGCCATTTCAATCAGCAGTTTTGACTTTCCTGCCGCATGAAGTTCAAGGGCCTCGTTAATCACATCCTGCTGATAAGTTCGCGGCTTAATGTCACGACCAATCTCGGAATGCTTAATGACCCAAAGATTTTGCAACTCATCCCGGTCTATCAACTCAACTCCGAGTCGTAATGCTCGCGCCTTCACTTCAGAGGTAAACCAGGAGTTGGTAACTAAAATTTTGTATGTAACATTAGCCAGTGTGGCGCCGGTAACTAGTTGATTAAGAGCCTTCACATCTACTGTCGTACCCAGTTGGCGCTGTTTCACCTCAATAGCAAATTTTCGTTTCCCTTTCCAGGCGAAAATATCGACTCCACCATCTCCGTGTTTGAATTCTTTGCCTGTTTGGGTAATTTCGGCATCGGTCCATCCCGATGCGACAAACAAATCGCGAACGAAAATTTCAAAGTCCGAAGCCGAAAGTTTATCGATGTCTTTAAATTCTGCGATTAATGGTTTGTACTGCGGAATTACAGAAACCGTCATAACACCGTTATCCTCCATAAAAAAAACTTATTAACTTCATAGCCACATGCTTCCGCGAAATGTAGGGACAACTTGCCGGAGTGATGCCAGGCTTCCTGCCCTAAACAATGTCCACCGATGTAAACAAGAAAAAGAGATTTCTCTCGAACCTGGTTAAAAGGGATACTGATAAAGCTAATGTGTGCGATCGAAACAATGGGTTACCTTTACCAAGAAGCCTGCACGATAGCTGGCAGAGGCACCGATGGCGGACGTGGCGAAAAATATCAATTACTAACATCACGGTGTACTACTCAATAGGCGGCGGGTCAAGTCTATGCTATAGCAACCTGCATTTTATTCAATAGATCAACCCGATAACCCTTCAGTACCATGAGATGTTCTTTTTGAAAATGTGATATGAGATGGCTAATAAACTGGAACTACCTGTCAGCTAAAGCTAGCTACATTGCGTTAGTTTAGGAAGTAAATTATTGGCGAGTAATAAAATACACTTAAAAAACAACACAATAAATACATCTTATTCATTAACCAAGTTTGCACTCAACATAAGTTAAATGAGATATTGCAGGAACCCCAATCTCAACACCTTCAGCGCCATCCCGGCCTTTCCCATAAAAAACGCCCCTCTTTTAAGGAGAGTATCAGTAACATCAATAATCAATGACAGACTTGCTGTAGATTAACTCCCGTTCATCTGGCGACGATGCTGTTCAGCCTGCTGCTGATGGCTAGCCGAAGACTGTCCGTTATTCGCCGTTTCGTGTGCAATCGCCGCTTTCTCGTGTTCATTCATCGCAGAAAACGACGTCGCTGTTTCGTTAGTACTGCATGGACCGTTTTTGATCATCTCCTTATGCATGTCAGCCATGCTCTGGTGTGCAGCTTCTGTGTTGTTTTGCATCATGTCATAAGACATTACCTGTTCGTTGTTGTTTGTCTCTGCAGCCCAGCTGGATGCAGAAACCGCCAGGATGGCAATAACAGATAAAAGGAACTTTTTCATGGTTGTATCTCCGAAATTAAAGTGCTCAACAGTTGGTGGCCTTCTTTATAATGAATTATAAAAACCGGCCGCTGTTTATCGCATGACTGGCGAGTGACATTTCTGTCACTCCAGGGGCTTAATCCCTACCCTGTTCCGGGACTCAAGGAGTGAGAGAGGCAAAACTTTGATTATTCAAATAATTAGAAGAGCATCCCGCCGCCTGCAACACTGTAACGAGGTGGCTACCAGCATAAGCAATACCTCCCCGACACAGCTGCAACAGCTAAAGACTCAGTTGGCTGAAGAAATGGGCAAACCTGTGGGTCTACACACCATGGGTATTCCGGCGGCAATCAGTACTCTCGGGGTAATTGTCAGCTTCGCGATTCCTCAGCTGTGGTTGGGCTATAGCGTACTCGCCGCACTCGGCCAGCCAGCCGAACGCGTATTCGTGTGGGTTGTGCTGATCGCCCTCCTGTTCGCAAGCATCAACGGCGTGACGATGTTTATGATTGGCAAAGGCAGCATGCGCGCCGTGCGGTTACATCTTACGCTGGCGGTGATGAGTCTGGTATTAACGGCAGCCTATTTGCTGGCCGCGCTGAGCGGTAGCGCTGCTCCGGGCGTCAGTCTGACCGCTGCGATGGTGAGTACTGTCATGCTGGGGCTTAGCGGCAGCTGTATCCTCTCTACCGATTTCTATAAGATGCTGCTATTTACGCTACATAACAGAGCCTGGCGCAAACTGATCAGCAAGGCGCGCTAAGCGTTCATCCCGTAAAAACCCGCCGTTACCGGCGGGTTTTTTTATGGCTTTTTATGTCTGCGCAACCAAATTAACTTATACGCCGCAGGAATAATAAACAGCGATAGCAGCGGTGCCGTAATCATCCCGCCGATCATGGGCGCCGCTATCCGGCTCATGACTTCTGACCCTGCGCCGGTCCCCCAGAGAATGGGCAGCAGACCCGCGATGATCACCGCGACGGTCATTGCCTTTGGCCGCACGCGCAACACGGCACCATGATAAAGCGCCTCATCAAGCCCTCGTTCAGTGAATGTTTCCTGGCGGGACAACGCCGGATGTGCTTCAACGGCATGACGCAAATACATCAGCATGACCACCCCAAATTCTGCCGCCACCCCGGCCAGGGCGATAAACCCGGTGCCGGTTGCAACTGACATATGAAAACCCTGCCAGTAGAGGAACCATATCCCGCCGACCAGCGCGAACGGCAGGCTCATCAGGATCAGCAACGCTTCATCCACGCGACGGAACGCCAGATAGAGCAGAATGAAAATGATCATCACCGTCATCGGCACCATCAGCTTCAGTTTCTTGTTGGCGTGTTCAAGCAGTTCAAACTGTCCGGAGAATGACACGCTGGTACCCGGCCTCAGCTTCACGTTCTGACTGATGGCCGTTTTAATGTCGTTCACTACGGACACCATATCCCTGCCGCGGGCATCGATATAAATCCAGCTTGCAGGTCGGGCATTCTCCGTTTTTAGCATCGTGGGGCCGGAAACCACGTTGATATCCGCCACATCACCCAGCGTGATCTGCTGTTTCATCGGCGTCAGGATCGGCATCTGCCTCAACGCGTTCGGGCTGTTCCGGTAGTCCTGAGGATAACGAACATTAATCGGGTAGCGGGCCACGCCTTCCACCGTTTCCCCCACCGTCGCGCCGCCGATGGCCGAGGAGACGAACAGCTGCACGTCGCCCACCGTCATTCCATAGCGGGAGGCTTTCTCCCGGTTGATATCAACATCGATGTAGCGCCCGCCTTCCAGACGTTCAGCAAGGGCAGACACCACGCCCGGCACCGTTTTGGCGACTGCCTCTATGCGCTGCGCCGTGGCGTCGATATCAGCCAGAACGGTACCTGACACCTTGATACCTATGGGGCTTTTAATCCCGGTTGAAAGCATATCGATGCGGTTGCGGATGGGCGGAACCCAGAGATTCGCCAGGCCAGGCAAACGAACGGTCTTATCGAGCTCGTCAACGATCTTGTCAATCGTCATGCCGGGTCGCCACTGATCCTCAGGCTTAAGCTGAATGGTGGTTTCGACCATTTCGAGCGGCGCGGAATCCGTGGCCGTTTCGGCTTTACCGGTTTTACCGAACACCGACGCTACCTCAGGCACGGTTTTGATGAGTTTGTCCGTAGTCTGCAGGAGCGCCGCCGCTTCTGCCGGAGACACGCTTGGCAATGTCGAGGGCATATACAGCAGATCGCCTTCGTTGATCTTCGGTAAAAACTCGCCACCCACCTGGCTCAGGGGCCAGATCACCGTGAAGATGGATAATGCCGCAACCAGCAGGGTTGTTTTAGGCCAGTGGAGCACCCGAATCAGAAGCGGATGATAGGCGTTAATCAACAGTCTGTTCAGCGGGTTACGGGTCTCGGCAGGGATTTTACCCCGGATCCAGAATCCCATCAGAATGGGGATCACGATGATGGCCAACGAGGCCGCGCCCGCCATGGCGTACGTTTTCGTGAAGGCCAGTGGACCAAACAGCCGCCCTTCCTGACCCTCGAGGGTAAAGATGGGAATGAACGACAAGGTGATGATCAGCAGGCTGATAAACAGGGCTGGCCCCACTTCAACGGAGGCATTAGTGATCACCTTCCAGCGGGTGGCGTTGTCAATCTGTTCCCCCGGATGCTGGTGATCCCACTCTTCCAGCCGTTTATGCGCATTTTCAATCATCACGATGGCGGCATCCACCATTGCACCGACGGCAATGGCAATACCTCCGAGCGACATAATATTGGCGTTCAGCCCCTGGAAATGCATGACGATGAAGGCAATACACAGGCCAAGCGGCAGAGAGATAATCGCCACCAGCGCCGAGCGAATATGCCAGAGGAACAGTGCACAGACGATGGCCACCACGATAAACTCTTCGAGAAGCTTGCCGCTCAGGTTATCAATGGCCCGGTCGATGAGCTGGCTGCGATCGTAGGTGGTCACAATCTCAACGCCTTCCGGCAGGCTGGCCTTCAGCGTCTCCAGCTTATCTTTCACCGCCGTGATGACCTCGCGCGCGTTTTTACCCGAACGCAGGATCACCACGCCGCCCGCCACTTCCCCCTGCCCGTTCAGCTCGGCAATACCGCGGCGCATTTCCGGCCCTGTTTGTACGCGGGCAACGTCACGCAGATAGATCGGTACGCCGTTCTCGCCGGTTTTCAGGACGATGTGATTGAAATCATCGATGGTCTGCAGATAGCCGCTGGCCCGAACCATATATTCCGCTTCCGCGATTTCTACGGACGATCCCCCTGCTTCCTGATTAGACGACTCAAGGGCCTGCTTAACCTCCGGCAGGCTGACGCCATACTGTGCCAGCTTTAACGGGTCAACCTGAATCTGATACTGCTTCACCACGCCGCCGACGGAGGCCACCTCGGCCACGTTCGGGATCGTTTTCAGCTCAAACTTCAGGAACCAGTCCTGCAATGAGCGCAGCTCGGCGAGATCGTGTTTTCCGCTGCGATCCACCAGCGCATATTCAAATATCCAGCCCACGCCGGTGGCATCCGGGCCGATCTCGGAACTCACGCCAGCAGGGAGTTTGCCCTGAACCTGGTTCAGGTACTCCAGCACGCGCGAACGGGCCCAGTACAAATCGGTGCCATCTTCAAAAATGACATAGACATACGAATCACCAAATTGCGAAAAGCCGCGCACGGTCTTCGCGCCGGGAACCGACAGCATGGTGGTGGTGAGTGGATAGGTCACCTGGTTTTCAACAATCTGCGGGGCCTGGCCGGGATAGCTGGTTTTGATAATCACCTGAACGTCAGACAGATCGGGCAAGGCATCGACCGGCGTATTGATGATGGTCCATGTTCCCCAGACGCTGAGAAACAGCGCCCCCATCATAACCAGGAAACGATTAGCAACTGACCGCCGGATAATCCATTCAATCATCATTGTCTCCTTAATGGCCAGAATGGGCGTCGTCAGGGAGTTCAGCGTGGCGCATGCGCTCCAGCGCACCGGTAATATTGGCCTCCGAGTCAATCAGGAACAGACCGCTGACGACGACTGACTCCCCCTCTTCCAGCCCGCTACCAATGCCGGACTGCTGCTGAGATTCATGCAGAACGTGGATCCTTTTCGGTACAAAATTCCCGTTAGCGTCAACGGTAATAACGCGCTGCTCTTTGCCGGTATCGATAACGGCCTGAGACGGAATCAGCAGCATTTCCCGACTTTGGGTATTCAGCTTCAGGTAGGCATTCATGCCCGGTTTCAGCAGCTCATCCTTGTTGGAGACCTGCAGGCGCACCTGCAGCGTACGGGTGGTTTGATCCACGCTCGGCAGAAGACTCCACTTTTCAACCGGGAAGGATTTATCCGGCCAGGCCGGTACCGAAACAGCAAACTGCGAGGTATCTTTCAGCAGATACGCAATCGATTCTGGGACCGCCGCGCCGATCCAGACCGGATCCATTCCCTGAATTTGCGCCACGACCTTATCTTTCGAAATATTCATCCCGGTGCGCAGGTCAAATGCCGTGATCACCCCGTCGATGGGCGCCCTGATGGTAAACTGGGTCTGGATAGTGCGGGTCGCACGCAGCCGCTGAATATCCTCATCCGGCATACCCGCCAGCCTAAGCCGTTCCAGAACCCCTTTAATCTGCGTGGGCGTTCCACCGGTGCCGGAGAGCAGCAGGAACTCGCTCTGCGCTTCGACCCAGTCAGGAATGGTAATATCAATCAGCGGCGTGCCTTTCTTCACCTTATCGCCGATCGTCAGCGGGTAGACTTTCTCAACGAACCCATCCGCACGCGCCTGCACAATGACAAACTGATAGTCGTTATAGCTGACGTTGGCCGGGATCGTCTGGGCATAATTCAGCGTTCCGCGCGTCACTTTTTGCGTTTTTAATCCTAAATTCTGGACCTGCGTCGGATCGATACGTATTCCGGTGCTGCTTTTATCCTCATTTTCGTCCGCATATTTCGGGACCAGATCCATATCCATAAACGGTGATTTACCGGGCTTGTCGAATTTCACGTCAGGCTTCATCGGGTCATACCAGAAAAGGACCTTTCTTTCCGCAACGCTATTTGCTGTTTTTTCAGATGAATAAAGTGTCTGCCATGCCGTCACGGATATCAGCCCTCCGGCAATAAGGCTGCTGACTATCATGGCAGCGTATTTTATATTTAATGAGGCCATGCCGTTTCTCGCTATTTAATGCTCTTTAGTAAAGAGATATTGCCCTGCTGAACAAATGAAAAATCAACGTGACTGCCGACCTTTAAGGCGTTGATGCTCTCATCGGCCTCAATAAAGGTGAAACGCATGGTCATCGCGGGCCAGCCAATCGCCGGGATGGCCTCATGAGAAATCGTGACTTTTTTATTCGTGAGATCAATGTCTTTCACGATACCGGTCCCGGTAATAACCTGCTCAGCGGCCCCTTCACGGGCGGCGCTCATCGCCTCGTGCTGATGAACCTCAGCCTGAAGTCCGGCAGAAAACGTCACGGCGATCGCACCGAATATCACGGCTTTAAGTGAATTACGCATTTTTAGTTTCCTCTTTAAGTACAGTTATTCGACCCAACCGCCGCCCAGGGCGGTGAAGAGCGTTATTTCATTAACCTGTCGGGCATAAATAAGGTCGAGAAGGGTCTGGCGGGTGGAGAAAAGAGAACGTTCCGCGTCCAGCACGTTGATATAACTGACCGCACCACTGGCATATAATCCTCTGGCACGCTGGAGCGTAATCTGGAGCGAATCAAGATAACGACGCTGTGCGTCAATTTGCTGGTTAATGCTGTCCCGCAGCGCGAGCGCATCGGCGACCTGTTTGAAGGCGGCCTGTATTTTTTGTTCGTAATTCACGACCGACTGCTGCTGACGAATTTCAGCCAGCTTCAGGTTAGACTTATTCCTGCCCGCATTAAAAATGGGAATATCGATTTTAGGGATAAAATTCCACATCCCGCTGCCCGCGGTGAACAGGCTGGATAATTCCGTGCTGCCTGTGGAAAGCCCGCTGGTCAGGGAAATCGACGGGAAAAAGGCGGCACGCGCGGCGCCGATATTCGCATCGGCCGCGTTAAGCTGATACTCCGCCTCCATAATATCCGGGCGCTGCAACAGTATTTCTGAAGAAAGATGAGGCGGGAGTTTTACCGGCGCAATATCGCTGGCGTTCATTCCACTGTCGCCCGGCAGCGCACGGTACGTCCCGAGGAGCAGCTGCAGGGCATGATTGGCCTGCGCCAGCTCCCCCTCACGTTTGGCAATCTCTGCCTGCGTGCTTTCGATCTGTCCCCGGGCCTGCTCCAGCGCGAGTACGTTCGTGCTGCCCGTCACCAGCTGTTGCTCAACGAATGCATAAGACTGCCGGTAATTTTCCAGCGTTTCCCGCGCGATACGCAGCTGTTTATACGCCAACTGCTGGTTGAAATAGCTCTGCGACACGTTAGAGACGAGCAGGATATGCACGGCGCGACGGGCCTCTTCCTGGGCATAATAGTTCTGTCGATCAGCCTCACTCATGTTCTTCAGCCTGCCGAAAAAGTCGAGTTCGTAACTGAGCGCAAGACCCGCGTCGTACTGTTGAGAAGTCGGTTTGTCACTTTTCAGTCCACCGCTGTACGTGATACCCGCGGATCCGTTCAGCTGCGGATAACGGTCCGCCTCCGTCACGTTGAACTGCGCCCGCGCCTCTTCAACCTTCAGGACGGCCATTTTTATATCGCGATTATTGTTCAGGGCTTCCGTAATCAACCCGGCTACCTGCGGGTCGACAAAAAAGGTGCGCCAGCCGGTGTCCTGATACCCCGCCACCGCGGGCGTCAGGCCGTTACGCGAAAGCGAAAACTGCTGGGGGACCGGTGACGCCGGGCGCTGATAGTTGGGGGCCAGCGAGACGCAGCCTGCCAGGATAAATACCGTACTGATGCTAAGTCGTTTTATCAGGAACATAACGGTTCAAATGAAGTCCAGAGTATTTTTAGGGCTACTCTACTGAACGCTTCCTGTTTGACGGGTGACGGGATAATGACAATGTTGTCATTTTTAACGTAAGTCATTGTGAACGGTGGCGGGCGCCATAGAATGTCATCAGCAGCCAGTCAGGGGAGCAAGATGAAAATACTGATCGTTGAAGACGAAATGAAAACCGGTGAGTACCTCAGCAAGGGACTCACTGAAGCGGGGTTTGTCGTGGACCACGCTGATAACGGCCTGAACGGCTACCATCTCGCCATGACCGCTGAATACGATCTGCTGATTCTCGACATCATGCTGCCCGATGTGAACGGCTGGGATATTGTCCACATGCTCCGCTCTGCCGGCAAAGGGATGCCCATACTGCTTCTGACGGCTCTCGGTACGATTGAACACCGGGTAAAAGGGCTTGAGCTGGGCGCAGATGATTATCTGATCAAGCCATTCGCCTTTGCCGAGCTGCTCGCCCGGGTAAGGACGCTGTTAAGACGCGGAAATACGGTGATCGCTGAAAGCCAGCTTCAGGTGGCTGACCTGACGGTTGATCTCGTGTCGAGAAAGGTCAGCCGGGCCGGTAGTCGGATTATGCTCACCAGCAAGGAGTTCAGCCTGCTGGAGTTTTTCATGCGCCATCAGGGGGAAGTGCTGCCCCGCTCCCTGATTGCCTCCCAGGTATGGGACATGAACTTTGACAGCGACACGAACGCGATTGATGTGGCGGTAAAGCGGCTGCGCGCAAAGATCGATAATGACTTTGAACCGAAGCTGATCCAGACGGTGCGCGGCGTGGGCTATATGCTGGAGGTGCCGGATGCGCGTTAAGCCCCTCCGACGCCCGTTCTCTCTTGCGCTGCGGCTGACCTTTTTTATCAGCCTCTCCACCATACTGGCCTTCTTCGCCTTTACCTGGTTCATGCTGCACTCCGTTGAGAAGCACTTTGCCGAGCAGGATATCAGCGACCTTCAGCAGATCAGCACCGCGATGCACCGCATACTGCACTCACCGGCCGATCCCGACCAAAAGAAAATCAGTAAGATCAAAGAGTCGATCGCCAGTTACCGCAACGTGGCCGTCCTGCTTCTGGATCCGCAGGGCAATACCCTGTTCAGCTCGACGCAAGGGGCAGCGTTGCGCCCGGCAATGAAGACGGCGGACTTTAGCGAACACCGTCGTGCACAGGATGTGTTTCTCTGGACGGTAGAAGACCCGGCCAACCCCATGCATGCCGGGTCCGACATGAAAATGGAAACGTACCGGATTATCGCCTCCTCAGGCACGGCGACGCTGCAGGGCAAAACCCAGGACTACGTCATGCTGATCGGGCTCTCCATTAATTTTCATCTCCACTATCTTGAGGCGCTGAAAAAAAACCTTCTGGCGATTGCCGCGGTTATCAGCCTGCTGATTATTCTTGTCATCCGCATCGCGGTGCGTCAGGGACATTTGCCCCTGCGTAACGTCAGCAACGCCATTAAAAACATCACCTCCGAAAACCTGGATGCACGACTGGAGCCGTCCCGCGTCCCCGTTGAACTGGAACAACTGGTCATCTCCTTCAACCAGATGATCGAAAAGATTGAAGATGTCTTTACCCGTCAGGCTAACTTTTCCGCCGATATCGCGCACGAAATCAGAACCCCTATCACCAACCTGGTGACGCAAACCGAAATCGCGCTGAGTCAGAACCGTTCTCCGAAGGAGCTGGAGGATGTGTTGTACTCCAGCCTGGAAGAGTACAACCGGATGACCCGCATGGTCAGCGACATGCTGTTCCTGGCACAGGCCGATAATAATCAGCTCATCCCGGATCGGGTGATGTTTGATTTAAGCGCCGAAGTCATGAAGGTGTTTGATTTCTTCGAAGCCTGGGCGGAAGAACGCCACATCGCGCTGACATTCAACGGGATGCCCTGCCTGATAGAAGGCGATCCGCAGATGTTCAGAAGGGCCATCAATAATTTGTTATCTAACGCCCTGCGCTATACGCCAGCGGGCAAAACGGTGACGGTCTCACTGCGAAAACAGGATAACGACGTTGAGCTGGTGACAGAAAACCCCGGTACGCCGATCCCGCCGGCGCATCTGCCGAAGCTGTTTGACCGTTTTTATCGCGTCGATCCGTCCAGGCAGCGTAAAGGCGAAGGCAGCGGCATTGGGCTTGCCATCGTGAAGTCCATCGTCACCGCACACCACGGAAAAGTCCGCGTGGAATCGGATGCGGTGTCGACGCGCTTCATCCTCACCGTGCCGGGGAAAGTGCTCTGAGCGTCAGCAAACCGCGCGGCACACTTCAAGGACCTTTTCCCTGAGCCAGCGATGCGCCGGGTCCCGTTCCATGCGCGGATGCCACATCTGGGATACCGTAATAGTGCGGGTCTTAAAGGGCAGTTCAAAGACGTGCACGCGCTCGGTCATCGCCTGATTGAGCAGATATAACGCTGGCACCATGGCAATCAGATCGGAGGCCAGCGCCACGGATAACGCCGTCGGAAAGCCGGGCACCACGCTGGCGACCTTGCGCTTCATCCCGCGCTCCGCCAGCGCCTCATCGACAAACCCGTGCAGCGATCCGTCCGGCGAGGCCACCACATGCCCCCAGGCGACATAGTCACTCAGGCTGACCTCCGGCTGCTCTGACAGCGGATGCCCCTTGCGCACCGTGCCAACAAACCGATCCTGGAAAAGCCTTTGCAGCCGTATTTCAGGCCCCATGTTGCCCTGCACGCCAATCTCCAGATCGACAAGTCCCTCCCGCAAGTAGCGCGACGTTTTTTCCGGTTTCGGTGAGAAGCGGATGCACACCCCGGGCGCGACGCTCGCCACCGCAGCAATAAGCAGAGGCCCAAACGCCACCACAAAACCGTCGTTGGCCCGGATGGTGAACAGCCGTTCGAGGCTTTCCACCTTCAGCGCGTCGGTGGAGGGCTGCAGCACCGCCCTCGCCTCGTGCACGGCGCTTCTGGCGCGGTCCCGGGTGGCTTCGGCCCAGGGCGTCAGCACCATGTGACGACCGGCCCGCACCAGGATCGGATCGCCGGTCACCTCCCGCAGCCGGCTCAGGGTGCGGCTCATGGCGGAGGTGCTCAGGTTCAAACGTCGCGCCGCGCCGGCTACGCTGGCTTCTGCCAGCAAAACGTCGAGCGCAACCAGAAGGTTAAAATCAGGATCGGACACGATGGCTCCTCAGATATGGCGTTACGTGCAATGATTAAGTGCAAATGCTGCGTCTTCCGCCCTGTATACCGCATGATTATAGTTTCGTCATCACGATTCTTTTTCGGAGTAACGACGATGACGCTCTTTTCAAACCAGCCCGGCGATGAAGGTTTACCCGGACATGAACGCGCCAGGGTGATGGCCGCCGTTATGACCACCACGCTGATGGGCGTTTTTGACGGTACCATGATCAACATCGCGCTCCCCTCCATGGCAAGCGCGATGCAGGTCCCCGCGAACGTTGCGGTCTGGTTCGCCAACGGTTATCTGCTGTCAGCGGCGATGATGTTGGCCATCTTCGCGGCGCTGGCGGCCCGCGTGGGCTATCGCCCAATCTTTCTGGCCGGGCTTGCCACCTTTACGCTCACCTCGCTGGGCTGCGCGCTGGCAACAACGCCGGAAATGTTAACCGGGATGCGAATTCTGCAGGGCATCGGCGGGGCGGCGACCCTGAGTATTGCTCCGGCGATCCTGCGGTCCGTTTTTCCGGGCCGACTGCTGGGCCGTATTCTGGGGCTGCACGCCCTGCTTATCGCCTCCAGCACGGCGATTGCCCCGGTACTCGGCGGAACAATACTGGACGCCCTGAGCTGGCAATGGCTGTTCGCCATTAACCTTATTCCGGGCAGCATCGCCCTGCTGCTGGCATGGCGGGCCTTGCCGCGGGAATCGGCCGTTGACCGCACTCCCTTTGACGCGCCGGGCGCCGTGCTCTCCGCCGTCCTGTTAGGTTCCGCGATCATGATGGCCGACAGCCTTCAGCACGTGACGCAACACATTAACCGGCAGGCCGTCTGCTGGGGCGTTCTGGCGCTGGTCAGCGCCTTCGCCTTTACCTGGCGTATCCGGCGCGCGCAACATCCTTTACTGCCGCCGGTGATGTTCAAAAACGGGCGTTTCACTCTCGCCGCGCTGACCTCGCTGGCCTCGTTTGTGAGCCAGGGGATCACGTTTGTCGCGCTGCCGTTCCTGTTTCAGAGCGTGTATGGCTACAGCCCGGTGGTGTCGGCGCTGCTGTTTACCCCGTGGCCGATTGGCATCGTGCTGATCGCGCCGCACGCGGGTCGCTGGGCGGATACGATCTCCGCGCCGCTGATCTCGACCCTCGGGCTTATCGTCTTTGTCGGTGGGTTGGTCCTGCTGGCCACGTTGCCGGAGAATCCTTCCGTGTGGAATATCTGTCTGCGCAGTCTGGTATGCGGTATTGGATTTGGCTGCTTCCAGAGCCCCAATAACCGGGAAATGCTCGCTAACGTCGCGCGGGAATATGCCAGCTATGCTTCCGGCGTGTTGTCGATTGTGAGGACATTCGGCCAGTGTCTCGGCGCCGCCGTGGTGGGGGTGCTGCTGGGAGCAGCGGCAGGATGGGACCATCAACATGCTATCCAGGTTGCACTGTGGCTAGCCGTCATCGCCTCGACGGGTTCGGTGGTATTTAGCCTGAGCAGGCTGCGCCCTGCGCGGTCTACAGGCAAGCGTTGCACAATGTAGGCCGGGTAAGCGCAGCGCCACCCGGCAAGAAAAACGGCGCGTTTGTTTACTCCAGCGCCAGCAGGGCAAAGCTCGCCAGCCAGTGCCCGCCGCTATAGTGGCTGCCGACCACATGCCCGACGCTGGCGGCAAGATGTTTCGTCACCGCCTCGCGCAATGCCGGTTGCGTCGGGTGGCTGGCAGGAAGCGCTTTCGCAATGTGCTTCATACACCACGCGCGGCTGAGGTTTAATCCGTCCAGATGGGCAATTTTCGGGTCGGTACGATCGCTCACTTCCGCCGGGTTCATCAGTGCCGTAACGGCGCCCACCTCCGGCAGAAACGCGTCAAACCAGGCCGGGAAGTCTTCAGACACCTTGCTCATCAGCAGCGCCTCCGTCAGCGCGCCGGAAATATACTCGTCTCCGCCGGGCTCATAATGAGCCGGATAGTGCGTGTCGGCGAGATAAAACCGCTCCGCCGCTGCCACAATCGCCTGTTCAAGCGCCTTGTCTCCGACTGCGCGACCGTAATCGAGCGCCAGCGCGAGGGCAAACGCGGTGTTGTAGTGCGTCCCGACGCGGATCGGATAGGTGAGCTTACCGAGGTAATCCACCAGCCGGTTGCGAATATCCTGGGTGAGCGGCGCCAGCGTCTGGTACCAGCCTGCGGCCTGCGGCAGCGACGACTGTTTCAGCTCCTGGGCCAGCGCCAGCAGCCAGCCGTAGCCATACGGTCGCTCAAACGAGGCGCGGAACGGCGCGGTAAAATAGGCCAACTCCTTCGCCACGTTCTCTTCGGTCATGTGCTCGTCAAAAAGCGCGACGATCGCGTCCCGGCACGGTAATTCTGGATAGAGTCGCACGCAGCGCAGCAGCAGCCAGTAGCCGTGCACCGCCGAATGCCAGTCAAAACAGCCGTAGAAAATCGGGTGCAGTTCGCGAGGCGGCAGCACGTCGCCATCATCATTCAGCAGGTGCATGATGTGGTTCGGGTATTCCTGGCGCAAATAGGTCAAAGGCATGCGGGCAAACGCGTCAGCCTGATGTTGCGTTAATTCCATGACAGCTCCTTAGCGAAACACGAGGAAATACATTAAGAACACGTTCACCACCAGCAGGGTTAACGCGGTCGGGATCTGGATCTTGATCACCTGATATTTGTCTTTCAGCTCCAGCAGCGCGGCGGGAACGATATTGAAGTTCGCGGCCATCGGCGTCATCAGCGTGCCGCAGTAGCCTGCATACATGCCAATCGCCAGCAGCGGCGCAGGGTTACCGTGATGCACGTTGATCAGAAACGGCAAGGCGATACCGGCACTTAACACCGGGAAGGCCGCAAAGGCATTACCCATAATCATGGTAAACAGCGCCATACCCACGCAGTAAATCACCACCAGCATAAAGCGGCTGTCCGGGTTCACAAACAGGCTCACCACCTTCTGTACCGAGTCGCCCGTGTTGGCCACCACGAACACACCGCCGAGCATGGCCAGCATCTGCGGCAGGATCACCGCCCAGCCGATGGTATCGACAAGACGACGGGACTGACGAACGGCATGCAGCGGCGTGCCTTTGGTCAGCCACCAGCCGGTAAGTATCGCCGCGACGCAGGCCACGCACAGCGCCGCCAGGGTGAGCTGCTTCTGATCGAGCAGAAACACGCCGCCGACCGAAACGCCCTTCAGGAATAACGTGCCCAGCACCGTCACCACTGGGATCATTAGTGCCGGCAGGAACAGCCAGTTTTTAAGCCGGTTTGACGACGTGACGCGCTCCTCCTCGGTGGACATTTTATAGTGCCCTTTCCCGACGAGGCCAAACCCCGCCAGCAGCGCGATGGCGATAACCCCGCCGCCGATAATCCGGTACGCCAGCGATTTGCCGAGTTCCTGAACCATCAGATCGCCAAACAGGAAGATCCCGCCAAACAAGAACCAGAACAGCGCGGTGGTAAAGCGCTTCGGATTGGCGCGATCGCGCAGGGTCATCACAACCAGCAGCATCACCACAAAGCCAATCAGGTAGTACACGCGGTTAATGGTGATAAGCGTCATCATTGCGCGGCCTCCTGCGTACCCTGCTCTGCACGCCAGGCCATCACGTCGCGACGGATACTTGCATCGAGGCGCAGCAGGCGCGTCATATGAATAATCAATGCCGCAATGGCGGTGGGAATGGCCCACAGGCCGATATGCAGCGGTTCAATGCCCTGAATACCATTCTCTTTCAGGAACGCGTCGATCAGCAGCACCGCCCCAAAGGCAATAAAGATATCTTCCCCAAAGAAAACCGCGATGTTGTCACACGCGGCGGCATGGGCTTTGATTTTGTCGCGAATGTGCTGCGGCAGCTCGCCATATTCGTTCAGCGCCGCCCCTTCGGCCATCGGTGCCAGTAGCGGGCGCACCGTCTGCGCGTGACCGCCCAGCGACATCAGGCCCAGCGCGGCGGTACCTTCACGGGCGACAAAATAGAGCATCAGAATACGCGCTGAGGTGGCGCTGGCGATCTTCGCCACCCAGGCCTGGGCGCGCTCTTTTAGCCCGTAATATTCCAGCAGACCAATCACCGGCAGGATCAGGATGAAGGTGGCCAGCGATCGGCTATTGACGAACTTCTCGCCAAAGGTTTCCAGCAGCATGCCGAAATCCATCCCGACCAGCAGACCCGTCGCCAGCCCCGCCACCACGACCACCAGCAGCGGGTTGAAGCGCAGTGCAAAACCAATAACCACGATCGGTATCCCGATCAGCGGTAACAGCGTAGTACCGTCCATAACGTTTACCCTATCGAAAGTGAGCGTTGCGCGCCGACGGCTATTTTTTTAATTTGCGGCGAGCGATGTTGTGTTTTGTTGGCAGGCTTCGCAAAACCTGCGCTAAAAAGCTATATCTGAACCTCAAAAACATGTAAACAAATTATCAATAAAATGTTCTTATTTTATCGATGAGTTTACATTTCTGGCTAAGGAACGTTATGACCTCAGAAAAGAGTGCTTCACCCGATCGCGACGATATCAACGATGGCCGGATCGTCTCTTCCCGCCACCTGGTATCCGAGCGCTGCGCGGAGTTATCAGAGCTGGAATATGCGCTGATCATGACCAGCAACGCGTTCAACAAATGGATGGTGCGCTGCATGACGGCTGCCGGCGAGCCCGATATGGGCGCCTTTGACGTTTCGCTGCTGCATCACGTCAACCACCGCGACCGCAAGAAAAAGCTGGCCGATATCTGCTTCGTCCTCAACGTAGAAGACACCCACGTGGTGACCTATGCCCTGAAAAAACTGGTCAAAGCAGGCTACGTGACGAGCGAGAAAGCGGGTAAAGAGCTTTTTTTCTCTACCACGGAGGAAGGGAAAGCGCTGTGCATGAAATACCGGGACGTGCGGGAAGCGTGTCTGATTGCGATCCACGCGGAAAGCGGCATTGCCGGGAAGTCGATTGGCGAGACCGCGCAGCTGTTACGCACGATCTCCTCCCTGTATGACACCGCCGCAAGGGCGGCGGCGTCACTGTAACTAAGGACGGCGGAACAGCGTAATGCTGCGCCCGGCCAGTTCGTACTCAACGGTTTCGGTGATCGCTGTCCCGGTGGCAGCGTCATCCGCCGTAGACAGCTCCAGCACCCATCCCCCTTCGCCAAATTGCGGGATCTGGAACGGCACGGTGCCTTCAAACGGGTTGAACAGCATCAGCACGTCGTGCCAGATACCGTCCTCCTGCCGCAGATCCGGCCTGCTGATGGAGACCCCAAGCGTCGAGCCTTCATCCCACTGCTCGGCCTGCTGTGGACCGCCTCCGGCATTGAACCAGCGGATCTCCAGCCCGTCGCGCCAGCTTTCACGGCGCAGCAGCGGCTGTTGCGCGCGAAGGGCAATGAGACGACGGGTAAACTCGCGCAGCGCAGTATCGTTTTCGGACAGCCCCTTCCAGTCGATCCACGAGATCTCACTGTCCTGGCAGTATCCATTGTTATTCCCCTTCTGCGTACGGCCAAACTCATCCCCCGCCAGCAGCATCGGCGTGCCGTGGGAGAACAGCAGCGTGGTCAGGAAATTACGTTTCTGCCGTTCGCGGGTAGCAATAATATCCGGATTCTCGGTTGGCCCTTCCTCGCCGTAGTTGTACGAGCGGTTATCGTTATGCCCGTCGTTATTGTCCTCACCGTTGTCGGCGTTGTGCTTTTCGTTGTACGACACCAGGTCATTCAGCGTAAAGCCGTCATGGGCGGTGATGAAATTGACGCTGGCCCACGGACGGCGTCCGCGCAGATCGTACAGATCGCCGGAACCGAGAAGCCGCGCGGCAAAGTCCGTGGAGACGTTGTCCCCCTTCCAGTACTCGCGAACGGTGTCGCGGTATTTGTCGTTCCACTCCCCCCAGCCTGGCGGGAATCCGCCCACCTGATAGCCGCCGGGACCGATATCCCAGGGTTCACCAATCAGCTTCAGTCGGGATAAGACCGGATCCTGAGTCATGGCGTCAAAAAAACCGCCGCGCGGGTCAAACCCTTCGGGCTCGCGGCCCAGGATCGTCCCGAGGTCGAAACGAAAACCGTCAATGTGCATCGATTCCGCCCAGTAGCGCAGGGAATCCATCACCATCTGCAGCACGCGCGGATGCGAGGTGTTGACCGTATTTCCCGTCCCGGTGTCGTTGATGTAGTACCGGTGCTGGTCCGGGAGCGTGCGGTAATAGCTGTAGTTATCAATCCCCTTAAACGAGAGCGTCGGGCCAAGCTCGTTCCCTTCCGCCGTGTGGTTGTACACCACGTCCAGAATCACCTCGATGCCCGCGTCATGATAGGCGCGCACCATATCGCGAAAGCCCTGGATCCCTGCCGGGCCGTAGTAGCGCGACGCCGGAGCAAAAAAGCCCAGCGTGTTATAGCCCCAGAAGTTCTTCAGGCCGCGGTCGAGCAGGTGCTGGTCATCCGGGAACCAGTGAACCGGCAGCAGCTCCACCGAGGTAATGCCCAGGCTTTTGATATAATCGACCGAGGCTTTATGCCCCATGCCTTCAAACGTGCCGCGTAGCTCGGGCGGTATGGCCGGGTTCATCTGGGTAAAGCCTTTCACGTGGCTCTCATAGACAACGGTATGCGGCCAGGGCACGTTCGGCCGGCTGTTGTCCTGCCAGTCAAAGGCGTTCGGGTCGATGACCCTGCCTTTCGGCGTAAACGGCGCGCTGTCCCGCGTGTCAAAGCTCAAATCCAGCTCGTCATGCCCCAGCTCATAGCCGAAATGGGCATCGTTCCAGTCGATGTCACCCACCAGTTCGCGGGCGTAGGGGTCGATAAGCAGCTTATGCGGGTTAAAGCGATGACCGTTTTCCGGGTCGTAGGGGCCGTAGACGCGATAGCCATACAGTGCCCCCGGCTTCAGGTCGGGCACATAGCCGTGCCAGACCTCATGGGTATACTCCGGCATCTCCAGCCGGGCGATTTCCGTTTTCCCGGACGGGTCAAACAGACAGAGCTCCACCCGTTCAGCGTGAGCGGAGAACAGCGCGAAGTTAACGCCCTTCCCGTCATAATTCGCCCCCAACTGCTGGCCATGACCGGCCCGGATTTCAAACGTTGTATCCTTTGCCATTTTCGTTCTCCACGATTATTCGCAGGTAAGCAGAACCAGTACACATCCCTTTTCTGGCGTTAACGCCAACGTTTCTTGCAGCATGCGGCTTTCGCCGCTGAACAGATCCCGATAGCGCTTCCCGGCCAGTTCGTCGGGTAACGCGACCGTGGTATTGACCCACAGCTGATGATTATCGGTGACGTCAAAAACCAGACGCGGCACGGCGACAATCAGCGCCTCGTCGTCCTTAACGCGCGCATAGACAATCAGGTTCTCCTCGCGCTCGCCGCTGACCTTAAGCGGCAGCCAGTCGCCGTAGCGGAAAAGCGCGTCGTAGTGCGGTCGAAGCCGCAGCAGCGTGGCGGTAACAAACTGCTTCACCCTGCCGTCCCGCCAGCATGCCGGGTTGTCAAACACCCCGGCATCCGCCGCGCTGAGGCTCTGCACCAGGGCCGGAAAGTCCGGCTCGCGTCGGTTATCCGGGTCGACAAGGCTGAAGTTAAGCGCCTCGCTGCCCTGATAGATATCCGGCACGCCGGGCGCCGTCAGCTTGATCACCGTCTGGCTAAGGCTGTTCATCAGCCCGGCGCGGATAAAGGGCTGCATCGCCTCGCTGAAATCGTGCAGGAACAGGCTGTTGTCCGGTGAAAGCAGGTGCCGCGCGTAGCTCATCACCACGCTCTCATAGCTCTCGTTGCTGTCAATCCAGTCGGTGCGCTGTTTCGCCTCGCGCAGCGCTTTTTCGAGGAAGCCGAGAAAACGTTCTTCCAGTGATGCCAGCCCGTCAGCGTCGTCCGATGTCAGCGTGGCAGGCCAGACGCCCGCCAGCGCCTGGTAGATCATCCACGTATCGGCGGCGTTCGGCGCGGTACCGTCATTGAGAAAACGCACCTGGGTCTGGTTCATCTGCCGCCAGCGGGCCAGATTTTCCCCCCAGCGTTCCGGGGCTTCCGTCAGGGTGTAAAGGCGCGCCCGGGCATCTTCCCCGCGCTTGGTATCGTGCGTGGAGGTGCCCAGCAGCGCGTCGGGCTGACGGGCCAGACGAATGCGCATCTCCTGGTGGAAGCGGGATAAGGAAAACGCGCGCGGGGTCGGGTCAGCACCGACTTCATTGAGCGCAAGCTCGAGGTTGTGGCGAAAGAACAGCGTGTCTTCAACGGACTTCGCCATCAGCGGCCCGGTTAGCTGCTGGAAGCGGGTCCTGAACAGCGCGGCGCTCTCGCGGCAATCTTCCGGCAGGTCGCCGGTAAGAATGCGCACGATCAGGCTGAGCGCGGCTTCCGACGTCTCCACGCTGGCAACTACGCGGTTAAGCAGCGCCACGTCCGGCGGGGTTAACCCCTCGCGAGTGCCATAGGTGCGGTAGACCGGAAACGCAATAAGCAGTTCGCGCAGCGCGTGGCGGATTTCCTCGCGTGGCAGCGCAACCTCATTGCGGCGTGCCAGATCCTCAGCAAGGTTTAGCAGCGTAGTGAATTCACCCTCAAAATTACGATCGGCCATCAGGCCTTTGGCATCGCGCAGTTCCGCGTGGCGATCGACCGTGATGCCCAGCGTCTCGTCATGGATTTTCTCAAGACGTCCCAGGCTATCGTCGTCGACCAGCACTTCCGCCAGCGAGGCGATAAACTCGTAGCCGGTGGTACCGGATACCGGCCAGTCAGCGGGGAGCTGTTCCCCTTTGGCGAGAATCTTTTCGACCGTAATGTAGCAGTCGGGCCCGGTGGCCTGCCGCAGGCGCTGCAGATAGCCCAGCGGATCCGCCAGGCCGTCGACATGGTCAATGCGCAGACCATCCACCACGCCCGCGTGGACCAGCTCAAGGATCAGCCGGTGCGTGTCGTCGAAGACTGCATCATCTTCAACCCGAACGCCGACCAGCCCGGTGATCTCAAAGAAGCGCCGCCACGAGAGCTGCTTTGGCGCCTCCCGCCAGGACATCAGCCGCCAGCTTTGCGCGTTGTGCAGCTCGGCAATGCTCTTCTCCTCGCTGTACGTGTCGGGGTTGAGCGGATACTCGGCGTCGTAATAGACCAGCGCGGCCTTTTTCGTGACAGGGTCACGTTTTAACGTGATAGCTCCCTTCTCCAGCTCCGCCTCAAAGGTGTCGCCAAGAAACGGCAGCGTTAGCGGTCGCGACCCGTCGATATCGAAGTAGCGGAAATAGCGGCTCTGCTGGCCATATTCAATCACGTCCCGCCACCATGCGTTTTCCAGCGAGGTGGACATGTGGTTCGGGACAATGTCCATAATCAACCCCATACCGGCCTGCTTAAGCGCGGCGGTCATGCGGTCAAATCCGTCTCGCCCGCCGATGGCGGGGTCGATTTCATTCGGGTTGGTCACGTCATAGCCGTGGGTAGACCCCGTCGTGGCAGTGAATACGGGCGACGCGTAAAGGTGGCTGATGCCGAGGTCCTTCATATACGGCACCAGCGCTACAACGCGGTCGAAGGTCATGCCGTTACGGAACTGAATTCGGTACGTGGCGGAAGGGATCATAACGATGCTTCTCCATCAGCAAAGCGAACGACAATACCGTTCGGGGGTAAAACGTCAGTGACCTCCGGCGAGGCAAAACGCGTCTCCCCCGCCATAGCAGGCAGCGCGACGGGCTTAATGCCGATATTAAGCGCCAGTGAGAGCGTCCCCGACGGAAAGCGCCAGCACACCGCCACCATGCCGGGCGCGGTCTTGAGCACATGCCCCTCAACGGCGCCGCCCGGATGCAGAAGCGGAACGATATAGCGATGGCGCAGCGTCAACAGATGGCGCGTATAGCGCAGCCATGTCTTGCCCTCGTCGGTGGCGACTTTATGCCAGTCGAGCTTTGAGCGGATAAACGTGTTCACGTCGTTCGGGTCCGGGACGGTTTCATCGTGCCCGGCATGGCCAGTAAACTCTTTCGCGCGCCCTTCCCGCACTGCCTTTGCCAGTTCGCCGTGAAAGTCGGTGAAGAACAGGAACGGATGCGTTTCCCCAAACTCCTCGCCCATAAACAGCAGCGGGATATGCGGGGAGAGCAGCAGCGCGGCAAGCAGCACCCGCGTCTTGTCGGCACCCGCGAGGGAGATAAGCCGCTCGCCCTGGGCGCGATTGCCGGTCTGATCGTGGTTTTGAATAAAATCGACGAAGAACTGCGGCGGCTGCGTGCGGCACTCCACCCCGCGAGATTCTCCGGTTTGCAGAGACACTTCGCCCTGGTAGACAAACCCTTCCGCCAGCGCCCGGGCGAACTTTTTCTCCGGCTCAAAGGCAAAATCCTGGTAGTAGGCGTGCGTCTCACCGGTGGCAAATACGTGGGCGGCGTTGTGGAAGTCATCGTTCCACTCGCCGGTAAACAACGGCGCGTTGCCCTGTTCATCGCGCGGATGCAGGAAAATCACGTTGCGGCTGTCTTCCGTGGTCAGGTGAACGTGACGGTGCGGAATGGCCTCGCGAATTTTTGCGGCAATCTCCTCGAGAATATGCGTGTCCGAGCCGTCTTTAATCTGGTCGATGGCATCAAACCGCAGGCCATCCAGGCGGTATTCCGTCAGCCAGAAGAGCGGCGCGTCGGTCATGTACTGTCTCACCGGCTCGCGCTCGTAGGCGATGCCGTTGCCCCACGGCGTCATCCGCTGAGCATCGAAAAACGCGGGCGACAGCAAAGGCAGATAGTTCCCCTCCGGACCGAAGTGGTTAAGCACGATATCCAGCACCACGGAAAGCCCCAGCCCGTGCGCGGCATCAATAAACGCGTGGAAATCCTCCGGCGTACCGTAGGCAGAGTGAGGGGCATACAGCAGCACGCCGTCGTACCCCCAGCCGCGGGAACCGCCAAACTGAGAGACGGGCATCACTTCAAGCTGGGTAATCCCGAGTTCTGCCAGATACGGCAGCTTGTCGATGGCCGCCCGGAAGGTGCCCTCCGGGGTAAAGGTGCCGATGTGCAATTCGTAAATGATCGTCTCTTCCCACGGCCGCCCTGCCCAGTCGCGGTTGACCGGCTGGTAACGTCGGGGATCGATCACCACCGAGGGTCCGTTAACGTCGCCCTTTTGCGCCCGCGAGGCGGGATCGGGCACCGCCATGCCGTCCTGAAGAACAAACTGATATTCTGCACCGTGCGTGACGCCAGGGACGTCTGCCTGGAACCAGCCGCCGCCTGTTGCCGTCATCGGCACATCGGTGGCGGCAAGACGTAGCGTAAGTTCTTTCTGTCCTTCTGCCCAGACGCGAAAACGTACAACGTCATCGGAAATAAACTCAGCACCCCACTGCTTTTGAAATGTCCTGAATTCCATTCATTGTCCTCGAATGACCCACATTTTACGCGGAACGAAGTACAAGCTTAGTTCAGGATTAAAAGTGCGTGAGCTCAGCGGATTTAACCGCTTCGTCTATTCTTTATGAAATAACTCACTATCGGGAATACTATGCAGATTCGAAAAGGATTAAATACGGACCTCGTCCGTCTTGAATGTTGTGACTTTTCTTTCACCATTAGCCACATTGCGCGAGAGCCCTTTATCCATTGTGATTTGCATATTGAAGCCGTCGCCGAGCCGTGGATAAAAACCTACGAACTTGACATTCAAACGCTTGAAAACCATTGCGTTAATCCGGACGCCATATTTCTTGTGGCGGAAACGGATGACGGTGAATTAGCCGGATTTATTACCGCGTCGATCGGCTGGAATAAGTTTATTTCAGTGGATTATATTGCCGTTGATCGCACCAGACGCAGAACCGGTGCCGCGCAAAAATTAATGGCCGCCGCCCACGTCTGGGCCCGCAGCGTAAACGCGCCCGGATTACGGCTTGAAACACAAAATGTGAACGTCTCCGCCTGCCTGTTTTACCGTCACTACGGATTCACCCTGGGCGGGTACGACCGTTATCTCTACAACGCCTTGCCGGAAAAAGACGAGGTCGCCCTGTTCTGGTATTACATGCTGGTCTAGCGGAAACACATTGCCACATCGCGGTCATATTTCTGTCACTGAATTTCATTACGCTTTCGGGATTTTAACCAGGGTGTTGAGGAAAAAAGCGTGAATTCAATGGCTAAGGCATTACTGCTGGCATTACCTGTTATGAGTGCAGCGGCAACCGCGACGGCTGCCGGGCGCAACCTGTGTGAACCGAAAGCGTACGAAATGGCGCTGCGCTATCAGCAGAAATCGGCAGAGATTATGGCCCTTCAGCTGCAAACCTATCGGTTTGCCACCGAGCGTTTCAACGAAAAGTTAAAGGATCTGAAAACGCCCGAAAACTACGCCGTGGTGATGGACCTCGACGAAACGGTGCTGGATAACACCCCTCTGCTGGTGCGCGACGCGGAGCAGTGTCACGACTATACACAATGGGACACCTGGAGCGACTGGGAGAAGCAGGGAAAACCCGGCTTAATCCCGGGTGCGAAAGCGTTTCTTGACCACGTGAATCAGAGCAAGGTCCGGATCTACTATGTCTCGGATCGTATGCAGGAAAATAAAGCCGACACGCTGAAAACGTTAAACGCTCTCGGCCTGCCGCAGGTGTCTGACGAAAGCGTGCTGCTGGATACGGTCAGCAAGGAAGAGCGCCGCCAGAGCATCCTCAAAAAGCAGCAGATCGTGATGCTGTTCGGAGACAGCCTGCCGGACTTCGCCGTGCAGTTTAAAAACAAAAAGCCGAGCGAGCAGCAGCGTGAGCTGGTTGAAGCCAGCGCCGAACACTTCGGCAACGACTGGATTGTGCTGCCTAATGCCGCTTATGGCGCCTGGTCCAAAGCCACGCTCGATAGCTGGAACGCACCGCTGAAAAAATAAGGTTTTGCAGGCCGGGAAAGGTATCGCGCGCCTTCCCGGCCCTTCGGTTTCCTATCCATCCCGTTTATAGGTCCTATCATTTCTGGGCAGGTTCTTATAATTTTACGGAGCAGTAAGATGAGCACTTTCAAAGGAGACTCGTATGCTTACCGTGAAAAAACTTGCTCTTTCCACGCTGATTTCCAGTTCACTGCTTTTCTACCCTGCGCTCCAGGCCTCGGCAGAGACGCCCCAGCACGTCGTTAAACAACCGGCGGGCGGATATAGCGTTCAGGTTGGGGACGTTCTGGTCACCTCGTTTACCGACGGGACCGTCGCGCAGGATCTGCACAAGCTGCTGCGCCGGACAACGCCGCAAAACATTGATGAGCTGCTCGCGAAAAACGTCCAGACCAACCCGGCTGAGGTCTCCATCAACGCGTTCCTGATTGCGATACCCGGACATAAAATCCTGGTGGATACCGGCTCTGGCCAGCTCTTTGGTCCTGATACCGGCGGACGTCTGGTTGAAAGCCTCGCCACGCAGGGGATAAAACCCGAGGACATCACTGAAGTCCTGCTGACTCACGCTCACTCCGATCATGCCGGTGGCCTGGTGAAAGATGGCAAGGTGGTGTTCAGCAACGCGCGCGTTTTCGTTGGCAAACCGGATATCGACTTTTTCTTTAACGACGACAATCAGAAGAAAACCGGCTACGGCAAGAACTACTTTGACGTCGCGCAGAAGACCTTGAAGCCCTATCTTGACGCGGGGAAAGTGGTGCCGTTTAGCGGTACATCGGAGATTCTCCCGGGTCTGACCGGCACGGTTCATCCCGGCCATACGCCGGGTTCAGCCTTCTATACGCTAACGAGTAAAGGCGAGAAGATCACCTTTGTCGGCGACATCATTCATGCCGCGGCGGTTCAGTTCCCGCAGCCTGCGGTGACCATCACCTATGATGAAGATCAGAACAAAGCGGCAAGCGTACGCGAGCATGCGTTCGCTGACTTTGTGAAAAACAAGGACCTGGTTGCCGCCCCGCACCTGCCTTTCCCGGGCATCGGCTATGTGACGAAAGGCGAGAAAAGCGGTTATGCCTGGGTCCCTGTCACCTATACCAACCGGGACGCCAGCGGCGCGAAATAGAGCGATGACGCGGATATCTGACATGGACATAGACCTGCTCCTGACGCTGGACGCCCTGCTTCAGGACAGGAACATCACCCATGCGGCCGCGCGGCTGGGCATCAGCCAACCCGCGCTGTCTGCCCGTCTCGCCCGTCTGCGCACGCTGTTTGGCGAACCGCTGTTCATTCCCTCCCCGCATGGACGCGGGGTGCTTCCCACGCCGCGAGCGGAAGCGCTCAAGCCGCAGGTGGCGAACGTACTGCGCGGCATCAGCGCGCTGTTTGCCCCCACGGCATTTGATGCGCAAACCAGCAGCCGCACCTTTGTTATCGCGCTGCATGAGAACCCGGCGCTGATGCTCGGCACCGGGCTGCTTAACCAGGTGGGAACCGACGCCCCCGGCATCCGCCTGCGCTTCGCCCTGCCGGAGATGGCTGACCTGCCGCAGCAGCTGGAAAACGGGGATGTGGACATCTACATCGGCGTGAGCGCGGGCGCTCATGACGGCTGGGTGAGGCGCAAACTCCTCGACGACGCGTTTGCCACCGCCCAGCGTAAAGGCCATCCGCGCGGAACAGGTCCGTTAGATCTGGAAAGCTACTGCGCGCTTTCCCATCTGGTGGTGTCGTCAGTGGGAGATCCGTTTACCGGCTTTGTCGACCAAACTCTTGCCGGGCTGGGCTATCAGCGACACGTCGCCATGTCCACCCAGAGCTACGCCATGGCGCCGCCGCTGGTTGCCGGTACCGACCTGGTCTGTACCCTGCCGGAACGGATGCTGCGACGGTTCGCCAGCACGCTGGATATTTTTCCACCGCCGCTGCCGCTCCAGCCGATTACCATCAACATGTACTGGCACCCGAAAAACAGCCAGGATCCGGCGAATGCCTGGCTGCGCGAGCAACTCCTGCGGGCCGCCGGACGTCAGGTGTGATCGAGGGTAACCAGAAACTTTTTAAGCACTTCTGAGCGTATAATCCGGTGACAAACCAGGGTGAGTTCGCTCTCCCGCAACCGGTCGAGGATGTCCACGTAGACGACGTTCTCGACGCTCACCGCCTTTGCCGACGCGGGCAGCAGCGCCAGACCAAACCCTGCCGAAACCAGGCTTATCACCGTGGGCACGTCAGTCGCGTTTTGCACCACGTCCGGCTGAAAGCCCGCCCCGCTGCAGGCGTCATAGAAGTACTGTTCCAGCCCCATTCCCTCCGGGTCGCGCAGGGAGATCCATTTTTCGTCTTTCACCGACGAAAGCGTCAGCGCGGCGGACCCGGCCAGCGGATGCTGACGATAGAGCGCCAGCACCGTTTTCTCCGAGGCGAACGGCCGGCTTTGCAGATCGTCCGGCAGAGACGGCAGCGGCGCGCGGATGATGGCCACATCCAGCTGGTTGCTCTGCACGGCGGCGTAGAGCGTCTGCACGTTTCCCGTCATCAGCGACATGGTAATGGCCGGCCAGCGGCTATGCATCTGGCGCAGCGCGGCGGGCAGCCTGCCGTCGAACATCGCGCTCGACACGCACCCGAGGTTTAACACACCCTGCTCGCCCCTTGCCGTCTGTCTGGCGTCCAGCACTGCCTGCTCGGTTAACGAGATGGCAAGCCTGGCTTTTACCAGGAACGCTTCACCCGCGGGCGTCAGGGTTAAGCGGCGGTTCGCCCGGCTGAAAAGCGTGACGCCTAAACGTTCTTCCAGCGCCTTTATCTGCTGGCTCAGCGCCGGTTGCGCCATGTTCAGACGCTCGGCGGCCCGGTGCATATGGAGCTCTTCGGCCACGACGATGAAGTGGCGCATCTGACGAAACTGCACGAGACGACTTCCTGAATTGATATGAATTTACTTATCAATTTAACAGCAATGATGCAATTGATGCTATTGGTCATTGCCATAAAAATGGAGGTATTCAACCGAGGGAGGAAAATATGGAACACAAGATTAACGATCTCCGCAGCGCCATCGCCTTACTGCAGCGCCGCGAAGGGCAATACATTGAAACCGATCATCCGGTCGATCCCAATGCGGAGCTGGCGGGCGTCTATCGCCATATCGGCGCAGGCGGCACGGTCAAACGTCCAACCCGTACGGGCCCGGCCATGATGTTCAACAGCATTAAGGGCTATCCGCACTCCCGCATCCTGGTGGGCATGCACGCCAGCCGCGAGCGCGCGGCGCTGCTGTTGGGCTGCGAGCCCTCTGAACTGGCAAAACACGTCGGCCAGGCGGTGAAAAAGCCGGTTGCGCCGGTTGTCGTTCCGGCCTCGCAGGCCCCCTGTCAGGAGCAGGTCTTCTACGCTGACGATCCTGACTTCGACCTGCGCAAGCTGCTTCCGGCCCCAACCAACACGCCGATTGATGCGGGTCCGTTCTTCTGTCTGGGGCTGGTGCTGGCAAGCGATCCGGAAGACAGCTCGCTGACGGATGTCACCATCCACCGCCTCTGCGTTCAGGAGCGCGACGAGCTTTCCATGTTCCTTGCCGCCGGGCGCCATATCGAAGTGTTCCGCAAAAAGGCGGAAGATGCCGGAAAGCCGCTGCCGGTGACGATCAACATGGGTCTCGATCCCGCCATCTATATCGGCGCGTGCTTTGAGGCCCCGACCACGCCGTTTGGCTACAACGAACTGGGCGTCGCCGGGGCGCTGCGCCAACAGCCGGTTGAGCTGGTGCAGGGCGTGGCGGTCAAAGAGAAAGCTATCGCGCGGGCGGAGATCATCATCGAAGGTGAACTGCTTCCGGGCGTGCGCGTGAGAGAGGATCAGCACACCAACACCGGCCACGCGATGCCAGAGTTCCCGGGCTACTGCGGCGAGGCGAATCCTTCCCTGCCGGTGATCAAAGTGAAAGCCGTGACCATGCGAAACCACGCGATCCTGCAGACACTGGTGGGACCGGGGGAAGAACATACCACGCTGGCCGGATTGCCGACCGAGGCCAGCATCCGTAATGCCGTTGAAGAGGCTATTCCGGGCTTCCTGCAAAACGTCTATGCCCATACCGCGGGCGGCGGTAAGTTCCTCGGGATACTGCAGGTGAAAAAACGCCAGCCGTCAGACGAAGGGCGTCAGGGCCAGGCAGCGCTTATCGCCCTGGCCACCTATTCGGAGCTGAAAAACATTATTCTGGTCGACGAAGACGTGGATATTTTCGACAGCGACGACATCCTGTGGGCGATGACGACGCGCATGCAGGGCGATGTCAGCATCACCAATATTCCGGGGATCCGCGGCCACCAGCTCGATCCGTCCCAGTCGCCGGATTACAGCACCTCGATTCGCGGCAACGGCATTTCCTGCAAGACGATCTTCGACTGCACGGTGCCGTGGGCGCTGAAGGGCCGCTTCGAGCGCGCGCCGTTTATGGAGGTGGATCCACGTCCATGGGCGCCGGAGCTGTTTGCCGATAAAAAATAAGCTTCAGACAAACATAAAAAGGTCACCCGGCTTAAGTCCGGGTGACCTTTATTATGAGAGCGTCATACCCGGTTCATCTCTCACTAAACTGCTTAATCAGCGCCGCCATAACTGCAGCGCAAATAAAATAATGAATGAAAAGCCAGAATAAGCCATACCATGCGAAATTCATCACCTCCAGGATCCGCCATGGACTGGCAAAGAGCCTGCTCATAATGATCCCCGGCAAACGTATCGCCGGTACCTTCTGGCCTGGCCATACTGCCCATACGGCTATCGCTGACAGCAGCAAAAAGATCGCCGTCACCAGAAGTGGTGGCCCCAGACCGGGTGCAGTAATGGCCGAAAGCGCAGCAAAATAGAGTCCGCCAAAGAACCACTGAATAATGATGAGTGAAAACAGGAACTCAATGCCCAAAAAAGCACTGAGCAATCTGGGCCTGGAATGAACACCTATCAGCACCATATCGCTGAAGTAAAGGTAGAAAAAAAGGGTGGCTATCGTAATGGTGCTGACCAGGTTAATGCCCCCTGTGGAGGGTAAAATAGCGCTGAAAAGAAAGCCCCAGAATGCGAATAAGAAAAGACCCGCCGAGGTAATGCCTAAACGGGGTTTCTGCAGAAACGGCTGAATGGCGGGATTCAACCTGGCGAGCGTTTCGGGGAAAAAGTGCAGTAAGTATTGATATCGTGCTGCCATTATCTCAATAAGACCCGGCACTAATCGTATCCAACAGGGGACGCTTTGACGTTCACTTCTGAGCAGCTTAATAGCCACCCTCTCCCGCCATGATCCATGCTTCCCTTCCGCCTCCATTTTCTGCCAGGCACGGAGGATTTCAGTCTGGCGTATCTGATGATTGATGGCGTGCTGAACGTAAAGCGGGATGACATGGCTAAAGTCGTAATCATTTATCCGCCAGTCCAGCGTTTCCGCCACGATATCAAGTTGCGCTTCAGTTAATCCATCCTGCTCAGCCAGTGCAGCGGCAAGACGTTGACTGAAAATTCGTTGTTGTTCAAGGCTTCCTCGCCCGTTAATGCGAGCGGAGAGACGCTTGAGAGAAGCAATACCTGTTATCTCTTCGTTGACGAGCTTATAAGCCAGAGCCGATATTTCCTGTTCCGTGTATAACGCTTCACGCTCTGGTAAGACAACGGCCACGCGTTCGTCAGTTTCTTCCAGACGATCAACCATGGCTGCCGGTTCATCGACCAAAACAGGTTGCGGCCCCTTCTCTTTGCCTTGCTGTGCTAACCGTTTTGCATCATCAAATGCTTCCCGCAGCCGTTGGTAACCCGTGGGGTCGGTATCAGGGCGATTCTTTTTTAACTGGCGGGCATAGGCTCGCCGAATTTCCGATTCATCCTCTGTAGGGGCAATATCAAGAATTTGCCAGATATTCATCTACCTGACCCCTCGTAGTGATTGAGGAAAAGTTCAACCTCACGTGCGCAACGTTCAATCCGCTGCGGCTCCTGACTCTCAAGTGCCCACTCAAATTCTGTTGTAAGCCGGTCAATGCAGATACGCTCGTCCCCAAGAAGCCGCTCATACAGACGTGAACTGCGAGCCAACAGCGCGACGTTCTCCTTACGATCGCGAGGATGGATTTTGAGTGCAGCGAGCTTTTGCAGGCTCTCGGCAATGTGTTCATCGCTCATCTGCCCTGGCACTTTCTCAATAATTAGCCTTGAGATGGCAGGGTTTCCCTGGCACTGGCATTCAACTTCCAGCAAACCATCGAGGGTGTAGGTAAAGCGGACATCCAGAGAGACCTCTCCCGCCGGTGCTGGGGGAACATCGATACTCATTTCACCCAGAAAAATATTATCGCGAACTTTGCGCGCCTCCCCCTGGTAAATCTTCAGTAAGACAGTGCGTTGATTATCTTCAACGGTATTGACTGTCTCCATTTTACTCACGGGTAGAAAGGTATTACGTTCGATGAGTGGCAGGAAAAAGCCCGTCTCAAGACGGTCCAAACTCCGTCGGGCAACTTCAACCCCCAGAGAAAAAGGCATCACGTCCGTGAGAATAATATCCTCCACGGCGACATCAGACATGACCATTCCCGCCTGAACGCCCGCGCCAAGCGCTACGGCTTCATCTGGATGAAGGTCGTAACGTGGGAAGCGGCCGAAAAGACGTGCGACCGTCTGGCGTACGAGTGGCATACGGGTAGCCCCTCCCACCAGCAGGATGTGGTCCAGATCGTGTACCGAGAACCGCGCATCATGGAGAGCCTGCTGAACAGGCGCCTGAAGCCGGTTTAAAATCGGTTTGCAGCACTGAGCAAATTGCTCTTCATTCATTAACCAACGCCACTCCGTATCATTCCAGAATAGCGTTGCCTGTGCCTCTGCATACTGGCTAAACGTCAGTTTCATGCTTTCAGCTTTTGCCAGCAGCTCGGCTCTCACCGTATCGGGGGCAGCGTTAAGAGCAGGATGTTGTTGCAACATCCAGTGCAGAATGGCCTCAGAGAAATCATCTCCACCTAACCGTACATCACCGCTGCTGGCACGAACTTCCACCACGCTCTCAAACATATCAATAATGGAAACATCAAATGTCCCGCCGCCAAGATCGAACGTAAGGTATTTTTGTTCGCGGTTTTCCAGTAATCCAAACGCAAGCGACGCAGCTGTAGGTTCGTTTAACAGGCGGATTGCATTCAGTCCTGCCAGGCTCGCAGCATTTTTTACAGCCCGGCGTTGTACATCATTAAAGTAAGCCGGAACGGTAATGATCGCTTCGGAGACGGCCTGACCAAGCCAGACTTCAGCATCTTCTTTGAGCTGGCGAAGCAGCAGAGCGGATAACTCCTCCGCACGAAATTGCCGCTGTCCAAGCGGAAGCTGGACGTCTGTCCCCATAAAACGTTTAAAGCTCGCCTGCGTGAGATGGGGGTGAGTTTGTAAACGATCCCGGGCGGAACGACCTGTCAGAATATTACCGTCATCGTCAAGACCCACGACGGAAGGGGTCAGAACCTCACCAAATTTATTCGTAACCAGTACTGGCCGCCCCTCAAGCCAAACACTGACCGCGCTGTTCGTTGTGCCGAGATCGATTCCCAGCACCTGATTATGCGTCATCGGTATACCCGTTTTTTATTGTTAGTCTGTTGATTATACAGACAGTTAGAAGGAGCTAATGCCCAAAAAAAGGGGGATCTCGATGTTATTGCCGCTTCCCCTGCTTTCTTGTACCCTTTCAGCGTTTACCCCAATCCCCTAAAAATCGAGACATCCGGACGCCTATGACTGCACATATTTCCAAAGATCCTTTGCATGGCGTAACGCTGGAGATGATGGTCAACGCCCTGGTGGCGAAATATGGCTGGAGCGAGTTGGGCGACCGCATCAAAATTAACTGTTTCAGAAAAGACCCCAGCGTTAAATCGAGCCTGAAATTTCTGCGCCGTACCCCATGGGCGCGCGCGGAAGTGGAAGCCCTGTATCTGGACTCTCTCAACGATGAGGGAAATACAGCGCAGGCGGCGCCCGCCTTTAATCCCTGGGCCAACAGTCGGATTATCAAGAGCTAATACGCAAATGACGCGACACGTAAAACGGATCGGTGCGCTGGCTGCCTGCGCGCTTTTACTTGTGAGCTGCTCCTCAAAACCACCGAAATCGCTGGTTACCCCTCTCCCCACCGTCAGCAAACCGACGCCGCAGGCAAACCAGCCGATGCGCGGCATCTGGCTGGCGACCGTCTCGCGTCTCGACTGGCCACCGGTGGCCTCGGTGAATGGCCGCAGCGCGGACCAGCGCATCGCGATGCAAAAGCAGGCGCTGATAGCAAAGCTCGACAACCTTAAGCACCTCGGCATCAACACGGTCTTTTTCCAGGTGAAGCCGGACAGCACGGCCCTCTGGTCATCAAAGATTCTCCCGTGGTCGGATATGCTGACCGGCAACATCGGTGAGTATCCGGGGTACGATCCGCTGCAGTTTATGCTCGATGAAGCGCACAAGCGCGGCATGAAAGTCCATGCCTGGTTCAACCCCTATCGCGTGTCGACCAACACCAAACCGTCTACTATAGCCGCCCTGAACCGGACCGCCTATCAGACCCCGTCCAGCGTCTATGTTCAGCATCCGGAGTGGGTGCGCATCTCAGGCGACCGCTTTGTGCTTGACCCTGGCATTCCCGAGGTGCGGGACTGGATAACCAAAGTGGTGACCGAAGTGGTGGCGAACTACCCGGTAGACGGCGTGCAGTTTGATGATTACTTCTATGCCGAATCGCCGGGCTCCGCGCTGAATGATTCACAGACCTGGCGGCAGTACGGCCAGGGATTTGCCTCAAAAGCCGACTGGCGAAGGCACAACACGCAGCAGCTGATCGTCCAGGTCTCCCGCGCAATCAAGCAGACAAAGCCCGACGTTGAGTTTGGCGTCAGCCCGGCGGGGGTATGGCGTAACCGCTCCTTTGACCCGGCAGGCTCCGACACACGGGGCGCCGCGGCCTATGATGAATCCTTCGCCGATACGCGTCAGTGGGTGCAGCAGGGCCTGCTGGACTACATCGCGCCGCAGATTTACTGGCCCTTCGCGCGTGATGCCGCGCGCTACGACGTGCTGACCAGATGGTGGGCCGACGTCGTGAAGCCAACCCACACGCGCCTGTATATCGGCATTGCGTTCTATAAGGTGGGTGAGCCGTCGAGAAACGAGCCGGACTGGACGGTTCAGGGCGGCGTGCCGGAGTTGAAAAAGCAGCTCGATCTCAACGATTCGCTGCCCAACGTCAACGGCACCATCCTGTTCCGGGAAGATTACCTGAACCAGCCGCAGACCCAGCAGGCGGTAAACTACCTCCGGGGACGCTGGGGTAGCTAAGTAACGAGCAGGCAGAAACGCCCGTTTCTGCCTGTTTTTTTTACGGCTTCGGCCCGAACATCGCCTCGAGCTGCTGCGCATCCGGCATACCCACCACCTGCTGCAGCTCGTTTTCCGCATTCAGATAATAAATAGCCGGCGTGGCGTTAGCGCCCAGGCTGTCCATCAGCGCCTGGTGCTTCTGCAGTATCGCTACCGTTTCCCGAGAAGCCTCGCCTTCAGGCTTGGGCAGTTTTTTGCCGCCGGAGAGCTCGTATTCGCGCCAGGCCGCAACCGGATCTTTCGCATTCAGAATGGCGGCGGCGTTGCGTCCGCTGTTGGGGTTGAGGAATGCCACCAGCAGCGTATTGAGCTGAACCTTACCGGCCTTGACCCACGGCTGCGCTTCGGCCCAGAACTGCTTGCAGTACGGACAGAACGGATCGGCAAAGACAAAGACCTTACGCGGGGCGTTATCCGCCCCTTCTTTCAGGGGATGCGCCACATTGAGGTTCTTCCACATTTCACGTCCCATTGGGGCGTAGATCTCTTTCTGGAAATAGCCCTCGCTGAGGTTCTTCCCTTTGTCATCATAAAGATAACCTGAGATCACGTGCTTGCCGTCCGGCGTAAGAAAGAGCGTCACGCCCATATCCTGATACTGCCCCAGCCAGGCTGGCGCCCCGCCCGGCGCATCCAGCTTCTTGATGATTTTGATGTTCTGCTGCTCGCTGAAGTGCTTCACCACATCCGGTATGGCTTCAGCCGCCTGTACCAGCCCTGACGTCGCCAGCGCCGAAAGTAACAGTAATTTTTTCATTTCCCTCTCCGGTTTGTCGGGGGCATTTCGCCCCCTTCAGGTTAACGGTTTTTCAGTGCTTCACTGACCATTTCGTCGAATTGTTCGAACGGCACCCAGCCGGGAAGCAGCCCCTCGCCGATAAGCGTGGCGGGCGTGCCCTGGATCCCCATTTTTTCCGCCACAATGAGGCTGCGCCTGATCGTCAGAAAACTCTCCTCGTCCGGCGTCGTCACGCTCACGCCCGCCCGCTTTTGCGCCTCCTGAATGCTGGCGTCATCGTGGTACCCCTTTTTCGCCATCAGGGTGTGGTTCAGCTTCATAAACTGCTCAGGATGCGCACGCCAGACAGTTAACGCGTCTCGTGCGGCGGTCAGCGAACTTTCCGAGCGGAAAGGTAAAAACTTAAAGACCACCGCCACGTCCGGATGTTTTTCGACAATCTTCTCCAGGTACGGATCGAATTTTTTACAGTACGGGCAGTTGTAGTCGGTAAACACCACCAGGGTGAGCTTTGGGTTTTTCGCGCCGATGCGCGGGGAGTTTGGATCGTTAAACAGGAAATCAGCGATCATCTTCTGCGCGCGCTGCTCCTGGTAAGGCGTCAGCGGCTGGGCAGCAAATACCTGAAGCGGGGCCAGCAGGAGTAGAAGCGTAATAAAGAGTTTTTTCATCATACCTTTAGCCTTTTGCATTGTTCAGGGTGGTAACCAGGGTGCGTTTGTCCAGCAGCGGCGAGAGAATTTCCCCTTCAGGCAGACCGGGGCCATACACCGCGTTAAACGGAATGGCGTAGCGGTTTCGCTTCGCCAGAAAATCCGCGATAAACGCGGACGGCTGGCTCCAGTCTCCGCGCAGGGCCACCACGTCCGGCTGGCGCAGCGCGGCAATCACGTCCGGCTGACTGAGTACGCGGTGCTCGTTAACTTTGCACGTCACGCACCAGTCCGCGGAGATATCCACAAACACTCGCTTCCCCTGCGCCAGCGCCTGCTCAATGGCCTCTTCACTGAGCGGCTGCCACGGGACGGTTTGCGCAACGTTTTGTGCCGGAGCGTCAGACGGCGCGTTAAGCAGACCGCGCAGCTGATACCCGCCGAACGCCGACAGCGCGATGACCACCAGCCAGAACAAGAGCGAAGATTTTTGCCGCTTCTGTGCGAACAGCACCAGCGCAGAGGCAGTCAGCGCCAGCATCACGATCTGGCTGACCGCCTCACCCAGATGCACGCTAAACAGCGTTGCCAGCCAGAGGCTGGAGGCCAGCATCATCATGCCGAGGATGACCCTGAGCGTGTTCATCCAGCGGCCGGGTTTCGGCAGCAGCATCGCCGTTTTCGGCACCAGGGCAACGAACAGCCACGGCAGACTCATGCCCACGCCGAGCATCAGGAAGATGAGCCACAGGGCGTGCAGCGGCGCGCCAAGGGCAAAAGCGACCGCGGTACCGAGGAACGGTGCGGAGCACGGCGTCGCCAGCAGCGTGGCGAACATCCCTTCGCAGAAGCTGCCGCCGATCCCCGATCCCCCTGCCGTCGCCAGCCGTCCTGCGGCAGAAGAAGGCAGCAGCATTTCAAACGTCCCAAACAGGTTCAGCGCAAACAGGAAGGTCACGGCGACCATCAGGCCGATAAACCACGGGTTCTGGAACTGAATACCCCACCCCAGCGACGCTCCGGCCAGCTTCAGCGCGGTGACCATCCCGGCCAGCAGCATAAAGGAGGTGAGGATCCCGGCGCTGGTGGCCAGAAAGCGCAGCCTGATGGCGCGGCTGTTCGATCCCGCCAGCAAGATGCTATTAAGCTTCATGCCCATCACCGGCAATACGCAGGGCATCAGGTTCAGGATCAGCCCGCCCAGCAGGGCAAAGAGCACCATTTTTCCCGTCCCGTCCGGCACGGAGGTCTCTTCGGGCGTTGTCCCAACGGTCATGGTGGTTTGCTGCGCCCGATCGCCGTTGGTCAGCACAAACGACAGTCTTTTGCCTGCCAATGAGGCGGGTTTATCACCCCATTCGTCGGTCACGGGTACCGTCACCCGAAGCGCAGTGCCGTCGTGTTTAATGACCGGCTCGCCGGGCAGAATGTCACCCTCCAGCGGGTCAAAGTAGATCCCCGGATTGTTCCACTTCCCGTCCGTGGTGCCGGTAATCACCAGCTTGTCGCCAGAGAGCCAGGCAGAGAGATCCTTGGATACGCCAGACGTGCCCGGAACGGCGCGCATCGCTTGCCCGAAGGCGCTGCGGAAGCCCTCATCCACCGGCTGGGTAAAATCGAGGTGCAGCGGGTAGTCCGTCAGCAGGCAGACGTTGCTGCACGTAGAGAGCGTCAGCGTCCCGTCGAGCGTGTCGCCCTTCGCTCCATCGAGCGTAATCGGGATCGTCACCTTATCGTGATAGCCCTGCGTGGTCATGCCGGAGATATCGAAGCGCGACGGCACCGGCCAGGACCAGCTGTCCGTTACGCCTTCCGGCCAGCTGATTTTCGGCGCCACGCCGCCCTCGCCCGGCGATCGCCAGTAGGTTTTCCAGCCGGGCTTTAGCTCAACGGTGAGCACGCCTTTAACATGCGTTTGTTCCCTCTCCGCCTGAAAGCGGATGCGGGCGTGATCGTTTTGTGGGGAGACCAGCCAGCCGGTGTCCGCCGCATGGACAATGCCGATGCAGGACAGCCACAGGAAGACGAATCCCCTGAAGAGGTTAACCATGTTGTACTCCGTGAACAGTGAAAAATTATCGTGTGGTGACGATGTTTTTCATTCACGGAAAACGCAGTTTTTAAGGTGTATTCGGGGAGGCGGTGCCTGAACGGGCTGTTCCGCAGGAGCCAGTGCCCGCCCTTGCGTCAACAGCTGCAGCAGCGCGAAGAAGATAATAATGGCCGGTAATGCACCGTCGAAGAACAGCGGCTGGGCGCAAAGCAGCGAGTGCGCGCCGAGCTGACACGGCGACGGGCCGGGTTGTTCAGTGTTGCTGGTTTGAGTCGGGGCATCTGCACTCAGCGAAATCTGCGGATCCAGTCCCTGTAAAAAATGGTTGAGCATCACCGCACGCTGCACGAGGCAAAGCGCCATCGCGAGACAGGTGATAATCAAAAGCCATTTTCCGAGGAGCTGACGGTTGCGCATAACATTCCAGAGTGACAAGACGCCCCGATCATAAACGATAGTGATGAATCTACAAGTGCCGGAAGTGTAAGGTTTTGTCTGCCGCCGCTATTCGCCTGTCAGCGCGTCATAGACGTCCCGCAGCCGCGTGCGCAGAAACAGCACCGCCTTGTGCTTGCGGGATAACAGCGCCTGTTCGCTGGCGCCGGTCTCCTCTGCCAGCATTTTAATGCTGTAGCCGTGGAGCTCGGTCTTTTCAAATACCTCCCGCTGCGGCGGCGGAAGTTCAGACAGCGCCTGGCCCAGCTCTTCCCACAGCAGCGTTTTGAGGTACTCCTCCTCCGGCGTGTGCGGAACGCCGAACAGGGTTTCGGCCAGCTCGTCTTCCGGATAACCGTCGTCATCTTCGCCCGTAAAATAGCCGGAGAGCGACACCTCGCGCTTTTTACGCGCCCGGTCGGTCATTTCGTTACGCGCCGCGCGGAACAGCCAGGCGGCGACGTTTTCGACCGGCTGCTCCACTTTCATCAGCTGATACGTCACTTCCTGCAAAATGTCGTCGGCATCATCGCGCACGGACGTCCGTCCGCGAATGAAGGCTTTCAGCCGGGCGCGACAGGCATTGAGCGCCGACATCAGCATGGATCCGCTCGCCTCCCCGGCTTTCATCTCGCTCACTCTGCTTCCGGCGCTTTTGGCGTGGCTTCATCGCGCTTATCGTCACGATGACCGTGCCAGCCGCAGTGACCGCGACCGTGGCGACCGAACCCTTCACGGCGCTGCTGAATAAACGCCTCACGCTGTTCGGGCGTCATGTTCATCCAGCGCTCGTGCATGCGGCGGTGCGCGCCAAACATTCCGGGGCGGAAACCTAAGCCGCCAAACAGAATGCGGCTCAGCACCAGAATGCCCAGCGCCTGCCAGAATCCGATGGCCTTCACGCCGAGGATCGCCGGGAGCAAGGCGTTCCACAGGGACATCACCAGCAGACCGAGCACGATGAAAATCACCGCGCCGATGATTAAACCTTTGCCCATACGGTGGCGACCAAATCCGCGCCCGTGACCTCTGCCGTGCAGTTCAAAATCTCTCATGGTGTTTACCTCGTTTGCAGTAACTGATTATGGCTTGTGATGAGGTAGACGGATGAGGGAGTGAAATATTGCTGGGGTGAATAAAATTTTTTTGTGCTGCAGAATTTGGACTCATAGCGGTAACGGCTGACGGATGCTATGAGTCACTTGTAGGCAAATCATCGCGTACGAAGAAGTCGCTTAACCAATGCGATAGCAATGACGGCCAGTATGATTGATAACAATGCCAGGAAGATGAGTTTGTTAATGGCGCAACGCTTTACTCAAAGGCTCAGGTAGCAGCATCTGCGGCTAATCGACTCAAATTTCAGGATCCTCAGTACTACCAGGCACTGTATAAAGAAAATATCGAGATGTTATACTTCTTAATCGAACCGCAAATGTCTGAAATCATTTATCAGGTAAACTCTGGGGATAATAATGAGCAAGTGATAGGCGACGCCTTGTACGAGATACTGCGGAAATGAAGCAAGCAATTTTATGGCTTTTGAAATCGTTTTTTTACCTGATTCCTGCGTTGCTTATCGTAATTGGAATATATCTATTTGTACGGTTTATACCGGGGCATGCTGCTTTACTCAGCGTCGTTTGGGTGATTGTTATTTCTGTTATATATGTGAAATACAATAAGTGGTACTGAAACAAACTCAAAGAGTAAGCAGGCAAGACTTAATGTGTGACAGTAATATAAAAGGCTCCTTGCGGAGCCTCCCTCATACCATCAAGCCTGCACCGGCAACCTAAAACTCGAAATACTCCGTGAAAGCTGCTGCGCCTGCTCTTCCAGCGAGGCCGCTGCCGCCGCGGACTGCTGCACCAGCGCGGCGTTCTGCTGGGTCACGCCGTCCATCTCGGTTACCGCCTGCCCGACCTGACTGATCCCGCGGCTCTGCTCTTCAGAGGCGACGGAGATCTGCTCCATCAGCGTATTCACTTTATTCACCGATGAAATGATCGAATCAATCACCTCGCCCGAGCGGCTCACCAGCTCCGCACCGTTTTTCACGCTGGAAACCGACTGCGCGATCAGGCTTTCGATATCTTTCGCCGCCACCGCGCTTTTCTGCGCCAGGGTGCGTACTTCGCTGGCCACGACCGCAAAGCCGCGTCCCTGCGTACCGGCGCGCGCCGCTTCAACCGCCGCGTTCAGCGCCAGGATGTTGGTCTGGAAGGCAATGCTGTTAATCACGCTGGTGATGTCTTCAATGCGCTTCGAGTTCGCCGCGATGGTATTCATCGTGTCGATGACTTCACGGGTTACCGCTTCACCGGTGTGGGCATTTTTCACCGCGTCCTGCACCAGTTTCCCGGCCTGATACACATTATCGGTATTGTTCGCCACCGTCGCGCTCAGTTCTTCCATGCTGGCCGCCGTCTGGGTTAACGCCGAAGCCTGCTGCTCGGTGCGTGACGCCAGGTCGATATTCCCGGAGGCAATCTCCTGGGCTGCGTGCGTTACGGTATGGCTCGCATCGCGCACCTGGGCGATGGTCGCCAGCAGCGCCTGACGCATCTGCTCCATCGAGCCCATCAGATGGTCGATTTCGTTGCCTGTACTCCCCTTCACCGGCACTGGAATGTCCAGCTTGCCTGCCGCAATCTGGCTGCAGTGCTCGCGCGCCAGGTTAACCGGCGCAAAGACAAAGCGCTTCATCAGCAGGCTGACGGCGACAATCACCACCACAAACAGGCTTGCGATAGCGGCAATGATCGCCAGGCCAGAGACGAAGTTACTGCTGGCATCTTCGTTCAGGCTTTTGGCGTATTTCTGGTGGACGGAAAGCACCTGGTCGAGAACGATCTCGTACTGGCGGTCGAGGCGGGAGACTTCCGGGATCAGCGCGTTGAATTTGGCAACATCGTGCACCTCGGCGGCGTCGATCAGCGGCGCCAGCCCCTGGTTGCGGTAGTTTTGCCAGGCGTCCTGATAGGCAGTGACCAGCGGCGCTTCATCGCTCAGGCGCGGCGACGCCATAAAGGCCGCAAAGGCGTGGTCCGCTTTGGTCAACGCCTCTTTCACGGTGGTAAGCTTTGCAGCGCCGTCCGCCGCGTTGCCCGCTTCCACCATCTTCACATACTCCATCACCCGCACGCGCAGCGTACGGCTGTGGTTGATAGGGTCAATAATGGACAGCACAACCTGGATCTCTTTGTTGACGTTATCCAGCGAATTATTACTTTTAATGATGAGGCCAACGCTGGTGACGGTGCTGACAACAAAGAAGAAAAGCAGCGAGAACAGGACAATCAGGGACGACTTTTTCAACGACATAAACCAATACCTCAAGGAGAATTATTCCTTATGGTTATCGGCCATTCCAAAACTTAAATTAATTAAAGTTATTGAAGTATCGAACCGGGCTATTTCGCTGACTTATAGCGTCGCTGCAGGGTGGCATTGAGCTTGCGCTGCAACGGCTGCGGCGTCTCCCCCTCGATTAATTTGCTAATCAAATCAAAGCAGTGCCACGCCAGCTGGCGGTTATCCTGACGAATGGTATCCACCGGGATCGTCAGCGAATCGTAGAGATAGTGATCGTCAAAACTGGCTAACCTGATATCGCTTTGCAGCAGGTTATGTTGGCCCATATAGCGTAGCACCCCTTCCAGCAGCCCGCAGGCGGCGGCGAAGAGCGCTTTCGGCGGACGCCCCAGGCGGGCGCAGAGTTCAGCAAACATCTCGTATCCGGAGCTCGGATGATAGTTGCCGTGAATGATCCACTCGGGTCGCAGCGCCACACCGGCCTCACGCAGCCCTTGCTTAAAGCCTTCCAGGCGGTCGCGCGTGGGCGACAGGCGGGGCTGGCCGCCGAGAAAGTAGAACTCATCAGGATGCTGGCGCGCAATGTCGGCCACCAGTTCGGTCGTCGGGGTAATGGAATCGGTGATCACCAGCGGCAGCGCGCTGTCGTTGATGTGGCGGTCAAACAGAACCACCGGCAGCTGCTCGCTCAGCTTATGGTAGTCCGTGTCGTTGAGCATGCTGGAGGCCACAATCAGCCCGTCCACCTGACGCGCCACCATGTTGTTCACCACTACCGTCTCCTGCCCCGGATTTTCATCGCTGCAGGAGATCAGCAGTTGAACGCCCGCCTCGCGGCACAGCGTTTCCAGCTCGTGAGAAAAGACGGCAAAACCGTAGTTGGTGATCTCAGGAACCACCAGACCAATGGTGTGGCTGCGGTTATCTCGCAGCGAGCGGGCGTGAATGCTGGGCTGATAGTGGTGTTCTTTTGCAATTGCCAGCACGCGCTCGCGCGTCTCTTCCGCCACGCGAAGCTCTTTGCTGCGACCGTTCAGGACCAGGCTGGCGGTGGCTTTTGACACACCCGCCAGCTCCGCGATGTCTTTAATGGTGACGCGTTTTGTTTTTCTCACAACGACTTAGATCCGGCTGCCAAAACCCTCATTCTATCATGCAGGCGCGCAGCGACCAGTAGCGTAATGTGATATCGGACGCACCTTCGAATCGCACCCGGGCCGGATGGTCAGGAAAATAGCGGCTGCTCATCACCCCTTCGCCCTGGTTAATGAAGATTTCGACGCTGGAGCGGTCGCACAGAACGCGTAAGTGACGGACGTCACCCTGCCAGTAGCGGGTCAGTGTTTCACCGGTTTTCAGGCTCGCGCGTTCCAGGCGCACGCCCTGCTCATCGACCTTGAGACGCAGCGCGCCGGCAAAATCGACGTTCACCTGCGATGCGCCTAGCTCAAACTCCAGGCGCGTCGCGTCCAGTTCGGGCGCGTCGCTGGCGCGCCCCTGCCAGTGCTGCTCATCTTCACGCAGCGCCGCCAGCTCGCGCGCCGGGGTCTGCCAGAGCCTGCCGTCGCGATAGCGGAGTTCGCGCGGGCAGGTCATCTGGTGCATCCAGCCGTGCGCCCGGGTGGGCTGAAGCATCTCTTCCCCGTCCGGTACGCCCATCCAGCCGATCAGAATGCGGCGTCCATCTTCCGCCAGCGTGGTTTGTGGGGCGTAAAACTCAAACCCCGCATCCAGCTCGTGAAGCTCGCCGTGATCGAATGCAGCGCTGGCATAGTCAAACTCCCCGTTCATCCAGGTGGCCGGATAGGTATTGAGATAGCGATGCGGCTCGCGCGCCAGGCCCTGCGGGCAGCAGATCAGGACATGTGTCCCGTCGAGAGCAAACAGGTCCGGACATTCCCACATATAACCCGCGTCCGTCAGGCCGTTTACCCCGTGACCGGCGATCTCCCCGCAGGATATCCAGGCGTGCAAATCGGCTGATTTAAACAGCAGCACCTTGCCGCGCTTCTGCACATCCTGCGCGCCGAGCACCATGTACCACATCCCCTCGTGCTGCCACACCTTCGGGTCGCGCACGTGGCCGGTGTAGCCTTCCGGCAGCGCCAGCACCGGCCCCAGCTTCCTGAAGGTCCCGTCCGGCTGCTCCACGGCCAGGCACTGCCATGCGGTACGGCTGCCGTCATCGAACTTAACGTTGCCGGTGTAGCACAGGGTCAAAATGCCCTCGTTATCGATGGCGCTACCGGAGTAGCAGCCGTTGCGGTCATACGCTTCGTCGGGCATCAGCGCCAGCGGCTCATGCCGCCAGTGCATCAGGTCTGCAGAGCTCCAGTGCCCCCAGCACTTAAAGCGATGCTCGCAGTCCAGGGGGTTCCACTGATAGAACAGGTGATAGCGGCCAGCGAACCAGATAAACCCGTTCGGGTCGTTCATCAGCCCCGTCACCGGCGCGGCGTGCCATTGCGGATAATGGCTGTCCGACAGCGCCCGCGGCTGACCTGTCATAACGGCCTGCAGGATCGCAGGCCAGCGGGAAGGTAACGTCATTATTCAGAATCCGTTTTATATTTCAGCAGCAGTGAGACGGTAAACGCCACGCCGAAGGCAATCACCATGCCGATAATATAGTTGAGCAGCGAGCTGGCCTGCACGATGGCCATCCCCGGAATCGCGGTCAGCCCGACAGCGGTCATGTACACATGCACGGAGACCACCCATGCCCCGCCCACCGCGCCGCCAATCAGCGCAGCGATAAACGGCTTAACGAAGCGCAGGTTGATACCAAAAATGGCCGCTTCGGTGATACCCAGCATTGCAGAGAACGCCGACGGCAGGGTAATGGCTTTGATTTTGGCGTCTTTGGTTTTAAACCACACCGCCAGACAGGCGCCGCCCTGCGCCACGTTCGCCATGGCCCAGATCGGCAGCAGGAAGTTAACGCCAATCGACGGGTTGCCCAGCAGCCCGGCTTCAATCGCGTGGAAGCTGTGGTGAATACCGGTGATCACAATCACCGAGTAAAGTCCGCCGAACAGCAGCCCGGCGAGCCAGCCCGCGTGGGCGATCAGCGTGCTCAGAATAAAGGAAATACCGTCACCCAGGGCGCGCCCCGCCGGGCCGATAATCAGCAAGGCGATAAAGCCGGAGATGACGACGGTGAGGAACGGCGTCAGGATCAGGTCTAACGCATCCGGGATCGCGCGGCGCAGGTTTTTCTCCACGATGCTCATAAACCAGACGGCCAGCAGCACCGGGAATACCGTGCCCTGATAGCCAATCATCGCGATCTCAAGGCCGAAGAAGTTCATGGTGTGGAAGCCCGACGCCACGCCCCAGGCGTTGGTCAGCGCCGGGTGGGTCAGAATGCCGCCCAGCGTCGCGCCGAGGTACGGGTTACCGCCAAATTCGCGCGCGGCGGTAAAGCCAATCAGAATAGGCAGAATGATAAACGCCGCCGAGCTGCACATGTCCAGCATGATGTAGATGGCGTTATCCGCATTGACCCAGCCGTAGGTTTTCACCATGCCGAGCAGGCCCATCAGCAGACCGGACGCCACAATCGCGGGGATGATTGGCACAAAGATGTTGGAGAGCAGACGGGCAATGCGCTGGAACGGGTTCAGCTTGCGCGCCGCCAGATCCGCAGCCTCAGATTTGCTGGATTCGCTAATCCCCGCCGCCTGAATAAACGCGGCGTACACCTTGTTGACCACGCCCGTGCCAAAAATCACCTGCATCTGCCCGGCGTTACGGAAACAGCCCTTCACACCGTCAACTTTGCCGATAGCCTGCTGATCCGCCAGCGCGTCATCGACCAGCACCAGACGAAGACGCGTTGCGCAGTGCGCCGCGCTGGCGATATTTTCCTTGCCACCGAGCAGCGGAATAAGCTCGCGGGCGATTTGATTAAAATCCATAGATACCTCTGCCTGACTTCTTTTTATGATGTGCGAAACGCTCCCGCCAGGCGGGAGCGTGATGGGTTAAAACCAGGTTTCCATCTGGACCCCAAAGTTCCATTCCCCGCCAGCGTTGAAGCCGCTGATGCCAAAGGCATCATCGCTGGCGTAATGATCCAGTTTGCTGCTCCAGTCCATCCAGGTGGCAAACAGGCGCAGTTCGGGACGGCTGAAGAAATCGCCGATTTTGCTCGCTTTTAAGGTTGGCGCAAAGGTCAGCTTGTAGAAACTGCCGTTCACGGCGTTGCGATCCTTATAGCCTTCCGGGTTTAAATCCATGTACTGATAGCTGCCCTCAAAGGCCAGCGCGAAATTCTGGGTGACCTCTTTGATCAGGCGGGTGTTGAGCGTTACCCACTCATAGCTATCGCCCTTGACGTAGCGATCTTTACTGCTTTGTGCCAGAACGGCGGGCGCAACGCTCCAGCCACCGCCGATCGGCGTGACACCGTAACTTGCAAAGCGCCAGGTATCCGCCTCAGACAGCAAGGCGCCATCGGAGCCGATGCTTTTCACCTCCGCACCCAGCCCGTGACCATACAGCAGCGCCGTTTTGGCGGTCCCTTCGCGCAGGCCGTAGAAGCTGTCATTATGCAAGCCCATCAGAGCATGAACGCCGTGATTGGCGGCATCCGTTTTGATGAGATCGCCGTTAGTGTCTTTACGGTCGTCGTTATCCTTCGCCCGCAGGCCGCTCACCATCAGCTGGAACGGGCCGGCGAAGTGGTTCATGCTGAGGATATAGTTCTGAACGTTGTTGTCGGTCTGCTCCACGCTGCCGAAGTTGCGGCCATAAATGGAGAAGTTGCTGCGCAGCGAATCGTTCCATTTCACGTCATAAACGCCGCCGCCGGTACCGGCCAGGAACACCACATCGGAATCCAGCCAGTGGATGTCAAAGTTGTCGCGGTCGAAGCGTTTACCCGCCCAGAAGGTGCTGCCCTTCAGCGCGCCGGTAAAATCAGGCAGATTGCCCAGTTCTGCGAAGGCCTGGCGAATATTGAGGTCGCTGGTATCGGCTGACCAGTCGTTATAGGTTCTCTGACCGTCGGCCAGCATCGCTTTAAAGCGCGTAGTCGCCCCGTTATCCAGGGTTTGCTTGTGCTCGAGGTTTAGCTCGACGTAGGTGTCGGCTTCGTTACCCAAACGCCCCACCGCACCACCGGTTTCACCGGCTGGCGTCAGGTAAGGGCCGCTTTTGCTGCTGGAGGCCGCATCGTTCATCAGCAGGCCAGAGCGGGCATAGCCGTGGAACTCAAACCCGCCGGTCTGATCCGCCTTCTTCTCCAGCGCGGTGGTGCGCTGCGCCACCTCCTGGGTCGTCGTTTGCGCCTGCTGCTGAGCGGCAACCAGCTGCTGCGTTTTTTGTTCTGCTGCCGCGGCGCGTTTTTCAGCCACCTGCGCGCGCGTCTCCGCGTCCTGAAGGCGCTGCTCCATCGCGGCAAGGCGCGCTTCAATACTGGACATATCCGACTGGGCAAAAACAGAGGTACTTCCGGCCAGCATGCCTATCATCACGGCAAGTCTGCGTTTTTTATACATTTTGTCGCATCCCTAAAAGAAGTCATTAAACGTGCTAAATTGCTAAACCGGTTTAGGTTGCTGATACTAAACCTGTGAATTTTGGATCGGCAATCTTTTTTGCTAAACCGATTTAGTAAGTGTGATCGAGGCGACAATTCAGGCCGCCGGATGGCGGCCAGGAGAGGAGAAATTACAGGTCATGCTGCCAGGGCAACGCGGTCATCGCCCCTTTGGCGGTGGTGGCCAGCGCGCCGCAGCGCTGGGCGAGCGCGATAACCGCAGGCAGCGCCTGACCGTCAGCCAGACCGTAGAGCAGCCCCGCCACAAAGGCGTCGCCCGCACCGGTCGTATCAACGCACTGCACAGGCGTTGCCGGATAGTGTTTCACAGTGCCTTCATGCCAGGCGATCACCCCCTCTTTACCCTGCGTAACCAGCACCAGACGCGCCGGGCAGCGCTGCATCAGCACCTCCAGACCAGCGTTCACCGCCGCGCTGCCGGTGAAAAAGGCCAGCTCTTCTACCGAGAGTTTCACCACGTCAGCGCTTTGCAGCGCCTGTTCAAGACAGCGGTGAAGTTCGTTCTCATACGGCCAGAGATCCGGGCGAATATTGGGGTCGAAACTGACGTAACCGCCCGCCTCCCGGATGGCGTCCATCGCCTGAAATGTCGCAGTACGGCTCGGCTCGGCGCTTAAGGCGATGGAGCAGACGTGCAGCCACTCCCCGGCGCTGAACGACGGCAGGTCGGCGGGTTCGAGAAACAGATCGGCGCTCGGGCGCACCATGAAGGTAAACGATCGCTCGCCGTGGTCGTCCAAATCGACCACCACCGTTGAGGTGCGGTGCGCCGGGTCAAGGCGCATCCACGTCACGTCAACCCACTCGTCAGCGAGCGTTTTCGTCATAAAGCGCCCGAAAGGATCGTCGCCAACCCTGCCGATAAAGGCGCTCTGGCCGCCCAGCCTGGCAATACCGACCGCGACGTTCGCCGGCGCGCCACCGGGACACTGCAGTAATCGACCTTCTCCATCGGGCAGCAAATCCACTACCGCATCGCCAAGTACCCAGATTTTCTTCATGTGATCCTCGTAGCTAAACTATGTTAAACCGTTTTAGCTATTTAAGCACAGGCCGGGCTAAGGGGAAATAACGGGAGGGAAATTTGACTTAACGCACCAGATGCGGCCAGTGGATATCGCCGACGCCATTCAGTTGCGGCCGGGCAAACAGGAATCCCTGAAAGCGGCGGATCCCGGCAGATTCGAGCCAGCACCACTCCTCAATTTTCTCGATACCTTCCGCCACCAGGGTAATTTCAAGATCGGAGCAGCAGCTGATGATGGAGCGCACAATTGCCTGTTTCGGGCCGCTCAGGTGGATATTGCTGACAATTTCCCGGTCGATTTTAATTTTATCCGGCTGGAACCGGGTCAGCAGCGAAAGTCCGGCATAGCCCGAGCCAAAATCATCGATCGCCAGGCCAATCCCCTCACCGCGAAGCTGCTTGATGGCACTGTTAAACTGGTTGAACCCGGAGATCATCTCGTTTTCAGTGACTTCAATGACCACCTGCTCGGGCTGAAGGCCATGTTTTTTAATCTGATCGACCAGAAATTCCACTGCGCCAGGGACATTCACCAGCGACATGGGCAGCAGGTTTACCGCGATTTTATGGCTGCCAATGCCCAGCTTTTCAGCCAGCGCAAAGGCATAGGCTTTTGTCTGGAGATCGACTTCGTAGATGTTGTCGGGATCGACAATGCTGAAGAAATGCTCCGGGCTGCCGCCGTCGTTGCCGCGGATAAGCGCCTCAAGGGAGCTGATCTTCCCTTCCGAGGGCTCGACAATAGGCTGCAACGCAAACTGGCAGGTTTGCCCGGCAATCAGGCCCAGGTGTTCGCCAAAGGGTAGCGTTTCGGTCGAGAGCGTCCATTTGTCCGCGGTGTAGCGTGCCCCCAACGGGACCGGACGTTTACCGGTTATAAAGGTCTGAATAAATTTGAACACCCGATCGTCGGAGGTCAGATAGCTGTCCAGCTTGCTGTAGCGCAGCACCGACTGCAGCACCTCTTTCGGCGACTGCGTTTGCAGATCGAACAGCAGCATGCCGACGTTTTCGAAGCGTCTGCGCGGACCATAGTCCCGCAGCAGTTCTACCACCCCACTGTGCCGCTTGTCCTCACGGATGGTATGGAAAAGTTTGACCACACTCTCTTCCGACCCTTCGAGGACCTGCAGAACCTCATTCCCATTAGCCAGGAGGACGCCGGTAATAGCCAGTTTTGTGTTGCGGCCCCTGGCGCGCTCCACCAGCTCCCGCAGTTCGGTGGACGGGCGGGATAAATTCAACTGGCTTCGGTAGATCAGAGTCGTCAGCACAAAAAGGGGTTCCAATGAGAAAAAGAGGTGCCTTGAAGCTACTATGTAACATACTTAATCAATGCGACCTAACATATTCACGCTACAGGGGAACGTTACTTTTTCTCGTCCCCGATCCGGCTGTTAATCCTCTCCTGCATAAAGTCGTAAAACGGGTTCGAGGTGACCCGCATCAGCGCCTCTTTTCCGACGCTTAATACGGACGTTTCTCCCCAGAGCGCAATCGTCCCCAGGCTGATACCGTAGCGGTTTTTCACCCCAGGTTCGCGACCATAGAGATCGTCATCCGGCGGGAACGGCACCGCAACGTGCGACAGGGAATAGACATCCTGCGGCCAGGACTGGGCAAGCGGCACCACCGTCTCCTGCGTTCTGCCTGCCGGGGTTATTTTCGCCACCGTCGAGAAACTGTGCTCGCTGGCATTGGTGATAATCGTGACACCGTAACGTCTCTGCGCTACCGGCAGCAGCGCCGTGGTGGCCGTCCAGGACGACGGTTTGAAGAGCGGACGGAAGCTCGCCGCCTGGTTGATATCGAACATCACCAGCTCGCTGCCGTTTGCCGGAAGCTGGTCAAACAGGCCGCTGACCACCGCGCGGGTACTGACCGTGGAGTCCATCACCGACTGGAACGCCAGCACCGGCGGCAAATTCGCCAGCCTGTTTTCCCGCGCCGCGCGGCCAATCTGCTCCTGCAGGGCCTTCGTCAGCAGCCACGACTGGCGGGCGGCGTTCACCGGGAACGAATTGTATTTATACGGATTATATTCCGGGGCGATATTCAGCCAGGCCGCTTTGGCAAACGGCGGCAGCAGCGCCGGTAGCCCGGCGAAACCGGCGAACCGCGCAAAGGCCGTCACGCCAATCATCGGCGAGAGCAGGATCACCTGCTGCGGTTTACGCAGTGCAGGCGCGTCCAGCGCATCGAGGGCATATTTCATCGCCAGCGCCCCGCCGTTGGAGTAGCCCACCAGATGCAGAGGCACCGCATCACCCGCCAGGCGCGTGGCTTCCCGTACGGCAAGGCGCGTGGCCGCCAGCCACATTTCCCAGTCCACGTCCGTCAGCGCACCGGGCGCGGTGCCGTGTCCGGGAAGACGCGGGACCACGGCCACAAAGCCGTGCTGCTGATAGTTCACGGCAAGGCGCCTGACACTGTATGGCGAATCCGTCAGCCCGTGCAGCAGCACCACCGCGCCGCGGGGCTTGCCGATTGGCATCAGCACAAAGGAGCGGTTGGCATCGGGGGCAAACTGACCGGGCCACACCAGGCTCTGGCGGTAATAGCGGTTTAACGGGGTTTGTTCCTCGCCCGCTGTTTTCGCCGTCACCGCGTTATCCAGATCGGTGAAAATCGCCTTTTCCCGGGCGAGGTACCCGGCAAAATCGGCGTTATCCAGCTCGCGAACGGACATCTCATCTGCCCGCCAGGTGTGCCACAGGTGCAGTTCCGGCCCCTGCTGCGAGAGATACACCCGCACCGCCAGCAGGACGACCAGGACGATCCCCACGACCATTCCTGTTTTCTTTGCAAGCGCGATCAGGCGCACGCTGACTCGCCAGGGCAAATTCGCCATGAGGGATCCCTTTTATGTTCTCAGTGCTTCTATCTTATCAAAAATGTGAACAGGCTGACGTATTCACCAAATTCATCCCTGCTAGGGCAGCCAGTGCACCAAAAGTGAACTACGCTGCACAAATGTTGATCATCGGTTAACCAAATATTGCATGAAGTTTACTGCGCAGCGGGTTTTCGCCCGCCTGTGAACATGGCACGCGTCATGCATTGTTAATCAGGTAACACAATTTCGGCCATTGACAGCCTGTTAACAGCGAGGCGGTATGACGACGAAACCTGAGATGTTGAGCCGTATCGAAGCGACTTTCAGCCAGCTGACCCCCAGCGAGAAGCGGGTCGGGAGCTGGCTGCTGGCGCACGCCGCGCAAATCCCGTTTGAAACGGCGGAGAGCGTCGGGCTGGCGAGCGGGACCAGCGGGATCACCGTCGGACGCTTTCTGCGCAAGCTGGGGTATCGCAACCTGGAGGATGCCAAAAAGAGCCTGCGCGATCCTTACCAGCCCTGGGGCATGAACGAGCGCCTCGACTCCTGGCAGCAGCAGCGCCCCCTGCCCAACCGCCTTCAGCACGCCCTGTCGCTGGAAGTGGACGCCATTACGCAGGTGTATCAGCTGGCGCAAACGGACGCTTTTCGTCAGGTGGTGCACCATCTGGCCCACGCGGACGCGGTCTTTGTGCTGGGGATCCAGTCCACGCGCGGGATCGCCAACGCCTTCTTCAGCCACCTTGAATACCTCCGCCCGCGGGTGAGCTACTCCGAAGGGGCATCCGGCAGCTGGGTGGAATCCCTGAACTCCGGGTTTGCGCACCCTTATGTCGTGCTGACCGATACGCGTACCTACTCCACGATGGCCCGACAGTACTGCCGCGTCGCGAGCGAGAAAGGCATTCCGCTGGCCTTAATCACCGATATCTGGTGCCCGTGGGCGCGGGATTATCCGATTAATTTACTGCAGGTGAAAACCGATACCGGTCATTTCTGGGATTCACTTGCCCCTGTGAGCTGTCTGTTCAACCTGCTGCTGTCGGGTGTGGTGGAAGCGCTGGGTGATGCGCTCCCGGCGCGCCTGGCAGTAAACCGACAATTACAACAAGAGTTTGGTCAATTCGAACGCTAAAGGAGCGGAGCTATGCCCGTAGAGAGTGAACTGATTGATGTGGCGAAGACGTTCCCCACGCTGCATATCGATCTGAAGTACGCCACCGCCGACAATATTACCGGCCGCCCGATTTACCAGGAGGCGCAGTGCCTGCTGCATACCGACGCGGCCACCGCGCTGGCAAAAGCCATCAGCATTGCCACGCTGGCCGGACTGAAGCTGGTAGTCTACGACGCCTATCGGCCACAGCAGGCGCAGGCCCAGCTGTGGGAGGCTTGCCCGAACCCGGAATATGTTGTCGACGTGGCGATTGGCTCCAACCACAGTCGCGGCACGGCCATCGACGTGACCCTGATGGACGAGCATAACGCCGTGCTGGATATGGGCGCCGGTTTTGACGAAATGCATGACCGCTCGCATCCGTATCACCCTTCCGTGCCGCCCCACGCCCAGCGCAACCGTCTGCTGTTGAACGCCATCATGTTCGGCGGCGGTTTTGTCGGGATCGGCAGCGAATGGTGGCACTTCGAACTGCCGAACGCCGCCAGCTACCCGCTGCTTGATGACCGTTTTGCCTGTTTTCCCCTGACGCACACCCCTCTTTAAACCTGGAGCACTGCCATGAAAACATCGCTTCTCTCGACCTTCATTGCCGCCACGCTGGCCCTGAGTGCACCGCTGGCACTGGCTGCCGTCCCGAAAGACATGCTGGTCATCGGTAAAGCCGCCGATCCGCAAACGCTCGATCCGGCCATCACCATTGATAACAACGACTGGACCGTCACCTATCCGTCCTACCAGCGTCTGGTCAAGTACAAGCCAGGCTCAACCGAGGTGGAAGGCGATCTGTCGACGGGCTGGAAAGCCTCCGACGACCAGAAAGAGTGGACCTTCACCCTGGCGGATAACGCCAAATTCTCCGACGGCACGCCGGTCACCGCCGAGGCGGTCAAACTCTCCTTTGAACGCCTGCTGAAGCTCAGCCAGGGGCCGTCTGAAGCCTTCCCAAAAGATCTGAAAATTGATGCCGTTGATGACCATACGGTGAAGTTCACCCTCAGCCAGCCGTTCGCGCCTTTCCTCTACACCCTGGCGAACGACGGCGCCTCCATCATTAACCCGACGGTGCTGAAGGCCAATGCTGCGGACGACGCGCGCGACTATCTGGCGCAAAACACTGCCGGCTCCGGGCCGTTTATGCTGAAGAGCTGGCAGAAAGGCCAGCAGCTGGTGCTGGTGCCAAACCCGCACTGGTCGGGCGACAAGCCGCACTTCAAGCGCGTCTCGGTGAAAATTATCGGTGAGAGCGCGTCGCGCCGCCTGCAGCTTTCCCGCGGCGATCTGGACATTGCCGACTCCCTGCCGGTCGATCAGCTGTCGGCCCTGAAGCAGGAAGGGAAAGTCGCCGTCGCCGAATACCCGTCTCTGCGCGTCACTTACCTCTACCTCAACAACAGCAAAGCGCCGCTCAATCAGGTCGATTTACGCCGCGCGGTCTCGTGGGCGACGGACTATCAGGGGATGGTGAAAGGCATTCTGAGCGGCAACGGCAAGCAGATGCGCGGCCCGATCCCGGAAGGCATGTGGGGATTTGACGCCTCGGCAATGCAGTACAGCCTCGACGAGGCCAAAGCCAAAGCGGCCCTGGAGAAGGTTAAAGACAAGCCCGCCAGCCTGACCTTCCTCTACTCTGACAACGATCCGAACTGGGAGCCTATCGCGCTCTCAACCCAGGCCAGCCTTGGCAAGATCGGCATTAACGTCAAGCTGGAAAAACTGGCCAATGCCACCATGCGCGACCGCGTCGGCAAAGGCGATTACGACATTGCCATCGGCAACTGGAGTCCGGACTTTGCCGACCCGTACATGTTCATGAACTACTGGTTCGAATCGGACAAAAAAGGGCTGCCGGGCAACCGCTCGTTCTATGAGAACAAAGAGGTCGATTCCCTGCTGCAGGCCGCGCTGAAAACCACCGACCAGGCGGAACGCACCAAAGATTACCAGCAGGCGCAGAAAGTGGTTATCGACGAAGCGGCCTACGTTTATCTGTTCCAGAAGAACTACCAGCTGGCGATGAACAAAGAGGTCAAAGGCTTCACCTTTAATCCAATGCTCGAGCAGGTGTTTAACATCGTCACCATGAGCAAGTAACCGTTTCGCCGGGGGAAAGTGTATGACGTTCTGGAGCATCGTGCGCCAGCGCTGCTGGGGGTTACTCCTTGTGGTGGCCGGTGTCTGTATTATCACTTTTATTATTTCGCACCTGATCCCCGGCGATCCGGCCCGTCTGCTGGCCGGCGACCGCGCCAGCGACGATATCGTGCAGAACATTCGCCAGCAGCTGGGACTGGATCAGCCGCTGTATGTTCAGTTTGGCCGTTACGTGGACGCCCTGGCCCACGGTGATTTAGGCACCTCCATCCGGACCGGCCGTCCGGTTGCGGAAGACCTGAAGGCTTTTTTCCCCGCCACGCTGGAGCTGGCCTTTTGTTCCTTGCTGCTGGCGCTGGTCATCGGCGTGCCGCTGGGAATTTTGTCAGCGGTCTACCGCAACCGCTGGCTGGATCACCTGGTGCGTTTAATGGCGATGACCGGGATCTCCACCCCGGCCTTCTGGCTTGGGCTGGGCGTCATTGTCCTGTTCTACGGGCACCTGCAGATCCTGCCGGGCGGCGGCAGGCTGGACGACTGGCTCGACCCGCCTGCCCACGTCACCGGCTTTTATCTGCTGGATGCCCTGCTGGAAGGTAACGGAGAGGTCTTTTTCAATGCGCTGCAGCACCTGATTTTGCCCTCGCTGACGCTGGCGTTTGTGCATCTGGGCATCGTGGCGCGTCAGGTCCGTTCCGCGATGCTGGAGCAGCTTAGCGAAGACTACATTCGCACCGCCCGCGCCAGCGGCCTGCCCGGCTGGTATATCGTCCTGCGCTACGCCCTGCCAAATGCGATGATCCCGTCGATTACCGTGCTCGGGCTGGCGCTGGGCGACCTGCTGTACGGCGCCGTGCTGACCGAAACCGTCTTTGCCTGGCCGGGCATGGGGGCCTGGGTGGTGACATCCATTCAGGCGCTCGATTTCCCTGCCGTGATGGGCTTTGCCGTCGTTGTTTCGCTGGCCTACGTGCTGGTTAATCTGGTGGTCGATCTGCTTTACCTGTGGATTGACCCGCGAATTGGGCGCGGAGGTGCCGAATGATGTTAACGCAGGAAACGCCCGTCCCGGTTAAACCCGTCAGACAACGCATCAACTGGGCAAAGCTGTTCTGGATGCTGCGTCAAAGCCCGCTCACGATCGTTGGCGGCGTCATTATGCTGGTGATGCTTTTCATTATGGTGGCCGCGCCGTGGATCGTGCCGCATGACCCAAACGCGCTGGATCTGACCGCGCGCCTGCAGGCGCCGTCTGCGCAGCACTGGTTTGGTACCGACGAGGTGGGCCGCGATCTGTTCAGCCGCGTGCTGGCGGGCAGCCAGCAGTCCATTACCGCCGGACTGGCGGTGGTGGTGATTGCGGGCGGCATCGGTTCGCTGCTGGGTTGTCTGTCCGGCGTGCTGGGCGGGCGCGGCGACGCCGTCATCATGCGGGTGATGGACATTATGCTCTCGATACCTTCCCTGGTGCTGACCATGGCGCTGGCCGCCGCGCTCGGGCCGAGCCTGTTTAACGCCATGCTGGCGATTGCGATTGTCCGCATTCCGTTTTACGTCCGCCTGGCACGCGGCCAAACCCTGGTGGTGCGCCAGTTTACCTACGTGCAGGCCGCCCGCACCTTTGGCGCCTCCCGCTGGCATTTGATCCGCTGGCACATCCTGCGCAACGCCCTGCCGCCGCTGATTGTGCAGGCATCGCTGGACATCGGCAGCGCCATCCTGATGGCCGCCACGCTGGGGTTTATTGGCCTGGGGGCGCAGCAGCCGACCGCCGAATGGGGCGCGATGGTGGCCGTCGGCCGTAACTACGTTCTGGACCAGTGGTGGTACTGCGCGTTTCCCGGTGCGGCGATTTTGATAACCGCCGTGGGCTTTAACCTGTTTGGCGACGGTATCCGCGATCTGCTGGACCCGAAATCGGGAGGTAAACAGTGATGACCGATCCGGTACTCAAGATTGAAGACCTGCATCTGAGCTTCCCGATTTTCCGCGGCGAGGTCCACGCGCTGAACCACGTCTCGCTGGAGATCGGCAGGGGTGAAATTGTCGGTGTGGTGGGCGAATCCGGTTCGGGTAAATCGGTGACCGCCATGCTCGCCATGCGTCTGCTGCCGGAAGGCAGCTACCGCATTCATCATGGTCAGGTGAAATTACTCGGCGAAAACGTCCTGACGGCGTCCGAGAAACAGCTTCGCCAGTGGCGCGGCGCAAAGGTCGCGATGATTTTTCAGGAGCCCATGACCGCCCTCAACCCGACGCGGCGGATTGGCAAACAGATGGTCGAGGTGATCCGCCAGCATCAGCCGCTTTCCCGGCATGAGGCGCAGCAGAAGGCGATTACCCTGCTGGAAGAGATGCAAATCCCGGATGCGAAAGCGGTCATGGCGCGCTATCCGTTTGAGCTGTCCGGCGGCATGCGCCAGCGGGTGATGATCGCCCTTGCCTTCTCCTGTGAGCCGGAGCTGATTATCGCCGACGAACCGACTACCGCGCTGGACGTCACCGTCCAGCTCCAGGTGCTGCGCCTGCTGAAGCACAAGGCACGGGCCAGCGGCACCTCGGTGCTGTTTATCAGCCACGATATGGCCGTGGTGTCCCAGCTCTGCGACAGAGTGTACGTGATGTATGCGGGCAGCGTGATCGAGAGCGGTGCCACGCAAATGCTGATCCACCAGCCTGTACATCCCTATTCCATTGGCCTGCTGCAGTGCGCGCCGGAAAACGGCCAGCCGCGCGCCCCGCTTCCCGCCATCCCCGGCACGGTCCCCAACCTCAGCCAGCTTCCACAGGGATGCGCGTTCCGCGAGCGCTGCTTTGCCGCCGGGACGAAATGCAGCGAAACGCCGCGCTTACAGCCCACTGGCGCAGAGGGCCAACAGGCTGCCTGCTGGTATCCACAACGGGAGAAAGCCCATGTCTGATGTACTGCTGGAACTGGATAGCGTGCATGTCAATTTTGCGGCACGTAAAAACTGGCTGGGCCGCGTGACGGAACAGGTCCACGCGCTCAACGGGCTCGACCTTGAGATCCGTCGGGGAGAAACGCTTGGCATTGTCGGGGAGTCCGGCTGCGGGAAAAGCACGCTGGCCCAGCTGCTGATGGGCATGCTTAAGCCCAGCACCGGCGCCTGCCAGCGGGCTCACCACGCGGGCGGCATGCAGATGGTGTTTCAGGATCCGCTCTCTTCGCTCGACCCGCGCCTGCCGGTCTGGCGCATTATCACCGAGCCGGTGTGGATACAAAAGCGCAGCAGCGAGCGCGAGCGCCGTCAGCTGGCTGAAAACCTGGCGCTACAGGTGGGCATTCGCCCGGAGTATCTCGACCGGCTTCCGCACGCCTTCTCCGGCGGGCAGCGCCAGCGCATCGCCATCGCCCGGGCGCTCTCGTCCGATCCGGATATCATCGTGCTCGATGAACCCACCAGCGCGCTGGATATTTCCGTGCAGGCGCAGATCCTCAACCTGCTGGTGACCCTGCAACAGCAGCGTAATCTGACCTACGTGTTGATCTCACATAACGTCTCGGTGGTCAGGCACATGAGCGACCGCGTGGCGGTGATGTACCTTGGGCAGATTGTGGAGCTGGGCAGCGCCGCTCAGGTGCTTGGGGAGCCGCGCCATCCTTACACCCGTCTGCTGCTTGATTCGGTTCCCCGCACCGGTGAACCGCTGGATGAGACGCTGGCCTTACGCAAAACGGAGCTTCCCGGCAACCGTCATCTGCCCGAAGGCTGTTTTTTCCGTGACCGATGCCCGATGGCCGCGCAGGGGTGCGAACGTCCTCAGCCGTTACAGCCCTCTCGCGAGGGCCGTGATGTCCGCTGCTGGCGCAGTCTGGGTTAAATTTGCGCCATCCCACCGTCCACGAACAACTCGGTGGCGTTAATAAAGCTGGCCGCGTCGGAGGCCAGAAACGCCACCGCTTTACCCACCTCACCCGGCGCGCCTAAACGGCCGAGCGGCACCTGTGCGGCCAGCGCGTCGTACAGCCCCTGACGATGTTCTTCCGGCACCAGATCGCCGAGGCCAGGGGTTTTGATCGGGCCCGGGCTTACCACGTTGACGCGGATCCCACGGCCCTGCAAATCCAGCGCCCAGGAGCGGGCAAAGTTGCGCACGGCGGCCTTGCTGGCGCTGTAGACGCTAAAGTTTGCCGTCCCCTTAATGGACACCGTCGAGCCGGTCAGAATAATCGAGGATCCGGCGGACAGCAGCGGCAGCGCCTTCTGTACCGTAAACAGCACCCCGCGGACGTTGGTGCCAAAAATCCGGTCAAACTGCTCTTCGGTTATCGCGCCCAGCGGCAGCATATCGCCGCCACCCGCATTGGCGAACAGAATATCGAGGCGGCCTTCTTCTTTGGCTATCCGGGCATAGACCTCGTCCAGGTCCGCCAGTTTTGACACGTCAGCGCGAATGCCCACTGCCGTTGAAGCGATTTCAGCCACCGCCGCGTCCAGCTCGGCCTGACGTCGTCCGGTGATGTACACCTTCGCGCCCTGTGCAGCAAGCTCCTGCGCCGTGGCAAGACCGATGCCGGTGCTGCCGCCGGTGACCAGTGCGATTTTTCCTGAGAGAGTCGTGTTCATGTCATTTACCTTTTGTTGGGTTTGCGTTGGACAAACTTTAGCCCTTGCCGGATTAGTGAAAAACCGGCAAAAATGAAAATGACTATTCACACACAGAAATAATCAGGGGGGCCTAATGGACCAGCTAATGGCGATGCGCGCGTTTACCCGGGTGGTGGAAACCGGCAGCTTTACCCGCGCGGCGGACTCGCTGAACATGCCCATTGCCACCCTGAGCAAGCTGGTGAAAGCGCTTGAGGCGCATCTTGAGATACGTCTCCTGCACCGGACGACTCGCCGGGTGGTCGCGACGCCGGAAGGGGCGGATTACTATGAAAAAGCGCTCAGGGTCTTGATAGATATCGAAGATATCGACACCGCGTTTCACGTTTCCCGCGCGACGCCTAAAGGGCATTTGCGGGTTGACGTGGGCGGCTCCACCGCTCGGGACGTGCTTATTCCCCTGCTGCCGGATTTTATGCAGCGTTATCCGGAAATCCGCATCGACCTTGGTGTAGCCGATCGTCCGGTGGATCTCATCAGCGGTAACGTAGACTGCGTCATCCGCGGCGGCCCGCTGAACGACTCGACCCTCATCGCCCGCCATATTGGCAACGCCGAAATGGTTACCTGCGCGACGCCGGGTTACCTGAAAAACCATGGCGTTCCGGCCTATCCGCAGGAGCTGTGCAACGGCCACAAGCTCATTAGCTACCTCTCGCCCGTCACCGGGCGGGCGTTTCCGTTTCGCTTCAGAGAGAACGGCCAGACGCTGGAAATCAATATTCCGCATTATCTCGGCGTAAACGAAAGTAATGCCCATCTGGCGGCTGCCGCAGCGGGATTGGGGATCGTTCAGACGTTTGAGTATTCGGCAAATGCGTATTTAAAGGCGGGTACGCTGACGGCGATCCTGAGCGACTGGCGCCCTGCCACCTATCCGTTTCATGTGGTTTACCCTCAGAACCGGCATCTGACGCACCGTCTTAAGGTGTTTATTGCGTGGCTGGCGGAGGTGTTTCCCGCCGCGCTGAAGGGATAGCCGGGCGCAAACCCGGCAGGGAGTTAATTTAGCGTGTAGTCCAGGGTAATCTCGGCTTTCAGGAGCTGCGAAACCGGGCAGCCCGCTTTCGCTTTCTGAATAATACCGTCGAACTGCTGAGGGGCAATGCCGGGAACGGTCACCTTGCTTTTCAGGGCAACCTTCGTAATCGCAAAGCCGCCGTCGGTTTTATCCAGAGAGACGTCCGCGGTGGTATCAATAGAGTCAGCGGTATAGCCCGCTTCCCCGAGCATCAGCGACAGCGCCATCGAAAAACAGGCCGCATGTGCCGCACCGATCAGCTCTTCCGGGTTGGTCCCCTTTTCACCCTCAAAGCGGGTATTGAAACCATAAGGCTGCTGATTGAGAACGCCGCTCTCGGTGGAAACCGTCCCTTTACCGCGCTTAATGTCGCCAGACCAGTGTGCCGAACCGTGCTTATGAATAGTCATTCTTGCTCTCCTTTTGGCTTACAAAGGGTTAAGTATAGAAGGCTGTCCGGATTTTGCGGGCAAGACAGACGAGTCTTAGTCACTGAGTAAATGGTGCGCCAGCGCGTCAAGGAACACCCGCAGCGCGGCAGGCTGGTATTCCCGGGACTGATAAATGCCATGGATGGCCAGCGGTTTCGGCTCCAGCGTCTCCAGTACCGGCACCAGTATTCCCTGCGCCAGCGCGGCACGCGCTTCGCGCTCCGCCAGCATGGCGATACCGCAGTGCTTAATCGCCGCATCCATCAGCAGCGAAGAGATGCTGGCGCTCAGGTTGCCGCTGACGGCCACGCTCAGGCTCTCGCCTTCCGGCGTCAGGAAGTGCCAGGACTGCCCGGCAAAAAAGCTGTAGTGCAGGCAGTTATGCTGGGCTAACTCTTCAGGGCTGACGGGCGTGCCGTGCTGCGCCAGATAACCCGGCGAAGCACAGAGCACCGAGCGACACTCCCCCAGCCTCCGGGCAATCATGCCGGGTTCGGGGTTGTCGGTAATGCGCACGGCGACGTCAATGCGTTCTCCCACCAGGCTGACCGGATGGTTGTTCACATCCAGTTCGATGCGCAGCTGCGGGTAACGCGAGAGCAGACCGGGCAGCACCGGCGCAATCAGGTGCATCGCGGTAAAGTGCGCGCAGGCCACCCGCAGGGTACCTGACGGGAGATCTTTCTCTGACTGGCCTTCAATTTCCTGCGAGATCTGCGAGAGGGTCCGCGTTTTTTGCAGCACCTTTTCCCCTGCCGCAGTCAGCGTCAGCTTGCGCGTGGAGCGGTTTACCAGACGCGTACCCGCCCACTTTTCCATCTGTTCAAGGTAGCGGCTCACCATTGGTCGGGAAATACCCAGCGCGCGGGCCGCCGCGCTCAAACTTCCCAGCTCGCATATCCGGTTGTAAACCTGGGCGGCAATAACGCGATCCATATCAACTCCATCTGCTCGATTTATGAAACTAAGCATGTCCTGTTTCAGGAATTCTGGCAAATGCGATTATCCGTACAATAGAGACATTCCTGAACAACAGAGACAACAGCATGAAATTCACCCACATAGCCCTGCTTTCCACGCTTTTCACTCCGGCTGTTTTTGCCGCACCGTTGAGCATTGATACCTATAACCCTCAGGAGAAAGGCATTTTCGCGGTCTCCTCCACGCTGGTTTCCGGCCCGAAAGAAGCGGTGCTGTTTGACGCGCAGTTCAGCGTGAAGGATGGCGAAGCGCTGGTAGAGAAAATTCGTCAAAGCGGTAAAACCCTGAACAAGATTGTGATCACCTCCGGCGATCCGGATTTCTATTTTGGCCTGCAGCCGCTGGTCAAAGCCTTCCCGAACGCCAAAGTGGTGGCCACGCAGCATGTGGTTGACCACATCAAGGCTACCAAAGACGCCAAGCTCGCCTTCTGGGGTCCGCAGATGAAAGACGGCGCGCCAACCGAGCTGGTCGTCCCGCAGGTGCTCGCCTCCACCACGTTTATGGTGGACGGAGAAAAGATCGATATCGAACAGCCTGACAGCTACGCGGCCTATGTGTGGATCCCGTCAGCGAAAACCATCCTCGGCGGCACCGGGGTAGCCTGGGGAATTCACGTCTGGACGGCAGACACCCAGACAGCGGAAAGCCGTAAGCAGTGGCAGGAAACGCTGGTGAATATGGCGGCGCACAAACCCGAGCGCGTCATCCCGGGTCACTATCTGGGCACCCCACCAGCCGGGACGGGGGCGATTGATTTTACCCGTGACTATCTCCAGCGCTTTGAAAAGGCCTTATCCGTTCATAAAGATTCTGCAGGCGTCATCAGCACCCTGAAAAAACAGTATCCGAACCTGGCTGAAGAGAGCTCGCTGGAATTAAGCGCTAAGGTGAATACCGGCGAAATGAAGTGGTAATGTAAACTCTGCTCCTGCTATATTTTCGTGATAGCAGGGGCACCGTCATAATATTCTCTCAACGCCACGTCGATTTACCCCCACATTTCAAAACCACACAAAAGCATACACTTATGTCATTTTTATTTCTAAGATGAATCTGAGCCACAACCGGGAAAATATTTGCCATTCTGTTTATGAATTAATTTTTTTGCGAGCCGTACCATTAAACAGACAACGACACGGAGGCAGCATGTTTACTTATTACCCGGCAAATACCGCAGCAGCACAACCTGAACTCGTTAACGCGATTGCACAGGGTCTTCACGCCGAGCACGGTGCTGTGACTGAAGATGACATTTTGATGGAACTGACCAAGTGGGTGGAATCCACAGATAATGACATCCTCAGTGACATCTACCAGCAGACCATTAACTACGTCGTCAGCGGGAAAAACGCACCCTTGTAAAAACCTGCTAAGCTGGATCTGCAACCTAAGGGGTTACATTTCGTTTGCGTAAGCAAACTGGTCCTTAAAACTATCAACAGGATTGAGGAGTTAATATGAAATCGAACCGTCAGGCACGCCATATTCTGGGACTGAACTACAAGCTTTCTAATCAGCGTAAAGTGGTGATTGAAGGCGACCACGAAACCCAAGTCACTCACGCCACCGGCAGAAAACGCCACGCCGGCAAGTAAGTTCCAGACTGAGATCCAGAACACCATCGGTAATCCCGATGGTGTTTTTGTTTATGTGTTGCGGTAATTAATATTTAGCTCCTTTATAATACCGCCGGACCGCACCCCATCGCACAGGCCAGAAAGATGACAAACAGCAGTGTCAGGGACGGATCTTCATAAAAAGAGTGAGTGACATGGACAACAAACTGAAAAAACATCGTTCCTTATACATCCCATACGCCGGACCGGTTTTACTCGAATTCCCCCTGCTCAACAAAGGCAGCGCCTTCAGCATGGAAGAGCGCAGCAGCTTTAACCTGCTGGGTTTACTGCCTGAAGTGGTTGAAACCATTGAAGAACAGGCAGAGCGCGCGTGGATCCAGTACCAAGGTTTCAAAACTGAAATCGACAAACACATCTACCTGCGCAACATTCAGGACACCAACGAAACCCTCTTCTATCGCCTGGTACAAAACCATCTTGAAGAGATGATGCCGGTGATCTACACCCCGACGGTGGGTGCCGCCTGCGAGCGTTTCTCCGAGATCTACCGTCGCTCCCGCGGGGTATTCATCTCTTATCAGAACCGTCACAACATGGACGATATTCTGCAGAACGTGCCTAACCACAACATCAAAGTGATTGTGGTGACCGACGGCGAACGTATTCTCGGCCTCGGCGACCAGGGCATTGGCGGGATGGGGATCCCAATCGGTAAGCTCTCACTCTACACCGCCTGCGGCGGCATCAGCCCGGCGTATACCCTGCCGGTAGTGCTGGACGTCGGCACCAACAACCAGCAGCTGCTCAACGACCCGCTCTATATGGGCTGGCGTCATCCGCGTATTACCGACGACGAGTACTATCAGTTTGTCGACGACTTCATCCAGGCCGTGAAGCACCGCTGGCCGGACGTGCTGCTGCAGTTTGAAGACTTTGCGCAGAAAAACGCGATGCCGCTTCTGAACCGCTATCGCGATGAGATCTGCTCCTTTAACGACGATATCCAGGGCACCGCAGCCGTCACGGTGGGTACGCTTATCGCCGCCAGCCGTGCAGCGGGAAGCCAGCTGAGCTACCAGAAAATCGTCTTCCTTGGCGCAGGCTCCGCAGGCTGCGGTATTGCCGAGCAGATTATCGCCCAGACGCAGCGCGAAGGCTTAAGCGAAGAGCTGGCCCGCTCCCGCGTCTTTATGGTGGACCGTTTCGGCCTGCTGACCGACGGCATGCCGAACCTTCTGCCGTTCCAGACGAAGCTGGTGCAGAAACGCGACAACCTGAAAAACTGGGATACCGACAACGAAGTCCTTTCCCTGCTGGACGTGGTGCGCAACGTGAAGCCGGATATTCTGATCGGCGTTTCCGGGCAAACCGGTCTCTTCACTGAAGAGATTATTCGCGAGATGCACAAGCACTGCGAGCGCCCTATCGTGATGCCGCTGTCTAACCCGACGTCCCGCGTGGAGGCGACGCCGCAGGACATCGTCGCCTGGACCGAAGGTAACGCGCTGGTTGCGACCGGCAGCCCGTTCGATCCGGTGGTGTGGAAGGATAAAACCTATCCGATTGCCCAGTGCAACAACTCTTACATCTTCCCGGGCATTGGTCTGGGGGTGATTGCCTCCGGAGCGTCCCGCATCACCGACGAAATGCTGATGTCGGCGAGCGAGACCCTGGCGGGCCATTCGCCGCTGGTCAACGACGGCGAAGGTCTGGTTCTGCCAGAGCTGAAGGACATTCACAAGGTGTCGCGCGCTATCGCATTTGCGGTGGGTAAAATGGCGCAGCAGCAGGGCGTGGCGGTGAAAACCTCTGCCGACGCGCTGCAGCAGGCCATCGACGACAACTTCTGGAAGCCTGAATACCGCAGCTATCGCCGTACGTCGATTTAAAATGTGAGTGGGCCACTGGCCCACTTATTTTTTGCCAGGTTGCCAGCTTTTATCTATCCGCGGTTCACCGTAATGCTCCTGCCGATGACAGTTAGGGCAAAGGGCAATAGCATTGTCTACGTTGTCTTCCCCATTTTCTGATAGCGGAATAATGTGATGAACTTCTAAATAATATCTCCCATCCTTCGTTCGCTGAAATGGCGCCGGGGCATCACAACATTCACAATTATTTTGAGCTCTGAGGAGTACTTCGGCCACCACATCAGGATTACGATCGTAACGCCAGACGGAAACCTGTTTTTTCGCCGGATGCACAGAAGCATTTTGCAGCCGCTTTCGTCTTTGCTCAGATTGTAGTTTTAACGCCTTGCTGACTTTGTCGTAAAAGTCGTTTTCATCGCGTCCTGGAATATCTTCGCAGTCCACTCGCTGTTGGTTAAGTTGTTCCTTGAGGATGGCAATAACCGTCGCGTCCAGAGGCTTCTGGAATGTTCTTCCTGTTTGAGCGAAGTGATTCATGAAGCGATCCCAACGGGATTCTTTGCCCGCTGGGGGCAGAACTTTGCTTAGTTCGTGGCGATCAAGCGTAATAAAATCATCCAGCTTAGACAAATCGCTCAACTGCACACGATGGGGGTAAACGTTTCCCTCATCGAAATCGATCCCTTCAATACGGTAAAGTCCACAAAGCTGGTATCCCACTGATTTATTAACATTTTGGATGACAAAGACAAAGTCACCTGTTTTTACATTACTCAGCTTTTTCTCACTACCAGCACTAACACCATAGCCCTTGATGTAATCAAAATTGCTGGAATTAGATGCGCTGTGATAGGCGTAATAATAGGCCATACCCTCAACCTCCTTTTGGTTTCATAATGAAGGGTATCGGCATAATGACAAAAATCTTAACGTGCAATCGAGTGACATTCGATTATACTTTCGACACACATTAACCCACTGAATATATAAGGAGGCCAATTATGCTGTATCGTGAAATTTTCAATGTTTCACATACATTTGGTGATCGCACCAGCTCAAGCGTTATCGGTATCGTGCTGCGATAACTTCTGCTTGAGCGAAGACACCAACCCCTGAAATCCCTTCTCTCGGGCTTACTGAGTTATCGTCAGCGATGTTTGACGAGGCATAAACATGCCTGTAACTCTTGGGTAAGCAACAATGAGCACTTTACTCACTGCACAATCTTTACGCGTTGATACGGCGTTTGGCACGCTCTTCGACTCACTCTCCTTTACGCTGAAAAAAGGCGACCGCGTTGGCCTGCTGGGCGACAACGGCTGCGGTAAAAGTACGCTGCTGAAGGTGCTGGATGGCACTGACTCCCCCGCCGCCGGAACGGTCTCGCTGGCCGGGCACTGCCTGATGGCGCGCGTGGAGCAACATCTCCCGGACGCTATTTTTCCGCTGACCATGCTGGATGCCGTCCTGGCCCAGTTGCCCTCAACTGAACGGGAAAGCCTGCGCTGGAAAGCCGAAACGCTGCTGGCAAGCATGGGCTTCACGCCGCAGGATATGGCGCTGCAATCCGCCACGCTGAGCGGCGGACAGCACACCCGCCTGCTGCTGGCGAGGGCGCTGATTCACGAGCCGGACCTGCTCCTGCTGGATGAACCCAGCAACCACCTGGACCTTCCGACCATGCTCTGGCTGGAACACTTCCTACAGAACTGGTCGGGCAGCTTTGTGCTGGTCTCGCATGACAGACAGCTACTGGATGCCGTCACCAACGGCAGCTGGATCCTGCGCGATAAAACGCTGCACTACTTTGCCCTTCCCTGTACGGCAGCACGCAAGGCGCTTGAAGCAAAAGATGAGAGCGATGCGCAGCGCCACAAGGCGGAGCAAAAGGAGATCGACCGCGTGACCGCCAGCGCGAAGCGGCTGGCGACCTGGGGCAAGGTTTACGACAACGAAGACCTGGCCCGAAAAGCCAAACAGATGGAAAAACAGGTCGAACGGCTCAGGGAGAGCCAGACGGAACTCACGGCAGGTAGCCCGTGGACGCTAACCCTTCGCGGCGACGCGCTGCGGGCCGACCGTTTACTGGAGATGGAAAACCTTGACGTGCCCCCTGCTCCGGGCCTGCCTGCGTTGTTCAGCATCGACGTTGCGCGGTTAAAAAGCGGCGATCGCGTGGCGATTGTCGGTCGTAACGGCTGCGGTAAATCGTCGCTGATGAAGCTTATCTGGCGACAGTTTACCGATGAACTGACCCACGACGGGCTGAAGCTGCACCCGCGCGTGTCGACGGGCTATTACGACCAGACGCTGAATCAGCTGCCAGACAACGCCACGCTGCTCGACGCGCTGGAGCCTTTCGCTCCGGATCCGCAGAACCGCAAAATGGCCCTGATAAGCGCCGGTTTCCCGTGGGCGCGTCACGGACAAACGGTCAGCACGCTCAGCGGAGGCGAACGCTCGCGTCTGCTGTTCGTTGGCCTGACGCTTGCCCGCTATAGCCTGCTGATGCTGGATGAGCCTACCAACCACCTGGACATGGAAGGCAAAGAGGCGCTGGCGCACACCCTTCAGCAGTTCGAAGGCGGCGTCCTGCTGGTCAGCCATGACCGTCAGTTAATTAGCCAAAGCTGCAACCGTTTCTGGCTGATTGAAGAGGGAAAACTGAGCGAGTGGCACGATGCAGAAGCGGTGTTTGAGCGGCTGCGTGAACACGCGGGACTGATCACATCCACTGCGCCTGACATCGCGGCGCCGACGGATCGCCCCTCGCCTTATGACGATCTGCTTGAACGCCTGATCGCGCTGGAGACGCTGCTGGAAGACGATCTGGCGCGTAAGCCGAAGCATCAAAAGCCGCAGCTGCAGGCGCAATGGCGTAAAGAGATAGAGGAGATAGAAGCCCAACTGTAAGTCTGCGCCCGGCGAGCGCCTCGCCGGGCCAGAATTTTCCCCCTTAATTATTAGAGGAACGCCGTATTCTTAATCTGAAATCGAATCAAATGATGACATTATGTTGCTGCAGCCTTGCATTACCAGGCTAATGTATTAATCCTTAAGAGGTACTACACCTGCTATGCAGATTCTTATCATGAACAAGGAGATACACATGAAGGCTGCTGTTGTCACTCAGGATCACCAGGTCAACGTTACCGAAAAAACCTTACGCCCGCTAAAGCATGGGGAAGCCCTGCTGAAGATGGAGTGCTGTGGCGTATGCCATACCGACCTCCACGTGAAGAACGGTGATTTCGGCGATAAAACCGGGGTCATCCTGGGCCATGAAGGGATTGGTATCGTGAAAGAAGTCGGCCCTGGCGTGAAGTCGCTGAAAGTCGGCGACCGCGCAAGCGTGGCCTGGTTCTTTGAAGGCTGCGGGCACTGCGAATACTGTAATTCCGGCAACGAAACCCTGTGCCGTGACGTGAAAAACGCCGGTTACTCCGTTGACGGCGGCATGGCGGAAGAGTGCATCGTCACCGCGGATTACGCGGTAAAAGTGCCGGACGGTCTGGATTCGGCTGCAGCCAGCAGCATTACCTGCGCGGGTGTCACCACCTACAAAGCAGTGAAGGTATCGGGTATTAAACCGGGCCAGTGGATTGCGATTTACGGTCTCGGCGGGTTGGGTAACCTCGCGCTGCAGTACGCCAAAAACGTCTTTAACGCCAAAGTCATCGCCCTTGACGTTAACGACGAACAGCTGAAGCTGGCGGCCAGCATGGGTGCGGATCTCACCATCAACTCCCGCAGCGAAGATGCTGCTAAAATTGTGCAGGAAAAAACCGGCGGCGCGCATGCCGCAGTCGTCACTGCCGTCGCAAAAGCCGCCTTCAACTCGGCGGTGGATGCCGTGCGTGCCGGTGGCCGCGTGGTCGCCGTTGGTCTGCCGCCGGAAGCGATGAGCCTCGACATTCCTCGCCTGGTGCTGGACGGCATTCAGGTGGTGGGTTCGCTGGTTGGCACCCGTCAGGATCTGCAGGAAGCGTTCCAGTTTGCCGCTGAAGGTAAAGTTGTGCCGAAAGTCACGATGCGCCCGATCGAGGACATCAACGCCATCTTCAAAGAGATGGAACAGGGCCAGATCCGTGGCCGTATGGTGATTGACCTGCGTTCATAATCACCTACCGTTCGATTACCGCTCCTGACAGGGGCGGTTTTTTTATAGCCATTTTCCGGCAATCCTTATCTTAATTCCTTTGTTCCCTTGTTTTCCCCTGCGCCCGATGATGAATCCGACGCTAACAAGAAGATAACAAAGGAATTCACCATGCAAACCCCATTTCGTCTGCCGCTGCTGACGGCGCTGATTCTGACGACCACCGCCGCCTGGTCCGCGGATGCGCCTGTTAAAGGCGGCACGCTGATTTATCTGGAGCAACAGGCGCACACCAACCTCTATCCGCCTGCCGGCGGCTTCTACCCGAACGGCGGCATTTTGAACCAGATCACCGACAAACTGACGTGGCAGAACCCAAAGACGCTGCAGGTCGAACCGTGGGTGGCCGAAAGCTGGACCACCAACGCCGATAAAACTGAATACACCTTTAAACTGCGTCCCGGTATTACCTTCTCCGACGGCACGCCGCTGGATGCTAACGCCGTGGCGAAAAACTTTGATACCTACGGTTTGGGCAACAAGGCGCGGCGCCTGCCGGTGTCAGAAGTGATCAATAACTACGATCGCAGCGAAGTGGTCGACCCGCTGACCGTGAAGTTCTACTTCAAAAAACCGTCACCGGGATTCCTGCAGGGCACCGCCACCATCGGGTCGGGCCTGGTCTCGCTCAGCACGCTCAAGCGCAATTTTGAAGAGCTGGGTGACGCCCGGCATATCATTGGCTCAGGCCCGTTTGTGGTGAAGGACGAGAAGCTGGGTCGCGAAGTGACGCTGGAAGCACGTAAGGACTACCAGTGGGGGCCCAAAAATCTGGCGCAACAGGGGCCAGCCAATCTTGATGGCATCAAGTTTATCGTGACTCAGGAAGACAGCGTGCGCGTCGGCGCCCTGCTGGCCGGTCAGGCCGACTTTATTCGCCAGGTGCAGGCATATGACGAAAAGCAGGCGACCGATCAGGGCTATAAAATCTACGCCGCCCCGACGCGCGGGGTGAATGACAGCATTAGCTTCCGTCCGGATAACCCGCTGGTCTCCGATATTCGCGTGCGCCAGGCGCTGCTGCATGCCACCAATGCAAAACAGGTGGTTGAGACCCTCTTCTCGGCTAACTATCCGCAGGCGAAGTCGGTGATTGCCGATTCCGCCGCTGGCTTTGTCGATCTCAGCGACAAATTGTCCTTTGACCCGGCAAAAGCCAACCAGCTGCTGGACGAGGCAGGCTGGAAAGCAGGCAGCGACGGGATCCGCACCAAGGATGGACAGCGGCTGGCGCTGACGGTATATGAATCCCTGCCGCAGCCACAAAATAAAGAGGTGCTGCAACTGGTTGCCCAGCAGTGGCGTCAGGTGGGCGTGGCGCTGAGCGTGAAAGCAGGCGACGCAGGCAGCCGCACGCTGGATAACCTTGATCCGCTGAAAACCCCGTTAACCGTCTCCGAAGTGGGCCGCGCCGATCCGGACGTGGTGAAGAGCATGTTCTACCCCGCTAACCGCGACGCCCTGCTGCAAAAAGGCGGCTCCAGCGACAAGGTCAAAAGCTTCCGTGACGACAAGCTGAATGCGCTGCTGGTGAATATCTCCTCAGAGGTTGATCCACAAAAACGCCTGCAGCTGACCGGCGATGCCCAGCGTTACCTGCTGGATAACGCCTACGTCATTCCGATTTTCGAAGAGCCGCAGGTCTTTGCCGGTGCGCCGTGGCTGAAAGGCGTCAGTTTTGAAGCGGTCGGCCGCCCGTCGTTCTACGGCGCGTGGATAGAGAAACACTGAGGAGCTGACGATGCGCCACGCACTTCTTCAACGTTTTGGGCACGGGCTGCTGGTCTTGTGGGCCGCCTTTACCCTCTCGTTCGTGTTGCTCCAGGTGCTGCCGGGCGACGCGGTGCTGATTAAATTTCAGAACCCGGACCTGGGCTTAAGCCCGGCGCAAATCGAGGAGATGCGCGTGGCCTATGGCGCGGACAGCCCGCTGTGGCAGCAATACGGCCACACGCTGCTGGCGATGCTGCGCGGGGATTTTGGCTACTCGTTACAGGCCGGGGTGCCGGTCAGCGAGCTGATTGCCAGCAATCTGCCGGATACCCTGAGCCTCGCCCTGCCCGCCTTTTTACTCGCGGTCCTGCTGGCGTTTGCGCTGGCATTTGCGTCGCGCCTGCCGGGTCTGCGCTGGCTAAGTAATACCCTCCAGTCTCTGCCGGTCCTGTTTATCTCTTTACCGACGTTCTGGCTGGGGATTGCCCTCATCCAGCTCTTTTCTTTCCAGCTGCGGCTGATCCCGGTGATTAACCCGACGCCGCTGCAGGGGCTGATCCTGCCGATCGTGACCGTCGCGATCCCGATCTCCGCCCCGCTGGCACAAATCCTGATGCGCAGCCTCGACCAGGTGGCGACGCAGCCGTTTGTCGCCGTGGCCAGGGCTAAAGGGCTGAGTGAAACCGCCGTGCTGTGGCGTCACGTCACCGGCAACGCCCTGCTACCGGTCCTGAACATTGCCGGGTTGCTGCTGGGCGAGCTGATTGCCGGGGCGCTGATCACGGAAACCGTTTTTGGCCGCAGCGGGCTCGGGCAGCTGACCCAGCAGGCGGTGAACAACCAGGACATCGCCGTGCTTCAGGCGGTGGTCATGATATCCGCCCTCGGTTTTGTCCTGATCAATCTGCTGGTGGATCTGCTGATGCCGCTGCTGGATCCCCGTCTGCAAACCGTTACCGGAGGTGCATCATGAGCCTGGTCGATTACGCTGCCGCTGCGCGAAAACGTGTTCCCGGCTGGCAGAGCGTCGCGTGGCAGCCGGGACTGTGGCTGGCATGGGCGGTCATTATTATTGCGCTTTTTGCCGCCGTGGCGCCCGGCCTGTTAACCCACTACAGCCCGATTGAGGGCATCGCCGGAGCGCAACGTCTGGCGCCGCAGGCGGGCCACTGGCTCGGCACCGATCAGCTTGGCCGCGATGTTTATACCCGTATTGTGTATGGTGCGTCCCACTCCCTGAGCGCGGCGCTCGCTGCCGTCACGATGGGGCTGGTGGCAGGCACCGGCCTGGGGGTGATAGCCGGGGCGTTCGCCGGACGCGTCGAGTCTTTCCTGATGCGTTTTGTCGACGTGCTGTTGTCCATTCCGTCTCTGCTGCTCTCGCTGACGGTCATTATTCTGCTCGGGTTTGGCACCGTTAATGCCGCGATTGCCGTCGGCGTGGCCTCCATTGCCAGCTTCGCCCGCCTCGCGCGCGGTGAAGTGGTGCGCATCCGCCATACGGATTATGTCGAGGCAGCGTTCGGCAGTGGCGGGACGTTCCTGGCGGTGCTGTGGCGACACATCCTGCCCAATGCCTTAACCGCCGTCCTCGCCTTTGCCACGCTGCAGTTTGGTCAGGCCATTCTGGCCCTCTCCACGCTGAGCTTTCTCGGCTACGGTACCCCGCCGCCCGTACCGGAATGGGGTTTATTGATCGCCGAAGGCCGTAACTATCTCTCTACCGCATGGTGGCTAACCACCTTCCCCGGCGTGGTCGTCATCGCCGTGGTGCTTGCCACCAACCGTATCAGCCAGCAGTTCAGCGGAGGCCTGAAATGACCGTACTCTCGGTAGAAAACCTGACCATCAGCTACCGTACCGCGCGCCAGTGGCGCGAGGTGGTACATAACGTCAGCTTTACCCTCAGGCGAGGGGAAATGCTGGCCTTTGTCGGCGAATCCGGATCCGGCAAAACGACCACGGCACAGGCAATCATCGGTCTGCTGGCGGATAACGCCCGGCGCGATGCGGGAAAAATCGTGCTCAACGGCGAGGAGATTAGCCAGTGGTCAGCGAAGCGTCTCGATACCCTTCGCGGGGCGCGAATCAGCCTGGTTCCGCAGGATCCGGGTAATTCACTCAATCCGGTGAAGACGATCGGCGTGCAGGTCGGGGAAATTATTCAGCTGCACCAAAAGGTAACGGCTCTCCAGCGTGACGAGCAGGTGCTCGCCCTGCTGAGAAAGGTCGGCCTGAGCCACCCCGAACAGCGCATGACGCAGTATCCGCATCAGCTCTCCGGCGGGATGAAACAGCGCGTGCTGATTGCCATCGCCATTGCCCTGCGCCCGGACGTGATCGTTGCCGATGAGCCCACCAGCGCGCTGGACGTTACGGTGCAAAAACGCATTCTCGATCTGCTGGATATCCTGCGCCGGGAATCGGGTACTGCGGTTCTGTTTGTCACCCACGATCTGGCCCTGGCCGCTCAGCGCGCGGACAGGCTGCTAGTGTTTCGCAACGGTGAGGTTCAGGAGCACGGCGACACCGCCGACATTGTCCGCACGCCGCAGCACGCCTACACCCGTCAGCTACTGAGCGACCTCCAGGGCCAGCGCCTGACCATCGCCCCGGTATCTGGTCTTCCGCTCTCGTCACCGGCCATTCGCGCCCGCGCCATCAGCAAACGGTTCTCGCTGGGTAAAGGTCATCAGCTTCAGGCGCTGGATCGGGTGACGTTTGACGTCAGACGCGGCAGCACCCATGCGCTGGTTGGTGAATCCGGCTCCGGGAAGACCACCCTCGCCCGTATTTTGCTGGGGTTTGAACAGGCGGATAACGGACAGGTCATTATTGATGACATTGATGCCACCGCGCTCAGCCGCGAGGCCCGCCGTCAGCTGCGCCAGAAGATCCAGTTTGTCTACCAGAACCCGTTCGCCTCTCTCGATCCGCGTCAGACGCTGTTTGACATCATCGAAGAGCCCCTGAAGAACTTTTCTCGCCTCGCTAAGGCGGAGCGAAAGACCCGGGTGGAGACCGTGGCGCAGCGGGTTGCCCTGCCCGTCGAACTCCTGACCCGTACGGCCAGAGAGCTTTCAGGCGGGCAGCGACAGCGCGTGGCCATCGCCCGTGCGCTGATCCTGGAGCCGACTATTCTGGTGCTGGACGAAGCCACCTCCGCACTGGACGTCACCGTACAGGCGCAAATTCTGGCTCTGCTTCAGCAGCTGCAGCAACAGCTGGGATTAACCTATCTGTTCATCACGCACGATCTCTCCACCGTTCGCCGGATCGCCCACAGCGTCACGGTGCTGCGCAGCGGTCAGGTGGTCGAACACGGTGACGTCGAAACCTTATTCACCTCGCCACAGAACGACTATACCCGCGAGCTGATTGCCGCCATTCCCCATTTTTCACCCGCTACGGAGGAGTTCGCATGACGCGAAAACGCCTGGGATTTTTCACCCGCCTGCTTGACGATGTCACGCCAAAAGAGCGCTATCGACTGGCTACAGAACAGATCCGCCACGCTGAACGCCACGATTTTGACAGCGCCTGGATTGCGCAGCACCACTTCCATGAGAATGAAGGCGGCCTGCCATCGCCGCTGTTGTTTCTGGCCCACGTTGCGGCGCATACCGAAACCATTCGGCTGGGCACGGCCATCATTACCCTGCCGATGGAAAACCCGCTGCGTGTGGCGGAAGATGCCGCCGTGCTGGATTTACTCGCTGATGGACGTCTCGAAGTCGGTTTTGGTTCGGGCGGCACACCGACCTCTTTCCTGCCGTTCGGACTGACGTTTGAACAGCGCGGCGCGGCTTTTGCCGACCATCTACATGTGATCCAGAGCGCCTGGCGCGGGGATTCGCTCACCCATCCGGATAACCACCTTTACCCGCCAGCGCCACAGCTCGCTGACCGGATCTGGATTGCCACCTTTTCCGTCGACGGTGCCGTTCGCGCCGCGCAAGCCGGACACGGTTTAATGCTCTCCCGCACGCAGCCGCGCCCGGCAGAGCAGTTGGATTTAACGCTCGACGCGATCCAGAACCCAATTGTGGATGCCTACCTTGAGGCACTGCCCGCCGGTACCGCACCGCGCATTCTGGCTTCTCGTACGGCATTCGTCGCCGACAGCGATGACTATGCGCTGAAGGTTGCAACGCCGGGTCTCACGAAACAGGCCCAGCAGCATCGCGCTGCCGGACACGTGGTTAAAGGTGACACTGTCACAGATTTTCGTCGCCAGTTCGATGCCCATATCGGTTCGCCTGAGACGGTGCTGCGTTCGCTGCAGGCCGATTCCGTTCTCAGGCGCGCCACTGACATCTCATTCCAGGTCCATTCGGTCGAGCCCACCCATCGCGACACGCTGCGCTCCATCGAACTGATCGCCGAACATATTGCCCCCCATATCCATTGAGGAGATACCTATGTCATTAAGTCACGACATTCTCGCCGAGCTGGCGGAAATTAAACCCGGTTCCCCTCTGGCAGAGGCGCGCGCCACGCGGGACGCCGCCACGCGCCACGCACAGGGCAGCTACGAAATCTTATTCACTCAGCAGGATAGCGATTTTGCGCTGGACGAACGCTTCGCCGTCGCGGCAAAAGTCGCGAGGTGGCATAACGCGGAGGCGCTGGCCGCGCACTATGCGGGGTTTGGCCTGGCAGACCCGACCTCAGACCGTCTGACCCCGGCGCTCAATTTCGCGCGCCTGCTGACCTTCTCCCCCGTCGAAGCCACGCCGACATCGTTAAGGGCGCTGACCCAGGCGGGATGGAGCAAGGAAGGCATCGTGACCCTGGCGCAGCTTATCGCCTTTGTCAGCTTCCAGAGCCGACTGATTGCCGGGCTGCGGCTGCTGAACGACAGGCCTGTCGCCACAAGCGATGCGCCGGTGGCGGCAGGCGTCTGGCACACGACCGCCACCACGGCCACCGGAAAGGCGGCTCCCGTCGCCTTCACCCAGCAGGAACTGGGCTGGGAGCCGTGGATCGCCGCCAAACCGCTGGCGGATTTTCGTGATGACGAGGTTGCTATACTGGCGAAGTTTGGCCACACCGATTCCGACTATTTCCGACTGCTGGGGCGCAACCTGCCGGTGCTTGAACAGCGCACGCTAACGGATAAAGGGATTTTTTATACGCCGGGAGGATTGCCGCGCGCCGAGCGCGAGCTGGCCGCAACGGTCGCCAGTAAAATTAACGGCTGCATCTACTGCGCATCTGTCCATGCGCGGAAAGCCAGCCAGCTGTCAAAGGATGACGCGGCGGTAGAGGCCCTGCTGGCCGTGCGTCCAGGACAATCCCTGAGCGAGGGGCAATCTGCGCGCTGGCAGGCGGAGATTAATTTTGCGGCAGCGCTGTCGGTTACCCCACCAGCCGCCACGCCGCTGCACCTTGCCTCGCTGGAAAAAGAGGGGCTGGACACCTTAGCCCAGCTTGACCTGGTGCAGTCCGCCGCGTTCTTCGCCTGGGCCAACCGCCTGATGCTGACCCTGGGCGAGCCCTGGCTTGCCTGACTTCAATCAGGCTAGCGCGCGAGCGTTAGCCTGAGCCTGCCTGGCCCGCAGGTAGCCGTATACCAACAGCGCGCTCATGGCCGAGAACGAGAGTATCGCCGCAGGTAGCGTGACGTAGCGCCAGCTAAAGCCGAGGGTAATCATCATCCCGCCAAAGTACGCCCCAATAGCACTGCCGAGATTAAACGCCATCTGCCCTCCGGCCGCCCCCAGCATCTCGCCGCCCTTCGCATTTTGCAGAAGGAGGATCTGCAGCGGCGCAGAGAGCGCGAACAGCCCGGCACAGCAGATAAAGCCCGTAATTAGCGAGGCCGTTTTCAGTTCACCGCAGGCGAAAAGCAGCAGCAGCGAGGCAACAATCACCATGTCGGTGGTGGCCGCAATGCGCAGCGGGCTAAAGCGTCCCGAGAGTTTGCCGCTCAACAGATTGCCCAACACCATGCCAAGGCCCATCAGCATCATGATGATGGTCATCGTGCCTTCGGAGAAGCCAGAAACGTTGACCATAAACGGTTTAACGAAGCTGAACCACGCGAACACGCCAGCATTACCAAACATCGTGGCGGCAAAAATCAGCCAGGGCTCCGGTTTCTTCAGGAACTGGAACTGCTCGGTCAGTTTAATTTCTGATTTGTCATGGATGTCCGGCACCCAGATCAGCACCGAGAGGATCACCAGCGCATCGAACAGAGCGATCAGGAAAAAGGTATAACGCCAGCTGAACTGGTGTCCCAGCCAGGTGCCGAGCGGGACGCCCACCAGGTTAGCCAGGGTCATCCCGGCGATCATCCCGGCCACCGCGACCGTCACCTTCCCCGGCGGCGCAATTTTAGACAGAATAATCGCCCCGACGCCGAAAATCGCGCCGTGCGGAAAACCGGAAATCAGGCGCCCGGCCGCCAGCCAGAAATATGAATTAGAAAACGTAAACAGAGCGTTCCCGACCGCGCACAGGGCAACCAGAAACAGCAGCGTGGTTTTTAACGAGAACTTGCCTGAGAAGAGCGCCACAATCGGGGCGCCAATCACCACGCCGAAGGCGTAAAACGAGATCATATTCCCGGCGGAGGGAATCGAAATACCGGTGTCATGCGCCAGCTCGGTTAACACGCCCATAATGCCAAATTCGGCCATGCCCAGGCCAAATGTGCCAAGCGCCAACGAAAATATTGTCTTTTTCATACCTCAACCACGGGTTAATCACTCGCAACGGGCATTATTGAATAATCTTGTATGGTGAGCCAGTTCAAATCAGCTGGCTGACAGGTTAATCCATTGATTCAGGAGTTTTCTCCAACTGCTACGCGGTGGGAGTGGCAAACAAAAAGCCCCGGCAGGTGTCAGGGCTGGAAAGGGTTCAAGGTCTGGTTTTACAGTGCGCTCGCTGCCGCTGCTTTAGCGCGTGTAATAGCACCAGCATTGAAAATAGGATGCTCATGATTGTTCGTTATGTCACGAACGCGGTAGATTTTCCATGCATCATCTTGACGACGAAGAAATACCTCAAGATGGATGCTTCTCCCGTTACCCGCCCCTTCAATGACCTGGACTACTTCACCGTTTAAAAATGACCTGGCGTTTTCCACTCGTAACGCAGGTATCCATTCACGAGAATAATCTTGGGTATACGTAAAATAGTCAGATTCTATTAACTCTTGTTCAGAGATTTCCTGAATGGTATTAATGCGAGCAATCGTATCAGCAGAAACATATTTACGTAGTTCGTCGGCAGGATAAGGCCTGGTTTCATCGCTGCCGAATACGGAAAGATAGGATTTATAAAATGATTCGGTAGCGTCTTGCGCGCTATGATGTTGATTGGTAGCCGAACTGCATCCCACCAGCAACAAAACGAATGATAAAAATATTCTTTTCATCAGTGCATCCTGTAAATTTTAAATGATGGTTGCATTTTGCGGTACCCAGGCCCCGGATACATGCTTTTTTGAATAAAATCAGAAATCCATTGCGTACCGTCATACATAGTCATATGACCTATGCCATTTCCACCAGGGTAGGGCTGTATAACAGCTACATCGCCAGAAATTAACGTTGAACCGGGCGGCAGCTCACTGAATCCTGCGCGTAATAATTCAACCCCATAATCTTTTGCATAATCTGTGTTCGCTACCTTAACACCGCCAGCCAGAATGGCCAGGCGGGTAAACTTAGCACATTCACTGTGAGAGCGCCCCAGAGCGTGTGAACGGAGATACGAAACTGCGGCTTCTTTATTCCAACTCATTCTTAGTTCCTTTAAGTAAATAAGAATGAAATTATCACATTAACCACACATAGCATGAGGAATTAAAAGTGCTAATTTTATTGCATCCGCGGCATTCTAATAGAGGAACAGGTGCTTAGCACCTTCGTGCATACCTCAGTATCTGAAAAAAGTGTCGTGACATTAATTACCTAAAAACAATACGCATAATATCAGGTGGATTACACTTCATAGTGCGGCCTCGCTTTTTCCGCGCCGGACAACCTGAGGATGACAATCATGGGAAGCAAAAAGAAAACCCCTGTCGCTGTTGATGTCGTAACGAATGCACCGCTTAAGACCAAAGAGTATGAGAAAGAGCTCCGCCGCCTGCACGTCGAACTGGTTAAGCTCCAGCAATGGGTCGTCGCCAAAGGGTTAAAAGTGTGTATTGTTTTTGAAGGACGCGACGGTGCCGGCAAAGGCGGCACCATTAAAGCGATCACCGAGCGCGTCAGCCCGCGCGTGTTTCGCGTTGTTGCGCTCCCGGCTCCGACTGAAAAGGAAAAAAGCCAGCTTTACTTCCAGCGCTATGTGCCCCACCTGCCTTCGGCGGGTGAAATCGTGATCTTCGATCGCAGCTGGTATAACCGCGCGGGCGTTGAGCGGGTGATGGGGTTCTGCACGGAGGAACAGGCGGAGAAATTTTTAGACGGCGCGCCGGTTATGGAAAAAGCGATGGTCGATGCCGGGATTATCCTGCTGAAGTACTGGCTGGAGGTGACGCCGAAAGAGCAGGAGCGACGCCTGCGCGACCGTATTAACGATGGGCGTAAGATCTGGAAGCTGTCGCCGATGGATATTAAATCCTTTAACCTGTGGGACGAGTACACCCGGGCCCGCGACGCCATGTTTGAAGCCACCGACACTGCTTGGGCGCCGTGGTTTGTGGCGCGTTCAGAGGATAAAAAACGCGTGCGACTGAACATTATATCGCATCTGCTTTCGCAGATCCCGTATAAAGAAATACACGTTGAGAAAGTGGATTTACCGAAACGCAAAATCGGTAAAATCAAACCCACAAAATATCCGTTCCGGTATGTGGAGGAGCGGTTCTGATTTGAAGAGTAGGCCCGTGCAAGCGCAGCGCCGCCGGGCAAAGCCGACGGCGCAGGTCTTACTTAATCCCTTCCGTACTTTCCTGTTTTGCTTCCAGTCGCTCCACATCACGGTACCAGCGCGGGTGGTGTTTCTGCGCCCAGCGGCGGCTCACCTTCCCTTCAATCATCCCTTTGATTGACCCTTTCACCCAGAACGCCATATACATATGGATCAGGATGGCATGAATCAGGATGATGGCCGACGTCGCGTGGATCAGCAGCGCGTAACGCACCACCTGAATCGGGAAATAATGCGCAAAATACGGACGCCAGATCATCACGCCGGTCACCAGCAGCACAAAAATCATGCTCATGATGGTCCAGAACATCATCTTCTGCCCGGCGTTGTATTTCCCGACCTTCGCGACTTTGTGCTCGTTACCCTTCAGGACTTCGACAATCCCTTTCACCCAAGGGATATCCTGCTTGTCCGGAATATTGTGATGGACGAAGCGCACGAACATAAACATCAGCACCACAAAAATCAGCACGCCGAAGAACGGGTGCAGAATGCGCCCCATCTGCGGCGTACCGAAGGTTTCGGTCAGCCACTGCAGCGTCGGGAAGAAGAACGAAATTCCCGATACCGCCACCAGGAAGAAGCAGATCACCACCGTCCAGTGACAGGCGCGATCGACAAATTTGGTGCGCACAATCATTTTCGACTTACTCATGATGCTCCTCCTCGTCGTCATCCACCTCTTTGTTTGGCCCGATACCGATGTAGTGATAGATCAGCCCGGCAAAAGTGGCGATAAAGCCCGCCGCGGAGAGCGGTTTAAGCGCCCCTTTCCACAGGTTGATGGAGGTATCGATCGCCGGATCCTTCGGCAGGTTGTGGTACAGCTCCGGCTGGTCGCTATGGTGCAGCACATACATCACGTGCGTACCGCCCACGCCCTGCGGGTTGTAAATGCCCGCTTTGTTGTAGCCCCGCGCTTTGAGCTTATCGACGCGCTGCTGCGCCACCTCCAGCATCTCTTTTTTGGTGCCGAAGTGGATCGCCCCGGTGGGACAGGTCTTCACGCAGGCAGGTTCCTGACCGACGCTGACGCGGTCCACGCACAGGGTACATTTGTATACCCGGTTATCCTCTTTATTGAGGCGCGGAATATTAAACGGACAGCCCGCGATGCAGTAGCCGCAGCCGATGCAGTTGTCCTGCTGGAAATCAACGATCCCGTTGGCATACTGGATAATTGCCCCGGCAGACGGGCACGCCTTCAGGCAGCCCGGATCTTCACAGTGCATGCAGCCGTCTTTGCGGATCAGCCACTCCAGCTTGCCGTTCTGGTCGGTTTCGCTAAAACGCATCACCGTCCAGGATTTGGCGCTCAGATCCGCCGGATTATCGTAAACCCCTACGCAGTGCCCCACCTCGTCGCGGATGTCGTTCCACTCCGAGCAGGCCACCTGGCAGGCTTTACAGCCCACGCAGGAGGAGACGTCGATAAGCTTGGCGACTTCTGCCTTGTAGTCCCGCGCGCGAGGCGCGGGGGTAATCGGGTTCGTCGCGGAGCGTTTAATAATGTCTTGTGTTTCCATCGCCATTTAATCGCTCCTTACGCTTTCTCTATGTTGACCAGAAACGCTTTGTACTCCGGCGTTTGCGAGTTGGAATCGCCGACGTTTGGCGTCAGGGTGTTAGCGATGTAGCCTTTCTGCGCCACCCCTTCAAAGCCCCAGTGAAGCGGGATGCCGACGGTTTCCACCTGCTGGCCGTGCACGTTCAGCGACTGCAGGCGGCGGGTGACCACCGCCACCGCGCGAATAAAGCCGCGCTTGCTGCTCACCTTCACGCGATCGCCGTTGGCAATGCCTTTCGCCTTCGCCAGCGTTTCGCTTATCTCCACAAACTGTTCCGGCTGCGCGATGGCGTTAAGCCGCGCGTGCTTGGTCCAGGTATGGAAATGCTCGGTCAGGCGGTAGGTCGTCCCTACGTACGGGAATTTGTCCTTTTTGCCCAGACGCAGCGCGTCGTCTTCGTAGATGCGCACCACCGGACTGGAGACCACGTTCGGGTGCAGCGGGTTTGTCCCCAGCGGCGTTTCCATCGGCTCGTAGTGCTCCGGGAACGGCCCTTCCGCCAGCTTGTTGAGCGCAAACAGGCGCCCCAGCCCTTCCGGCTGCATGATAAACGGCCCGGTGTTGCTGCCCGGTGCGGCGGTGCTGTAGTCCGGGATATCGTTCCCCGTCCATTTCGCCCCGTTCCACTGGATCAGCATGCGCTTCGGATCCCACGGCTTGCCGTTGATGTCCGCCGACGCGCGGTTGTACAGCACGCGACGGTTCAGCGGCCACGCCCATGCCCAGCCCAGAGTGTTGCCCAGTCCTGACGGGTCAGCGTTATCGCGGTTGGCCATCTGGTTACCCTGCTCGGTCCAGCTGCCGGTGTAGATCCAGCAGGACGAGGCCGTGGAGCCGTCGTCGCGCAGCAGCGCGAAGCTGTTCAGCAGCTGACCTTTCTTCGCCACCAGATTGCCGTTCGCGTCATACAGATCCGCCAGCGCCACGCCGTTGTTCTCTTTCGCGACTTCTTCAGACTCGGGACGATCCGGCTGCTTGTAGCGCCAGCTCATCTTCAGCAGCGGCTCCGCGCCTTTGCCGCCTTCGGTGCGGTACATTTCGCGCAGGCGGTGGTAAATCCCGGCCAGGATCTCGCCGTCGTTACGCGCTTCACCCGGTGCATCCTGACCTTTCCAGTGCCACTGCAGCCAGCGGCCGGAGTTGGCAATGGAGCCATCCTCTTCCGCAAAACAGGTGGACGGCAGGCGGAACACTTCGGTCTGAATCGAGGCCGGATCGACATCGTTTGATTCCCCGTGGTTCTGCCAGAAGGTGGAGGTTTCGGTCACCAGCGGATCGATAACGACCATGTACTTCAGCTTGCTCAGGCTGCGAACGACTTTGTTCTTGTCCGGGAAGGAGGCCACCGGGTTGAAGCCCTGGCAGATATATCCCGTGACGTCGCCCTTATCCATCATGTTGAAATACTTGATGACGTCATAAGCCTGATCCCACTTCGGCAGCCACTCAAAGCCCCAGTCGTTCTCTTTCTGCGCCGCATCGCCGTAGAAGGATTTCATCAGGCTGACGTAGAACTTCGGATAGTTGCTCCAGTAGTTCACCTGGTCCGGCAGCGTCGCTTTTGGCGTGTTCTCAGCCAGATAGCTTTGCAGATCCGTCTGCTTTTCAGACGGCAGCGTCAGGTAGCCCGGCAGGCTGGTCGAGAGCAGTCCGAGGTCGGTCAGCCCCTGAATGTTGGAGTGACCCCGCAGCGCGTTCACGCCGCCCCCGGCCATGCCCATGTTGCCGAGCAGCAACTGGATCATCGCCATGGTGCGGATGTTCTGCGCGCCGACGGTGTGCTGCGTCCAGCCCAGCGCGTACAGGAACGTGGTGGTTCTGTCGGCGGCGCTGGTGGAGGCCAGCACCTCACACACCTTCAGGAAGTCCGCTTTCGGCGTGCCGCAGATGTTTTCCACGACGTCCGGCGTGTAGCGGGAAACATGCTGTTTCAGCAGGTTCCACACGCAGCGCGGATGCGTCAGGGTTTCATCCCGCATCGCATAGCCGTTTTCATCGAACTGATAGTTCCAGGACGTTTTATCGTACTGGCGTTTTTCGGCGTCATAGCCGCTAAACAGTCCGTCATCGAAGGCAAAGTCATCCCTCACCAGCAGGTTCGCGTTGGTGTAGTGCTTAACGTATTCCGCGTTAATTTTGTTGTTTTCGATCAGGTACAGCAGCACACCGGACAGGAACGTAATGTCCGTACCGGAGCGGATTGGCGCATAGATATCGGCCACCGATGCCGTACGCGTAAAGCGCGGATCGACGACGATAAGCGTCGCATCATTGTTGTTTTTCGCTTCCATCGCCCAGCGGAACCCCACCGGATGGGCTTCAGCGGCGTTACCGCCCATCACCACCACGACGTTCGCGTTTTTGATATCAACCCAGTGGTTGGTCATCGCACCGCGACCAAATGTTGGAGCAAGACTTGCTACCGTTGGTCCGTGTCAGACGCGCGCCTGGTTGTCTACCGCCAGCATGCCGAGAGAGCGCACAAATTTTTGCGTCAGCATGCCGGTTTCATTACTTGCCGCCGAGGCGCATAACATGCCGGTGGTCAGCCAGCGATTGACCGTCACGCCCTGCACGTTCTTTTCAATAAAGTTGGCGTCGCGGTCGGCTTTCATTAATTTTGCAATACGGGAGAAGGCCTCATCCCAGGAGATACGCTGCCATTTATCAGAACCCGGCGCGCGGTATTCCGGGTAGCGCAGGCGGTTTTCGCTGTGAACGTAGTCCAACAGCCCCGCCCCTTTCGGGCAAAGCGCCCCGCGGCTCACCGGATGATCCGGATCCCCTTCAATGTGGTAAATCGCTTCTCTGGCGTTCTTCGCGCCATCGCCCAGGCTATACATTAAAAGCCCACAACCCACGGAGCAGTATGTGCAGGTGTTACGGATCTCTTTCGCGCGCAGCAGCTTATAGTTGCGTGCCTGAGCCAGCGCCATTTTGGGAGCAAATCCCAGCATTGCGGCTGTTGTTCCGGCCATACCGCCCGCGCAGATTTTAAAAAATTGTCTGCGGCTGACGTCCATTGTTGTCCTCGTTATCTGAAAAGACTTCGCGCCGCAAACTAACAGCAAAGCCCCTGATTTTTTTGCGTCAAATCAAGGTCATCTGTCTTCCCCCCCTTAATAGTCACCCCCGCAATATTTCATTACCCCTTTTTGATTAACGGCTTAAGAGAATAATTCACGACAGCGACAGGCGTAATGCGATACATTTTTCCTTTGATTTTTATTGCGATGGCGAAGTAATGGACAGAAAGAGAGCAACGCTTATTGGGCTGGCGGCGATATTGTTATGGAGCACCATGGTCGGCCTTATTCGCAGCGTGAGTGAGGGACTGGGCCCGGTAGGCGGTGCGGCGATGATCTATACCCTCAGCGGATTGCTGTGCCTGGTGACGGTAGGATTTCCTGATATCAGACGGTTCTCGCCGCGGTATCTTATTGCGGGCAGCGTTTTATTTGTCAGCTACGAAATATGCCTGGCGCTGTCGCTGGGCTATGCCGCCACGCGCGCGCAGGCGATTGAAGTCGGTATGGTGAATTACCTCTGGCCGAGCCTGACGATCGTATTTGCGATTTTGTTCAACGGGCAAAAATCTACCCTGTGGGTGATCCCAGGCCTGGTCATTTCGCTGCTGGGCGTCTGCTGGGTATTGGGCGGCGAAGAAGGATTACACCTTGAAGAAATAACCCGCAATGTCGTTTCCAGCCCTCTCAGCTATGCGCTGGCGTTTGCCGGGGCCTTTATCTGGGCCGCCTATTGCACGGTCACCAGCAAATTTGCGAAAGGACAAAACGGCATCACCCTGTTTGTCTTGCTGACCGCGCTAAGTCTGTGGGTGAAATATGCCCTGAGCGATCAGCCCGACATAGTGTTTACCCTCCCGGTGGTGGTGAAGCTCGTTATGTGCGGCATTGCGCTTGGGTTTGGTTATGCCGCATGGAATATTGGTATCCTGCATGGTAACGTCACGGTGCTGGCTGCCGTGTCCTATTTTACCCCCGTCCTCTCTGCTGCGCTTGCTGCCGCAGTGTTAAGCTCCCCCCTTTCATTCTCGTTCTGGCAAGGCGCACTGATGGTCTGCGCCGGGTCGTTGCTCTGCTGGTACGCAACGCGAAAATAAGGTTTTCTGCCGTGGCCGGGGGAATTTCAACCCGGCAACATAATTAACATAAATTTAAAATGTGATCGCACTTCAGGATATTTATCCAGATAACAGACAGTCTGTTTAAATTCGGTTTATATTTGCTGTTATCTGTAAAGCACCCTGAAAGGAATTGACATAAACTGACAACGTCATGAAATTAGTCAACCATCAATATTAACGCCATGGATAGCCATGACTGCAATAATTCAGATCTGACACATTTATTGAAATATGCGGAATAGCCGTCGAACACTCAGACCAACCCACTAATTTTAAAGAAAAACAGTAATAGAACCCGCCTCAACCCCTCGAACATACCGAAATCTAACGCACGATACTAAAACCTTCAGAAATTATAGCGACAGCAATAATCCCACGCATTAAATACATATTAATCGTATAAATTCCGGTCACATTGTTTAAATAACACCCTTCCTACACGATCGAGATCACACTAATTGAAATTATCTCTAATATTTTGAAACTTATTATTGAAATAAGACGACGAGATTTTTAAGAATAGCATGCCATTGACGAACAGCCTCGTTTAGAAATCGTTCAAAGTGGTTCAGGAAATACCCAAAAAAATTATAAGGAACATTTAAGATGAAACTTAAATTAGTTGCAGTGGCAGTCACTTCCATGCTGGCAGCAGGCGTTGTTAACGCTGCCGAAATTTACAACAAAGACGGTAACAAGCTGGATCTGTACGGTAAAGTGACAGGTCTGCACTATTTCTCTGATGACGCTGGCGCAGATGGCGATAAAACCTACATGCGTATCGGCTTTAAGGGTGAAACCCAGGTTAACGATCAGCTGTCCGGTTACGGTCAGTGGGAATACCAGATTCAGGGCAACAAAGACGAAGGCGACAACCAGTCCTGGACGCGTGTGGCGTTTGCAGGTCTGAAGTTCGCGGAAGCAGGTTCATTCGATTACGGTCGTAACTACGGCGTGATTTACGACGTGACCTCCTGGACCGACGTGCTGCCTGAATTCGGCGGTGACACCTATGGTGCCGACAACTTCCTGCAGTCTCGTGCTAACGGCGTGGCAACCTACCGTAACCAGGACTTCTTCGGTCTGGTTGATGGCCTGAACTTTGCTCTGCAGTATCAGGGTAAAAACGGCAGCGTAAGCGGTGAAAACACCAGCGGCCGCAGCCTGCTGAACCAGAACGGTGACGGCTATGGCGCATCCCTGACTTACGATCTGGGCGAAGGCTTCAGCGTAGGTGGTGCAATGTCTTCTTCCCGTCGTACCGCTGACCAGAATGCGGCTGGCGTATACGGTGAAGGCGACCGCGCAGAAGTGTACAGCGGTGGTGTGAAATACGACGCGAACAACGTTTACCTCGCGGCGCAGTACTCTCAGACCTATAACGCAACCCGCTTCGGTACCTCTAACAACAAGCGTACCGATATCTACGGCTTTGCAAACAAGGCGCAAAACTTCGAAGTTGTGGCTCAGTATCAGTTCGACTTTGGCCTGCGTCCATCCATCGCTTACCTGCAGTCTAAAGGCAAAGACATCGAAAACTTCGGCGACCAGGATCTGGTTAAATACATCGATGTTGGCACGACCTATTATTTTAACAAAAACATGTCCACCTACGTGGATTACAAAATCAACCTGCTCGACGACAACAAGTTCACTCGCCAGGCAGGCATCGGTACCGACAACATCGTGGCGCTGGGTCTGACCTACCAGTTCTAAAACCTTGTCTGTCCAAAAGCCAGCTGAACAAGCTGGCTTTTTTTTCGCCGTCCTTTACCCGACGGACGACTCCCCGCCCGCCGCCCGACGCAGCCAGGTTTGCAGCAGCTTGCCATCCTCGGTCATCTCTGAATCTGAACGCACGCAGAGGTAGTAATCGCGCCCGTCATCAATCGGTAAGTCAAATATCTTCACCAGCTCACCGCTCTCAAGATACGGCGCAATCAGCGGCTCACGCATTAGCGCACAGCCCAGACCAGCCTGTACGCCCGCCAGCGTCAACAGTCCGTCTTCAAACAGCGGGCCGCTGCGCCGGAGAGGACGTTTTACCCCCTGCAACAAAAACCACTGCGTCCAGCTTGTACGCTCTTCATCGTGCAGGAGCGGCATTTGCAGCAACTGCTCAGGCGTATCGATATGGCCATGAATGCGTAAAAACGCACGGCTGCACACCGGCACCATCTGACCGGAAATCAGCTTTTCACTCTGATAGCCCGCCCACTGCCCGTTGCCAAAACGAATCGACATATCCGACGCGTCGCTCAGATAGTTACGGTGGTTGGCATACACCACGTTGATCTCGGTTTGGGGATTGGCGCGCATAAACGCAGGCAAACGTGGAATAAACCACCCCATACCAAACAGCGGGATCAGGCTGATGGTGACCTGACGCGTTTGCGCCTGCTCCGCCAGGTGCTCCGTCGCCTGGCGCAGCACGTTAAACGCTGCACGGATCGAGCGGTAATATTCCCGCCCGTGCTGGCTCAGCACCAGCCTGCGCCCCTGACGTTCCGTGAGCGGCATTTGCAGGTATCCTTCGAGCACCTTGAGCTGATGGCTGACGGCCGACGGAGAGATATTCAGCTCCTGTGCGGCCAGCGTGACGCTGCCCAGCCGGGCGATGGCCTCAAAGGCACGTACGGCCCGAAGCGGCGGATCGTTTGCCAGGCGGCTTTCTGCATACGCCGCCAGATTCGCCAATTGTTCTGTTTTATTCATATGTTGATTTCTTTAGGCTTTTCACCCAAAAGCAGGCATAAACTATTTTCATATAAATCATAAAGATAAAACAATATTTATTTATCATAAGAAATAATAGATGCGTATTTTACAATTTAATTCATTTATTGGATGGTAGCCGCAGAACGAGCACTTTGCGGGTACAAACGTTGGATACACTCATACAACAACTGATCAACGGTATGATGCTGGGAAGCATCTACGCGCTGATCGCGCTGGGCTATACCATGGTGTATGGCATTTTGCGCATTATTAACTTTGCTCACGGCGATATTCTGATGGTCGGCGCGCTCACCACGCTCTCCGCCATGAACGCCCTGAACACCACCTTCCCGCATATGCCGCTGCTGTTGCAGCTTGGCATGGCCCTGATGATTGCCATGGCCGTTTGCGCCCTGCTGGCGATGGCCGTGGAACGCTTTGCCTACCGTCGACTGCGCAACGCCCCGCGGCTCGCGCCGCTGATCTCGGGTATCGGCGTCTCCGTCCTGCTGCAAACCGTGGCGATGATTATCTGGACGCGTAACCCGCTGATGTTCCCGCAGATCCTGCCTATGGATCCGATTGCCGTGACGTCTGGAAGTGAAACGCACCCGCCCGCCATCGTGACCGTTACCGGCATTGTCACCGTGGCGCTAGCGCTGGCTGTGATGACCGGGCTGTGGCTGCTGGTGGAATACACCCGTCTGGGGCGCGGCATGCGCGCCGTGGCGGAAAACCCACGCGTGGCCACGCTGATGGGGGTTAACCCAAACGCCATCATCACCCTGACGTTTGCCATTGGCGGCGTGTTTGCCGCGCTGGCAGGCGTGATGATGGCCAGCAATTACGGTAACGCCAGCTTCTCGATGGGCTTTTTGCCCGGGATCAAGGCCTTTACCGCCGCCGTGCTGGGGGGCATTGGTAACATTCGTGGCGCCATGATTGGCGGCATCCTGCTCGGCATTATCGAAGCGCTGGGCGCAGGCTACCTGGGTGAACTGACCCACGGCGTATTTGGCAGCAACTATCAGGATGTCTTTGCCTTTATGGTGTTGATCCTGGTGCTGGTCTTCCGTCCGGCTGGCCTGCTGGGCGAGCGCGTGGCGCACAGGGCGTAAGGAATACCATGACAACACTTCAACTCCAGACCCCGGCGACGACACGCAAATTCTGGTCAGGCATGAGCCTGTTCTGCCTCGCGCTGCTGATTGCTCCCGTGGTGGCCACGCAGCTTGGCGGCAACTACTGGGTGCGCGTCATCGACTTCGCTCTGCTCTACATCATGCTGGCGCTCGGGCTTAATATTGTGGTCGGCTATACCGGCCTGCTGGACATGGGCTTTATCGCCTTTTACGCGGTCGGCGCCTACCTCGCGGCACTGATGGCCTCCCCACACCTGCTGGAGGTGTTTCCGATCCTCGGCGTCTGGTTCCCGGACGGGCTGCACACCTCGTATCTGCTCATTATTCCGCTGGCCGCCCTCGTCGCGGCAGTCTGCGGGATTTTACTCGGTGCTCCTACGCTCAAGCTGCGCGGGGACTACCTGGCGATAGTGACCCTCGGCTTTGGCGAAATTATCCGCATCCTGATGCGTAACCTCGACCGTCCGGTAAACATTACCAATGGCGCTAAGGGCATTACCGGGGTAGATACGTTGAACCTGTTCGGCCTGAAGTTCAGCGGCGTATACCACTGGTTTGGTTTCAAAGTGCCTGCCCTGTGGCTGTGGTACTACCTGCTAATGCTGGTCATTGTGGCGATTATTTTTGTCTGCCTGCGCCTGCAGCATTCCCGCATTGGTCGCGCCTGGCACGCCATCCGCGAGGATGAAGATGTGGCGCGCGCGATGGGCATCAACGTGCGTAACTATAAGCTGCTCGCCTTTGCGATGGGCGCCTCCTTTGGCGGCGTGGCGGGTGCGCTTTTCGGTGCGTTTCAGGGCTTTGTCTCCCCAGAATCCTTCACGTTACAGGAATCGATTGCCGTACTGGCGATGGTGGTGCTGGGCGGCATGGGGCACATTCCGGGCGTGATCCTGGGCGCGGTACTGCTTACCGCCCTGCCGGAACTGCTGCGCAGCCAGGCAGCGCCGGTTCAGCAGGCGCTGTTCGGTACGGTGCTGATTGACCCGGAAGTGCTGCGCCAGCTGTTTTACGGTCTGGCACTGGTACTGGTCATGCTGGTACGCCCGTCCGGGATCTGGCCGGTACGCCACAAGGAGGCGAAGGCATGAGCCTGTTAACCGTACGCAACATGACAAAACGCTTCGGCGGGCTGACTGCTGTTGATGACGTTTCGATAACCGTGAACAGAGGCGAGATCTACGGGCTGATCGGTCCCAACGGCGCGGGAAAAACCACCTGCTTTAACCTCATCACCGGCCTTTATGCGGCGGACAGCGGCGAGTTTTCGATAGCGGATAAGCCCTATTTCCCAAAACACATAGAGAAAGTGACCGCCGCCGGGATTGCGCGCACCTTCCAGAACGTGCGCCTCTTCAACGACATGTCGGTACTGGAAAACGTGATGGTGGGCCGCCACGTGCGCACCCGTAACGGCCTGTGGGCCGCGCTGAGCCGCCACAAACGCGCCCGTGAGGAAGAGAAACAGACCCGCGAACTGGCCTGGCACTGGCTGGACTATACCGGCATTGCGCAGTTCGCCCACTATCGCGCCTGCGATCTGGCCTATGGCCATCAGCGTCGCCTGGAAATCGCCCGCGCGCTGGCAACAGATCCGCTGCTGCTGGCGCTGGACGAACCCGCCGCCGGGATGAACGCGGCGGAAAAAGTGGCCCTCGGCGAGCTGCTCATCCGCATCCGCGATGACGGCAAAACCCTGCTGATGATTGAACATGACGTCAAGCTGGTGATGGGCATCTGCGACCGCCTGACGGTCCTTGATTACGGCAAAACGCTTGCCAGCGGCACGCCGGAAAACGTGCGGCGCGATCCGGCAGTGATCGCCGCCTGGCTTGGAGGCAACGCCCATGTCTGAATTACTGAAGGTAGAACGTCTGGACGTGCATTATGGCGGCATTCAGGCCGTACGCGACGTCTCCTTTACCCTGCGCGAGGGCGAACAGGCTACGCTGATCGGCGCGAACGGCGCGGGGAAAAGCTCCACCGTACGCGCCATTACCGGGCTGGAAAGCTTTAGCGGCAGTATTGAATTCAGCGGTAAACCGGTGCGTAAACAGAGCCCGGAGACCCTGCTTCGCGACGGACTGGTGATGGTCCCGGAGGGCCGCGGGATCTTCTCCCGCATGACGGTACTGGAAAACCTGCAGATGGGCGCCTGGCTAAGGCGTGACACTGTCACCGTTAAACGCGAAATGAACGAGATATTCGAGCGCTTCCCGCGTCTGGGCGAACGCCAGCATCAGCTTGCCGGGCTGTTGTCCGGCGGTGAGCAACAGCTGCTGGCCCTTAACCGCGCCCTGCTCAGCCGCCCGCGTCTGCTGATCCTCGACGAGCCTTCGATGGGCCTTGCCCCGAAAATGGTCGAGAACATTTTTGCCGTGATCGCCGGGCTGCGTGAGCGCGGTGTCGCCCTGCTGCTTATTGAACAAAATGCCAGGCTCGCGCTGGAAGTGACCGACAGCGCGTGGGTGATGGACAGCGGCAGCATTGTTCATCATGGCGAATCGACAGCGCTGCTTAACGACGACCAGATTGCACAGATTTATTTGGGCGAAATGCCCGTTTAACCACACCAGCCAACATCAGGGAAATACAATGAAAACAGTAAAAATTAGTGCGCTCAGCGCCGCTATTCTCCTCGGCAGCTTTGCCTCGACGGCCACGTGGGCCGCTGACAGCGAAACCGTGGTCATCGGTCTGGCGGGGCCGCTGACCGGCCCATCAGCCCGTATCGGGAAAGATCTGGAGAACGGCGCGCAGCTGGCCATTGACGACATTAATAAGCAGCACCCGACTATCGGCGGCAAAGCAGTCACCTTCAAACTACAGTCCGAAGACGATCAGTCTGACCCGCGTACCGCCGTGGCCGTCGCGCAGCGTCTGGTGGACAGCGATGTGGCGGGCGTGGTCGGCCACTGGAACACCGGCACCAGCATTCCTGCGGCTCGCATTTATCACGATGCAGGCATCGCCCAGGTGGCACCGG
>NZ_JBLKCH010000002.1:244703-599685 GCF_047531125.1 Enterobacter sp. HK-058-C-ECC
GGTCGCGGCCGGGCACGCCTATACGCAACAAGGTTTTGATACCAGCTTCCGCGTGATGGGACACGACGATGACGGCGGCCAGCTCGCCGGTCAGTATGCGGTCAATACCCTGAAAGCCAAACGCATTGCGGTGATCGACGACCGCACCGCATTTGGTCAGGGGCTTGCAGACCAGTTTATTAAATCGCTGGAAGCCCAGGGCGTGAAAATTGTCGATCGTCAGTACGTGGATGACAAAACGGTCGATTTCAGCGCCGTACTGACCGCCATCCGCAGTAAAAATGCCGATCTTATCTTCTTCGGCGGCGTCGACAGCCAGGCCGCACCGCTGGCTCGCCGCATCAAACAGCTGGGCATGAATGCCACGCTGATGGGCGCAGGCGGATTCGTCAGCCAGACGTTCCTCAAGCTGGCGCAGAAAGAAGGCGAAGGCGTTGTGGCGCTGGAGCCGGGTCTGCCCGTTGACCAGATGCCGGGTGGAAAGGCATTCGAACAGGCCTATCAGTCCCGCTACCACACCCATATCGAACTGCACGCCCCGTTCGCCTATGACGCCACCCGCGTGCTGGTTGCGGCAATGGAAAAAGCAGACTCCGTTGAGCCTTCCGCGTATCTGCCTGCCCTGCGCGCCATCAGCTATTCCGGCGTCACCGGGCAGATCGCGTTTGATAAAGAGGGCAACCTGAAATCGCCGTCGTTCACGGTCTACAAGGTTGTCGACGGCAAATGGCAGCCGCAGACCGTGCTGGGCGGCGCAAAAGCGAAGTAACGCAGCGAGGCAATGTGATGAGTGATAATAACGAGCTGGGCATTCTCGCCCGCCGCAAAATTGAAGCCGAAATTATTAAGCCAATTTATGAAATCCTGGTGCGCGAGATAGGGAAAGCCCGCGCCCAGGCGGTGATTGGCGAGGCCATTGAGCAGGCCGCGATTGACGCTGGCAAAGCATTTGCCAGCAAAGAACCCAACGGCGCGAACATCAAGAGCTTTATCGCCCTGCAGTATCTGTGGGAGAAAGATAACGCCCTGGACGTGAAGGTGATCGACGCCGACGACCAGCAGTACAACTACAACGTGACCCGCTGTCGCTACGCGGAGATGTACCACGAGATGGGGCTGGGCGAGATTGGCCACCTGCTCTCCTGCGCGCGCGATGAAAAATTCATCGTTGGCTATGCGCCGGACGTTGAGCTAACCCGCACCACTACCATTATGCAGGGCGGCGCGTGCTGTGATTTCCGCTACCGCAGCAGCAAGGACAAGCCATGATCCGCGTCAACGCCGAACGGTTGTGGTCAACGCTTGAGATGATGGCGCAGATCGGCGGCACGCCCGCCGGTGGCGTCACCCGTCTGGCATTAAGCGAGGAAGATCGTGTTGCGCGTAACCTGCTGCGCGACTGGGCGCTTGACGCCGGTTTTACCTGTGACGTCGACAGCATGGGCAATATGTTTATCCGCCGCGCGGGGAAAAACCTGCAGCTTGCCCCGGTCATGACCGGTTCACACGTGGATACCCAGCCGCTGGGGGGGAACTACGACGGGGTTTACGGCGTCCTGGCCGGGCTGGAGCTGCTGCGTACCCTCAATGACCATCACGTTGAGACGGATCGTGACATCGTGCTGGTGAACTGGACCAACGAAGAAGGCGCGCGCTTCGCGCCAGCCATGCTCGCTTCAGGGGTCTGGACGGGGCAGTTTAGCGAAGCGTACGCCCATGCCCGCGCCGATCACGATGGCATCACCGTGGGTGAAGCGCTGGATAGCATTGGCTACCGGGGTGAAACCCCTGCCCGCGCGTTTCCGGTTCACGCCTGCTACGAGCTGCACATCGAACAGGGACCGATTCTGGAAGACGAAGCCCTGGATATCGGGCTCGTCCGCGCGGCAATGGGCCAGCGCTGGTTTACCCTGACGCTGGACGGATTTGCCGCCCACGCGGGCACCACGCCGATGCACAGCCGCCGCGACGCCCTGATCGCCTTCGCAGAGATGGCGCTGAAGGTGGAAGAGATTGGCTATCGGCATGCGCCGGACGGACGGGCGACGATCGGTATGGCGCAGGTTACGCCAAACTCGCGCAACGTCGTGCCGTCTCGCGTGGTATGCAGCGTGGAGTTTCGCCATCCGGCGCAGGCGGCATTGGAAGCCATGGAGGCAGCGCTGCATAAGGTGGCTGAAAGCCTGAGCCTGCGCGGCGTGTCGGCTCTCGTTGAGCGCATTTTTGACTACGCGCCCATCGCGTTTGATGCCAAATGTCTGGCTCGCACGGAGAAGGCGGTGGCAGAACTGGGCTATTCGTCGAAACCGATGGTCTCGGGTGCGGGACATGACACCTGCTATGTCAGCAACATTGCCCCTGCCAGCATGATCTTTATCCCCTGCGTGAAAGGCATCAGCCATAACGAAGCGGAAAGGATCCTGCCGGAGTGGTCCGAGAAAGGGGCGAACGTGCTGTTGCATAGCGTCCTGTCCGCGGCCCAGGAGAACTAGAACGGCGCGAAAGCAGCCCCTGCTTTCGCGCGACGCTAGACGGCAACGCGGCGGCTGATTTCAACCACCCGATCGCTGGGAAGGTGGTAGTGGTTGATGACGTGCGTGCAGTTGCGCTTCATGAAGGCAAAAATGTGTCGCTGCCAGGCCGCCATACCGGCCCCGCCTTCGCCTGCCACAATGGTTTCATGCCCGACATACCAGGTGGCGTCGTCCGTGGCAAAAATTGCGTTAATCTCGCTGACGCCCTGCAACAAACGCGGGATGTCCGGGTGTTCCATAAAGCCATATTGCGCCACGCCGTGCCAGTAGCCCGGCGCGCGCTGCTCCACCCTGATACGCTGCTCCTCTCCGACGTAGGGCACGTTGAGAATATCAATGGTCAGCGACAACACGTCCTGCTGTAGCGCCCGGTTTCGCGCGACATGCCAGCGCATTACCGGTGGGATATTGTTCTGCGTGCGGGTCAAAAAGACAGCAGAGCCCGTCACTCTGGGCACCGTCTTTTGCTGAAGCTGGGCAAAGAACGCATCCACGCTGACGCCCTTCTCGCCCACCGACGCGGATACCGCCTGCACGCCGCGATGCCAGATCAGCATCACCGTACAAATGGCGGCGGCCATTAGCAGCGGGATGTAGCCGCCCTCAAGGACCTTAATCAAATTGGCAAACAAGAAGGTGGCATCGATCGTCAGGAAACAGAGGGCGATGATCCCGCTGCTGAACAGGCTCCAGCGCCATACTTCCCGCATAGCGACAAACAGCAGTCCTGTCGTCATCAGCATGGTTAACGACACGGCAATGCCGTACGCCGCGGCAAGCTTATCGGAGGATTTAAAGAACACCACCAGCCCTATCGTCACCACCATCAGCAGCCAGTTTATTATCCCGATATAGATCTGACCGTAGCTTTCTGCCGCCGTCTGTTTGATGCGTAGCCGCGGTAGCCAGCCGAGCTGAATCGCCTGACGCGTCATGGAAAAAGCGCCGGTAATAATCGCCTGACTGGCAATGATCGTCGCCAGCGCGGCAAGAATGATGAGCGGCACCTGCAGCGCTGGTGGACAGAGCGTATAGAATAGATTTTGTTTGCTGTCGGCACCGGCCAGAATCAGCGCTGACTGACCAGCATAGTTGAGCAGCAGCGAAGGAAAGACGACGCCGTACCAGGCAAACCAGATGGGCTTTTTACCGAAATGCCCCATATCGGCGTACAGCGCCTCGGCCCCCGTCACGCAGAGAAATACGCCCCCCAGGACCAGGAAGCTGGTGTACCCGTTCGAAAACAAAAACGCGATGCCGTAAGCAGGATTAAGGGCCAACAGTACCGAGGGGTGCTGAACGATCCCCCGCACGCCCAGGGCCGCAATCGCCAGGAACCACAGCGCCATCACCGGGCCAAATATCTTCCCTATGCGGGCGGTACCAAAAGGCTGGATCAGGAACAGCGCCAGCAACACCGCAACCGTGAGGGGTAAGATGTACGGCTGGGACTCCGGAATGACCATCTCCAGCCCTTCCAGGGCGGAAAGCACGGAGATGGCCGGGGTTATCGCGCCGTCACCGTATATCAACGCGGCGCCAATTAGGGCGGCAAAAATGACCCAGCGACCGCCTTTGCCTTTTTCCACCAGAAGCGACATCAGGGCCATAATGCCCCCCTCGCCATGATTATCAATTCGCATGGCGAAGGCGGCATACTTAATGGAGGTCACCAGGATGAGCGTCCAGGTAATCAGGGAGAGCAGGCCCAGGATGACGTCAGGCGTCGGGTCATGCTCAGAGAGCGAAAGTACCGTCCGGAAGGTATAAAGCGGGCTGGTGCCGATATCACCAAAAACAACACCCAGCGCGCCCCCTGCAAGCAGGGTTAACCGGGAGAGAGGTTGGGACGGTTCACTGCTGTGGCGCGGGCTCATATTTTTCAGCAAGAGTCAGATAATCCTTTAAAAAACATAGCTCATCTGCCCCGCCCGCGCCAACCGCTGCCCCTGTTTTACCGCGTGGTTTACTGCGGATTGACCTTCGCCAGGCTGAACCAGATCCCCACTGCCAGCAACAGAAGCATGCCACCCGCACTGCCCAGCGCCACGCTGTGGGAGGTAATAAACGCACTTTTCGCCGCCTCAATCACCGGCTCCGCCAGGGACGGCGTCAGATCCTGCGCCACCTTCATCGCTTCCCCAATCGATGACGAGGCTTTATCGATGAGCGAGGCATTCAGCCCCTGCGGCAGGTCAATCGACGCCGAGAAGCTGCGGGTCAACAGCAGACCAAAAATGGCGATCCCCAGCCCGGCCCCCAGCTCATAGGACATGGTTTCAATCGCCCCTGCAGCGGCGGCTTTCTCCTTCGGCGCGGCAGCCATAATGGCGGAAGTCGAGGCCAGCAGCGCGCTGGCGGCACTGAAGCCGAGCAGCACCATCAGCCCCCATGCCTGCCACTGCTGCGTGCTGAAGTCGAGCGTCGACAGGCCGATAAAGCTGACAGCGCTGAGCCCCATGCCGCCGGCCGCGACGATGCGTAGCCCTAATCGCCCAACCAGCACGCCCGCGATCGGCCCGCTGAACCCGCTGGCGACCATCACCGGCAGCATAAACATGCCCGCTTCAAACGGCGTAAAGCCGTGAACAAACTGCAGCTCCTGGGCCATCAGCAGCTCAAACCCGACCAGGGCAATCATGGCGGTCATCGCCATCACCACGCCGCTCAGAATAATGCGATGGCAGAAGAGACGCATATCGATCATCGGTACGCGGGCGCTAAGCTGAATACGCACAAAGATAAACAACAGCACTGAGCCGGTAACCAGCGCGGCGGCCACCAGCCACGGCGACAGCACGCCCTTTAGCGCGGTTTTGGCGCTGTAAACCAGCAGCAAAATCGCCACAATCAGCATGATGGCATGGCTGATATTCAGCGGCTGCTCCGGGCGGCCCTGCTGACGGGGCACAAAACGCGCGGCCAGCGACACCACCACCAGCACGATCGGCACGTTGATTAAAAACACCGATCCCCAGTAAAAATGCTCCAGCAGCATACCGCCAATCAGCGGGCCAAACGCCGCCCCGCCGGAACCGACCGCTGCCCAGACGCCGAGCGCGATGTTGCGATCTTTCGCGTCGGTAAAAAGCGTGCGGATCCCTGCCAGGGTGGCCGGAATAATCATCGCCGCACCGATCGCCAGCGAGGCGCGCGCCGCGATCAGCCATCCTGCTGAGGGGGCAAACGCAGCCGCCAGCGATGACAAGCCAAAGAGCGTACTGCCGATCATCAACAGCCGTTTAAAACCGATGCGGTCACCCAGGGCGCCCATCGGCAGCACCATCCCCGCCATCACCAGCGAGTAGATATCGATGATCCACAATAATTCGTTACCGCTGGCGCCCAGCGTCATGCTCAATGTTGGCGCCGCCACGTGCAGCACCGTCGCGTCAATCGCGACCGGGATATACACCAGCACGATAATCACTAACGCTAACCACTGACGAAACATAAATTTCCTTTTCATTTTAAACCTGGACACATGTCCAGATTGCGATCCTACGTAAAGTTGAACGCGTGTCCAGCTTTTTGTTACACTCGTTTCGTTCCCATTGAGAGTGAGTAAAGATGCGATATCTGAGCAAGGATGAACGGCGCGAAGCCATCTTACAGGCCGCCATGCGCGTGGCGCTGGCCGAAGGACTGGCGGCAATGACGGTACGCCGCGTTGCGGCTGAAGCCGGCGTCGCGACCGGACAGGTTCACCATCATTTTACCTCCGGCGGGGAGTTAAAATCGCTGGCCTTCGTACGGTTAATTCGCGAACTGCTGGATGCGGATGTTGCGGGTGAACAGGCCGGATGGCGGGAACAGCTTCATGCCATGCTCGGCAGCGATGACGGCAGGTTCGAGCCTTATATTCGTCTCTGGCGTGAAGCGCAGATCCTGGCCAGCCGCGATGCCGACATTAAGGGTGCCTATGTGATGACCATGGAGATGTGGCATCAGGAAACGGTGGCGCTGATTAACGCGGGAACGGAGGCCGGGGTATTTCGTCCCGGCGATCGGGCGGAAAATATCGCCTGGCGCTTGATTGGTCTGGTGTGTGGTCTTGACGGGATGTATATCTTAAACATGCCCGAAATGGATGAGGCCGCGTTTAACAATCATCTGGATAAGTTAATCACGCTCGAGTTGTTTACTACCCCGTCTCAGCAGTGATGTTACCGGGCAGCGGCTACGCCCTACCCGGCCTTCCTTTTGTCTACTCCCGGTCTGTTAAGACTGCAGCATTCCGTGTTGCAGCAGGAAACCCCACCACGGAATGCCGAGGAACATGTGGATTAAAAACGTGCACAACGCCACGAGGGTGCCGATTATCCACCAGGATTTGATGTCGTTATACCCGGAGGCAAAAATAATGGGCCCTGCTGCTCCGCCATAGTGCGTAATGCAGCCTCCATAGGAGTTGGAAAACAGAATAGCGAGGGCAAGCAGAACGGGCGCCGTGCCGGTGACCAGACCCACGGTGGCAAAGACCGGCACCATCGCCGCGACGTAGGCTCCGCCGGAGGCAAAGAAATAGCGAACCAGTACGCTGAGAAACACGATAATCACGATGGTCATGTTACCGGCGCTGAGGAAATCCAGATGTGCTGACAGGAAATCAGCCAGCCAGCGGAAAAAGCCCTCCTTGCTCAGGGTGGCGCTCAGACCAATGATGCCCCCATACCACATCAGGGTGTTCCAGCCACCTTTGTTTTTCTGCACATCACTCCAGCCGATAATATTAAACAACAGCGCCGCGCCCATCGCGATAATGGCGACGGCGGATTCAGTGAGCCCAAGCTGACGAGAAAAGATCCAGCCCAATAATGCAGCGATAAAAATAACGACCAGGCCCTTCTCCTTGAGGCTCATAGCCCCGAGACTTTGCAAGCCGTTGGTAGCAATAGCGACATTATCAATCTTTTTAATTTCCGGGGAGGCAACGCGATAGCAAATATAGGGAATGATACACAACATCAATAAACCCAGCGGTGCTCCCGCCAGCATCCAGCCGATCCAGCTAATATGAATATGGAAAATATCTGAAATAAGCTGCAGCGCTAATGCATTTCCCGCAAAACCCGTTAAAAACATATAGCTGGTCGTTTTAGTGACCATATAGACGTTGACCATTAAATACCGGCCAGCCTTACACGGCGACTCTTTTGGCGTTGAGCCCAACACCGTCGCGATGCTGTTAATAATAGGAAAAACGACCCCGCCCGCCCGCGCCGTATTTGAGGGCGTTGCCGGTGCCAGCACCAAATCCAGCAAGGCGGTCACATACCCTAGCCTCAGCGTCGTACTGCCAAACTTGAGAATAAACCAGTAGGCAAGCCGTTTCCCCAGACCCGTGGTGACAAACGCCGCGCTAAGCGTAAAGGCACTGAACACCAGCCAAGTGGTGCCTGAGGCGTATCCGCTCAGTACATCCATGGATTTGACGGGTGAATCCGGGAACTTTGTCACGGTAAAACAGGTTAACGCCACCGCAACCAGCATGATGACGGGTTCAGGATACGGTTTAATGACCAGTCCAACGATAGCGGATAAATATATTCCTGCCAGTATCCATGCCTCTTTGGTTAATCCATCAGGCGGAGGAATGAATATCGATAATAAAATGATTACGGCAAGCAAGATTGTTTTTAAAACATTCGATTTAAGCATATCTCACCCATGAGAAAAGGGTCCCTGAATAGCAGAGACCGCTCTTAGAGAAGCCTCCGCCCACAAAACACATTTATCAAACAAATAAAAAATTAGAGATTCACGATGCTGATATTATCGCTTTCCGCGAGTTGATATTCCGTTAAGGTGTCAAAACTGAGATAGCGATAGATATCCTCATGTGCACCATGCAGCTTATCGGTATAGCTTAAATACTCTTCAACGGTAGGCATTTTGCCGAGTATGGCTGCGACGGTGCTTAATTCAGCTGAGGCAAGAAATACTTTGGCATTGGTACCCAGACGATGCGGGAAATTTCGGGTGGACGTCGACACCACATGGCTCCCTTCGCGCACCCTCGCCTGGTTCCCCATACAAAGGGAACAGCCCGCAGGCTCGATCCTCGCCCCCGATTTAATAAACTGACTGAAATAGCCTTCACGGGAGAGCTGTTGAGCATCCATTTTTGTCGGCGGTGCGAGCCACAAACGCGCCTGGTTTTCGGTGGCTCCGGCCATGATTTTACCCGCCGCGCGAAAATGACCGATGTTTGTCATACAGGAACCAATGAAGACCTCTTCAATCGGCGTGCTGGCAACCTCTGAAAGTAACCGGGCATCGTCCGGATCGTCCGGGGCACAGACCACCGGCTCGGTGATTTCATTGAGATCAATGTCAATGACTGCGGCATATTCCGCATCCTGATCGGCACAGAGCAGCGACGGGTTAGCCAGCCACGCCTCGATTTCAGCAATGCGTCGTTCAAGCGTGGCGGCGTTCTCGTACCCTTGCTTAACCATCCAGCGCAACAGGGCCGCATTGGAACGCAGGTATTGCGCGACATTGTCTTCCGTCAGGCGCATAACGCACGCCGCAGCGGAGCGTTCAGCGGAGGCGTCCGCCAGTTCAAACGCCTGCTCGGCACTTAATGTTTCCAGACCTTCAATTTCGAGGATCCGGCCCGAGAAAAGATTGCGCTTATTCTTTTTCTCAACCGTCAAAAGCCCCTGTTTTCTGGCGTAAAGCGGAATGGCATGCACAAGATCGCGAAGGGTAATCCCTTTCTGCATCTCACCCTTAAAACGCACCAGCACAGATTCCGGCATATCCAGCGGCATAATGCCCGTCGCAGCAGCAAAAGCCACCAGCCCGGAGCCGCCCGGGAAGGAGATCCCCAGCGGGAAGCGGGTATGGGAGTCGGCGCCGGTGCCCACCGTATCCGGCAGCAGCATGCGGTTAAGCCAGGAGTGGATAATGCCGTCGCCCGGTTTGAGCGCAACCCCATTACGGCGGGTAATGAACTCTGGCAGGGTTTCGTGGAGCTGAACATCCACCGGCTTAGGGTAGGCAGAGGTGTGGCAGAAAGACTGCATCACCAGGTCGGCTGAAAACGTGAGGCAGGCAAGATCGGTCAGCTCGTCGCGCGTCATCCCGCCGGTAGTATCCTGAGATCCCACGGTCGCAATTTTCGGCTCGCAGTATTGTCCTGGACGGATCCCTGCCACGCCGCAGGCTTTACCCACCATTTTCTGTGCCAGCGTGAAGCCTGTTGCAGAGGGTGCGGGTGCGGCGGGCTTGCGGAAGACGTCTGAAGGCTCAAGATTCAGCGATTTTCGCGCTTTCGCCGTCAGGCTGCGTCCGATAATCAGCGGGATACGTCCGCCGGCGCGCACTTCGTCCAGCAGCACCTCGGTTTTCAGCGTAAAGGTCGTCACCAGCCGCTGGCTTTCCGTCTCCCGAATTTCCCCCTTGTAGGGGTAAAGATCGATCAGCATCCCGGTCGTCAGCCCGGAGACGTCCATCTCAACCGGCAAAGCGCCGGAATCTTCCAGCGTGTTGAAGAAAATGGGTGCGATCTTGCCGCCAAATACAAACCCGCCGTTACGTTTATTCGGCACGAAAGGAATATCTTTTCCGATGTGCCACAAAATGGAGTTGGTGGCGGATTTACGTGAAGAGCCGGTTCCCACGACGTCACCCACGTACGCCAGCGGCCAGCCACCCTCTTTGAGATCGGCCAACTGGCGTACAGGGCCACGCACGCCGGGCTCGTCAGGCACTACCCCTTCCCTGACGTTACTGAGCATGGAGAGCGCGTGCAGCGGGATATCCGGACGTGACCACGCTTCCGGCGCCGGAGATAAATCGTCGGTATTGGTCTCACCGGGAACCTTAAACACCTTAAGGGTCATTTTTTCAGGCATGGCCGGACGGCGGGTGAACCAGTCGGCATCTGCCCAGGACTGAAGTACCTCTTTTGCCCGGTCGTTACCGCTCAGCGCTTTGGCTTCGACCTCGCTGAATTTTTCAAAAATCAGGATCGTGGAAGCAAGCTGCTCTGCGGCCAGCCTTCCCAGCCCTGGATGCTCGAGAAGATCGATCAGTGGCTGAACGTTATAGCCTCCCTGCATCGAGCCCAGCAGCATCGTCGCCGCTTCGGGCGTCAGCCCGTCAACAGAGTATTCCTGCAACGCAACCTTAAATAAAAACTCGGCTTTGAGCTTTGCGGCAGGATCGACGCCCGGCGAGACGCGGTGGGTTAATAAATGAATTAATTCCGGATGATGTGCGGGTGCATCATTAATTAAACGCTGAATCAGCGCATCCGTTTGTTCCGCCGTTAAGGGTTTCGCCGGAATACCCCGTTCAGCACGCGCGTGCAGGTGCTGATTATAATCATCTAACATAGGCTCTCCTGTTAAAGCTAAAGTTGTTCACAAAATTCAATTAATCGTTCGAGTCCGTAAGGCCATTCACCAAACCCAGACTCGGCATTAATATGTCCCGCCTCTCCGATATCGATTAAATGCCCCTTCCAGCAGGCCGCCCAGAACTCCGCGCGTGAAAAAGGCATCAGGGGATCGTTTCGGCTGGCAAACATCAGGCAGGGAACCGGCAGTGAGGCGGGCAGAATGGCCTCTTCAAGGCCAAAAAAAGCGGGCTCTGCCGGTGCGATCATCACGACCCCGGCGACGTTTACCCGGCGCGTTTGCAGCAGTCGGCATGATGCCAGCGCGCCAAAGCTATGGCCGACGAGAATTGCGGGAAGCGTGCACAGTGCCAGCTCGCGGGTAATGGCGGAAACCCAGTTTTCAATATCGGGCTCTAGCCAGTTTTTCTGTTTAATCCGCCTCCAGAAAGGAAAACGCTGTCCCCAGCAGCTTTGCCAGTGATATTCATCGCTGTCTCTCAGACCCGGCACCAGAATAAGGGTATAAACGTTACTGAGCTGCTGCAGGCGTTGTTCAATCATGACGTTTTCCTGTTACGCGTTTCGTGATTATTCGACTGGAAATTGCGACAATAACCATCCGACGGCGATAAGGTCTGCGCTTCCGCCCGGGCTTAAATTCCGGCGAATAAACTGGACGTCCATGCGGGATAAGGCTTTCACCAATTTCTCCGGCGTCAGACATTTAATGGTTAATATTCGTCTGGAATAGCGTCTGGCATAATTCAGCCCCGTTATTCCACCCCGTGAAACAAGATTGGTGTCCGGATTCTCCGCCATCAGCCCGAGCAACATCCTCAACAACGCTTCCTCCTCAGAGGCTCCCCGTCGCAGCGCGATGTCAAAATGAGGGAGGCCAGCGTGACGGACGGTAGCGAAACCGCTTTCAACTTCCCCTCTGGCACCGGTGAAGCCATAGGCTTTGAACTGCTGCTCACCCTTGGTTTTTGCCACGCCGCGATTTTTCAGCTCCTGCTCAACGATTCCAGCGCAGATCGCCCTGCTCTCATCGCACAGGCTGCGTTGCGTGAGGGTTTCTTGCCTTTGCGTCAACCGTCCGGCTGCAGCACACAGCAGCCCCAAAGAGAAGATCCCGCCTTTATGGGTATTCACCCCGCCGGTGGCGTTAAACATCGCCTGTTCGCAGGCCAGCCCGGTCGGCCTTATGGCCCGCAAGGTTTGCGGACCAGCAAGACGAGCCGTCTCTCTGCCGACGTGAAAGAACGCTGAGAACCAGGGGGCAATCGCCGCGATACTGGCCATGAACATCGCGAAATTCATATCGGTATGCGCCCCGCTGTTTGCACGATCCACCAGACCCGGCTTCGGCGTTAGGCGAATTTCCCGATACATGGCCTCGGCAGCCAGCTCAGCGAAGGTGCGCTGAACGTCTGGCGCATTACATCTGGCAGGCAAAGTAGCCATCGGTTAACTCCTCGATCGCACGCGCGAGCTCGGCCCGCGAATGACGCCGGGCGCGAGAGCAGGCATGAGCAGGTTCCTGACAGATAAAGCATCGGCGCATCGGTTGCTGGATGGCGTTTCTTTTCAGCTGTCCCGTCTTCGGACAAAACACGTCGATATCCCATAAGCGCCCCAGAGGGTGGTTATCTTCCAGATGCGCCGTGACGTGTTTTATCATCCACGCGGGTGCCGACACCGACCAGAGTGCTTCCGGTCCCGTGACCGGCAGCAGGATCTGCTGCCGACAGACCGTCCATTGATGGGAGCGGAATACTTCTGCAAGGGCCTGATTCGCAACGTTCATCACCCGTCTGGCGAGCCCGGTATCCTTCACCTCGCCCGGCCAGACCAGCGTGACGGAAACCACGCTATGTTCCGACTGAAACAGCCATGCCTGCTGGCGACGGGCTCGCTGTTCTCTGGCGGCCAACACCTGTTCCAGAGTGACTTTCACGTTCGAGGCTTTATCCATCATGAGGATTACTCCTTCACCTGGCGCACGACATCAATCACGCTGCCGTCACGGTAGCGCACCACGCCGACGATCCGATCGGTAAACTCGACAGGCTTAGGTTCACCTGAGATGAGCAGCGCCTTTTGATACAGCGCATCAATGTCGACAACGGGCAGCCCGGCGTTAATCAGGCGTTCGCGGATTTCCGGGCGCGCCGGGTTCACGGCAATACCGTGATCGGTAACCAAAACGTCAATACTTTCGCCCGGCGTCACCAGCGTGGTGACCTGTCTGACGACGGTAGGAATGCGGCTACGGATCAGTGGAGCCACGACGATGGTGAGATTGGCCGCCGCGGCGACGTCGCAGTGTCCGCCTGACGCCCCACGCATCACGCCGTCGGAGCCGGTCAGGACGTTGACATTGAACTGGGTGTCCACCTCCAGCGCGCTGAGAATGACCACGTCCACCTTGTCACAGCAGGCGGCTTTTGCAGCCGGATTCGCATAGACGTTAGTGGAAATTTCCACATGGTCAGGATTGACCGCCATGGAGGCTGCCGCCGTGCCGTCAAAGCTTTGCGTATCGAGGATCTTTTCAATTAACCCTTTCTGATGCAGATCGACAATGCTGCCGGTGATCCCGCCGAGCGCAAATCGGGCGACAATATTGTGTTTGCGCATCCGGGTTTCCATAAACCGCGTACAGGCAGTTGACGCCGCACCTGACCCGGTCTGAATGGAAAAGCCGTTGCGGAAATAGCCGGAATGTTCAATCACGTCGGCGGCAGAACGGGCAATCATCAGCTCGCGTGGGTTGCTGGTGACCCTGGCGGCACCGACGCTGATTTTTGCCGGATCACCGACGCTCTCAATCTGCACCACATAGTCAACCTGATCCTGAATGATACTGGCCGGCAAGTTAGGGAATGGTTTCAGGGTTTCGGTAAGCAAAACCACCTTCCTGGCATATTTTGCGTCGACCATCGCATAACCGAGCGAGCCGCACTGCGATGTGCCGCCGTTACCGCTGGCATTGCCATATTCGTCACTGCACGAGACTGCCAGGAAAGCGACATCAATGGCAATTTCGCCCTTCTGAATCAAATTCACCCGCCCGCCGTGGGAGTGGATTTGTACCGGCTCGTCCATCAGACCGTGTGAAATCGCATCTGCCAGTTCGCCACGCATCCCGGAGGTGTAGATTTTGCCGATTACGCCATTGCGAATGTGTTCAATAAGCGGCGTGTTGCAGGACATTAACGAACTGGATGCCAGCGTGATCCCTTTCAGACCACGCTGAGCCAGTTTGTCCATCACGTAGTTGATGACCTTATCCCCTTCGCGGAAGGCGTGATGGAAAGACACGGTCATGCCGTCATGCAGATCGCAGCGGGCCAGCACCTCGTCCACGCTGGCAAAAAATTTTCGCTGTGACTTTTGCTGACTGTCAGCAAGATAAGGCGTCGTCGCGTTAGCGCCGCAGAAGGCGATGTATTCACGACGAGAGCCTGGAATGTGATGCAGGGTTTCAGTTAGGTTTTTCATTATTCATCCTGTCGCTTGCAATAGGGGATTACTGACGAATGCCGGAGGCATTTTTGCGTTCGATCACGACGCGGGCATGGTTGATGATTGGCGCATCAATCATTTTGCCGTTCAGTGAAATCACCCCGAGTCCGTTGCGCTCCCCTTCCTCTGCGGCTGCAATCACGCGCTCCGCATAGTCCACCTCTTCCTGGGTTGGCGCGTAGGCGTTATGCAGAATTTCAATTTGTCGTGGATTAATCAGCGATTTTCCGTTGAAGCCCATCCTGCGGATGAGGTCTACCTCTTTCAGGAAACCGGCTTCATCATTCACATCGGCGTACACCACATCGAACGCATCAATACCGGCCCCGCGTGCGGCATGGAGTACGGCGCAGCGGGCATAGAAAAGCTCCGTGCCGTCGCCCCGCTCGGTTTGCATATCCATCACATAGTCAAAGGCTGCCAGGGCAATCCCCATTAAACGCCTGGATGATTTCGCAATGGCGACTGCGTTAATGACGCCTACGGCAGATTCGATCGCTGCCATTAATTTGGTTGAGCCAACAGGACGCCCGCAGCTTTCTTCAATACGGACAATTTCACGTTCGAGTTGGTGGATATCTTCCGGAGAGTCGGTTTTCGGCAAACGAATAACATCGACACCCGCCCTGACGGCGGCCTCCAGATCTTTTAATCCAAACGGGGTATTCAGAGGATTAATTCTGACAACGGTTTCAATATCGTTGTACATCGGGTGTTGCAGAGCATGAAATACCAGAAGTCGGGCGCTGTCTTTTTCTTTCAGCGCGACGGCATCCTCCAGATCAAACATAATGGAGTCAGGTTTATAAATAAATGCCGTCGAAAGCATGGCGGCACTTGAACCGGGAATAAATAACATACTGCGGCGTAACTTTTTCATTATAACGTTTCCCATGCAATGTCATCCCGGGCCGTTCCCCTGAGCAAAGCAGCCTGCACCCGGGCGCGGATCACGCAATCCAGGGCACCTTTATCATCAACAATGATCTGCCCTTGCTCGATGTTGAACGCGGCCAGGGTTTCATTTACCACCTCTGCAATTCGATCCCCGAATTGCTTATACACTTCGCTTTCAATAACGACATCCAGCCCGCTTTCGACGGGGCTTACCTTGACCATCAGGTCGCTGGACTCGAGCGTTCCCGCCATCGCAGCTTGCACAATTTTCATATCAGATATCCTGTAATAAGGCGGTTAAACTGCTGCCGACAACGGTTCGGATAAACAAGGCTGATGCTGCGCCTCATTCTTCAGAAACGCGCGCGTCGTGACCGGCACCATGCGGTTGGCGGCAGAGAATTTGTTTTCATTTAATAAACGACGAACGGCGGAAGCCGATACCGGCACATTATTGTCATCCGTTCTTCTTTCTATTTCGTGTATGCTGATAGCGGCTGCCTGGCATGTTTCATCTTCCAGCCAGCGATGCATTGCCCGGTTATATTCAGCGGTTAACGAACAGAACGGCTCTGTGCCCACAAAACGATGATTAATATTCAGCGCGGGGGCGATGTAATTTCTGAACAGCATGAGATCAATGGCCGCATAGGCTTTATTAATGACCTGCTTATCTTTCAGAAAATAGCCCGGGAATGTCCCGCGAGAAATAATATACGCAGACCCCGGATGTACGGTGACATTTCGCAGATGCCGCGATCCGTCTCTGACCATCGCAAACCGTTCTTTAAAGGAAAAAGTGGAGACATCTTCCTGAACCACGAAAACATGGAGCCAGTCGCACTGGCCTGCCGCATGCTCGATGAGGTATTGATGGCCCAGCGTGAACGGATTCGCGTTCATCACGATCGCGCCAATATTTTTCCCGGGCACGAAATGATGGCTTCGGAGCTGGCTGCAGTAACGATGAATACCGACCGGCGTGTTCTCCATTAATGCCGCACAGTTCTCGACGGTCACCAACGGATAGAATCCGCATCCGCGAAACGACTTCACATTATCCGGACAGGTAAAGAGAAAGAGCTGATGTTCGCCGTTTTGTGCCGCCAGAAGTTCGGCCTCATGAATTAACGTCAGGCTTAACGACGTGCCCCGCCATCCGGCATCCACAGCAATGCATTTTAAGGTGTTACCCGCAATGCCGGTGCAGGCGACAAGATGGCGCCGATCGCGCGCAACGATGAATTGCTCAATATCATCATCAATGCCTAAACCGTTGCGTGCCAGAAAGCGGACAACCTCCTCTCTGGCCTTCGAGTTACCGGCGTTAATCACCTCAAATTCTGGCGTTGTGGCGGTGTACATCGTCTCTCTCCTGCGCGTTTAAACGGTCAATTCTTGTTGCTGGGGCTGCGCTTCCACGATGGTGTTCATCAGGCGGCCAATGTTTTCAATTTCGACTTCGACGCGATCGCCATCGCGCATAAACAGAGGCGGATTACGTTTTTTACCGACGCCACCAGGCGAGCCGGTAATAATGACGTCCCCGGCGCTGAGGGAGGTGAACGTGCTGATATAGGCGATAAGATCGGCCACTTTGTGGATCATGCTGCCGGTGGAGTCATTCTGAACCAGCATGCCGTTCAGCCAGGTGTGGATGGTCAACGCGTGAGGATCGGGGATCTCATCCGTTGTGGTCATATAGGGGCCGAAAGCGCCGGTTTGCTTCCAGTTTTTACCGGCGGTGAACCAGGCGTGCTGCCAGTCGCGGACGGAACCATCCATATAGCAGCTGTATCCCGCAACGTGGTTGAGCGCGTTGTTGACGTCAATTCGGGAGCCGGGTTTGCCGATGATCACGGCCAGCTCGCCTTCGTAATCAAATTCGCTTGAAAGAACCGGTTTTAGAACGGGCCGCGCATGTCCGGTTTGCGAATCAGGGAAGCGGATAAACAGCGTGGGGGCATTATTCGTCTCGGCAAATTCTTTTCTTTTTTCTGCATAATTCATCCCCACGCAGAAAATCTTTCCAGGCTCTTCGATAACGGGCAAGAAGGTGATGTCTTTATGCATAATATCCGCAGGGCAGTCGCTATACTGCCTGGCGACATCAATCGCATCCCATTGAAGGAGATCTTTCAGGGTTGCATATTGATGGCCAATTTTATTACCCAAGTCGATAAAGCCCGACTCAGTATAAATTCCGTAGCTTTTACGGCCCTGATGAATATAACTTGCTAGTTTCATAATAATACCTGATTAATATACGTGCTCATTCTGTGTTCACGCTCTGAAGCGTGAACACATTGTCATGCTACTTACTCGGCTGACTGCGCTGGAACCAGAACCTGCTTATTACCAGATGCAAGATACGTAGCCACGACTACGCCAACGCCAAGTAATGCCAGAATAAATCCGGTCATTCCCTGCCAGCCCATTGAATGGAAGACAAAACCGTTGATAAAACCAATCACCGAACCGCCCATGTAGTAGAAGAATAAATAGAGCGCGACGGCCTGACCTCTTGCATGAGTGGCATTTTTACTGACCCAGCTTAAGCCGATAGAATGGCAGCCGAAGAAACAGCCGGTAAAAATCACTGCGCCAACAATAAAGGTGACGACGTTTGACGTCAGCGTCAGCAACATGCCCAGGGCCATTATCAAAAACAGCACGCGCAATACCTTCATTGCGCCATATTTCGCCGATAAACGACCGGCCTGTGGCGCCGTAAAGAAACTCAGGGCGAAGCTAAAGGAGAGCAATCCTGCGTTTGCCGGTGAAATATGGAACGGTTCTCCTTTCAGGAAGAAGGCCAGATAGTTATACAGTGAGGTAAATGCGCCGAAGATAATAAAGCTGATGACAAACGCCAGCGCCAGATTTTTGTTTTTGAAATGGGAAGCCGCCCCTTTCACCATACGCATAACGTTAAGATTCTGCGTAGGCGTGAAGTTTTTCGATTCCGGCAACAGGAACTTCACCAGAATCGCAACCGCGATCAGGCTGACTGCAAACCCGTAGAAGATCACATTGATTGAAACGTGGTCGATCAGCTGGCTGGCAACAATACGACCGGACATGCCGCCCATCGAGTTACCGAAAACAAAATAACCCGTCACGATGCCTGCCGCTACCGGTGCGACCTCTTCGCTGATATAGGCCGTTGCTGCCGCAGCGATGCCGCTCAGCGCCAGACCAATCACCGCACGCAGCGCCACCAGCATTGCCCAGGACTGAACCAGTGGGCAGAGCAGCGTCAGAATGCCGCCCAACAGGAGAGAGACGATAATTAACCGCTTCCTGCCGTAGTGATCGGATAATGTCCCGGTAAACAATAATCCAATTGCCAGCAAGGCCGTCTCTGCTGATAAGATAATACTCACCTGGCTAACCGGAACATTATATTCCACCGCAAGCATCGGGAGCAGAGGCTGAATAAAAAACAGAGAAGCCAGTTCAGCAAGCCCGGATAATGCGAGGGCCAGAATGACACGAATATGCGCGCTGGCTTTTACCGGCTCGGGCGCTTTCAGGGTATTGTTAGTATGCGTTAACGCCATAATAACCTCAGTATTATAGTTAAGGTACAGAATGTATTTTTTAAGATGGGTGATTTTTTGGTTCAGAATTTACTTAATCAACTTCAGAGAGCATTTTTTCTGACACGCAAACGACGCCTTCAAATAACTTGCGTGACGTGCGAATAACCGCGGCTCGGGTATTTTCGATATTATTTCCGTCCCTCAGCAGCGAAACGGATATTTTTCCACTGGGGTGTTCAATATCGATAATGTTGGTAAAGCGTTCCTTTGGACGATCGGCGATGATTTTCGCCGCGATGGAACCGTCAATAAGCGTCGCGGTTGAAATACCAATCGAACCGGTTATCGCAAGCGATTTATGGCACGTATGCGGCATGAAGTACCGCACCTGAAGCGTCCCGCCGTTACGGGCCCGACTGAGGAGAACCGGTTTAGGGATTACTTTATTTGAAACATCCCCTAAACCCATCGCCGTGCCAGCCTGTCGGCGCAAATTTTCCAGTTTTTCTTTAAATGCTTTATCGCCATCTAATTCCGCTGGCGCTTCCCCACCAGTTTTACCCAGCGCCGAAGCGTCAATCAAAACCATCGGCATCGCCATATCTATGCAGGTGACTTCAATACCGTCAAACACGTTTGTCACGCTACCGGTCGGCAGCAGTTTTCCCGTTTTCGAACCCGCCGAATTCAGGAAGGTTAAACCAATGGGCGCGGCAGTACCCGGAACTCCGTCAATCTGGGTATCGCCGTCATACACAACGCGATAATCAGGCGTTTGCACCTCGGCGTCGACCAGTGTTCCGGTGTTCAGATTGCGGATACGAACCGTCGTCACCGGGCTTTGCGCCTTAACCAGCCCCTTTTCAATGGCAAAGGGACCGACAGCGCAGAGCATATTGCCGCAGTTAGGCGTGGTATCAACGCGACGTTCGTTCACCATCACTTGTGCGAACAGATAATCCACATCCGCGTCCGGACTGTCGGAAGGACTGACGATCGCCACCTTACTGGTTTGCGGGCTTCCGCCGCCAATGCCGTCAATTTCAAGTTCGTGGCCAGCGCCCATCAATCCGAGCAATACCGCGTCACGCTCTTCACTGTCCGCAGGCAGATCGCTGGCCAGAATGACCGGGCCTTTTGACGTACCGCCACGCATTAATACGCAAGGGATCTTTAACATGTCTTTTTCTCATTTCGCTTATATCAGGAACGCAATAAGGTTTTCACACTCGGGTTGATAACTCTAATGTCAAAAAAAGCAGGATTAATACGTTTTGCACATTAATAACCCTTGCGTTATCGTGGTTAAAGAAAAGCAAAAATGGAATACAGATATGCAGCATGAATTACAGGGAATACAAGCGTTTGTAAAAATTGCAGAAATCGGATGTTTTACAAAGGCATCGCAATTTCTTCACATTTCACAACCAGCTTTAACACGCAGAATTCAGAAACTGGAAGAGAGTCTGGGAACCACGCTGTTTGAACGTTCGACGCGCAGCGTCAAACTCACAACGGTGGGAAGGGAATTTTTACCTAAGGCTAAGAATTTAATCGATTTTTATGAAAGCTCGATCATGAGTATTAAAGAGATGGCGACGCATCAGGCTGGCGTTATTACGGTTTCCTGTATCCCGACAGCCGCGTTCTATTTTCTGCCTTCCGTGATACGAGATTATAACAATGACTACCCAAACATCCGTATTCGCATACTTGAGCACAGCGCCAGCGATTGTCTCGAAGCGGTATTAAATGGCGACGCAGATTTCGGCATAAATATGATAAACATCACACATCCCAATATCGATTTCGCGCCGCTGGTGAACGAACCCTTTGTGCTGGCATGCCGACGGGATAATCCGCTGGCAAAAAAACAGCTGGTCACCTGGGACGATCTGGCTGGCATGAAGCTGATTGGTGTCAGACGCTCCAGCGGAAACCGTTCGCTTATCGATCAGGCTTTTGAAAAGATGGACTGGAAGCCGAACTGGTTTTACGAAGTGCGTCACCTGTCAACGTCATTGGGGATGGTAGAGGCGGGTCTCGGGGTGTCTGTTGTGCCGAGTCTGGCGATGCCGACTGATGAACATCATGTCCTTGTCAGTCGCCCGCTGATTGAACCCGTGATCCGGCGAACACTGGGGCTAGTACAACGCCGGGAAAACCCTCTCAGCCCGGCGGCGGAAAAATTCAGAGAGCTGCTTGTTCAGCTATGGTCAGCGGAAAACAACAGCCCGTGGATCGGCAAGTTTACTCAGTTGTAAGCCATCATATGACAAAGGGGCTAAGGCCCCTTTGCGCATTATTTTCCCGCCTGAGGATGTGTATCAAAGCCCGCCATCACCGCCGTCAATTCTGCAAGTGAAAATCCGTGTTTTGCATCGTCAACGCCCAGCCCAAAGCGTTCCTGCATCAGCTTGTAAAGCGCTGCCGCATCGGAAAGATGGATCTGCTCCTCCACATGACCGTTCTGCCAGTGGGTAAAGTTGAAGTTGGTCAGCGTCAGCTTGCCGCCGTCCGGCAGATGGCGGCACATCAGCAGATGATGGCGGAAGTGCGACTGCGGCCAGTGCGCCGACCAGAAATTCCCCATCACGTAATCACTGAAATACTGTGTTGTCAGGTCAAAATGGTACATCGACTGCCAGTGCTCGTGGTGACGGAACTGCAGCACCCAGTCGTTACCCTCGCTCAGCAGACGATACAGGCCGTGCGGCGTTTCCTGTTCCTCACTGGCGAGCAGACGAATTGGCGCCGTCAGCGTCTGGCCGCCAAATCCCACGTCCGCAATCCAGCGCTCGCCGTTAAGCTCAACCAGCAGCAGGCGGTGCGTGCGCGGCGGCATTTGCGGCGGGCTCGCTAATACCACGCGTCCCAGCACGCTGCGTACCGTGAAGCCGACTTCACGCAATACCCGCTCAAACAGGCCGTTTTGCTCAAAGCAATATCCTCCGCGACGGGCGGCGATCAGCTTGTCGACCAGGCACCGATCGTCAAGCTGGATTTCGCGCGGCAGCACGACGTCAATATTCTCAAAGGGGATCGCACAGTTATGGTGTAAATGCAGCGCGCGCAGGGTATCGATATCCACCCGTGTCGGTTGCGTCCAGCCGATGCGAGCGAAGTAGTCGGTCAGGAATGGGGACATACATCAGTTTCCTTTGATTGTGATGTTCTGTTTATAAACTAATTTTACGCACTCACTTTGATTTACGTGCTTTTTCGTCATACTCATCGTTACAGATGAGGAGATCCTATGAGCCACTTTCGCCCTGTTGAATTACGTCATGCCAGCCGTTTGCTGAACCACGGCCCTACCGTGCTGATCACCAGCCGCGATGAAAGCCTGGACAGACGTAACGTTATGGCCGCCGCATGGTCAATGCCCGTTGAGTTTGAACCGCCGCGCATCGCAATCGTGGTGGACAAAAGTACCTGGTCACGCGAGCTGATCGAACGCAGCGGGAAATTTGGCATCGTCATCCCCGGCGTGGCGGCAACCAACTGGACTTACGCGGTCGGCAGCGTCAGCGGGCGCGATGAGGACAAATTCAACTGCTATGGGATCCCGGTGGTGAATGGCCCGGAGCTCGGCCTGCCGGTCATTGAAGAGAAATGCCTGGCGTGGATGGAATGCCGGTTATTACCCGTGACCTCCGCGGCAGAGAAATACGACACCCTGTTTGGCGAAGTGGTTTCAGCGGCAGCGGATGAACGGGCGTTTATCGCCGGACGCTGGCAGTTTGACGGGGATAAGCTCAATACCCTGCATCATCTTGGGGCCGGGACGTTTGTGGCGAGCGGGAAGATGGTGAAGGCGCTGGACTGATTGTTTAAATCATATATGGCTGAATTATATTAAATTTCTATGGCATTTTATGTTTACTCTTGCGTTGTAAAACGGAGGATATTTCCGGAGTTGCTGCATTAGCACTCTCCCGTTAAGGAAATATCAATGTCATGGAATAAAGATGGCGCAATCTCCTATGCCAAATCACACGCCCAACCGAAGAGCACCGGCTATTGTGCTCGCTACGTCACCGAAGCGATCAGAACAGGGGGAAGATTAAAAATTCCCAATACGCGTCTGGCAAAAGATATGGGGCGTACATTGGTCAACGCTGGATTCCGCCTGGTATACGATCAACCTCATTACGAACTGTTCAGGCACGACTAATGAAAATACTCTGCTTTTTTCTTTTTGCCCTGTCTCCGTTCGCAGTCGCCCAAACTGACTATGCCCCAGGCCAGGCTGCGCTTAAATTTAATCAATGGTATATCGCTCAGCTGAATCAGGACAAACCACCAGTGCTGAATCCAGACATTATGAATGAATACATTGCCTCTGGAACAATTGATGCAATTAAGGAGATGTACTCAGGAGACAGTAACGAAAAAGACATGCCCGATGCTGATATGTTCATTAAAGCGCAGGACTGGGATGAGGACTGGGATCAGATAACCGTTCTGCATTCTGATTTTGATGCCGTTTGCTCAAACGTTTATATCGCATTTGGTAAGAAACAAGATCACGTTGTAGCAGATTGTCTCGTTCAGGAAAAAGGGAAATGGAAAGTTCGGTCGGCCACGCTGATCAAGTAATAAACGTCTATGAAAGCCCTCTGCTACAGCGGCAAAAGCACATGATAGCCCAGCGACTACCATGTGCAATTCATTAACTACTTCGCACGCCGTGAAATAATCTCATCCGCAACATTCCGCGGGGCTTCCGCAAAATGATGGAACTCCATCGTATACGTCGCGCGTCCCTGGGACATCGAACGCAATGTCGTGGCATAACCAAACATCTCTGCCAGCGGTACGTCGGCGCGGATAATCTGGCTGCCGTACTGCTCTGCCATCCCCTGCACCATGCCGCGTCGGGAAGAGAGATCGCCCATGATGTTACCGGCGTACTCTTCCGGTGTTTCCACCTCCACGTGCATGATCGGCTCAAGAATCACCGGATCCGCCCTGCGGGCCCCCTCTTTAAAGCCGAGGATCGCCGCCATGCGGAACGCCATCTCCGAGGAGTCGACGTCGTGATACGAGCCAAACGTCAGCGTCGCTTTGACATCGACGACCGGATAGCCCGCCAGCACGCCGCTGTTCATCGCTTCACGCAGTCCTTTCTCAACGGACGGAATATACTCACGCGGCACCACGCCGCCCTTAGTAGCATCTTCAAATTTAAAGCCACTTCCAGGCTCCAGCGGCTCCAGGCTCAGCACCACATGGCCGTACTGGCCTTTACCGCCGGACTGTCGGACAAATTTGCCTTCGATGTCCTTCACCGTTTTACGCAGGGTTTCACGGTAGGTCACCTGCGGACGACCGATATTTGCTTCGACGCCAAACTCACGCTTCATGCGGTCGACGATAATCTCAAGGTGTAACTCACCCATCCCGGAGATAATGGTCTGACCGGACTCCTCGTCAGTGTGCAGGCGGAAAGACGGGTCTTCCGCCGCCAGGCGCTGCAGCGCAATGCCCATTTTCTCCTGATCGCCTTTGGTTTTCGGCTCAATCGCCAGCGAAATCACCGGATCCGGGAACTCCATGCGCTCAAGCGTAATGACGGCGTTCGGATCGGTGAGCGTGTCACCGGTGGTCACGTCTTTCAGCCCGACGCAGGCTGCGATATCCCCGGCGCGCAGTTCGTCCACCTCGTGGCGATCGTTGGCATGCATCAGCACGATACGCCCGATGCGCTCTTTCTTCCCTTTCACCGGGTTATACACCGCGTCGCCTTTGCGCAGCACGCCAGAGTACACGCGGATAAAGGTCAGTTGTCCGACGTACGGGTCGCTCATCAACTTGAACGCCAGAGCCGAGAACGGCTCATCATCACTCGGGTGACGCTCCGCGTGCTGCCCTTTTTCATCCACGCCATCGATGGCCGGCACGTCCAGCGGCGACGGCATAAGCTCAATCACCGCATCGAGCATGCGCTGTACGCCTTTGTTTTTGAACGCGCTGCCGCACAGCATCGGCTGGATTTCGCCCGAAATGGTGCGAATACGTAGTCCTTTGATAATTTCTGCTTCCGTCAGGTCGCCGGTTTCCAGGTATTTGTCCATCAGTTCATCGCTGGCTTCCGCCGCCGCAGAGACCATTTTTTCCCGCCATTCCTGGGCGGTACTGACCAAATCGTCCGGCACGGGGGCATAGGTAAACACCATGCCCTGCGTCGCGTCGTCCCACAGAATGGTGCGCATCTTGATCAGATCCACCACGCCGGTGAAGTGATCTTCGGCCCCCACCGGGATGACAATCGGCACCGGATTGGCCTTCAGGCGTTCCTGCATCATCCGCACGACGCGGAAGAAATCGGCACCCGGACGGTCCATTTTGTTGACGAAGGCCAGACGCGGAACGTGATATTTATTGGCCTGACGCCAGACGGTTTCCGACTGCGGCTGCACGCCGCCCACGGAGTCATACACCATCACGGCACCGTCGAGTACGCGCATGGAACGTTCCACCTCAATGGTGAAGTCCACGTGTCCCGGGGTGTCGATGATGTTGATCCGGTGCGGTTCATAGCCTCTGTCCATGCCTGGCCAGAAGCAGCTAACCGCCGCGGACGTAATGGTGATCCCGCGCTCTTGCTCCTGCGCCATCCAGTCAGTGGTTGCCGCGCCATCGTGTACTTCACCCAGCTTGTGGCTCATCCCGGTATAAAACAGGATGCGCTCAGTGGTGGTAGTTTTACCGGCATCGATATGCGCGGAGATACCGATGTTGCGATAACGTTCGAGAGGGATGGGTCGGGGCATGATATTTCCTTAGTCACTATGACATGTTTGTGACGACCAGGATGGTCGTGCATTCGTTCGTTTGCTATAATAGTCCTATTGTACGAGTATTATCGAACTATTTTTTAAGGGTTGACCTATTGTTGATATAGCTCAATCTGACGCCATACGCAGGAAAACGATGATCCCTAACCACCCTGAAACTGAACAAATACTGCTGGAAAATGTGCTCTTTGCCCTCGGCAACCCGCTCCGGCTATCGATTATTCGCCGGCTCGCCGATGGCAGCGAACTCAGCTGCAACGCGCTGCGCCCGGAGGATGTGGTGAAGTCCACGATGACCCATCACTGGCGCGTATTGCGCGACAGCGGGGTCATCTGGCAGCGTCCGCAGGGACGCGAAAACATGATTTCATTGCGACGAGACGATCTGGATACCCGCTTTCCGGGGCTGATGGCGATCCTGCTGCAGGTTAAGTAATTTCAGTCCCTTCCAGGCGATAGACCGGGATCTGCCGGGTTGTTTTGGTGAGCGTATCGAACACCTCGGCGTTGGACGTCACGATCCGCATCCCTGTTTTGCGTAGCCGTTGAACATCAGCCGCGATGCGCTGAATGCCAAACCAGAAAAGCCCGTCGAGCGCGGTCACAGACAGCCCGTTTTCCAGCGCCAGTTTGAGGCGCTCCTTTGGCGCTTTCACCTGCTGGGCAATTTGCCGGTAAGACGATTCCGTCGCACCCGTGGCGTCACTGCGCTGGATACGTGTCTTCAGGTGATAGGTAAACTCGTCAGGTATGCCGTCCAGATCCCGTTTAAGGCTGTAGACGCAGCCAAAGCGCTTGCCGTTAAACAGAACATTTTTCTGACTGAGCTGAAGCTCTTTTCTGACAGCGTCAATCAACTGGGGGGCGCGGGTGAGAAGTAGCCTGAAAGGCAGCTCGAAGCTGGTGACGTAGTCCACATTAAGCAACGCGAGACGCAGACGATCCTCCGCACCGGACTGTTGCTCACGGCACTCCTCCAGCACCTCCGCCCACTGGCGCGTCAGGCGCTCCGGTTCGGCGGCTTCGGTCAGGAGATATTTTTCAATCTGATAATCAACTCTTCCGGTCATCGTGTGGTATCCCGTCGCTGTGGCTGCGGTAATTCTATACAGCGCGGTGAGTTTTATAAAGGACTGAACCGCAGCGACACGCTGTAAATGTCGTTGCGATTCAGTATCCTGAGGTTTCGAATCAGTGCGCCATAACCCAGCCCATCAGCAGCGTGGCCAAAATGACCGTCGAGGCACCGCCGATACGCGTCGCAATCTGCGCGAACGGCATGAGCGACATGCGGTTGGAGGCGGACAGAATGGCCACATCTCCCGTACCGCCCAGCCCACTGTGGCAGCAGGTTACAATCGCCGCTTCCACCGGATACATATTCAGACGCGACGCAATCACGTAGCCGCTCAGCGCCATCGCAATCACCACCGATCCGCATACCACTACATAGCCCACCGAGAAGACCGACACCACGCTCTCAAGCGGCACGTATAGCATCCCGAGGCCGATCATCAGCGGCCAGACCAGCGCAGCCGAAACGAATTTATAGCAGCTGTGCGCCCCCTGCTCCATTGAGGCCGGGATCACCCTGAAGTATTTACACAGGACAGCAATCAGGATCATCAGCACCGGACCGGGAATGTGGACCAGTTTTTCAAACAAGCCCCCGACGATGAAAAATGCGCACACCATCAGCAATCCGCCGCCCATCAGATGAAAATCCGTCTGCTGTGCGCTTTGCGCCCCGGCAAACAGGCTGGCGTCATCTTTACTCCGCGTGAGCATGCCATTTCCTGAAAGCGCAGGACGTTTCGTCCCGAGACGCGCCAGCGAGCCGGCACAAATAATGGCGAAGATATTTCCGACGACCGCAGCAGGAGCCAGCTGCGCCACGTAGACGTCCGGCGTCTGCCCCAGTATGGCCGAATAGGCCAGAGACAGGGGCAAAATCCCCTCGCCAATTCCGCCGCCAATGATAGGGACAATGATAAAGAAGAAGGTGTGGTAAGGCGTATACCCAAACAGCGTTCCCACAATAAGCCCGCTCAGCACGGCCATCAATGTCCCCGCCACCAGCGGAACAAACATGCGCATCATGCCCTGGATCAGCAGCACCCGGTTCATCCCCAGAATACTGCCGACTACCAGGCAGGCGATGACGAAATAGAGCAGATTCGCCTCCTTCATCAGCAGATGCACCGTATCAAGGGTTTGTTTCCCGAATGCGCCAAAATAGACCAGCACGGAAGGCACCATCAGACACAGGATCGCCGGGCCGCCGATGTCCTTCAGCACGGGGATTTGACGCCCCACTTTGGCAAACGCAAAGCCAAGGGTCATGATGACTGCCAGTCCGCCTATCATATTTTTCGGCAGCAGCCCTGCCCAGGCGGACGTCGCCACAATCGCGGCAATCCCCACGAACAGCATCAACGGGACTGCGCCAACCTCAGTATTGTTGAGCCCAAAGGCGAAACGCGAGGTCGACAGCTCAGAAGTCGGTACAGGATTATCTTTCATATAATCACCTGAAATTTGTGTTCGGATATGCAGAGAACGGAATAAACGAAAAACTATTCCTGATTCGAATAAATGTTCTTAAATAGAAAATAAAAACTTTGGTGGCCTTTTCTAAAAACAGGCTCAGCGTGAAATTAACATACCCTCCCAAAGAGAAATGTGAACACAATAGCCCTTTCCTTTTAAATAATTTAATTCATTATTATGTAACTAAAGTTATTCATTACATTCAATGCAATTCTTTTGAAATTAATAAAACCAGAAAGAATGTGAACCTTGTCACTCCTGATCCGTTAGCTAAGCGCTAAATTAGCTCCCCAACAAAACACAGAAAACTGCGTGCCTTTATCATCCTTAAAGTCACTGTTTCTGCTCGTCTTATTTTCTGTTTCGTTTAAATATTCAGGAGTTGACCATGTCTCGTAAAGACGTTCTGTACACGCCCTATAATGGCGCCGTACTGCTGGAGAATCCGTTATTAAATAAAGGCCTCGCCTTTATTAAAGAAGAACGGGATAATTTTAATCTGCATGGATTATTGCCGCATAACGTTGAAACCATTGAAGAGCAAACCGAGCGCGCCTGGGTGCAGTTCTGCCATTTTAAAAGCGATATTTCCCGTCATGTTTATTTGCGCAATATTCAGGACACCAATGAAACTCTCTTTTACAACCTCTTGCGTTCGCATCTGAAAGAGACGTTACCGATTATCTATACCCCGACGGTGGGTGAAGCCTGCGAGCATTTCTCCACGATTTATCGCCGCGCGCGCGGCTTGTTTATTTCATGGCCTAACCGCCATCGTATTGATGAGATGCTGCAAAGTTTCTCGCGCAACGACGTTCGGGTGATTGTGGTAACGGATGGAGAGCGCATTTTAGGGCTCGGCGACCAGGGTATCGGCGGTATGGGCATTCCGATTGGCAAGCTGTCGCTGTATACCGCCTGCGGAGGGATCCATCCGGCCTCCACCCTCCCGATTATGCTGGATGTCGGCACCAATAATCAGCAACACCTCGACGACCCGATGTACATGGGCTGGCGTCATCCGCGCATCAGCGACGATCAATACGCTGAATTTATGGATATGTTTATCAGCACGGTTAAAGCGCGCTGGCCCGACGTTCTCCTGCAGTTTGAAGACTTTGCACAGAAAAATGCCACCCGACTACTCCAGCGCTACCGCGATCAGCTGTGCTGCTTCAATGATGATATCCAGGGCACGGCAGCCGTCACCGCGGGGACGCTGATCGCAGCGGCCCACGCGGCAGGCACGCGCATTCGCGATCAGCGCGTGGTCTTCCTCGGCAGCGGCTCTGCGGGATGCGGGATCGCTGAAAAAATTGTGGCGCTGATGGTCGATGACGGCCTGACCGAGTCCGAAGCCCGCAGCAGGATCTTCATGGTCGATCGCTTCGGCCTGCTGACCGACGACATGACCAACCTGCTCGATTTCCAGAAAAACCTGCTTACCGCGCGCGACGCCGTAAGCCGCTGGCAGGTAGACGCGAAGAATATTTCCCTGCTGGACGTGGTGAAGAACGCACATCCAACGGTGATGATCGGCGTTTCAGGTCAGCCGGGGCTGTTCAGTGAAGAGATCGTCAAAGAGATGCATCGCCACTGCCCGCGCCCGATTATCATGCCGCTCTCGAACCCGACGTCGCGGGCGGAGGCCCAGCCGCAGGATCTTATCGCCTGGACCCAGGGGGCCGCGCTGGTGGCCACCGGCAGCCCGTTCGCGCCGGTATTCTGGGAGAACGCGCACTACGAGATTGCCCAGTGTAACAACGCCTATATCTTCCCGGGCCTGGGACTGGGCGTGCTGGCCTGTAACGCGCGCCGGGTGACGGAAGAGATGCTGATGGCAGCAAGCCGCAGCCTGGCCGCCCAGTCTCCACTGGTGACCACAGAAAGAGGAGGATTGCTGCCGCCGGTAGATCAGATTGAAAAGGTCTCACGCCAGATTGCCGTTGCCGTCGCCCGGGTCGCCATTGAACAAGGCATAGCGCCATCGTTAGATGATGAAACCCTGATGGCGCGTATCGAGAAGACCTGGTGGCAGGCGGACTATGCGCCGTACCGCCGATCCGCGCTGTAGCGCCGGTCATGCCCTCATCCTGCGGTGAGGGCATCGCTGTGGTGTTAGTGCTGTATGCCTGAGCGGTCAGAAAAATCGCTGGCGGAGAGACTATCACCCCGAGTTGCCGCCTGTTTCAGACGGGCATACCGATCAGGTACCCCTTCAGGACGCGTTTTGAAGCGACGGTGCAGCCACATATACTGCTCTGGGGCCATGCGTACGGCCTGCTCAATTGCCCTGTTCATCTGCGTCGCCACGGCTTCTTTATCGCCGCCCTGCAACGCCTCACTGATATCCTCCAGAATAATCAGCTCGTAACCGGTGCCATCCGCCCTGCGACGCGGCACAAAGGGGATGACGGCAGGCTTAGCGCTTTTGACCAGCATATAGCTGCCCGCCGTAGTCGCGGCATCCGGCACCGCAAAGAACGGCACAAACACGCTGTTGGTTTTGCCATAGTCGTGGTCCGGGGCGTACCACAAAATTTCATTCTGCTTTAGCGAGCGGATCATGCCCTTTAAATCATGGCGATCGAGCATGGTTTTGTTGGAACGCAGACGTCCGCGCGTCTGAAGCCAGTCCAGCAGAGCATTGTTATTAGGGCGATACACCCCGATACCGGGGTTGAGCATGCCAAATATCCGCGCGCCCAGCTCAAGCGTCAGAAAATGCATCCCCACCAGCACCACGCCTTTTCCCTGCGCCCTCGCCTTTTCCATGTGCTCATACCCCTGCACGGTAAAGCATTTCTTCACCCGCCACGCAGGCCAGAACCATGCCATCCCGGTTTCAATCACCCCCATTCCTACCGATTCAAAATTACGCTGCAGCAATGACTCGCGTTCATCCTTTTTTATCTCCGGGAAACAAAGTTCCAGGTTGCGGCGGGCAATCTCGACGCGGCGAGGAAGTAAGCGCATCGCCAGTCGCCCCAGGCCATGACCGATTCTGAACAGAAGCGGATAAGGGAGCAGCATGATGAGCCACAGAGCCGCAATGCCGGCCCAGCTTAGCCAGTAACGGGGATGAAGAAAGGCGAATGAAAAACGGGGTAATTTTGTCATCAGAAAATTATCCTTTAACGTGTCTGTCCTTAATTGATTCTGTTGAAGATCTTTCCTAAGGATGAATAAAAAGTCAGCCAGAAACGTTAATTGTAGCGGATAAAACAAAACGCATTTTTATCGATTTTTGCGAAAAACGGGAAGACGAGCCGGGGAGGATTTATTCGCTCCCCGGCAGAAGATATTACATCGAATACCCGGGCTTCTTAATAAGCTCCTCCAGCTTCGGTCCAATTTCGGTATCCCAGACCTGCGCCTTCCAGTCTTCAGGCGCGATCTGCTTCAACGCCACCGACACGGAACTGTCTTTGCTGTTGAAATGGCGAATAATCACGTCGGCAATATCTGCCGCCAGGGCAGCTCTTTGTTCGTCGTTCAAATCACGGGGAAAACATTTGATATCTACGTGTGGCATGTACAGGCTTCCGGTTGTGAATGAGGGTTCCACGTTATCAGATAATATTGTTTGCCTTTAACACCTTGTGCAGTTCCGGTCGCTGACATACGGCGTCCGCAATCGCCGTGAATTTAGGGGTATTTTCGGCAAACCAGGCGTGACGGGGCCCCCAGGTGCGCGCTACCGCTATATGCACATCGAGCAGCGTCAGCCGTTCCCCCAGCGCAAACGGGGTAGCCTTAAGCTGGCTTTCGAACCACAAATAGAGGGATTTCCGGTATTCGATGCAGTTTTTCTGCAGCTGTTCCGGCGCATCCGGCACCCAGCGTTCGGGATAGTCTGCATAGGTAAACGTGGGATAGACGTTGGCTACGAACCAGATGAGCAAACGCTGAAACTGCTGACGCTCAGCCTGCCCCACGGGCGGGGCGAGATCGGGACACCGGTCGAGCACCATCAGGGCAATCGCCGCCGTTTCGGTCATGATGGCGCCATTTTCCAGCTCCAGCGTCGGCACCTGGCACAGCGGATTGAGCTTGTGCAGCAACTCACGCTGCGGACCGGGCTGGTCAAACCCGTCCACGTTGATAAATTGATAAGGGATATCAGCCAGGGTCAGCATCACCTCACTGATTGCCGAGCCCCAGCCGGGTACACCATAAAGTTTAATCATGTTGCCCTCTCAGGAGTGAAAATCCTAAGTGTAGAGCACCATTAGTATGTTATCCCAGGCGGGTTGACCTCCGATTGCGCCACCGCTTCGCCCTGCTCGCCCCAGCGCGCCAGCACCTTCTGGTACTCTCCGCGCTCAATCGCACCGTTCAGCGCGGCCTGCAAGGCATAAACCAGTTGATTGCCTTTTTTGGTCGTGGTGGCGACATAAGCTTTCTTCGGCCCTAAACCGACCACGCGGGTTTTGCCGGTGAGCGCCGCTTTGTAAGCTGAAACCGACTGAGGACCAAAGAACACATCCGCCCTGCCGGACTGGATATAGAGATTGCCCGAGGCATCGTCGTGAAGATAGACCGGCAGCGCAGGCGCCCGCCCCGCCTTTTTATTTTCTTCGTTCCAGCCAAGCAGGATGCGCTCCTGATTGGTACCCGAGCCGACAATCACCCTTTTCCCGGCCAGATCTTCCGCGCTTTTGATTGACTGAATCTCGCTGGTGGATTTCACCGAAAACGCCAGCGAATCGACGCGGTAGGTCGCAAAATCAAACTTCTCTTTACGCTGTTCGGTCACCGCAATGTTCACCAGCGCCACGTCGTAGCGCCCGGAAGCGATCCCCAGCGGCCAGTCTTCCCACGCCGTCGGCACCAGCTTTAGCTTCAGCCCCAGGCTGCCCGCCAGCAGACGGGCAATATCCGGGTCGCTGCCGATCCGCGTGCGGTTATCGCTGGCCAGCAGCGCCAGCGGCGGGGAGTTCAGCATCGAGACGGCGACCGTCAGCGTACCTGACTCAACGAATTTATAACCGGTGGGGATTTTCGCCACGGCCTGCCGATCCACCGTCACCGGCAGCGGCTGCTCGTTGGCTTTCAGATCGATGCTGGCGTGGCTCGCCGTCGTAAAAAGCAGTCCTGCCAGAAGTCCATATTTCATCTGCGCTCCTTACAGCACTTTTGACAGGAACTGGCGCGTTCGCGCGTGCGACGGGCGGTTCAATACCGCGTCGCTGCTGCCCTGTTCCACGATTTTTCCGTCGACCATAAACACCACCTGATCCGCCACCTCGCGGGCAAAGCCGATCTCGTGAGTGACCACCACCAGCGTAGTGCCGGACCGGGCCAGTTTTTTGATTACGTCCAGCACTTCCCCTACCAGCTCCGGATCCAGCGCCGAGGTGGGTTCATCAAACAGCATCACGCGGGGACGTAACGCCAGCGCGCGGGCAATCGCAATGCGTTGCTGCTGGCCGCCGGAGAGATGGCGGGACCAGGCATCGGCTTTGTCCCGCAGCCCGACCACGTCCAGCAGGCTGTACGCCCTTTCCACCGCCTCTTTTTTGCTGAGCTTTTTATGCGCGATGGGCGCCTCAATCAGGTTTTCCAGCACCGTGAGATGGGGAAAGAGATTGAAGTTCTGAAACACATAGCCCACGTTGACGCGCTGTTTGAGGATCTCTTTCTCCTTCAGCTCGTAGAGCTTGTCGCCCTGGCGACGGTAGCCAATGTAGTCCCCGTCGATCTGAATAAAGCCTTCGTCGACGCGCTCCAGGTGGTTAATGGTACGCAGCAGCGTCGATTTTCCCGACCCGGACGGCCCGAGGATGACCGTCACGGATCCCGGCGGGATCTCAAGCGACACGTTGTCGAGCGCCTTATGGCGTCCAAAATATTTGCTGACGCCGGTAATCGAGATATGTCCTTCAGGAGAGGCTTGCATGGATAGGCTCCTGTGCTGGCGTGGTGGTGACAGAACGGGTACGACGGGCGGCACGGTTCTGATTAACCGCAGAGCGGCGTTCGCTGCGGGCAAGTGCGCGCTCAACACCGTACTGGATAGCGGACAGGACGGTGGTGATCGCCAGGTACCAGGCGGCGCCGACCATCAGCAGCGGGATCACCTCCTGCGTGCGGTTGTAGATCATCTGGATGGTATAAAACAGCTCCGGCATCGCCAGGACGTACACCATCGCTGTGCCCTTGGCGAGGCTGATGATTTCATTGAACCCCGACGGCAGAATGGTACGCAGCGCCTGAGGCAAAATGATGCGCACCGTGCGGCGCCAGGCCGGCAGACCGAGCGCGGCGGCGGCCTCATACTGCCCGTGATCGACTCCGAGGAAACCACCGCGAATGATCTCGGCGGTATAGGCGCTCTGCACCAGCGTTAGCCCCACCACGGCGGTAGAGAACTGCCCCAGCACGTTGATGGTTTCAAAACTGCCCCAGGTAATACCGGTAAACGGCACGCCGAGCGAGAGCGTGTCGTAGAGATAGGAAAAGTTGTACAGGATAATCAGCACGACGATCAGCGGCAGCGACCGAAACAGCCAGATGTACGCCCACGCCAGGCTGCTCAGCAGCCAGGATGACGAGAGTCTCGCCAGGGCCAGCATGCCGCCAAACACCACGCTCAGCGCGGTGCCGATCAGCGTCAGCAGCAGGGTCTGCCCGACACCGTCGAGGATCACCGGGTCGAAGAACCAGCGGGCGAACACCGCCCACTCCCAGCGCGGGTTAAAGGCTACGGACTGAATCACGACCGCCAGGACAAACAGCGCCACCGCGGCGCCGACGGCCCGCAGCGGATAACGCGCCGGGACCACCTTAATGCTTTCAACGTTGCTCATCGTCGTTCCTCATGCGGTTTTACTGAACGCTTCACGTACCAGCGTTTTGGTGAAACGCAGCCGACCGTCAAACGGCGGCTGGCTATACTCTTCCGGATCGCGGTTCAGATCGAACTGCGGCTGATAGCCCTGGCTAAGATAGAGCCTGACCGCTTCCGGCTGACGAAAGCCGGTTGTCAGGTAGATTTGGCTATAGCCTGCCAGCACCGCCCTGCGCTCCAGCTCCTGCACCACGCGCCCGGCAAGCCCCTGCTGACGCAGGGTTTTGTCCGTCCAGATACGTTTGATTTCCGCGGTGCGTTCGTCGAACGGTTTGTACGCGCCGGTAGCAATAATCTTCCCGTTGCGCTCCAGGACGATAAACAGCCCCTGCGGTGCCAGATACCACTCGGTGAGCTCCACTTCCGCGTCTTTAGAGAAGTAGTCTCCGTAGCGGGCCGCATATTCCCCGAACAGCCCCTCGATAATGGGCTGAAGTTCGGCATCTTCCGGTGATACATCACGAAATCGTTCGCTCATTACGCCTCCTTAATCGCCCAGGCCAGCCGGGTTCACTTCGGACTGAGGAATGCGCTCAACCCCTTCCCCCCAGCGGTTCAGCACTTTGTCGTAATCGCCGTTTTTGATGACGCCGTTCAGCGCGGTTTGCACTGGCTCAACCAGTCCGCTGCCTTTTTTCAGCGTCACCGCGATGTGTGCCGCCTTCGGCCAGCCGCCGTCGACGCTGCCCACCAGTTTGGTTTTCCCGTTCAGCGCCGCTTTCCATGCGCCAATCACGTTCGGGCCAAAGTAGGCATCCGCGCGGCCGGACTGCAGCGCCAGGGTTTGGGCCGCATCGTCTTTGGTGTAGATCGGGGTAAAGGGCTTCAGCCCCTTCTTCAGGTTTTCGGCATTCCATGCCAGCAGGATGGCCTCCTGGTTGGTGCCGGAGCCGACGATAATCTTCAGCCCGGCGATGTCTTCCGCCTTCTGCAGCGACGTAATCGGGCTGGTGGATTTCACGTAAAAGCCGAGGGAATCCTTACGATAGGTAGCAAAATCAAACTTCTGTTTGCGTTCTTTAGTGACGGTGATGTTGCTGATGGCGGCATCGTATTTCCCGGACGCCACGCCCAGCGGCCAGTCCTCCCAGGAGGTGGGCACCACATTGAGCTCCAGCCCGAGGCTGTCGGCGACCAGACGCGCGACGTCAACTTCGCTTCCCAGCAGCGTTTTGTTGTCGTCGGAGAAGACCGTCAGCGGCGGCTGATTGAGTCCCGCCACCGCAACGGTAAATTTCCCCGGCACGGCAAAGCGATAGTCTTTCGGCAGTTGCGCTACCGCCTCGCTATTTTTCGCGGTGTTAATCGGGGTTTTATTGGCCTCGATGCTCACGCCGGTGCCGTTAATATTCACATTCTCTGCCCAGACGGCAGGGGTAAAGGCCAGCGCGAGCGCCAGAATAAGCGATGATTTCTGCATAGCGGGGTTCTCTTTTATTGTTGTGTGTACTGGTTTTTCGGTTGGTCTAAGCCAAGGCTTTCACGCAGCGTGGTGCCCGGGTAGTCGGTACGGAACAGGCCGCGGGCCTGAAGAATGGGCACCACCTGGTCAACAAAGCGCGGGAAGGTGTCCGGCGTGCCGCCCTGAATAATGAAGCCGTCTGCGGCATAGCCTTCAAACCAGGCCTGAAGACCGTCTGCCACCTCCTCCGGCGTGCCGGAAAAGCGCGGGCGCGGCGAAGCGGCCTCAAGCGCCACCTGACGCAGGGTTAAGTTGCGTTCGCGGGCGTTACGCTTGATTTCATCGGTGGTGCTGCGGAAGCTATTTTTGCCTAAGTCGCCGATATCCGGGAACGGCTCGTCGAGCGGATACTGGCTGAAGTCGTGATGTTCAAAATAACGCCCGAGGTAATTGAGGGCGTCATTAATCGACACCAGCGCCGCCGTGGTCTGGTACTGGTTTTCCACGTCATCGTCATCTTTCCCCACAATCACGCTGACGCCCTGGAAAATATGGAGATCCGACGCGCGGCGGCCGTTTGTTTCCAGCTGCTGTTTTACGTCGCGGTAAAAGGCTTTTGCCTCATCGAGCGTCTCGTGGTGGGTGAAAATGGCGTCGGCATGTTTCGCCGCCAGCTTTTTCCCATCGTCTGATGCCCCGGCCTGAAAGACAATCGGGCGACCCTGCGGCGTGCGGCCAATATTCAGCGGACCGGCGACCTGGAAGAAGTCACCGTGGTGATCGAGCGTATGCAGTTTCGCCGGGTCAAAAAACTGGCCGCTCTCTTTGTTACGAATAAACGCGTCCCCTTCCCAGGAATCCCACAGCCCTTTCACCACGTCGAGATACTCATCGGCAATCCGGTAGCGCAGCGCATGCTCGGGGTGTTTTTCGCGGGAAAAGTTCTTGGCCGACCCTTCCAGCGGCGAGGTCACCACGTTCCAGCCCGCGCGGCCGTTGCTCAGGTGATCGAGGCTCGCGAACTGGCGCGCCGTGGTGAAGGGCTCGCTGTAGGAGGTGGATAAGGTTCCCACCAGCCCCAGGCGCGAGGTGATGCTGGCCAGTGCGGAAAGCACGGTTAACGGTTCAAAACGATTCAGAAAATGGGGGATAGATTTCTCGTTAATATAGAGGCCATCGGCCACAAAGAGAAAATCGAGCTTCCCTTCCTCGGCCTTTAACGCCGTCGCTTTCACAAAGTCGAAATTAATACTGGCGTCGGCGATCGCTGCAGGATGGCGCCAGGCGGACATATTCCCGGATGCACCATGCAGAATGGTGCCCAGCCGCAGTTGTCGGGTTGCAGACATATTTACCTCTCCTGAATTAAACGTGTTGCAGGGCTTTTTCCGCAAGCTGTGCAAAATAGCGGGCGGCGGGCTCAATCAGTGCTTCATCCGGGTTAAAGGCCGCGTGATGTAAACCAAACGGACTGTTGCTGCCAATGCTGACAAACGCGCCGGGAACAGACTGCAAATAGACCGCAAAATCCTCCCCGCCCATATGCAGTTCCGCGTGCCGGGTTTCATATCCGGCCTCACGCGCGACCGAGGTGGCAAAATCAGCCCAGCGCTCGTCATTCACCAGCGCGGTAGGCCCGGCATACCAGGTGATATCAATCTGCGCGCTGAAGGCGCTGGCAAAACCGGCGGCGATTTCGCCCACGCGGGCTTTCACATTCTGCTGCACTTCCGTGCGATGGGTTCGCAGCGTGCCTTCCAGCTCGACGCTTTCCGGCAGCACGTTCCATGTGTTACCACCCGCAATACGTGTCACGCTCAGCACCACCGAATCCAGCGTGTTGACGTTGCGGCTGGCGACGCTTTGCAGCGCCGTTACCAGCTGGCTCGTCAGCACAATGGCGTCGTTACCTTCATGAGGACGTGCGGCGTGCGCGCCTTTGCCGGTAATGCGGATCACAAAGCGGTCGACGTTGGCGTAGAACGGCCCGCCGCGGGTGGCGAACTCACCGACCGGCAGGCCGGGCTCGTTGTGCATACCGAAAATCGCGCTGACATCGCGCAGGGCACCGGCGCGCACCATGCTCTTCGCACCGCCAAAGTTCTCTTCAGCAGGCTGAAACAGGATACGCACCCGGCCGTTAAGCGAGGCCTCCCGCTCTTTCAGCTTTAACGCGGCGCCGAGGATGACGCTGGTGTGAATATCGTGTCCGCAGGCGTGCATCACCCCTGCATGCTGTGAGCTAAACGGCACGCCGCTGCGCTCCTCGATCGGCAGCGCGTCAATGTCGGCACGCAGCGCAACCAGCCTGCTGCCCGTCCCGATTTCCGCCACCAGCCCGGTCGACAGGTCGTAAGGCTGTGGGGTGATCCCGGCGTTGGTCAGCCACTGGCGCAGGCGCGCGGTGGTTTCGACCTCCTGGCCGGACAGTTCCGGGTTCTGGTGCAGTTCGCGGCGCCAGGCAATCAGTTGTTCGCCAAAACTCATACGGTGACCTCCTTGTTAAGACGCGCCCCGGCAAGCAGTCGCAGCGACGCAACGCGCGTAGCCCCCTCCGCTACCGGCGTGTCGATGATAAATTCGTCAATGCCCCACTGCTGATGCAGCGCGTTGAGCTGTTCCACTACCGACTCAGCGGTACCCGCCAGCAGCGACTGCGCCCGACGTGCAATGCGCACCGGCTCACTGCCCGCCTGGCGTGCAAACGCGTAGGCCTGCTCTTCGCTGGCCACGGTGACACGCTGCCCGTTTGCCAGCTCAACGCCCCACACTTCGACCTTCTGCGCCAGCGCGTCTGCCTCAGCCTGCGTCGGCGCGACAATCGCCTGCACCGCCACTATCACGTCACGCGCGCTGTTCTCGCGCCAGGTCGATACCACCTCGCGCAGCAGGTCCGGGTCACCGTTCAGGTGTGCGGCAAACACAAAGTGCCAGTCGAGCCTGGCGGCGAGCAGCGCGCTTTCGGTACTCGCGCCCAGCAGAAAACCCTCAGCAGGCAACGGCGGCAGCGGCGTGGCGCGGACGGCCTCTTCAATAGCGTGATGCTCAGGACGGATCCAGCGGTCGAGCTGGGCCAGTTGTTCGGCAAAGCTGCCCTTTTCCTGTTGATTCAGGCCCTGCTGCAGCGCGCGGGTTGAGAGCGGTAATCCGCCGGGGGCTTTCCCGACGCCGAGATCGACGCGGCCAGGCGCCAGCGCGGCCAGCACGTTGAAGTTCTCGGCGACTTTATAGGGGCTGTAGTGCTGAAGCATTACGCCGCCTGACCCGACGCGAATGCGCGTGGTTTGCCCGAGGATCCAGGCAATCAGCAGCTCCGGCGAAGGGCTGGCAAGCTGTGGGGTGTTGTGGTGTTCGGCAATCCAGAAGCGGTGATAGCCCAGATTTTCTGCCTGCTGCGCCAGCGCCAGGGTACGCGCCAGTGCATCGGCAGCCGTTTCGTTTTCAGCGATGGGGCTTTTATCCAGAATGCTGATTCGCCATGACATGTTGCGTTCTCGTTTGACTTAACATGTCGACATTATTAAAGGCGCATTTCACCACTGAGAAACAATTAATTTACATTTAGTTTGCCGGAAAACAGATATATAAAACCCTGCTAAGAATAAGACTTTAAGGAGGCAATCAGCGATTCCACCTGCTCCCGACGGGTAATGCGGACGAAGCGAATATGGCTATATTGCGGGTTTTGCAGATCGGCTTCATAGCGCGTACGGTTGTTACGCCAGGTTTTTATCGTCCAGATGATAATGGATTCTCTGCTGAAGAACGCGCGCCGGAAACTCTCTTTATTCCCCGTTCCCGGCCAGAGTTCGTGCTTATGCCAGGCCCGCTTTATTGCTCGCGTGACGGCCTGCCAGAGGGTGCGGGTAAACCCGTAATCCACCCACACCACCACATCGACATCGCGCCATTTCACAGGCCGCGTGCGGTTGTAGTTACCGTCAAGCACCCAGTCTGGCGAAGCCTGTAGCGCCTGCACCAGCTTTGCCTGAAACTCGTCGTCCGGCGTGCCCTGCCAGTCAGCCTGCCAGTAGAGTCTGTCCATCTCGATACAGGGAATAGCCAGTTCGGTCGCAATCTGCTTCGCCAGCGTGCTTTTTCCACTCCCGCTGGTTCCTATGACGTTAATTTTCACCTCAGCCTCCCTGTATTCACGAAAATGAGACCAAATCATAGCGTTTTCATTCTGTTAACGAAACGCTATTTAAGCATGACAATTTTTCCAGGGAGGCGATCTCCCTCTTGCAGTTTGGCTTATGTCATTTATTTAAATCGATTCAAAATAACACCCACTAAAATATTTTCAATTTTATTACATCCGATAACATTAACATATTAAAAATAATGAACGCCGGGTATTTCGGAGGATCTCAATTTCAGCGAGAATATGTGCAGATCGTTATTAAAATAATCACTTTTATCTTGCCGGAGCGCTTTCCGGGTTTTTATTCTTGCACAACATCATGGAGTTACTCATGAGGCGTAACACCCCCGTTACACAAAACGAGTATTTACTTAACGCTGGTTCGACGTTAATGTCCACCACCGATACAAAAAGTCATATTACCTATGCAAACTCGGCTTTTATAGAAGCCAGCGGATATAAAGAAGAGCATCTTCTGGGTGAGCCGCATAACCTCATCCGCCATCCCGACATGCCTGCCGAAGCGTTTGGCGACATGTGGTTTACCCTCCAGCAGGGTGAGACCTGGACAGGGCTGGTGAAGAATCGTCGTCATAATGGCGATCACTACTGGGTGCGTGCCAACGTGACGCCGGTCTGGCAGGGGGAATCCCTGACCGGCTATATTTCGGTGCGCAATATCCCCTCACGGGAGGAGATCGCGGCCAGTGAAAATCTGTATGCAAAAGTACGTAATAATGAATTAAAACAGTACCGTTTTTATAAAGGACTGTTCGTTCGGCGCGGTTTATTTTCCTTTTTGTCGCTCTTTAAATGTCTCAGTACCGGAAAACGAATTCAGCTTGGTATTACTGCGACAGCGTTACTTTCCTGCCTGGCGGTATATTTATTCCGCGATCGTCTCGTTCAGGCCACCACTCTGGTGCTGCTTTTTTCTGCGCTGTCCTGTTATCTTCACGCGCAGATCGCCCGGCCGGTAAAATCCATTGTTCAACAGATGCAGCGCGTGGTTTCAGGACGTAAAACGGACTATTACCATTTTGACAGGATCGATGATATCGGGCTGATGATGCGCCTGGTGAATCAGTCTGGTTTGAACCTGAACTCGCTGGTTGATGATGTCGGGGCGCAAATCAGCGGTATTGGCACCATCAGCCAGCAGGTCGCGAAAGAAGGTGCGGCGCTGCAGACGCGCTCTGAAGAAACTGCAGATTTCTTGCAGCAAACCGCATCTGCGGTGGAAGAGATCGCCAGCGCCGTGAAGCAGACGGCCGAAACCGCGAACGAGGCGATTCAGATGGCGGATCGCACCCGCGACAGCGCCCACTGCGGCGAAGCGATGATGAAAGAGACCATCGGTATGATGCAGTCCGTTTCGCAGGATAACGGCCAGATCGTCGATATTATTAGCGTAATCGATCGTATTGCCTTCCAGACCAATATCCTTGCGCTGAATGCCGCCGTGGAAGCGGCGCGCGCGGGTGAAGCCGGCCGCGGCTTTGCGGTGGTCGCGGCTGAGGTGCGCAATCTTGCACAGCACTCCGCGACGGCAGCGAAAGAGATCAAAGCGCTGATCGAGAAAAACGTTGCCAGCGTCAACGCTGGCGTGGAGAAGGTGGTACAAACCGAATCACAGCTGACGGTCATGATCGACCATGTTCTGCAGGTTTCCACCTTGATTAAGGAGATTGGCCTCGCCACGCAGGAGCAAACTCAGGCGCTGACGCTGATTAACGCCTCCCTCTCCCGTATCGGCGCAATGACCCAGAGCAATACGGGGATGGTGGATAACGTCACTCACGCCGCGAATCACCTGACGCAGCGGACGACGCGCCTGCAGCAGGCGATTGCCGTTTTTGGCGGTTAGCCGTTCGGGTACTGCTCGTCGGTCACTTTTTCCAGCCATGTTACCGGGCTGCCGTTTACCGCTTCGGCGATGGCAAGATGCGTCATCGCCGTTTGCGCACTTGCGCCGTGCCAGTGCTTCACGCCGGGTGGGATCCAGGCGATATCGCCCTGATTCAGGATTTCCGCCTCTTTGCCCCACTCCTGTAACCAGCCGCGACCCTGCGTCACAATCAGCGTTTGTCCCAGGGGATGCGTATGCCAGGCCGTGCGCGCGCCCGGCTCAAAGGTTACGGTTGCCCCGCCGACGCTGGCTGGTTCGGTCGCCTGAAAAGGCGCGTCAATGCGAACAGCGCCGGTAAACCAGGCTTCCGGTCCTCGTACTGAAGGTAATGAACCGCTGCGGATAATTTTCATCTTTTGCTCCTCGTTGACTGTTGCGTTAACAGTAGCGCAAAGCACTCGGGAGCATTAGGGTGCATAATCAGATAGGACACATGACTGAAACTCATAAATAGAACCGCGATGCTAAAAGATAATTTCAACGATCTGCTCTCCTTTATGGTGGTGGCCCGCGAGCGCAGCTTTACGCGCGCAGCGGCGCAGCTGGGCGTCTCGCAATCGGCGCTGAGCCATGCGATGCGCAAGCTTGAGGCGCGATTAGACGTTCGCCTGTTAACCCGCACAACCCGCAGCGTGGTTCCGACACCCGCGGGTGAGCAGCTTTTTTCGCGCCTCAGCCCGCATCTGCTGGAGATCGAACAGGAACTCACGGCGCTTCGCAGCACCCGCGACAAACCCGCAGGCGCTATCCGCATCGTCGCCGGCGAGCACGCGATGGACGCCGTGCTCTGGCCGGTACTGAAGCCTTTTATGCTGCAGTATCCTGACATTAACGTCGAAGTGACGGTCGACAATGGCCTGACAGATATCGTAGATGGCCGCTTCGACGCGGGGGTTCGCCTGGGTGAACAGGTGGCAAAAGACATGATTGCGGTGCGGATTGCGCCGGACATGCGCATGGCGGTCGTCGGCTCCCCGGATTACCTGGCTCGTTTTGGCGTGCCGCTCGTGCCGGAGCAGCTGGGTGAACACCGCTGTATCAATCTCCGCCTGCCCACCCGAGGGGGATTGTATGACTGGGAATTTGAGCGCGACGGGCGCGAGCTTCGCGTGCGGGTTGACGGACAGCTTACGCTGAATAACCTGTCGCAGCGCATCGACGCTGCGGAGAATGGGCTCGGATTAGCCTACGTGCCCGAGTCATCGGTTCTGGACGCTCTGAATCAGGGACGGCTGGTCAGAGTCCTTGAATCGTGGTGCCCCACGTTTGAAGGATACCACCTCTATTATCCGAGCCGCCGGCAGCACACAACCGCGTTCAGGTTACTTCTCGATGCCCTGCAGCAGCAAAAATTTATACCATCTGGTAATAATTAAGAGAATCTGATGATTAAATAATCAACCCCACCATTGTTTTGACTAAAAACTCATCACGTTTCAGCGTGTTGTGATCCCCGTCTGCTCTGACCACACGATTTCCTTCGACGTGCATCACTTTCGGCACGGTTATATTTTGCGTCGCTTATGAATTGCAGGTAGGATGCCTCGCCATGTTTCGCCTTATCCATACGCAGAATGACTGGGGAGGCGACATGTGTTTGCGCAGAAGCAATCGTTTGTATTGCGCTCTGCCAGGCAGGACTATCACGATAATGGTTCAGACAGGCAAACAGGTAACTCAATGAAAACAAGCAATAAAAGCGCAGCCGATCATCATGCTGCTAAACGTCGCTGGTTGAACTCCCACGAAGAGGGCTACCACAAAGCGATGGGCAACCGTCAGGTTCAAATGATCGCCATCGGCGGCGCTATCGGAACGGGTCTGTTTTTAGGTGCTGGTGCACGCCTGCAGATGGCTGGCCCGGCTCTCGCCCTGGTCTATCTGGTGTGCGGGATCTTCTCTTTCTTCATTCTTCGTGCACTGGGCGAACTGGTACTGCATCGCCCTTCCAGCGGCAGCTTCGTCTCTTACGCCCGTGAATTCCTCGGTGAAAAAGCCGCTTACGTCGCGGGCTGGATGTACTTCGTCAACTGGGCGATGACCGGTATCGTCGATATCACCGCCGTGGCGCTGTATATGCACTACTGGGGCGCGTTTGGCGATGTGCCGCAGTGGGTCTTTGCGCTTGGCGCGCTGGCGATTGTTGGCACCATGAACATGATCGGCGTGAAATGGTTCGCGGAGATGGAGTTCTGGTTTGCGCTGGTTAAAGTGCTGGCCATCGTGGTGTTCCTGGTCGTGGGTACCGTCTTCCTCGGCAGCGGTAAGCCGCTGGATGGCAATGCCACCGGCTTCCACCTGATAACCGATAACGGCGGATTCTTCCCGCACGGTCTGCTGCCTGCGCTGGTTCTGGTTCAGGGCGTCGTGTTCGCCTTCGCCTCCATCGAGCTGGTGGGTACCGCTGCAGGTGAATGTAAAGATCCGCAGACGATGGTACCAAAAGCCATCAACAGCGTGATCTGGCGTATCGGTCTCTTCTACGTCGGTTCCGTGGTGCTGCTGGTGCTGCTGCTGCCGTGGAACGCCTACCAGGCGGGCCAGAGTCCGTTCGTGACCTTCTTCTCTAAGCTGGGCGTGCCTTACGTGGGCAGCATCATGAACATCGTGGTGCTGACGGCGGCGCTCTCCAGTCTGAACTCCGGCCTCTACTCGACCGGTCGTATCCTGCGCTCCATGTCGATGGGCGGTTCTGCACCGAAGTTCATGTCCAAGATGAGCAAGCAGCACGTGCCGTACGCCGGTATTCTGGCGACGCTGGTGGTCTATGTCTTCGGCGTGTTCCTGAACTACCTCGTTCCGTCTCAGGTGTTCGAAATCGTTCTGAACGTGGCTGCACTCGGGATTATCGCATCCTGGGGCTTTATCGTGGTCTGCCAGATGCGTCTGCGCAAGGCGATTAAAGAAGGCAAAGCCGCTGACGTCAGCTTCAAGCTGCCTGGCGCGCCGGTAACATCCTGGCTCACCCTGGTCTTCCTGTTCAGCGTGCTGGTGCTGATGGCCTTCGACTACCCGAACGGCACCTACACCATCGCGACCATTCCGCTGCTGGCCGTGCTGCTGATTGCGGGCTGGTTCGGCGTGCGTAAACGCGTTCACGAAATTCACAGCACCGCGCCGGTTCATCCTGATGATGAAAAACACGACGCGCCGCTGGTGGAAGAAACCTCGCGTTAATAAAAAAGCCGGGTGGCGGCTTCGCCTTACCGGCCTACATTTCATTATTTTGTAGGCCCGGTAAGCGCAGCGCCACCGGGCAATTCCCATCTTACAGCGCGATACGAATCACGTCGTCAGGCTGGGTGGCTTCCTGCTGGCGGGTAGATTTTTGTTTCACCGTCACGTACAGGGTTTTGCCATCCGCAGAGAGCGCCAGGCTGTTCGGGTAGACCGGCGTGTCGAACGTTTTAGTCACCTTATACGTTTTCCCATCAATCACGCTCACCTTGCCGGCTTCACGGTGCGTCACGTAGGCTTCATTGCGGGCCGGGTTAAACAGGACCGCCAGGGATTCCGGCGCGGCGATTTTCGCGATCACGCTGCCGTCTTTCAGGCTCACCACCAGTACTTCCGGCTGTTTTGAATCGGTCAGGAACGCGCGCTGACCGGCTGTGTCGAGGCTCAGGTTCAGGTAGAAGTGCTCTTTCCCGTCATCCTGCACTTTTTTACGGCTCAGGATTTTGTTCGTTGCCGTATCAATGGTTAACAGCTCGCCGTCCGCATTCGTGGTGTACAGACGTTTCGCCTGCGCATCCAGCGCCAGGCCGGTGCTGTAAGTACCGGTATTGGCAATGGTCTCTTTTAGCTTCAGCGTGGCGCCATCCACCACCCAAATCACGCTCTCTTTACCGACACCGGTGATGTAAATCGTGTTGCTTGCGTCATCCGCCACCAGTTGGCGCGGCTGCAGCGGTTTGACGGTTTCGCTGCGTTGACGCCCGTCCAGCACCAGTCGCCCTTTTACGTCACCCGTTTTTGCATCAATCGCGGTTACCGCGCCGTTGATCGTATTACCGAACCACAGCGTTTGGGTCGCGTTGTCAAAGGTGGCACCAAAGGGTTTGAGATCGCTATGGATTGCCTGCGTCACGTCCAGCGTGACCGGATCAAGACGGTAAACAATCCCGCCCTTGTCGGTTTTACGGCTTTGCGAGGTCGCCACCCACAGCGCATTCTCCTGCTGGCTCACGGCCATTTCATACGCCCCTTTGCCCACCGCTTTACGCAGCACCTCTTCGGCGGCATGCACCTGGAACGTCCCGGCAAGCAGTAAAGTGGCAGACAGCAGTGACAGGCTCAGACGCGGCGAGCACAGATGACGTAAAGACATAACAATTCCTTTTCTGAAAAGTGGGGTTTGGGCTGACATCACTTCCGGCAGACAACGTCATGGCATTGCCTTTTGATAATGAGAATAGTAATCATTAATCAGATGAATGTGGAGTTTTTCTTTCCCCTCTCGCCTTTCATTAACGCAATGTGCGGTTATAGTTTTCAAAACATTTACAAAACCTTTAACATGTATGGACATGTTCCATTTGGTTCGTTTACATACCACAACCGGTTTTATTCATGAAAATCATTTCTGCCCGTAAGGCTTCTCTCCCGCTGCTGCTGGTTCCTGTTATTTTTGCGCCGCTCACCGCCATGAGCGCAGAGGAACAGACCATGATCGTCAGCGCCACGCCGCAAACCGTATCGGAACTCGATACCCCGGCAGCGGTCAGCGTCGTCAATGGCGATGATATGCGCCAGGCTGCACCCCGCATCAACCTGTCTGAATCCCTTGGCAGCGTACCCGGGCTGCAAATTCAGAACCGTCAGAACTACGCCCAGGATCTCCAGCTGTCGATGCGCGGATTTGGCGCTCGCTCAACCTTCGGGGTGCGCGGTATCCGTATGTACGTCGACGGTATTCCAGCCACCATGCCGGACGGACAGGGCCAGACCTCCAACATCGATCTTTCCAGCGTAGAGAGCGTTGAAGTGCTGCGCGGTCCCTTCTCAGCTCTGTACGGCAACGCCTCCGGCGGCGTGATTAACATCAACACCCAGACCGGTCAGCAGCCGCCGACTATTGAAGCGAGCAGCTATTACGGCAGCTACGGTACCTGGCGCTACGGTATGAAAGCCACCGGCGCGATGGGTGATGGCACCCACGCGGGCGATGTGGATTACACCGTTTCCACCACCCGTTTCACCACCCAGGGCTACCGCGACCACAGCGGCGCGCGGAAGAATCTTGCCAACGCGAAGCTGGGCGTGCGTATTGATGACGTCAGCAAGCTGACGCTGATCTTCAACAGCGTGGACATGAAAGCCAACGATCCGGGTGGACTGAATTATCAGGAGTGGCGGGACAACCCGCGCCAGTCGCCGCGCGGCGATCAGTACAACACCCGCAAGACCATCAAGCAGACCCAGGCCGGTCTGCGCTACGATCGCCAGCTCAGCACCCAGGACGACCTGAGCGTGATGATGTACGCCGGCGAGCGTGAAATGACGCAGTACCAGTCGATTCCGTATCAGCCGCAGCTAAAAGCCACTCACTCCGGCGGGGTGATTGATATGCAACGCCACTATCAGGGCGTGGATACCCGCTGGACTCACCGCGGCGAGCTGCTGGTGCCGGTGACCTTTACCACCGGTCTGAACTACGAAAACCTGAGTGAAGATCGTCGCGGCTATGAGAACTTCGTGATGAGCAACGGGGTGCCGGACTACGGCGTCAAAGGCGATAAACGTCGCGACGAACGCAACCTGATGTGGAACGTCGATCCTTATCTGCAGAGCAGCTGGCAGCTGACGCAGAAACTCTCTGTCGATGCGGGTGTTCGCTACAGTTCGGTCTGGTTTGATTCCAATGACCATTACGTTACGCCGGGCAACGGCGATGACAGCGGTGACGCGAGCTATCACAAATGGCTCCCGGCGGGCGCCGTGAAGTATGCGGTGACTGACGGGTGGAACCTCTACGCAGCCGCAGGGCGTGGGTTTGAAACGCCAACCATCAACGAACTCTCCTATCGTGCCGATAATCAGGGCGGTCTGAATATTGGCCTGAAGCCATCCACGAATAACACGTATGAAGTGGGCAGCAAAACCCGAATCGGCAACGGTCTGCTGACGGCGGCGTTGTTCCGCACCGATACGGACGATGAGATCGTGGTGGACTCCAGTTCCGGCGGCCGCACAACCTATAAAAATGCCGGGAAAACCCGCCGTCAGGGTGTGGAAGTTTCCCTGGATCAGCAGTTCGCGGAGAACTGGAAGCTGAAGATGGCGTGGACGTATCTGGATGCCACCTACCGGACTAACGTCTGCAGCGACGCAGACTGTAACGGTAACCGTATGCCGGGGATTGCGCGCAACATGGGCTTCGCTTCGTTTGGCTGGCAGCCGGAAGAAGGCTGGTACGCGGGCACGGACGTGCGTTACATGAGCGATATCATGGCCGACGACGAAAACACCGCGAAAGCGCCGTCTTATACGGTAGTCGGGCTGAATACCGGGTATAAGTTTAACTACGGCAACTGGGGAATGGACGTCTTTGGCCGCGTCGATAACCTGTTCGATAAAGAGTACGCGGGATCGGTTATTGTCAACGAGTCCAACGGTCGTTATTACGAGCCAGCACCAGGCCGTAACTATGGCGTCGGGCTGTCGGTCTCTTATCGCTTCGAGTAAGCAAAAAAGAAAAGTTTATTTTATAAATGAAATAACCCTCCTGATGGCAATAAGCCATCAGGAGTTATTCACCAGATAAATAATTAGCGGCGGTATATAGTCGCTCTGATAAATAATCTCTCAGTTAAAATATTGTCGCTGTAAAAGAGAATCCGCTTCATCAATCAACTTATCAATCGCCTTTTGGCTGGCCTCCACATCTCTCCGCTCAAGGGCTGAAAGAAGTTCGTCATAGTGATATGTTGCCGTTTTGATGTCGCTAAGCTCCTGGTGCAGATAGTTCATGCAGGGGCCGATGCGGACCCATAGCTGTTCAATTAAGGCATTAAGCGTCGGCATTTCCGCATACTGATAAAGCGTAAACCTGAAGACACGATTCGCATGCAAGGCCTGCTGAACGTCTCCATTGCGCATAGCCTCATGGAAGGCCTCTGACATTTTGCGCAACGCCTCCAGCTTGCCGTCTGACATATTCTGGCATGCTGCGGCAACCGCCATTGGCTCAAGCTGTTTTCGGATGGCGTTAATCTCGTTATAACGCTCCAGCGTCACCTCAGGGACCAGAAAAGCCTGCGCTGGCGTGGCGTGAAGCGCGCCTGAGGAGACCAGACGCAGCAGCGCTTCGCGGACCGGCGTAATACTGGTGCCTAATTTATCAGCAATCTCTTTCGTTATCAGTCGTGCTCCTGGTTTGAGGGAGCCTGTAATTAACGCCCCTTTCAAACTGTGTTCAACCTGCATGGTAAGGCTAACCCTTTGGGCTTTTTCTAAGTGATCCAAATCAAGCATGTGGAATTCCTGTAGCTAAAACTTAATGCTATTTTTAAACGCCAGTTTTAATAAAACGGCGCCGGTACGATATATCCTGTATCGTCATGCCTGGTGGTGGGAAGTACGTAAAACAGCAAAAAAAAAGCAAACATCATTTTTTTTATCGTTTTCGGGCTCATCCGGGATGATGGCGCGAAAAACCGTGTCCAGTAATTAAAGACAATATATCGTATCTTCACAAATAAATATGGCGGGAAACCCCGCCATTGTGCGCTTTATTTATTGTCACTCGCGACGCGAATCACGACTTTGCCGAAGTTTCGTCCTTCCAGCAGGCCAATCAGCGCCTCGGGAGCATTTTCCAGCCCGTCCGTCACCTGTTCGCGATAGTGGATTTTCCCCTCCTGCACCCAGCGCCCCATCTCTTCCTGGAACTCATGAATGCGGTGTCCATAATCCTGGCCGATAATAAAACCCTGCATACGAATGCGTTTCTTGAGAAGGGTCGCCATCAGGAGCGGCAGGCGGTCCGGCCCGTCAGGCAGGCCCGTCGCGTTATAGCCGCTCACCAGGCCACACACCGGCACGCGCGCGGAGGTGTTCAGCAGGGGCAACACGGCATCAAACACTTTCCCGCCGACGTTTTCATAATAGACATCAATACCGTTCGGACAGGCGTGTTTCAGCTGGTCGGCAAAATCCGCCGCATGGTGATCCAGACACAGGTCAAAGCCGAGAACCTCAACGGCATGGCGGCATTTCTCTGGGCCACCGGCCACGCCGACCACCCGGCAACCCTTGATTTTGCCGATCTGCCCTACTGTCGCGCCAACCGGGCCGGTCGCCGCAGCCACCACCAGCGTTTCACCCGCTTTCGGTTGCCCGATATCCAGCAGCCCCATATAGGCGGTAAAGCCCGGCATGCCCAGTACGCCCAGCGACCAGGAAGGATGAGACGGATTGTCGCCCAGCTTCACCAGGCCACTGCCGTCCGAAAGTTCATACTCCTGCCAGCCGCTGTAGCCCAGCACCCATTCACCGGCTTTGAAGTCGGGATGGTTTGACTGTTCAACGCGGCTGACCGTTCCCCCCACCATCACCGCACCGATCTCAACCGGCGGTGAATAGGATGGCGCGTCGCTCATGCGACCCCGCATATAAGGATCCAGCGACAGCCAGACGGTACGAAGCAGAAGCTGCCCCGCACCCGGTTCCGGAACAGGCTGCGTTTCCAGACGAAAATTTTCCGCGACCGGTGCGCCCTGTGGACGAGAGGCCAGCACCCAGCGGCGGTTATGCGAAACAGAGTGATTCATCAGGATCTCCTTCTGGGACAAATGTCATTACAGCCTGGCTCACGTTCAGCGTTATCGCATTAGCATTACGAGCCAGACTGATTGAGGCGTACAACCAGATAGATGCAGGTTTCATTCGTCTCGTTGATGAACCGGCAGTCATTAGGCGGCCCCAGCTCAAGACAGTCTCCGGCGTGCATCTCGTGGCGGGTGTCGCCCTCCTGAAACACCAGCTCACCGGACTGCAGCCAGATAAGCTGACGCGCCAGCGCGTAAGAAGAGGCCGGCATCGGAACGTCGCTTCCCGCAGGCAGTTCCACCTGAACAAGGTCGATGGGCAGATCGGTACGGGGAGAAACATGGCGGCGGAGGTAGTGCGTCTGCGGATCGCGCCAGACGGGCTGGTTTGCCAGGCGCAGCAGCTTACCCTCCTGCATTTCGGCCCGGGCAATTAGCGTTGACATGCTGATGCCAAACGCGCCCGACAAGCGGGCAAGCAAGGTGGCTGTCGGGCTACTGTCCCCGCGCTCTATCTTATGGATCATGGCGCGGGAGACCCCTGCCCGGTCCGCCAGCTCGCTCAGGGACCATCCGCGAGACTCGCGTTCAAGGCGAATTCTTGCGCTAATCCGTTGATTCATCGTGTCTGTTATGGTGTTCATGACGTCATACTATAGTGTATGAACGGCAATTCAATGGGCTTTTGATAACAAAAAAATATGGCTTATGCCATAGCGATCGGGCGATACAGTTGTGTAATATCGTGGCGATAACGTAATACTATAGTGAACAACACACAGAGGCTTCATCATGATCGTTCGTCATGCCTGCAAAGAAGACTGCGCTGCGATAGGCGAGATTTACAACCACGCGGTGCTGCACACTGCCGCGATCTGGAACGATAAAACCGTCGATACCGATAACCGAATCGCATGGTTTGAGGCGCGCTCGCTTGCGGGCTACCCGGTTCTGGTAAGTGAAGAGGACGGCGTAATCACCGGCTACGCCTCTTTCGGCGACTGGCGCGCCTTTGACGGCTTCCGTCATACGGTTGAGCACTCGGTCTATGTCCACCCGGCCCATCAGGGCAAAGGGATTGGCCGCACGCTGATGAAGGCGCTGATTAACGAGGCCCGCGCCATCGGAAAACACGTGATGGTAGCCGGCATTGAAGCGCAAAACCATGCCTCGATTCACCTCCATGAAACGCTCGGCTTTGTGACGACCGGACAAATGCCGCAGGTGGGAACCAAGTTTGGCCGCTGGCTGGACTTAACCTTTATGCAGCTGCAACTGGACGAGCGCAGCGATCCGGACGCGATCCCATGAATCAGTCACTGACGCTGGCGTTTCTGGTCGCGGCGGGCATCGGTCTGGTGGTGCAAAACACTTTGATGGTGCGTATCACCCAGTCCTCCTCCACCATTCTCATCGCGATGCTGCTGAATTCGCTGGTCGGCATCGTGCTGTTTGTCAGTATTCTGCTGCTGAAACAGGGCGTGGCCGGGTTCAGCGAGCTGGCCGCGACGGTGCGCTGGTGGACGCTTATCCCGGGGCTGCTGGGGTCGTTTTTCGTGTTTGCCAGCATCAGCGGCTATCAGAATGTTGGCGCGGCGACGACCATCGCCGTGCTGGTCGCAAGCCAGCTGATTGGCGGGCTGGTGCTGGACGTGCTGAGGAGCCATGGCATCCCGCTGCGCGCCCTGATCGGCCCGGTGTGCGGCGCGGTGATGCTGGTGGTCGGGGCCTGGCTGGTGGCGCGACGCCAGTTTTGATGGTTACAGTATGGTGCCGCCTTTCGTCAGCTGTTCCTCACGCGCGTCCATCTCCTCTTTATGCTGCTTGCCGTGGTGCGAAATCGCGGTGCGCAGACGCTGCTGCTGAGTGTAGCGATCTTCACGGCTCAGCTCCGCATCATCGCTTAATTCAATCAGCAGTTCGTTCATGTGGGTAATCACGCTCTCTTCGATAGCGGCATCGACGCGGGCGATAACTTCGTTTAAATGTGACATTGTCACTCCTCGTTATGTGCCCGGTGGCGCTACGCTTACCGGGCCTACAGGTGCCAAATGTAGGCCGGGTAAGGCGGAGCCGCCACCCGGCTAAAAAGGCTTAGTTCAGCTTCGCTTTTGAGAAATCGCTGCCCATCAGGCTTACGCTGTACCCGGTCACGTTGCTGCGGGTCGCGTAGAACGTTTTCCCGTTTGCGAGCGCAATCCACGGCGCCTGCTGGTAGAAAATCTCCTGCGCCTGGCCATAGAGCTTCGCGCGCTCGGCCGGGCTGCTGGTCAGCTTCGCTTTTTGTACCAGGGCATCATACCCCTTATCGCACCAGCGCGCGGCGTTTGAGCCGGTTTTAATGCTGTTGCAACCGAGCAGCACATCGGCAAAGTTGTCCGGGTCGCCGTTGTCGGACATCCAGCCAAACAGCGCGGAGTCATGCTCGCCTTTACGCATTCCGGAGAGATATTCGCCCCACTCGTAAGAGACAATTTTGGCTTTAACGCCGACTTTCGCCCAGTCGCTCTGGATCATCTCCGCGATACGACGCGAATTCGGGTTATACGGACGCTGCACCGGCATTGACCACAGCGTGACTTCCGCGCCCTTCTCCAGACCCGCCTGCTTCAGCAGGGCTTTCGCTTTTTCAGGATCGTAGCTGTAGTCCTTCAGGTCTTTATTGAAGCCCAGCATATTTGGCGGGATCGGCGATTTTGCCACCGTGCCCGATCCCATAAAGACCGCATTAACGATGGCCTTCTTGTCGGTCGCGTAGTTGAGCGCCTGACGCACCAGCACGTTATCAAACGGTTTTTTCTCGGTGTTAAACGCCAGATAACCGACGTTCAGCGCATCGACGGCGTGCAGCGTCAGGTCTTTGTTGTTCTTGATGGCGTCAAACTGAACCGGGGATGGCGCAGGAATGATCTGGCACTCGTTGGTCTGCAGCTTCGCCAGGCGAGTTTCCACGTTTGGCGTAATGGAGAAGATGAGATGCTTCGTCGGCACCTCGCCCTCCCAGTAGTTCGGGTTCGCGACGTAGCGGATCAGCGAATCCACTTTATACTGCTGCAGCACGTATGGCCCGGTACCAATCGGCCAGGTATCCACGTTTTCAGGCGTGCCTTTTTTCAGCATCGCGTCGGCGTATTCCGCGGAGAGAATCGAGGCGAAATCCATCCCCCAGTCGGCCAGAAATGCGGCGTTGGGTTCGCTGAGGGTGAACTGGACGTGATAATCATCGACCTTTTTAACGTCCTGGATCAGCTTATCGAGACCGACATCATTAAAGTACTCGTAGTTGCCCTGCGACACGTTGTGGTACGGGTGTTTAGGGTCTTTCTGACGCATGACCGAGAAAATAACGTCATCGGCATTAAAGTCGCGCGTCGGTTTGAAGTATTTGTTGCTGTTGAACTTCACCCCTTTACGCAGGGCAAAGGTATAGGTCTTGCCGTCCGGAGAAATCGTCCAGGACTCCGCCAGCGACGGCACCGGGGTGTTTTTCACCGGGTCGAAATTGATCAGACGGTTATACAGCACCTGAGAGCTGGCCACAAAAGACGGGCCAGAGCTGGCGATTTGCGGGTTGAAGGACTCGGGGGAGGCTTCTGAACAGTAAATAAGGGTGTCGTTATTTGCCGCCCATGCGGCACCGGCTGGTAACAGCGCGCTCAGCGCAAGGGCGAGCAGTGTTTTCCCTGTAGACATGGTTATAACCCTGACAGTTTTATTATATAGGACAGTAATAACAGCACAGGCGTTTTGACCTGGCAAATAACGAAACACTATCAGGTTATTCTAAAGCCGCGTTTTTTGCTGTTTTAACCGCCAGCGCTCAAAAAGATGATTTGCCTTAAGTGCCATTATTCGTCAAGCACAACCGTCACTTTCTATGCCGCAAGAAATCGGCGCTTTTAGCGTCTCTTCCTCCGTTTGTTTGCTTCCTCGTTTCGTTAAAGTAATGGTGTGAAGAAGTATATGGGATCAAATCGTGGCAAAAACTCTTTTACGCAGCGGTAATCTGGATGATTTTCAGGCCGTTGGCGGCGGCGGACAAGCCGTTTTCGAATCAGCGTTGCAAATCCGGGAAGCGCTCCGTTTGCGCAAACAACAGGCCATCGTCGACTGTCTGGCGATTCCTCAGGTCAACGACAGCGGCGACCGCGTGGACTGGTATTCCCCGGTTGAAGGGAGCGTAATCAGTTGGAAAGCGGCCGATGAAGATGATCGCTATCGCGCCCTGCGCTATCTGGAAAACACGCTCGCCAGCGTCGAGTCATTAAGCAAGAAATGCCTGCAGTCGCCTAAAACCGCGCAACAGCTTTTTGGCTCTCTGCTGTCAAAGGCGTTTCAGTTTCCGGGCGAAAACTTCCTCTTCCTGGTGGACGGAAAGCCGGTCATTAGCTTCTGGGGGTTTGTAAACCTGAACGAGAACGCGCGCGACGATGTCCTCGACTGCCTGCGTGAATCGCTGATCCCTGAGCCAGCCCCCGTTGTGATTGACGATCCTGAACCCGAGCCTGAGCCAGAGCCGGTGATGACCTTTGAGCATGCTGACGAGCCGCTGATCGCCCCTTCCACGGTGGTGCGTATTACGCCGGAGGAGCTGTATGAGCCCGAACCGGCCCCCGCCGTTGCACAACCTGTTCAGGCGCCTGCTCCGGCGAACGTCGTGAAAAAGCGCCGCGTTCCCCTGTGGACCCTGCCGGTTGCCGCCGTGATCGTCGCCGCCATTGCCGCCCCGCTGCTGTGGCCAAAACAGGCACCTTCCGCTGAGCCCGGCCCGGCTCCCACACCTGAACCTGTGGAGATTGCGCCAAAACCGATCAAAGCGGTTGAGCCGCTGGCGATGAAGCTACCGCTGCATCAGGCGGAGGTCGTGGCCAGCAAAGAAAAAGAAGCCGCTCCGGCCGCTCCTGCGCCACAGCTCGCTCCGGTGGTGATTGTCGCCATCCCGAAAGACGCCATGGTGATGGAAGCGAATCAGGTAAAAGCGGGATCGACGCGCTTCCTGAACGGCACCTGGCGCGCCATCCTCGATGTGAAAGATCCGGTTACCGGCAAGCCGCCGTCGCTGCGCTATCAGATCCAGAACAATAAAGGTTTCGCCCGCGTTGTCCATGGCGACAACATTGTCTGCCGCGCGGAGGTCTTCTCCGGGCTGCACAGCAATGGCGAGCTGATGATTAAGAGTCGCGGCACTGCCCGCTGCACCGACGGTTCCCGCTACCCGATGCCGGAAATTGCCTGTAAAGCAGGCACCAGCGATATCGCAGAATGTCGCGCCCGTTATGATGCCAACACCGTCGTCCCACTGACGTTCAAGAAAGCAGGTGCCTGATCTTATGCTGGTAAATCTTTGCGACTATAAACAAAGCGTCACGCTTATTGCCAACAGCGGCGTGCAGTTCCTCGATTTCGGTCTGACGCCGCAGGACTCCGCCAGCAACGGGCGCTTCGTACGTAAAACCGCGAACGGCCCGCTATTGCGCCTCGATTTCGACCTGGTCAACGGTCGCTATACTCTGCCCGGCATGAATGGCGGGCAGCCAGAAGTGGTCAAACCGGAAACCACTATCCCGCTGCATCAGTCGCTGGCGGTACTGGATGGCGTCTGGCTTCCGGTTCCGTTCCTGCGCTTCAACCCGCCGCGGACCTTTGTTGAAGGGCCGGATAACTGGGCGCGCGTTCAGGTGCGCAAGCTTGACACCCCGGACACGGCAGGCAATACGCACCGCGTCACCCTCGCGCTTGACAGCCAGATTGCCGATCATGCCACGTCCGCGCTCTCTCCGGTGGAAAACGATATTCTGAACGGCACCCGCTTCGCGCTGGCGTGGCGCGATAACGAGGTAGACAGTTTCCTCGATCAGACCTGGATTGACGGCTGGCTGCGTGAGGCGTTTACCCAGTATGCCGACGGCGTTGAGAACCGCTCTGAACGCGACCTGCAGCAGGCGATGCGCAGTTTTGAATATCAGGCCCACTGGCTTAACCTGCTGACCATGCTCGGTGAACAGCTCACCGTACCGGAAGTGAAATTTGTCACCCATACGCTCAGCACGCCAGCCATTCCGGTCGACCTGATCCTCGACGTGGGTAACACCCACACCTGCGGCGTCATTATTGAAGACCACGGCGATGCGAACGATGGGCTGCGTCAGACAGCCGAGCTGCAGGTTCGCTCGCTCAGCGAGCCGCAGTTCCTGAACGAGCCGCTGTTCACCAGCCGTCTCGAGTTTTCAGAAGCACGTTTTGGCAAGCAGCACTTCTCGGTGGAAAGCGGTCGCGAAGACGCGTTTGTCTGGCCGTCGATTGTCCGCGTCGGCGATGAGGCCCGCAAGCTGGCGATGCAGCGTCTGGGAACCGAAGGCAACAGCGGTATCTCCAGCCCGCGTCGCTACCTGTGGGATGAAACCCCGGTCGTGCAGGACTGGCGCTTTAGCCAGATGAACAGCAAGACCCAGCGTGAACCGCTTGCCACCGCGTTCCCGCTGATGAACCTGATGAACGATGACGGCGAGCCGCTCTTCACGCTGCCGCAGGACGAGCGCCTGCCGGTCTTCTCGCCGCAATACAGCCGCAGCACCCTGATGACCCATATGCTGTGCGAGCTGCTGGCACAGGCGCTGGGGCAGATCAACAGCGTCGCCACGCGCCTGCGTCTGGGCTTCCCTGCCTCGCCGCGCCAGCTGCGCACGCTGATCCTGACGCTGCCCTCCGCCATGCCAAAGCAGGAGCGCGAGATCTTCCGTCGCCGCATGTTTGAAGCCATCGCGATTGTCTGGAAAGCGATGGGATGGCACCCGCAGGATGAGGATTTTGTCACCCGCAAACAGCAGGAAAAAAGCGTGGTGCCGGTACCTGAAATCCAGATGGAGTGGGATGAAGCCAGCTGCGGTCAGCTGGTCTGGCTGTATAACGAAGCCATCTCCCGCTTTGGCGGCCAGACCGAAGCCTTCTTCGCCTCCCTTGCCCGTCCGGACCGTGAGCCTGAGCCGGGCAGCCAGCCGGGGCGCGCGTTGCGCGTCGCGTCCATCGACATCGGCGGCGGCACAACGGATATGGCGATCACCCATTACCAGTTGGACGACGGTTCCGGCAATAACGTCAAAATCACCCCGCAGCTGCTGTTCCGCGAAGGGTTTAAGGTCGCGGGCGACGATACGCTTCTGGACGTGATTCAGCGCTACGTGTTGCCCGCTCTGCAAACGCAGCTGCAGAAATCCGGTATCGCGGATGCCTCGCTGCTGATGGCCTCGCTGTTCGGTGACTCCGGGCGCATTGATACCCAGGCCGTACTGCGCCAGCAAACGGCGCTGCAGCTCTTTATGCCGATTGGCCATGCCATTCTTGCCGGATGGGAATCCAGCGACGTTGACGATCCGCTGGCCGGTCTGCATGCCACCTTTGGCGACCTCCTGCCGCAAAAGCCGACCCGCAACGTGATGAACTATCTGCAGCAGGCGATCGATCATGCCCTGCCTGCGGGTTCAGACGCTTTCGATCTTTTCGCCGTGCCGCTGCATGTGAACTTCCGCGAAATGCAGGATGCGATGCTGGCCGGGCAGTTTACGCTGGCCTCCCCGCTCCATGCGGTGTGTGAGGCGATTTCCCATTACAGCTGCGACATTCTGCTGATCACCGGACGCCCGGGTTGCCTGCCTGGGGTTCAGGCGCTCATTCGTCACCTGCAGCCGGTGCCGGTCAACCGCATCGTCTGGCTGGATAAATACCAGGTACATGAGTGGTATCCGTTCAGTCAGCAAGGGCGCATTGGCAACCCGAAATCGACCGCTGCCGTGGGGGCCATGCTCTGCAGCCTGGCGCTTGACCTGCGTCTGCCGCGCTTCAACTTTAAAGCCGCGGACATTGGCGCGTATTCCACCGTGCGCTATCTGGGCGTGCTGGATAACACCGTCAATACCCTGCGCGAGGAAAACGTCTGGTATCAGGATATCGATCTTGATAAACCCGGCGCGAAGCTTGATGCGCGTCTGCACTTCCCGCTGCGCGGTAACGTGACTCTCGGCTTCCGCCAGCTGGCAAACGCGCGCTGGCCGGCCACGCCGCTCTACACGCTCAGCATTAACTCGGCCGAACTGGCAAAAGCGATTGCCGGCGACGGCGTGCTGAACGTGCGGCTCAAGCTCTGCGGCGGCAGCAAGCAGGAAGGTCCGGAGGCCTTCGAGCTGAGCGATGCCTGGCTGCAGGACGGCACGCCGGTGGCGCCTGACGCATTAACTTTCAAACTGAATACCCTGGCCGATCGCCGACACAGCGGTAGCCACTACTGGATCGACAGCGGGAGCGTATACCTGAAATGACAGCGACCACGAACACCACTCAGGCCTTAATCGGGTGGATTAACGAGACGCGCCTGACCGCCCCTGTGCTGGATAACGATGCCGACGCCCTGCTTGCTCGCATCAACGCGGTGCAGGCGCGGGAGCAGGCCATTGAACGCGCCATGACCCGCCAGAGCAGCATTGGGCTTTACGGCCATTCGCAGTGCGCGAAAGCGCACCTGCTGTTGTCGCTGTGCGGCAGCGGCAATGGACGCCTGAACGTGACGCCAGGCCAGCGCACCTTTGACTATTTTTCGCATATCAATCCGGGACATGCCCTGACCAATATGCCCGTCCGCTTCACCCGGGAAACCCCGGAATCGCTTGATGAGGCGTTTCCGCTGCGCCTGAGCCTGGTCACCGAGGCCGAGCTGGTACAGCTGTTTATTGCCCGCACGACGCTGCATCCGCAGATGCGCGCGGTGGATAAGGCGGTCATCGAGACACGTCTGGAGAAATGGCGCGGCCTGCGCCAGCCGCAGGGCGTGCCCGGCATCACCGCTCAGGAAGTGGGGGCAATTGCCCGTTTCTGGCAGAGCACGGTACCCGCAGCGAAACAGCAAGTTGATGATGCCCTGTGGCATGAGTTTGCCCAACTGGTGCCTTCACTCGATCTCAGCACGCGAGCCAGCGTCTGGGCGCTGCTCTGGGGCGAACAGCAGGAACTGACCCAGCAGTGGTTAAACCTGGCCCATGTGCTGCACCAGACCAGCCATGCCAGCGAGCTTGCGGCCCCCCTTAGCCTGCTGGTGGACAGCTTTGGGCTGCCGGGTGAAGGGTTCCTGACGCACGACGGTTCGATAGCGCTTCAGCATGCACAGGAGACGCTTCTCCATCCGCTGAACAACGGTGAAATGCTTAACGCCATCAGCCTCCCGGTCGATGTGCTGGCCTTCCTGACCCGCGAAGTGGTGCTGCCCGTTGAGAGCGGCGCGCTGGATAATGTTGATATCATTGATATCCCAGTGTTTGAAGAGCACCATGCCGATCCGCTACGCCAGGCGAAATCCCAGTGGCTGCTTGAGCACTATCGTCAACAGCTCCAGCCGGATGTGCTGGTCATTTGCAACGCGACGGCGCAGCACGAACAGACGGCCAAAAAAGCAAAAGTGTTAATGAACTGGGTCAGGGAGACGCAGCCTGCCGAAGAATCAGCCCTGCCGGGACTGGTGTGGGCGATCACCCCGCATGACGCCCGCTTTACCACCCGGCAGAATCTCGACGAAGCCGTACAGCATCTGCTCGGAAAGCCGGGCTTGCGCTGGGGCACCCTTCAGGCCCTGGACAGCCACAGCATGCAGCGCGTCATTGAGTGGCTGTCTCAGGCCACGTTGCCCGCGCAGCGACAGAAACGTCTCGGCACGCTGAAAAATGCGCTGCATCAGGAGCTCTCGGCGCTGATGCAAAGCTATCTGGCACCGCTGGTTGAGGAACCGGGTACCAGACGCGCTCAGGCAGAAAACATGGTGCGCATGCTGCAAAGCAGTGCCGCCCGCCACGGCGAGCTGCTTGAAGGCCTGCTGCCGCCGCTGAAGGCCTTTGAAGCGCTGCTGGCCGTTCAGCAGCCGCGCGAGGAGCAGGTTAACGGGCTGTTTACGGATACCATTGACCTGTTTGCTGATAATGCCCAGGAAAGCGCAGGCCTGTTCCAGACCAAAGACAAAGCGCGTCTGGCGCACAGAGTATGGATAAATCATCTGCGCCAGTGGAGCCGCAACGAGGCGACCGCCGCCCGTCTTGGGCTGGATCCTGAGGTGTTACAGCAAATCGCGGATGTGCTGGTCGTCACCAGCTACCGGCTGAATCTGCCTCAACAGCTGCAGCGAATTGTCGAAGCAGACAAAAGTAGCGCTGCGCAACTGCATGCCGTGATGGGCAATTTCGTTGGCTGGCTGGGTTACGACCAGACGCCCGTGGCGACGCGTCCGGCAAGCCGCATCCGTAAGGGCCACGCTATCTTCGTCACGCCGGTGGTCAGCAGCGCCGAACCTCGCCTGACGCGCCTGGGAGAACAGCCGGTCCATGCGGCTACCGCATATGTTTACGACTGGCTGGTCGCACTCTATAGCCGCGCGATAGAGTGCATTGATTACCAGCACCCGCATGATGTTCAGCCTGACGCACGTCAGGCACTTCGGGCTTTAATAAAGTAGCCGCCCTTCTTGCCGGGTGGCGCTGCGCTTACCCGGCCTACATTTCGCAACGATGATACATTGCACAATAATCACATCGTCATACATTCGGCTAAGGCCCGCGCCAGCGCAGAGGGGTTTTCCCAGGACATTGAGTGCCCCGCCGCAGGAATAATTTTCACCTCAACGCCCTTCTGCTGGAGATTTTCCACATCGTCATCCGGCAGAGAGAGCTCGCCAAAAATCAACGTTACCGGGCAAGAGAGTGACAGGAACTGCGCTTCCCATTCCGGTTCAACGCCCGCGACCAGGCCAGATGCACCGCGCCAGACGGCATAAGCGGCATTGCTCTGCAGGCATCCCGCCCATGCTGTTTTTTCTGCGCTGAGCATGGCGTCATATCCGTGCTCCAGAAACTGTTGCTCGGATTGCGCCGCTATAGACCGGCTGAACATGCCCCCACCCGCGTGAAAATTGGGCTCTGACACCATCAGTCCCTTCACGCGCGTTGCCAGCAGCCCCGCCGTTTCGATAGCAATACTGCCGCCCATGCTGTGGCCATATAACCAGAAGGAATCCAGCTCAAGATGGTCAATCAGTTCCGCGACAACGTGCGCCTGGTCAGTGGTTTTATAGCTGTAGTGCTCAGGCTTATCGCTGTAGCCGCTGCCGGGCAAGTCGATGAGAATCGCTCTGCGCGCGCCAAACAGCGGGTCACAAACGACGCGGGGATATTCATAGGAAGAGGCGCAGCCCAGCCCGTGAATGAACACCACGGGATCGCCGGTACCGGGCAAGTCGTGCCAGCGCACGGTGCAACCGGCCTGCTGCGAGTAAAAACTGTTCATAAGCACTCCTTTCATGATGCACTGTGTATTTATACAGCTATCACATCAGGAATGCTATGTTCATCTTTTAAAACTGGAAGCGTGCCTCAGAAAAGCGAGACCAGCAGGGCAACAGGAAAGCTCATTGGCCAGGTTGACCCCACCAGGAAAGCGCTCAGCAGGCGGATACGTTTGCGGTCTTTAGAGAGGAACCAGGTGATTAATGCGCAGATGGAAGCCATGATTGCGTAAAAAACCAACATCTTTTGATACAACGTCATTCTGTATACCAGAGCCGAAAAAATAACCGCACGCAATATGCGTCATATGTTGACACAGATCAAGTTTTTTCGTTACAGAATAACCACTTAAAAATTACGGTTAATAACAATTGAGTATGTTACGTAACACGTGTGGCGGGCAAGGAGAACGCCTGGCCGCGCAAGCGACCAGGCTGAGCGGATCAGTGTTTGATCATGACATGCCTGACGACCGTATAATCCTCAAGCCCGTAGACCGACATATCTTTCCCGTAGCCCGATAATTTCATGCCGCCGTGCGGCATTTCGCTCACCAGCATAAAATGGGTATTCACCCAGGTACAGCCGTACTGCAGGCGCGCGCTCAGGCGATGGGCGCGCCCCACGTCTTTGGTCCAGACCGATGACGCCAGGCCGTATTGCGAATCGTTCGCCCAGGCCAGCACCTGCGCCTCGTCATCAAATTCGGTGACGCTCACCACCGGGCCAAACACCTCGCGTTGAACGATGGCATCGTCCTGTTTTGCCCCCGCCAGCAGGGTTGGCTGGAAGTAGTAGCCCGCCCCCTCTTTTTTGCTCCCGCCGGTGACAACCCGGATATGACCGAGCGCTTTCGCCTCATCGACGGCCTGGCAGACGCGTGAAAGATGGGCGGCCGAGCTGAGCGGTCCCAGTTCGGTCGAGGTGTCTTCCGGAGCACCCATTTTAAGACTGGCAACCGCGGCACCCAGCTTTTCCACCAGTTGGGCATAAATTCCCTTCTGGGCATAAATGCGGCAGGCCGCCGTACAGTCCTGTCCGGCATTGTAGAAACCAAACGTCCGCACGCCTTCGACCACCGCATCGAGGTCGGCATCATCAAACACGATCACTGGCGCTTTGCCTCCCAGCTCCATATGGGTTCGTTTAATCGAGGACGCCGTATGGCCGATGATATGTTCCCCGGTCGCGATCGAACCGGTCAGCGAAACCATGCGGACCTTCTCGTGTCCGGTGAGCGGGTCGCCGACCGTTTTGCCCCGACCAAACAGCACGTTCAGAACGCCCGCCGGGAAGATATCTTTTGCCAGCTCTGCCAGCTTAAGCGCGGTCAGGGGCGTGATCTCAGAGGGCTTAATCACCACGCAGTTCCCTGCTGCCAGCGCGGGGGCCAGCTTCCAGGCTGCCATCATCAGCGGGTAGTTCCACGGCGCGATAGAGGCCACCACACCCACCGGGTCACGGCGAATCATTGACGTGTGGCCGTCAAGGTACTCGCCAGCGGCGAGGCCGTTCAGGCAGCGGGCGGCCCCGGCAAAGAAACGGAAAACATCGACCACCGCCGGGATTTCATCACCCAGCGCGCAGTGTAGCGGCTTACCGCAGTTAAGGGACTCGAGCCGGGCAAACGCCTCGCCGTGCGCTTCAATCGCATCCGCCAGCCTCAGCAGGCACTCGGCGCGGGTTTTCGGCGTCGTTTGTCCCCACGCCGCAAAAGCACGGTCAGCAGCCAGCACCGCCGCGTCGACCTGGGCCGCTGACGCCTCAGCAATTTCCAGCAGTACCTCTCCGGTGGCCGGGTTATAAACCGGCTGTTTTTCACCTTCTCCGGCAACCAGCTCACCGTTTATCAGCAGATGTTTTTGCATAGCATTTTCCTGTTGAATTCACTGTTATTTCCCGCTGCCGGCAATGTTTTCGCCGTCGCGGGTTAGCCACCAGGCTCCCAGAATGGGGATAGTTGTCACCAGCATCACCAGCAGAGCAACAACGTTGGTGACGGGCACGTCGCGCGGACGCCCGAGCTGGTTGAGCAACCACAGCGGTAACGTGCGCTCGTGTCCCGCCGTAAATGTTGTGACGATTATCTCGTCAAACGACAGGGCAAACGCCAGCATTCCCCCGGCCAGCAGCGCGGAACCCAGATTGGGCAGCACCACGTAGCGAAAGGTTTGCCACCCGTCAGCCCCGAGATCCATCGACGCTTCCACCAGGCTCCAGGAGGTGCGTCTGAACCGGGCAATCACGTTGTTAAACACCACCACCACGCAGAAGGTGGCGTGTCCGACAACGATGGTGAAAAACCCCGGCTCAAGATTGATCGTTTTGAAAGCCGTCAGCAGCGCCAGACCGGTGATGATCCCCGGTAACGCAATCGGTAACAGCAGCAGCAGAGAGATCGCATTCTTGCCAAAAAACGCGCTTCGCCACAGCGCTGCTGCAGCAAGCGTGCCAAGCACAAGGGCAATGGCGGTGGAAAGCGCGGCAATTTGAAGTGACAACGTCACGGATTCGATAATATCGCCGCGCCCCGCCGCCACGCTAAACCATTTCAGCGTCAGCCCCTGTGGCGGAAAGCTGAAGGCGGCGTCTTCGGTGTTGAAGGCATAGGTCGCGATAATCAGCAGCGGGAAGTGCAGGAAGATGACGCCTCCCCACGCTGCCACTTTCAGGAACAGCGGTGCGCGTTCAGAGTGCATCGAATGCTCCCAGACGTTTCACGAACGCCAGATAAAGAGAAATCAGCACGATGGGAACCAGCGTAAACGCGGCGGCCATTGGCATATTGCCGATAGCGCCCTGCTGGGAGTAGACCATGTTACCGATGAAATAGCCCGGCGGGCCGACCAGCTGAGGAACGATGAAGTCCCCCAGCGTCAGGGAAAACGTGAAAATAGATCCCGCCGCAATGCCCGGAATGGCCAGCGGCAGAACGACATAGCGGAACGTCTGACGGGGACGTGCGCCGAGGTCGGCTGAGGCCTGCAGTAGCGAGGCCGGCAGGCGCTCCAGCGCCGCCTGGACGGGAAGGATCATAAACGGCAGCCAGATGTAGACGAAGACCAGAAACCGTCCCAGCCCGGAGGTGGACAAGGTGTTACCGCCCACTGCCGGGAGCGTCAGGATTGAGGTCAGAATCGGCTCCAGTCCGAGATGGCTGAGAAACCACTGCGCCACGCCGTCCTTCGCCAGCAGCAGCGTCCAGGCATAGGCTTTGACGATATAGCTCGCCCACATTGGCAGCATCACGGCAATATAGAAGAAAGCCTTCCACTTGCCGCTGGTGTATCGCGCCATGTACCAGGCCATCGGGAATGCGAGGATGGCGCTGGCAATGGTCACCGCAATCGCCATCGTTAACGTTCGCAGGATGATGTCGTAGTTTGCCGGGTTGAAGAGCGCCTGAATATTCGCCAGCGTCAGATCCGGCGTGACCGTCATGGTGAAATCGTCAAAGGTGTAAAACCCCTGCCACAGCAGCGTCAGCAGCGATCCTAAATAGACGATGCCAAACCACATCAGCGGCGCAAGCAGAAGCAGGAACAGGCCGAGCGACGGTTTACGCCAGAACAGTGCGGTCATGCGGCTTAAGCGGCCGCGCGGGGCGGGAGGATGCGCGACACTCATATCCATTTCACCTCTCCTCGTGAAGGCGGATCATCGCGTCGCGTGACCATGACGCCATGACCGCCTGCCCTGGCGCAATGCCGCTCAGCGGCGAGACGTCACTGAAGTTAGCCTGACTCACCAGCAGTTTGGCGCCATCGGCGAGCTTCAGCTCCAGACGCGTGGCAGCCCCCTGATACTGAACGGCCTGCACGACGCCCTGAACTTGAACGTCACCCTGTTCATTAAGGCGAATATGTTCAGGGCGCAGGGAAAAGGTGCCCTCCATCCCGCAAAGTGTCTGCGCAAGGCCCGCATCAAAAACGTTAGAGGTGCCAACAAAACCGGCGACAAACGGCGTGCGCGGACGCATGTAGAGATCGCGCGGGGTATCCACCTGCTCGATGCGCCCGTTATTGAACACCGCCACCCGGTCCGACATGGAAAGGGCCTCGCCCTGATCGTGGGTGACAAAAATAAAGGTGATGCCGAGTTCTTGTTGAAGCTTCTTCAGCTCGAACTGCATCTGTTCCCGCAGCTTGAGATCGAGCGCCCCTAAAGGCTCATCCAGCAGCAGGACGCGCGGTTCATTCACCAGCGCGCGGGCAATGGCGACACGCTGACGCTGGCCGCCGGAAAGTTGTGAAGGTTTGCGGGCGATGGCAAAGCTCAGGCCCACTTTTTCCAGGGCATCACGGGCCTGGGCATGGCGTTTTTTCTTGTCGACGCCTTTGACCATCAGCCCGTAGGCAACGTTGTCGAGGATCGACATATGCGGGAACAGCGCGTAGTCCTGAAACACGGTGTTCACATCCCGCTCCCAGGGGGGCAGTTCGCTCGCCTCTTTGCCGAAGATAGAGATCGTGCCGCCTGACAGCTGTTCAAAACCGGCGATCAGACGCAGGCAGGTGGTTTTGCCGGAGCCCGAAGGCCCCAGCATGGAGAAAAACTCTCCGTCACGAATCGCAATGGTGACCCCATCCACCGCCCGGACGTCGCCGTACAGGCGGGAAACATTGTTAAACTCGACTGCGTACGTCATGTTCTGCTCCCGGGCAATTAACGACCGCCCATGATGGCAATGTAATCCTGCGTCCAGCGGCTGTAAGGGACAAATTTGCCGCCTTCTGCGATGGGGGTTTTCCAGAACATGATTTTGTCGAACTCGTTATAACCGTTTGTTTCGCAGCCTTTATCGCCCAGCAGCGTGCTGGCTTTACACCCTTCCGGAACCACAGGCAGGGAACCAAACCATGCTGCCAGATCGCCCTGCACTTTCGGCGTTAGCGACCAGTTCATCCATTTGTAGGCGCACATCGGGTGTTTAGCCTGCGCGTGGAGCATGGTGGTGTCCGCCCAGCCTGTCACCCCCTCTTTCGGGAAGACGGTGGCAATGGGCTGGTTCTCGGCCTTCAGCGCATTCGCCTGATACGGCCAGGCGCTGGAGGCCACGACGCCTTCGTTTTTGAAGTCGCTCATCTGGACGGTGGTGTCGTGCCAGTAGCGGTGGATCAGGGCATGCTGGTCGCGAAGCACCTTAAGCACGGCGGCATACTGTGCTTCGGTGAGCTGGTACGGGTCTTTGATACCCAGCTGCGGCTGCGTGGCTTTGACGAACAGCGCGGCATCGGCGATGTAAATCGGGCCGTCATACGCCTGCACGCGTCCCTGATTGGTTTTACCGTCCGGCAGATCCTGTTTAGTAAAGACCACGCTCCAGCTGTCCGGCGGCGTCGGGAAGGTTTTGGTGTTGTACATCAGCAGGTTTGGCCCCCACTGGTATGGTGTGCCGTAGACCTTGCCCCCGACGTTAAACCATTCCCCTTTCACAATCCGTTCGTCGAGGGTTTTCCAGTTGGGGATAAGATCCGGGTTAATCGGCTGGACGCGTTTGCCCATGATCAGCCGCAGTGAGGCATCACCTGAGGCGGTCACCAGATCGTATCCCCCTTTCGCCATCAGGCTGACCATTTCATCCGACGTGGCTGCCGTTTTGACGTTGACCGCACACCCAGTCTCTTTTTCAAACTGGGTGACCCAGTCGTAGTTTTTATCCGTCTGCCCCCGCTCGATGTATCCCGGCCAGGCGATAATATCCAGTCGACCTTCCCCGTCACCAATGGCCTTGGGGGGTTCTGCGGCTTGCGCTGTCATGATGGTCATGCCGAGCGCACACAGGCTGCTGCGGGCAAAATTTTTGCTCATAAGAGTTACTCCTGTCGCAATGAAATTTAGCGGCAGCCGTGCCGTAAAAATATCTCCCTTATTAAACGTAGACCGCGCAAATGCGCCGCACCGTACGGCTTCAGGAAATTTCATCAAGGTGTGACCGAGGGCGCATTCCCCGTTAACTGGATTATAGACAAGGAGTTAGGCGCGAGAGACGGTATGCAGATTTCCTATGACAGGTCACCACGAAATATTCGCAGTGCCGTCATCAGGATAAGAATTGATGATTTAAATAACGGAGAAAGGATTATTCCAGCATCGTGCTAATTAATTTTCCTAACTGAATGACCGCCTGCTCTTCCCGCTCTCCCCAGGCCCAGGAAGTATTAAAACGAAAGAACGGCGTCCACGCGTCAGAGGTGGAAAACATCTTTCCCGGGGCAATGCTGATGTGGTGCGTTAAGGCCTTTTCGCTCAGCAGCCCCGCATCCAGCGGTGCCGGCAGTTCCAGCCATAAAAAGTAGCCGCTGTCGTTATGGTGAATTTTGACACCGGCAGGCATATGGCGCAGAAGTGACTGCCAGGCCTGCTGCTTCCGCTCGGCCAGCGTACGCCGCAGGCGGCGCAGGTGGGCGTCGTAGCGTTTGGTCGCCAGGTAATCCACCAGCGCCAGCTGCATGGGAGAACTGGTTGAGAGCGTGCTCATCAGCTGCAGCTGCTGAATGCGACGCGCGTGTTTTCCTGCTGCAACCCAGCCGATGCGAAAACCGGCCACCAGACATTTTGAAAAGGACGAGCAGTGAAGCGTCATGTCCTGACGATCCCACGCTTTCGCCGGGAGCGGCTTTTCGCGGCCAAAATAGAGTTCGCTGTAGACGTCATCTTCAATCAGCGGGACGTTGTGCTGTGTTAACAGCGCGACAAGCTGCGCTTTTTTCTCCGCGCTCAGCGTGAAGCCGAGCGGGTTTTGGCTGTTGGTCATGATCCAGCAGGCTTTAACCGGGTACTCATTCAGCGCCTGTTCAAGGGCGTTGAGATCGATCCCCTCGCGGACGTCTGTCGCAATCGACAACGCTTTAAGCTTCAGGCGTTCCAGCGCCTGCAGCGCGCCGTAGAAACAGGGGTTTTCGACAATCACCCAGTCACCCGGCTCGGTCACCGCCTGCAGGCTAAGATTCAGCGCCTCGAGCGCGCCTGCGGTGATCACGATCTCTTCCGGGGAGATGTTCATTCCCTGCTGAGCGTAACGACGGGCAATGGCGTGGCGGAGATCGACGTTACCCGGCGGCAGGTTCTCAATCACGCTCATCGCCGTCGCGGTTTTACTGACGTTAGCCAGCGAGCGGTTGAGCTGCTGAAGCGGGAAAAGCCGGGGATCGGGAAACGCGGAAGCAAAGGGAACTACGGAGGGGTCGCGGCTGGCCTGTAAGACATCGAAGATATAGGTATTGATATCCACCGCTTCGTCACGCATCACCTGAGCGGGTGGCGCAGGCTGTTGTGCGGTCGGGCGCGAGGCAACGTAATAGCCCGACTGCGGTCTGGCGACGATGCGCCCCTGACTTTCCAGCATCTGATACGCGTGGCCAACGGTCATAAAACTCATGCCGCTGCTCGCCACCTGCTCTCGCAGGGAAGGCAGCTTATCGCCCGGCAGCCATACGCCAAGCTCAATCTGCGAGATAATTTGTTGCGCCAGACGCTGGTATTTTTTCATCAGATTCTCCTTATGATCGATAGTGTATATCAGCAGGAGAAAAAGAGAAGATTTAGCTAACTGTTATAGTCTGGAAGATGAATTACTTACGGTATTCGGTCACGTGGCTCTGAGCGGAATGCGCGGCGGCCAAGTGGTCGAGCGTGATCATCGGCGATTTGCAAAAAATGCATTTCGCGCCAAACGGGTTTTTCTCAGACACGTCAAAGGCTGAGGTACGGTACTGCGAACCATGGCAGCATGGGCAGCGAAAATGGATATAAGAAGTCATAGGATTCTCCTGAAACGTTAAAACGTAAATTACTAATGGGCCGATTGGGCATAATGGTTTTAAACAAAACGAATCGGAATGTAGATAAAGACCCAAGAGAGGCTGCGGAGAGGCACAACGTGATGAGAACTGCTTTAAAAACTACGTCAGATATTTATTTGGACTCAAAACCAGAAGACCATTAACGCACGGCGCTGACGACAAAGCAAGCGGTTTAATGCGGAAAATTCATAAAAAGAATGTTTTTATTCATAAATCCTAAGGTTGGCACTAACTATAGGTTAAGTCAATTACAAACAAAATTCCTATAAATCAATGAAATATAAATATTTTGCATAACACTTTTTGCCTAATAACCTTATCACACCGGGAGTATTAACATTCGTTAAAACACGAATTGTTAAAGAAAAAAGGAGTTTGAGATGGCCATTCCAGCATACCTTTGGCTCAAAGATGATGGCGGCGCAGATATCAAAGGCGCTGTTGATGTACAAGATCGGGAAGGAAGTATTGAGGTGTTAGGATTCGGTCACGGACTGCATCTACCGACAGATAACATGACAGGAAAAATAACGGGTACCCGTATTCATTCAGCCCTCGTTTTTGAGAAGGAATTCGACAGTTCTAGCCCCTATCTCTACAAAGCCGTTGCAAAAGGTCAGACGCTGAAAAGTGCGGAATTTAAGTGGTATAAAATCAACGATTCCGGGCAGGAAGTTGAGTACTTCAATATGCAGTTAGAGAATGTCAAGGTGGTATCTATATGTCCACTCATGCACGACGTTAAAAATCCGGCAACAGAGAAACATAACCATCTGGAAAGTATCGCCCTGCGTTACGAAAAAATAACCTGGAAGCACTGTGACGGTAATATTATTTTTTCTGACGAGTGGAAAGACAGATGATTCGGTGTACTTTTCATTTGAATGGCTATCAGCTTTCTACTTTGAGCTGTCCTGGTTTAGGCTTTTTTCCCGCATATTCTGGAAACTCGGGGAATAACAGAAATAATCCTGATGCCGTTGCTACTGCTGAGGTGGGCCCCTTACCACCAGGACTCTATTATATCGTGACACGACCACGAGGCGGGCTTGGTACTCACTGGCATGACGCAATCAAAGGGTTGGAAAGCGGTTCAAACCGTGACTTTTGGTTTGCTCTTTACCGCCACGATACTCACATCGATGACAGAACTTTTATCAATAACGTTGAACGCGGTTCTTTCCGGTTACACCCTGCGGGACAGTCTGGAATTAGTAATGGATGTATTACGTTACCAAATCACTCCCACTACAGAATACTGATGCATGGTCTACTCGCATCCGGCACGTTTAAAGTCGCTGCTGGATTAGATGCACTTGGAACAATACAGGTATATTGATGAATGCAAAAAAGCATACCCTGACCTGGGTTATTGAAACATTGATGCTGTTTGTTATTTACTCCCTTGTATGTTACTTCATGCCTGATGTATTACTTTATCATCTCTTTACCAGACATTTTGGTTTTGTAACTGAACTCGAATGGAGTGAAAGCTATACGCTATTGCTTTTCATCTTTTCATTTTTGCTCAATGCCATGTTGATTTATCTCTGGGCATTACGAAAATGAACCTCTTCAGGGCGGAAAAATGGCCGCCCAACAAGAGCTACAACTCAGGTTGGCATGAGAACTGTTATAGATAAATAACAGAGGTCTGTTTCTGCAACCCAGAGCTGGTGCGGCTTAGAATGGCATCGACATAATTACATCGCGGAGTTTTGCATGTTTGGTTTAGATGCTTTTCACCTTGCGCGGATACAGTTTGCCTTTACCGTATCCTTTCACATTATTTTCCCGGCCATCACCATTGGTCTCGCAAGCTACCTTGCCGTGCTCGAAGGGCTGTGGCTGAAAACAAAAAATCCGGTCTGGCGCTCGCTGTACCATTTCTGGTCGAAGATTTTTGCCGTCAACTTTGGCATGGGCGTGGTCTCCGGGCTGGTGATGGCCTACCAGTTTGGCACCAACTGGAGCGGCTTTTCACAGTTTGCGGGCAGTATTACCGGCCCGCTTCTGACCTACGAAGTGCTTACCGCCTTCTTCCTCGAAGCCGGATTCCTCGGCGTAATGCTGTTCGGCTGGAACAAAGTGGGGCCTGGGCTGCACTTCTTCGCTACCTGCATGGTCGCGCTGGGGACCATCATCTCTACCTTCTGGATCCTATCTTCAAACAGCTGGATGCAGACCCCGCAGGGCTACGAGATCGTCAACGGTCAGGTGGTGCCGGTGGACTGGTTCGCGGTGGTGTTTAACCCCTCCTTTCCTTACCGCCTGCTGCACATGTCGATAGCCGCGTTCCTGAGCAGTGCCCTGTTTGTCGGCGCATCCGCGGCATGGCATCTGCTGCGCGGGAATAATACCCCCGCCATCCGGGCAATGTTTTCGATGGCACTGTGGATGACGCTGATTGTCGCCCCCATCCAGGCCCTGGTTGGCGATATGCACGGGTTGAACACCTTAAAGCACCAACCCGCCAAGATCGCCGCCATTGAGGGCCACTGGGAAAACCCGCCGGGTGAGTCGACCCCGCTGCTGTTGTTTGGCTGGCCAGATATGGAGCAGGAGCGCACCCGCTTTGGACTGGAGATCCCCGCGCTCGGCAGCCTTATTCTGACGCACAGTCTGGATAAACAGGTTCCGGCGCTGAAAGAGTTTCCAAAGGAAGACCGCCCGAATTCCACCATCGTCTTCTGGTCGTTCCGCATTATGGCGGGCCTGGGCATGCTGATGTTGCTGCTTGGGGTAACGGCACTCTGGCTGCGCTATAAAAAGCGCGTTTATTCATCGCGCCCTTTCCTGTGGTTTGCGCTGCTGATGGGGCCATCCGGGCTGATTGCCATTCTGGCCGGGTGGATCACCACCGAAGTGGGCCGCCAGCCGTGGGTGGTCTATGGGCTTCAGCGAACGAAGGATGCGGTTTCTGCCCATGGTGATTTGCATATGAGCGTGAGCCTGCTGGCCTTCTTCGTCGTTTACACCTCGGTATTCGGCGTGGGTTACAGCTATATGGTGCGCCTCATCCGAAAAGGCCCGCAGCCGCATGAGTCTTTCGCCACCGAGTCCGATGGACGTCCGGCGCGCCCGCTTTCTGCCGTCACAACTGAACATAAGGAGCAGCCATAATGGGTATCGATCTTTCCATTATCTGGTTTGTGATCATCGTCTTTGCCACGCTGATGTATATCGTGATGGACGGTTTTGATCTGGGGATCGGCATTCTGTTCCCGGCCACGCAAAACGCCGACGATCGCGACGTGATGGTCAACAGCGTCGCGCCGGTCTGGGACGGGAATGAAACCTGGCTGGTGCTGGGCGGTGCCGCCCTGTTCGGCGCATTCCCGCTGGCCTATGCAGTCATCGTTGATGCCCTGACCATTCCGCTCACATTAATGCTGATCGGACTTATTTTCCGCGGGGTGGCATTTGAGTTTCGCTTTAAAGCCACGCCGGCGCACCGTCCGTTCTGGGATAAGGCGTTTATAGGTGGTTCCATTCTGGCGACGTTTACCCAGGGCGTGACGGTGGGCGCCGTCATTAACGGCTTTACCGTCACCGGCCGGGCCTATACCGGCGGCCCCTTTGACTGGTTTACCGCGTTTAACCTGTTTTGCGGCGCGGGCCTGGTGGTGGCCTACGCGCTGTTAGGCTCGACCTGGCTGGTGATGAAAAGCGAAAACGCGTTGCAACAGCGGATGCGTGAAGTATCGAAAACACTGTTAATCGTGCTGCTGGCGTTTATTGCCGCCATTAGCCTCTGGACACCGCTGGCGCAACCGGCCATCGCCGCGCGCTGGTTTACGCTGCCGAACCTGTTTTATCTGCTGCCCGTCCCTGCGCTGGTAGTGATTTTTAGCCTGTACCAGTGGCGCTGCCTGAATAATCCAGCCAGCCATAGCCGTCCGTTTATCCTGACGCTGGGGCTGATATTCCTCGGCTTTAGCGGGCTGGGGATCAGCATCTGGCCGCATATTATTCCACCGTCGATCACCCTGTGGCAGGCCGCCGCACCGACGCAAAGCCAGGGCTTTATGCTGGTCGGCGCGCTGTTGATCATTCCCGTAATTCTGGTCTACACCTTCTGGAGTTACTACGTTTTCCGCGGCAAAGTTCAGCATGGGGAGGGTTATCACTGATGCAACAACCGGTCTGGAAAAGATTGCTGTGGCTGGCCATTATCTGGGGCGGCAGCGTACTGGCGCTGGCTGCGGTCAGTATGCTCTTCCGTATGCTGATGACGGCAGCAGGGTTTAAATCGCATTAACTTCATCCCGGGCAACCGCAGCGTTGCCCGTCTCCTTCCCCCCGCACTTTCAGATAAACCCCATTAACGCACGGCAGAGTATCGTTACACTGGAAAAAGATTCACAGTATTTATAGTTTGAGAAGAAAAATGAAAAAGCTCATTGCGTTAAGTGTTATCAGTCTTGTCCTTACCGGGTGCGTTAATCCGGGTAAAGCCTCCGTTCAGCCGGAGCAACTTCAGAACCACCGCTTTGTGCTGGAAAATGTGAACGGTAAGGCCGTTAAGACCGCGACAACGCAACCTGAGATCAGTTTTAGTGCCCTGCCTGATATCAGCCTGGTGAATAACATCAGCGTTTCTGGCCAGATGTGTAACCGCTTCAACGGACAGGGGAAATTGTCCGAAGGCGAGCTTAAAGTGAAAACGCTGGCCATGACGCGCAAGCTCTGTACTGAACCGCAGCTGAATGAGCTGGATCAGGCCATCGGCGACATGCTGCGCAAAGGGGCGCAGGTCGACCTGACGGAAGACCAGTTAACGCTGGCGACAGCCGATAAAACGCTGATGTTTAAGCGTGTAGAATAATCAGTAGTTACCGCAGCTTCCAACGGCAAGCGACTGTTCGCTACAGCGTTTGCCGTTTGGCAAGGCGCACATCCCAATCGCAGAACCATCAAGCTGGCGGGCAACCGACAGCGAGCCGCCAATCATCGCGCAGTTAGCCTGACCCGAGCTGGACATCGCCGCCTTCATTCCCGGCGCCACGTGGGCTGCCGTTGCCTGCTGAACGGGTTCACTGCTACATGCCGACAACAATAATGCGGCACACCCTACCCAAAATGCTGAGCGCATGCTCTCTCCCCCATGAATAATGCGAAACCTATGCATAATAGGCATCCCATCCCGTGTCGTCGAGAGCGGAAGTGCGTATTTATGCGCTCCAGAAACAATTTCTCGCAATTTTTTCGCCAAAAGTTTGATCTACACATTGATGGCGAGAATACCGAGGACACAAAAGCGAAAATCGTAAAATCCCCCGTTTGCTAGAATACACAGATAATATTCAGGGTTTGTCGTCGTAATACAGACCCCTATTTTTTGCGCAATGTAAGGGTGTTGTCCTATGCAAACTATTGACGGTAATGGTGCAGTTGCCTCAGTCGCGTTTCGCACCAGTGAAGTTATCGCCATCTACCCGATTACGCCAAGTTCGACCATGGCTGAGCAGGCGGACGCCTGGGCGGGTAACGGGTTAAAAAACGTCTGGGGCGATGTCCCGAGAGTAGTTGAAATGCAGTCTGAAGCCGGTGCGATTGCCACGGTGCACGGCGCGCTTCAGACCGGCGCGCTTTCCACGTCGTTCACCTCTTCTCAGGGATTGTTGTTAATGATCCCGACGCTCTACAAACTCGCCGGGCAACTGACCCCCTTCGTTCTGCACGTTGCTGCGCGGACCGTTGCCACCCACGCGCTCTCTATCTTTGGCGATCACTCAGACGTGATGGCCGTACGCCAGACCGGCTGCGCGATGCTGTGCGCCAGTAGCGTTCAGGAAGCCCAGGACTTTGCTTTAATCTCGCATATCGCCACGCTCAAAAGCCGGGTGCCGTTTATTCATTTCTTTGATGGTTTCCGCACCTCTCACGAAATTAACAAAATCGTCCCGCTGGCTGACGAAACAATCCTGAATCTCCTCCCGCAGGCGGATATCGACGCGCATCGCGCCCGCGCCCTGAATCCGGAACACCCGGTGATTCGCGGCACGTCGGCGAACCCGGATACCTATTTCCAGTCCCGCGAGGCCACGAACCCGTGGTACAACGCGGTTTACGACCATGTTGAACAGGCGATGAATGACTTTGCCGCTGCGACCGGTCGGGAATACAAACCCTTTGAGTATTACGGCCATCCACAGGCGGAACGGGTCATTGTGTTGATGGGCTCTGCCATTGGCACCTGCGAGGAAGTTGTTGACGAGCTGCTGACGCGCGGCGAAAAGGTTGGCGTGCTTAAAGTGCGTCTCTATCGGCCGTTCTCGGCGAAACATCTCCTCTCTGCTCTGCCGGAGAGCGCGCGTACCGTTGCGGTACTCGATCGCACCAAAGAGCCGGGCGCCCAGGCGGAACCTCTGTATCTGGATGTGATGACGGCCCTGGCCGAAGCCTTTAATCATGGCGAACGTGAAACGCTGCCGCGCGTGATCGGAGGGCGGTATGGTTTGTCCTCCAAAGAGTTCGGACCGGACTGCGTGCTGGCGGTATTCAACGAGCTCAGCGAAGCGAAGCCCAAGCCGCGCTTTACCGTCGGCATTTATGATGATGTGACCAATCTGTCCCTGTCGTTGCCGGAAAACACCCTGCCCTCAACCGCCAAACTCGAGGCGCTGTTCTATGGTCTGGGCAGTGACGGCAGCGTCTCTGCGACCAAAAACAACATCAAAATCATCGGAAACTCCACGCCGTGGTACGCCCAGGGGTACTTCGTCTATGACTCCAAGAAAGCCGGCGGTCTGACCGTTTCCCATCTGCGGGTGAGCGAACAGCCCATCCGCTCTGCGTATCTTATTTCTCAGGCTGATTTTGTTGGCTGTCACCAGCTGCAGTTTATCGATAAATACCAGATGGCCGAGCGCCTGAAGCCTGGCGGTATTTTCCTCCTGAATACGCCATACAGCGCAGATGAGGTCTGGTCGCGCCTGCCGCAGGAAGTGCAGGCGGTGCTGAACCAGAAAAAAGCCCGTTTCTTTGTGGTGAATGCGGCGAAAATTGCCCGCGAATGTGGCCTTGCCGCGCGTATCAATACCGTTATGCAGATGGCCTTCTTCCATCTGACGAATATCCTGCCGGGCGACAGCGCGCTGGCGGAACTGCAGGGCGCGATTGCCAAAAGCTATAGCAGCAAGGGCCAGGAGCTGGTCGAGCGTAACTGGCAGGCGCTGGCGCTGGCGCGCGAGTCGCTGTTCGAGGTGCCGCTGCAGCCGGTCAACGCCGCAAGCCCGAACCGCCCTCCGGTCGTGTCCGATGCGGCGCCTGATTTCGTGAAGACCGTGACGGCGGCGATGCTGGCCGGGCTGGGTGATGCCCTGCCCGTCTCTGCGCTGCCGCCAGATGGCACCTGGCCGATGGGCACCACCCGCTGGGAAAAACGAAACATCGCCGAAGCGATCCCCATCTGGAAGGAAGAGCTGTGTACCCAGTGCAACCACTGCGTGGCGGCCTGCCCGCACTCTGCCATTCGCGCCAAAGTGGTGTCACCGGAAGAGATGGAGGCCGCGCCGGCCAGCCTGCATTCGCTGGATGTGAAATCCCGCGATATGCGCGGACAGAAATACGTTCTGCAGGTCGCGCCGGAAGATTGCACCGGCTGTAACCTGTGCGTCGAGGTCTGTCCGGCGAAAGACAGGCAGAACCCGGAGATCAAAGCCATCAATATGATGTCGCGTCTGGAGCATGTTGAAGAGGAGAAGGTCAATTATGACTTCTTCCTGAATCTGCCGGAAATCGATCGCAGCAAACTGGAACGCATTGATATTCGCACTTCACAGCTGATCACGCCGCTGTTTGAATACTCCGGCGCCTGCTCAGGCTGCGGTGAAACGCCGTATATCAAGCTGCTTACCCAGCTGTACGGCGACAGGATGCTGATTGCCAACGCTACCGGCTGTTCGTCTATCTATGGCGGTAACCTGCCCTCCACGCCGTACACCACTGACGCCAACGGTCGCGGTCCCGCGTGGGCAAACTCGCTATTCGAGGACAACGCCGAATTTGGCCTGGGCTTCCGCCTGACCGTTGACCAGCACCGCGCACGCGTGATGCGCCTGCTGGAACAGTTTGCCGGGCAGATCCCCGCCGGGCTCAATGACGCGCTTCACGCGGACGCGACGCCAGAGGTACGTCGTGAGCAGGTTGCTGAGCTACGTCAGGCGCTTCAGGGCGTAGCGGGCGCTGAACAGCTGCTGACCGACGCGGACGCGCTGGTTGAAAAATCAATCTGGCTGATTGGCGGTGACGGCTGGGCTTACGATATCGGCTTCGGTGGACTGGATCACGTGTTGAGCCTGACCGAAAACGTCAATATTCTGGTTCTGGATACGCAGTGTTATTCCAACACCGGTGGTCAAGCGTCGAAAGCGACGCCGCTTGGCGCTGTGACGAAATTCGGTGAACACGGCAAACGCAAGGCACGTAAAGATCTCGGCGTGAGCATGATGATGTACGGTCACGTTTACGTCGCACAAATCTCGCTGGGGGCTCAGCTTAACCAGACGGTGAAGGCTATCCAGGAAGCGGAAGCATATCCAGGCCCGTCGCTGATCATTGCCTACAGCCCGTGTGAAGAGCATGGCTACGACCTGGCACTCAGCCACGATCAAATGCGACAGCTGACCGCGACCGGCTTCTGGCCGCTGTACCGGTTCGACCCGCGCCGTGCGGACGAAGGTAAGTTACCGCTGGCGCTGGACTCTCGTCCACCGTCAGATGCCCTGGCCGAGACGTTAATGCAGGAACAGCGCTTCCGTCGCCTTAACGCACAGCAACCGGAAGTGGCCGAACAGCTATGGAAAGACGCCGCGGCCGATCTGCAAAAACGGTATGACTTCCTGGCGCAGTTGGCGGGTAAAGCCGAAAAATCGACCAGCGACTAGTTTCTCAGCCCGGCGTGTCCGGGCTTGTTTTTGCCATAAAAAAACCCGGTGTATTCACACCGGGCGAATCCAGATAATCATTAAATATCTATTTAGTTTCCTAAATAATATTCACGCGAATTATGGATAAATAATCTTAAAGGCATATAACGCCGCCAAGAATAACTTACTTAACGACTGATTAATAATTTTAATTTCATATATTTTGCATTAAGACATTCATCAAACCAATGACTATTACCGTTGATTTATTCGGTTTAGATTTTACTTAATTCGTAACAATTATAATTTATTACTCTTACTCAGGAGTGATTTAGCATGAGACAACTTTCTCATTCAGGAAGTTCAACAGGTAATTAAATAAAAACAACCGCAAAGGAATATCATAATGCAAAGAAAAGTATTGGCCCTGATGATTCCGGCTCTGTTAATGGCTGGCGCAACTCATGCAGCAGAGATTTATAATAAAGACGGCAACAAATTAGATCTGTACGGAAAAGTAGATGGTCTGCACTATTTCTCCGACGATAAAGGCGCTGACGGGGATCAAACCTACATGCGTCTGGGCTTCAAAGGCGAAACCCAGATCAACGACATGATGACCGGCTACGCGCAGTGGGAGTACAACATTCAGGCTAATAACACCGAAGGGTCTGATAACCAGTCCTGGACACGTCTGGCCTTCGCCGGTATCAAAGTGGGTGATTATGGCTCCTTCGATTACGGTCGTAACTACGGTGTTCTGTACGACGTAGAAGGCTGGACCGATATGCTGCCTGAGTTCGGCGGGGACTCCTACACCAAAGCCGACAACTTCATGACCGGCCGTGCCAACGGCGTGGCCACCTACCGTAACACCGACTTCTATGGTCTGGTGCAGGGTCTGAACTTTGCGCTGCAGTATCAGGGCAAAAATGAAGATGCCAGCAACAATCAGGAAGGCACCAACAACGGTCGCGACATGCGTCACGAAAACGGCGACGGCTTCGGTATCTCTACCACCTATGACTTCGGCATGGGGATTACCGCAGGGGCAGCCTATACCTCTTCAGATCGTACTAATGACCAGGTGATCGCAGGCACTGGTGCTGCATCTCAATATGCGGGCGGCGATAAAGCGGACGCATGGACCGCGGGTCTGAAATATGATGCTAATAATATCTACCTGGCGGCTATGTACTCTGAAACCCGCAATATGACGCCATACGGTTCCACTGACAGCACTTCGGGCGGCGGTATTGCCAACAAAACCCAGAACTTCGAAGTGACCGCACAGTACCAGTTCGACTTCGGCCTGCGTCCGTCCCTTTCCTACCTGCAGTCTAAAGGTAAGGACCTCGGTAACGGCCAGGGCGACCAGGATCTGGTTAAATACGCTGACATCGGCGCGACCTACTACTTCAACAAAAACATGTCCACCTACGTTGATTACAAAATTAACCTGCTGGATGAAGATGACAACTTCTACAAAAACAACGGCATCGGCACGGATGATGTCGTGGCACTGGGCCTGGTTTACCAGTTCTGATTGCCAGAGCCCGCATGATGATGCGGGCTCCCCCCCTTTTTTGAAACTCGTCACAAAAAACAGGTTCTGGAATCGTGTGGTTGAGGGTAAGTTGAGGGAAAGCTGGTTAAACTCAGACGATAACCTTTTCATCACAAGGGATAACAGCGTTGTTTGGTCGTGTATCCGTTGCCGTACTTACTCTTTTAGCGCTCATCTGGATGGCGTTAATTTTTGATTTTGCTGATATTGTCGGTCATCTCGGCGCTGTGTTGAACCACCTCGATGGTGGTTAATATTGCTCCCGCGGAAATAAAAAGCCACCAGCAGTGCCGGTGGCGGGTAAACGCGCAGTTCGCGTTATTTTTTCACGGGTTGAGGCTTTTTATCACCTGATTCAGGGGCCTCACGCGGATCGTCTTTTTCAACACAGAGCATAGTTTCTCCTGTTTCAGATAACCACCCTCCACTATAGCCAGGCTGATTACAGAGTGGCCAGGCGGCAATTACGCCTCAACTGTCCCTTTCTTGCGAAAAGAGAGGTAGCCAAACACCCCGCTGTCTCCATCCGAGGGATGGTTAACCCCGTCCATCACCGTCACGTCAGGAAAATCGAACGGTGAGACGTTTTCGAAGCAGGCAACGTTCACGCCGTATTCGTTTGGATTGGAACGCCGCTGATGGAACGTGTAGATCCCGCACACCGAGCAGAAGAAGTGCCGTGCCGTCCCCGTGTTAAAGCGGTACTCCGTGAGCTTATCCTCACCTTTGGTCACGGTAATCCCTGACAGCGGCGCAGAGACGACGACCGCGCCCCGCATGCGACAAAAGGAACAGCTGCAGCGCCGCGCGGTATTCAGGCCATCCGTGAGCGCAACGGTAAAGGCCACCGCACCGCAATGGCACTGCGCATTACGACATTCAGCCATAGGCTATACCCCTTTTCTCACCAGCTCGGCGGCCTTGACGAAAACCTCGTCTTCTACACCATCGCCTTTTTGCCTGCCGAGCCTGACCAGTTCATCGACAATACTGTTGCGATGGATCGGTTTCTGCGCTGAAACCAGCCCAATGACGGCGGCCCCAATCGCCAGCCCCACTAAACCTGTTTGTTCGTCTTTGTTCATCATGCTCATGCTCCTGATACAACAGACAAGCGTAGCAGGAATCCGGTAAAACGGAATGAGGACACTCGCTTTGTGAATATAATTTACGTAGTTCAGACAGGTACGACTTCTAAAATCGACAGATACGAACGGGTGTCTATTATAGTGTTTAGCTTCAGACTGGTCTTTTCAAACAAGATCTGATACTCAGACTCCGTTCTTGCCCGCCCTCCATCAAAGCTTGTTAAAAGAAGAAGGTCAATTTCAAATCGTCCCTGCTCATTATTTTCTTTTTTTATAAGTGGTTCAAAAATTAATAATCGGGAATTTTCTTTCATTGCATTTCTACACGATTGAAGTATCTGAACCGCTTTCTCATCAGGCCAGTCCATCAAAATATATTTAAGCAGGTAAATATCCGCTACAGGACAGGCTCCAAAAAAGTCACCCTCAACTGCCTTCCATCGACGATTGTCATTTAACAGATACAGTCGATTCCGCGCAAGCACGTCTTTTTGATCGAATAGGATCCCTGTTAAGGTCGGATTTCGGCGTAAAACAGCCAGCAATAAATTACCCAGCCCACCGGCAATATCGGCAACGATAGCATTTTGAGGAAACGAATAGCTATCGGCGATGACTTCATTCTCTACGGATGACATAGAGGCCATACCCGCATGAAAAATGTTGCTGTCAGTCATCGTGTCATCATGCTGCCAGTAGTCGTAAAAAGGCTTGCCAAACAAATCATTAAAAACAGGTTTGCCTTGCAATATCTCATCCATTTTAGCCGCTGGCTGCCAGAATGTTGGGTCTGTCAGCATGAGCACCGCCGCACGCAATGAAAATTCATGTTCAGAACACAGGAACTGTGCTGAATGGCTAAGGCTATATTCAGCTTCGGACAGTTCGTTGAACACTCCACGAGAGGATAATACGCGCATGATCCGATGAAGATAGTCGCCATCGACATTAAGCTCCTCCGCCAGTTGCGTAACGGATTTTTTTCCTTCAACCAGACGATCTGCAACGCCTAATACTGCGACAGCCCGAAGTGCTGCCTGCCAGACAAAACCCATGCTTTGCTCTAACAAACACATTCCTTCTTTACGGCTTAGCAAATCCAGACTATTAGGATGTGACATTTTCTGCTCCTTACCAATAAAGATGTGCTGAACAACTAAAACGCCGTTAGCAAGCGTAAGTCTGGTAGCGAGCTTTATCCACAATGTTAGTAAGGATTATTTGTGCGGTTTCGTACCGTTTAGCATACAGTCCATTTCAATACGTAAAAAAACAGGGCCACTTACTCCATATTTTGATTAATAACACCATGACACTATTCTTTCATAAATGATTACCATGATAGAAATAATACCTGTCGTGAGACAGACATTTCATCGTTAGAATCTCGGTGCCAGCCCGTATTTTGGCGTTTTGATATTTGCCGCCCAAATTTTGATATCGTTTTGCAGGAGAATAGTGAAATCAGATTTTAAATGCGTCACAATGCCATTGACGCTGTCCGCATCCACAACTGAAAAATGTTCAATTCTGTTTTTCCCTATCTGAACACAATGATATTTGGAGGGAAGCACTTTACCATTCACATTGAGTGGCGGCTTATTCTCACCACAGCGCCCTTCCGTAATATATGACACCAGCAAATTAGCGGATTTCCTCCCAGGCTGGGATACGCTCACCATGACGGGATAACCTTCCGAGGTCTGCGTCATATCATAAAGCACCGCATTTTTCATATACCAGGTATTATATTCCCGCTCCTGAAAAGCGGACCAGGCAGGCGCAGAAAAAAGCGCCAGCACTGCCAGCATAATAGATACTATTTTCATGGGATGTTATCGTCCGTGGTGTTGCACGTATTATTCAGATTGTGCAAAAAACAGCAACAACTTAAGAATAGTCCTACCACTATTGGCAGTGATGGAGGATCAATTAACGACGCGCGACGCGGTCTGTTTCCTGTTGCTAACGTATCTTCGCTTTATTTATTCCGACTGGCCGTTCGGATCGCTTCCAGACCGACGCGCTGTCCGAATGACAGCTCTAACGTGTTTCCATCGGGATCGGCAAAAAAGACATAGTATCCTACGGGATCGCCTACATTCTCAGGCGCTTTCCTTAGCACACCTTCAGCGGTGGCCATCGCGGTTTTTCTGTCAATTTCTTCGCGGGTCGCACAGGCAATTCCCAGATGCCCGAAGCTGCCCAGCGGCGTGTCGGTCACGGCATCAGCCTGTACCAGAACCAGTGCAAAAGGACGGGTATGGTCGCTAAGCCATGCGACTCTTCTGGCATCAGGCATGTCGGGTTCACGCAAATGAATAACCTCCATACCGGCATAGCGACGATAGAACGCGATACTCTTTTCCAGGTCCCTGACCATAAACGCGACATGAGTGAAACCTACATCAATGTCTTTCATTTTAAGATGTTACTCCTTTATCAACGTGGTGCTGACATCTTAAAAGCTCAAGTTAACTTGATGTCAATACGCTCATAAAGACGAAACAGGCGAGAAATGGTAAACCGCCGCCATCACGGCAATGCTAACGACAATGCTTAAGAAAAAGTAGGTTTTAAAGGGCTGCTTTTGCGTTTTATGGCGAAAGAGTTGCTGGCCCACAATCGCGCCAGGCCAGCCGCCGGTTACGCCAAATACCAGCAGCGTGGCTTCCGGTACCCTGCGCATACCCTTACGCGCTGCCTGTTTATCGGCGCCATACATAGCCATCGTCAGCACATTGATCAGCAGAAACCACATAGCCAAAGGGTTAGAGGCAAAAAGGCTGCCGATTGCAGCAAAGATCAGGAGTAAATAACAAAAGCGATTGAGGGTCATAGTACCGGCCAAAGGATTGTTAAGCAGTTTTCGACGCCGCATTATACGCTACTTACGCATATATCAGGCGGGAAATGCAGACAACTGGGAAAACGTCACTCCACCCTCACTTTAACCTTTGGCTTCGACAAAAGGATTTTTATCAACTCCTTAAAGGGAACGGGTTTGTAGAAGAAGTAGCCCTGTAAAAACGTGATGTTATTGCGGATGAGATAATCAAGCTGTTGCTGGGTTTCAACCCCTTCCGCCACAATACGGATTGACAGTTTTTTTGCCAGTTCCAGTACCGAATCCAGGATCAGGGTGGAATCCTCATTGGCATTCACTCTGGCAACAAAGCTTTGGTCGATTTTGATGTAATCAATGTGCAGGTCCTGCAGGTAGGACAGGCCAGAATAGCCCGTTCCAAAATCATCCAGCGCGATTGCAAATCCATTGTTATGCAGCTCATTCAGGGTTTTAACGAGATGTTCATCTACGTGGAGGGGCTCGCGCTCGGTCACCTCAACGACAAGGTTAAGATCCTGTTGCACAAAGCTGCGCTTGTAATTCAGGCACTCTTCAAAAAAGGTAGAGGCCACGATATGAGACGCACTGAAGTTAATTCCTACATGGAATCCTTCCGGCAGCAGCGAAGAAATTGAATTCATCTGCATTGCAACCTGACGCATTAAGCTTTGGGTTAATGGAATAATTAACCCTGATTTTTCAGCAAGCGGAATAAACGACGCGGGAGAAATAAACCCGGATTGCGGATGCTTCCATCTGGCCAGCACCTCGACACCGCGCAAGGTGCCCTCTTTTCCGCTCACGACGGGTTGGTAATAGGGAATAATTTCATTTCTGTAGATGGCAGTACGCAGCGAATCTTCAGGCGATATATCCTTAGAGAGATAGCGTTGCAGAAGATAAGCAGGAAGAGAGGAAATGAGCAGCAGAAATAACAGCACCCCACCGGCCTGGTCGAATAATCTCGTCAGGCTAAAAAGAGGCGGAGCGTTAAATTGAATCGCGAAGGGATAATCAGCGTCTTTTACCGTCAGTACATCTTTGTTTGCATGGGGTGCCGTCAACACATCGCCGGATTGGCCTAAACGACGATTGCCGACTTGCAGTGAATACGCCACGCCACGTAATGGCATATTCAGCGCATCCCGGATATGGCTGTCGCTGATGCTCACCATGATTCGGCTTCCGGCATGGTTTGTCTGGTATAAGAGAACCGGCAGGCCGTTGACCGTACTTTTCGATGGAACAAGTAGCAATGATGCCTGAGGCAGCGCTGAGCCGTTAACCAGCAACACGCGATTTCCCGGTAAAGAGGAGCACCAGACCGCATCTTGTTTCAGAATAACGATCGTTCTCAGATGGGGTTGTAATGCCGCTTCAGTACCGAGCCGATACTGCCCTTCAGCATCACACTCATTCTCAGCAAGCTGCATTGCTATCTGGGTCGCATGACGAGCTTCTTTAAGAATGACGTTCATGTTTCGCACGACATAGTGCGCCCCTGCAAGGCTGTCAGCCCGTGCAGAATACCAAACCTGTAAATTGATGATAAAAACGCCCAGCATAAAAATTGCCGTGGCTGCAGCTAAGGAGATAGGTGCATGGCGCATTCAGGGTTCTCGACTCGAGTGACGTTGCCGCTTCGGTGATGCTGAAGTGATTGAATTGTCTTCGTCTTAAGCATGGTTGATAAAGAAAGAAATACCATGTCATGCGTCAGAAATTTTCCCGCAAACCAGCCTCCATCGTTGCACCTTCTAAAATGGGGAAATAAAAAGGCCGCCGAACGGCAGCCCTGGTTGATACGTGCTTATTAGTACTGCTTTATTGTCTTGACCGGCGTTCTTTCTGACCAGTCAGGCCGCTCGCCTGCCATGATTGCGCGCTGTTGTGATGGCGTCACAGACTGCGTTATTTCAGGCATCGACTTGTATTCAGGTTGCTGAGGTGGGCTGAGAACCAGATCGGCGCTACAGCCTGACAGTAGCAACGCCACCAGTAGCGATGAATTAAGCTTGAACACGTTAACCCCTTCCAATGGGATGAAAGTTACAGAAAAAGCGTGGTGTCGGTTCTATCCCGGTGACTTTTCTTTGTTATACAACGTCACGCGCCTGGCTACCGGCCATAGATTCACCACGCAGATAACTCCGCAAGGATATATTTACTCGAGCAATAAGCGCAACGCTTTGTTTTCCTGCCCACCAGTGAAAAAAGGTGTCAGGAAAGCAGAGTACGCTTCTGGTATCGACGATGTTTATGCTAAAACCGCTGGTATGTTTCTTTTGATAAAAGCTATGAGGGAAGTTGAATGGTGACGGTTGAGGAATTAAAAATGAAATACCCGGGCGCACAGGCCTGGCAAATGGGTGACAGCCTGGAACTGGCGAACGAACTAGCGGACCTGATTAAAAAAGGGCTCAAAACGGCCACCTGCGGCTCTTTTGCCTCGTACTCGCAGGATGTGTCTGCTCCACGGATAGGAAGCTACAACATAATCCTTGATGGTCAGAATGTCCCGGTCTGTGTGATCCGGCTGGTTTCCATGCGACTGGTGCGTTTTTGCGATGTTACTGAGGAATTCGCTCGTAAAGAGGGTGAAGGTGATTTAAGCCTTGAATACTGGCAGACAGAGCATCAGCGATTTTTCTTCCGCGAAGGCCATTTTTCTGAAGATATGGAACTGGTCGCAGAAGAATTTGAATTGGTTGAGGTGCTGTAAGCGGAGATAAAGTGGCAGAGGTGTATCTGTTACTTAAGCAGGCTTACCAATATTAAGCTCATAGACTACGCATTGAGTATCGTAATGCTGCTCTATTGCTTTATAAGTCATACCTAACCTTTTCATAACACGCTGCGATGCGATATTTTCGGGATCGGCCACGGCCACCAGATAAGATGCTCCCACCCGTTCTACAGCATAATCAACGATCGCTTTCGCTGCCTCTGTAGCATAGCCTTTGCCATTGTGTTCAGGAACGAGGCGCCAGCCAATCTCTAATGGTGCACCCTCCACATTTGCCAGGTGCTGGAGGCATGCTGCACCAACGATCGCACCAGAAAATTTCTCTCTGATAGCCCACCACGAGAAGTGATACTTATCCCAGCGAGCCTGCACCCTTCTGATACCCTCCCAGGTTTCTTCGGGCGTTTTAACAATACCCTTATTGATATAGCGCATCACTTCAGCATCACTATCCATTACCCTTAAGCCTTCATAATGTGAATCATTAAAGGGTTCCAGGATTAAGCGGACCGTTTCTACATTCATCTTAAATTTCTCTTACATTAAGCCAGTGCCTTCATTGAACTCGTCCCGATAAAACACCATGACGCCGGAGGTAGCTTACTGGAATCGTTTTAATCTAGTAGAATTCAACTTTCGTATGTGCTGTCATTGAAACTGGTTTCGGTGCCGGATTACCTGCGTTCTGTACTGTGGCATTACATATTTCAGGCACAAGCATTTCGTTATAATGACAAGAACTGGTTGCTGTATACCCCTCCGAGAAAACTGATGAGTTTATTAGTGTATAATCAAGAGGCTTTCTTTTTTTATCAACATAAGATATTTCATTTTTAGACATAACGCTTTCTGAACTATAAAATTCAGAGCGCGTCAAATTATCGTCTTCATCATAAAAATGTTCAGATATTTTTTTGCCTAAAAAATAGGTGTCTTTAATTAATCCATTCGAGTAAAGAGTGTAACGCAACTCGTCACCGTTTTCATTTTTACTCAAAATGTGACATTTTTCATCAAGTTGTATTGAGAAAGGCTTGCCATCTCTATGGCCAATAAGACTTCCATTTGTATATTTTAGAATGGTTTCATGCCCGGAAGAAACATTATCAAGGTTTAAGCTATCAACACAACCATTTTTATTCAGTCTGATGGAGATTTTATAAGTGATTTTTCCATTCTCCTCAACATCAGTATCTAAGGATTTAACAGCCCCCTTAACTGGATTGAAATCAAACATAGTCGATAAGTTATAAAGTAGAGGTATGTAGTGATTTTCTGCAAAAGCCATGCTTGAAAATAAGGAGGAACAAAGGAAAAGAGTAGAAGTTTTTATCATTTTTAAATCTAAGCTCAAGTTACCCTCAAATTAAGTAAGCTCATTACAGCATGCTTACTGCTAATCTTCAATATTGATACTGGCGGAGATGATTGCACCACAACTGCGCCGTTTGCCGTAAAGTCGCTATCGTATCCAAACGTCTGAACGCTACCCTTTATCACGTATCGGCGCCAGATTTCACGCAGCAGTAAAACGTGCTGGCATTCGCCGCCGGAATCCGTACCATACGCGGCATACAATTTTTGCCCCTGCTGGCTCCGAAGGTAGTACTCAATGCAAGAGAATCAAGAGATTAACAAAAAAGAGCAATACAATCTTAACAAACTGCAAAAGCGGCTGCGCCGTAACGTTGGCGAAGCCATTGCAGACTTCAACATGATTGAAGAAGGCGACCGCATCATGGTTTGCCTGTCAGGGGGTAAAGACAGCTACACCATGCTGGAGATCCTGCGTAATCTTCAGCAAAGTGCGCCGGTGAAATTTTCCCTGGTGGCGGTCAACCTTGACCAGAAACAGCCGGGCTTCCCGGAACACATTCTGCCGGAATACCTCGAGAAGCTGGGCGTTGAGTACAAAATCGTCGAAGAAAATACCTACGGTATTGTGAAAGAGAAGATCCCGGAAGGGAAAACCACCTGCTCTCTGTGCTCTCGTCTGCGCCGCGGCATTCTTTATCGTACCGCGACGGAGCTGGGCGCGACCAAAATTGCCCTGGGCCATCACCGCGACGATATCCTGCAAACGCTGTTCCTCAATATGTTCTACGGCGGCAAGATGAAAGGTATGCCACCTAAGCTGATGAGTGATGACGGTAAACATATTGTGATCCGCCCGCTTGCCTACTGCCGTGAAAAAGACATTGAGCGTTTCTCTCAGGCTAAAGGGTTCCCGATCATTCCATGTAACCTCTGCGGCTCTCAGCCGAACCTGCAGCGTCAGGTGATTGGCGACATGCTGCGCGACTGGGATAAGCGCTATCCTGGTCGTATCGAAACCATGTTCAGCGCCATGCAGAACGTCGTCCCTTCCCATCTCGCGGATGTGGAGCTGTTCGACTTTAAAGGCATCAACCATGACTCAGACGTGGTGAATGGCGGCGATCTGGCGTTTGACCGGGAAGAGATCCCGATGCAGCCAGCAGGCTGGCAGCCGGAAGATGATGACAATCAGTTTGAAGAGTTGCGTCTGAACGTGCTTGAAGTGAAGTAAGCGATTAGCGTCTCAGAAACACCTTCTGAGACGCTTCATGCTTTATTTCAGCAGACGTACGCGGCAGGTTTTACCCTTAATTTTCCCGTTTTGCAGCTGCTTCCATGCTTTATGGGCAACCGCCTGGCGAACCGCGACGTAGACATGCGCCGGATGGACAGCAATCTTACCGATATCCGCCCCGTCCAGACCCACATCCCCTGTCAGTGCACCTAGAACATCACCAGGACGCATCTTGGCTTTTTTACCGCCATCAATGCACAGGGTCGCCATTTCGGCCTCCAGCGGCACAAGGCTGACGCCGGCTGGGGGATTCATCCAGTTCAGCTTAATCTGCAGCATTTCAGAGAGAATATTGGCGCGCTGCGCCTCTTCAGGTGCGCAGAAGCTGATCGCCAGACCGCTGTTTCCTGCGCGCGCGGTACGGCCAATACGGTGCACGTGTACTTCCGGATCCCACGCCAGCTCAAAGTTCACCACCAGCTCAAGCGATTTAATATCCAGACCGCGCGCAGCAACGTCGGTCGCAACCAGCACGCGGGCGCTGCCATTCGCGAAACGGACCAGCGTCTGATCGCGATCGCGCTGTTCCAGATCGCCATGCAGCGACAGCGCGCTCTGCCCGGCGGCATTCAGGGCATCACAAACCGACTGACAGTCTTTTTTGGTATTACAGAACACCACGCAAGAGGCAGGCTGATGCTGGCTCAGCAATTTCTGCAGGAGCGGGATCTTCCCCTGCTGCGAGGTTTCAAAGAACTGCTGTTCGATCGCGGGCAGCGCATCTACGCTGTCAATTTCAATGGTAAGGGGATTTTTCTGCACGCGGCCGCTGATGGCGGCAATGGCTTCCGGCCAGGTTGCGGAGAACAGCAGCGTCTGGCGATCGGCCGGTGCAAAACGGATCACCTCGTCAATGGCATCGCTGAAACCCATGTCCAGCATGCGATCGGCCTCATCCATGACCAGCGTTTGTAGCGCATCCAGCGAGACGGTGCCCTTCTGCAGATGATCGAGAAGACGGCCAGGCGTCGCGACAATAATGTGCGGGGCATGCTGGAGTGAATCACGCTGGGCGCCGAACGGCTGCCCGCCGCAGAGGGTTAAGATCTTGGTATTGGGCAGGAAACGCGCCAGGCGACGCAGTTCACCCGCAACCTGGTCTGCCAGTTCGCGGGTCGGACACAGCACCAGAGACTGGGTCTGAAAAAGCGCCGCATCGATATGCTGCAACAGGCCAAGGCCAAATGCCGCCGTTTTTCCACTGCCCGTTTTCGCCTGCACGCGCACGTCACGGCCCTCGAGAATGGCAGGTAAGGCGGCCGCCTGAACAGGCGTCATCGTGAGGTATCCCAACTCGTTGAGGTTATCGAGTTGGGCGGCGGGCAAAACATTCAGGGTAGAAAAAGCGGTCACTATAGTCTCTCGTGGTGATCTTTGCAGTCAGATGGCGCGTATCCTCGCAGATCTCGCGGTTCGATGCGACAATTTAATCGGTTCTTCATCGGGCGGCGGGTCCGGCATCGGCTGCGGACGCGGGATAGGATCGGGCATGGGTACCGGATCGCTGGGGATAGGATCGGACTGACGCGATTGTGGCAGTAGCAGAGCGTTAAGGATGCTCATCATTCCCTCCAGAATTTGCTGTCGTCCCTTTTAGGGTAGACGCTGAGAATCAGGAGGCAAAAAAAAGCCGACTATGAAGTCGGCGTCGTACGAATCAATTGTGCTATGCAGTAATTCAAAAAAGGAAGTAAGACAATATGGAGCGCAACGCCCATCGCTTGACGTTGCATTCACCTGCGGGAGTAATATTGCACCTTACGGGGTAGATGTTTATTGACTTCGCTCAATTAAAAGAGCGTTTTAATCCCGGAAAAAGACGAAAAAAGCGTAAATTTACAGCCATTTACTACGATGCAACCACCATGCAACACCCCCAATCAAAACAACTAACATCACGCAAAAGGCCGTAAAGCCGTAGCGATAAGCGCCGCCCGGAATTCCCCCCAGATTGACGCCAAACAGCCCGGTCAGAAACGTGCTGGGTAAAAACACCATCGCCATCAGGGACATCGTATAGGTTCTTCGCGCCAGCGACTCCTGCATCACCTGCGCGATTTCGTCCGCCATCACCGCCGTTCTGGCAATACAGGAATCAATTTCATCCAGCCCGCGGCCCAGCCTGTCGGCAATATCCTGCATTCTGCGTCGGTGATCGTCGTTCATCCAGGCGAGCCTTTCGCTGGCCAGCCGCGCATACACGTCGCGCTGCGGCGTCATGTAGCGGCGCATCACAATCAACTGCTTACGCAACAAGGCCAGAAAACCGCGCGGCGGGATCTGCTGATCGAGCAGGTTATCTTCCAGGTCGATGATTTTGTCGTGCAGTTCTTCAATAAACTCACTGGCGTGATCGGTAAGCGCGTCACAGACGTCCACCAGCCAACTGCCGCAGTCGATCGGCCCGGTGCCCTCTTTCAGATCGTTGACGATGTCATCCAGCGCCAGAACCTTACGCTGTCGGGTGGAGACAATCAGCCCATCGTCCATATAGACCCGCATCGCAACCAGCTGATCCGGACGTTCATCCGTGCTGCCGTTAATACAGCGCAGGGTGATCAGCGTCCCGTCCCCCATTCGGCTCACGCGGGGGCGCAGGCTTTCACCGGCCAGCGCATCGCGTACGTTGTTAGGCAAGAGCGGGGTCGACGCCAGCCAGTCAGCGCTGTCCGGGTGGGTGTAGTTCAGATGCAGCCAGCAGGGATGCGCACTGTCGATCACATCATTGTCTTCCAGCGGCCGGGCACCGCCGCGACCGTCCAGCACCCACGCAAAAACTGCGTCTGGAACGTTTAGTTCAGATCCTTTAATGCTTTCCACAGCTCCTCCGCCTTTTAGCTCTTTCGGTGTCAGTCTAGCTTTCATCAGGGGTTAAGCAACAACTATGTATGCCATCGCGCTGAAATCGTTCATGAAATGTACATGCCATGCGTTTCGCCCGGCGGCACTACGCTTGCACGGGCCTACAGTGAAGGGTGTAATGTATTGATATTGCGGCAGAGTGTAGGCCGGGTAAGCGCAGCGCCACCCGGCAAGAAATACGGCGAGAATGTTGCGGTTTTGTCAGAGAGAGTGCTCTGGCCGCGGGAGGAAGGATGGCGAGCCGCCAGGTAATGAGGACAACGATCCCTGATCCAGTCTGAAATTACGCGTGCGGGCCTGCAGCTCAATCACCTGATTGCGCAGGACATCAGAGGAGCCGTTGAGTTCCTCCGCCATCGCCACGTTGCTTTGCGTGACCCGCTCCAGCTCCGAAAGCGCCAGCGTGATCTGGGAAATGCCTTTCTCCTGCTCAGAGGTCGACGCGGAAATTTCATCCATCAAGCGGCTGACGTTCCCCGACCCCGTCACGATTTCATGCATATTCTTCTCTGCCTGTGACACCACGGTCGCGCCCTGCGTGACGTTACTGCTGGTGACTTCAATCAGCGCTTTGATATTCTTCGCGGCCTCTGCACTGCGGTGTGCCAGGTTTCTGACCTCCTCCGCAACGACAGAAAAACCTTTTCCGTGGTCGCCTGCCCTTGCCGCCTCAACGGCCGCGTTGAGCGCCAGAATATTGGTCTGGAACGCAATGCCGTCAATCAATGAAATAATCTCCGTCATCTGCTGGGCGCATTCGGTAATGGACTGCATATTGTTGGCGACCTGCCCCATCAGCTCCCCGCCCTTGCGCGCCTGCAGCGTCGCCACATTCGCCTGTTCACTCGCCAGGCGGGTGTTATCGGCATTGTTTTTGGTGCTCGCCGCCATTTGCTCCATGCTGGCTGCGGTTTGCACTAAAGACGCAGACTGCTGTTCGGTTTTCACCGAGAGCTGAGCGCTACGGGCCGAGAGCTGATCCGATAAGGTCATGGCGGTTTGCGACGACGCCCTGATCTCGCGCACCAGCGTCGCAATGTTGCCGGAAAGGCTATTGATCCCGGGAATAAGTCGCCCCGCGCAGTTATTGCCAAACTCCGGGATAGAAACCCCAAGGTTGCCTGCTGTCACCTCTTCAATACTTCTCTTTACCGTATTGATCGGCGTCACAAGATAGCGGGTCATGTAGACCCAAAGCAAAAATAGCGCAACGAAATTGATAACGTTAAGGGAAATAAAGAGAGAGGACTTGCTGGAAATTAGAACAACGACACCTGCGTTTACCAAAAATAGCGATAAAAGGAACCCGATAATAAAGGTCCTGACACTAATATTTCTTAGCATGATGATACCCACGTTTTATATTTTGGTCGGCATCTAGACTTATAGCATTGGCTCAGACGTTTTTCCTCGCAAACTTCACGGGATTGTTTTTTCGCCGTTAGCAACCTGGGATTTAGCTTAAGTCAGATAAAAACAGCGTATTAGTGAAAATGTTCTTCGCAGCGTGCTGTGATACTGGTCTGCCGCCACGTTAAGCGATACCATCCGCTGCGGCGCACTGATACAATCGCCGTTATATTTAAGGAGCTTTGCTACTTTTATTCGCTCTTGTTTAGCAATACTTAATACGTTAACAATGAGAATATATTTTATATTCTTAATACGTTTTAGAGTATTAATATGACTGGTCATTTTACACGATAAAAAACTAATATTGTTTGAATGCGCATGTTCGTTGCCAGATAAAGATGTGCCCGGCAGGCGAAATCGGTAACCCTCTCAGGCGTGGGATTGCATAATGCTCAATATATCGTGGGACCCTGTGTTAATCGCTATCTCTTATCTGGTGGCGTTTATCGCCTCCTTTGTGGCGCTGGACAGTGCCGGAAAGATCCCCCTTTCCAGCCGAAAGGCTGCCCTGTTCTGGCGTATGGCCGGTGGCATCTCGCTCGGCATCGGCATTTGGTCGATGCACTTTATCGGCATGCTGTCGATGCAAATGCCCATGATGATGCGCTATGACCTCTGGTTAACCCTTGCATCGCTGGGCGTCGCGGTTATTGCGTCGACCACGGCCCTTGATATTGCCGTCGCGGGAAAAAAACGGTCTCTCTTTCGCCCCATCGTTGCCACCGCAATCCTGAGCGCAGGCGTGGTATCCATGCACTATATCGGTATGGCGGCCCTGATGCTGGATGGCAGCATCATCTGGGATCGCCGTATTGTGGGGTTGTCCGTGGTCATTGCCGTGGTGGCTTCCGGCACTGCGCTGTGGCTGGCTTTCCGCCTGCGAGACAAAGGGGTTTTTATCGAGCGCCTTCTCGCGGCCCTGGTCATGGCCGCCGCCATTTGTGCGATGCACTATACCGGCATGAGTGCCGCGCATTACCCGGAAATGTCGCATACCCTTCCCGGCGGGATCGGCGAGCTCGGGTTATCCATCTGGGTTTCGGTCACCACGCTCTGCCTGCTTGGCGTGATGTTGATTATTTCCCTTGTCGACTCTCACCGGCGTACCGGCCGGCTGACGGACAATCTGCGGCAGCTCAATCGGCAGCTTGAGCTGCAGGCGCGCTTTGATGCACTCACCGGACTCGCGAATCGCCATCAGATGGACATCCGCATGCAGGACTGCCTGCGCAGCGCGTTGCTGAGTAACAGGCAATTTGCCGTCATTTTCCTGAACGTCGATCATTTCAAACGCGTCAACGATACCTGGGGTCACAGCGTCGGCGATGAGTTATTGATCACCGTTGCACAGCGCATCACTTCCCGTCTCACGCGTGAGATGACCCTGGCAAGGCTGGGAGGTGACGCCTTTATCCTGCTGGTACCGGAATGTGACGACGACAAACTCAACGCCCTGCTCGCGTCGTTGCTCGAGGATGTGCGACGTCCTCTTTCGATCTGTGGTCATACGCTAAGCACGACAATTAGTGCGGGCGTCAGCCTCTATCCTCAGGATGGCGAAACGCTGCATGAGCTAAAGCTCAAGGCGGATGCAGCCCTGCATCACGTCAAAGACGACGGCCGGAACGGCTGGGCGCACTACCGATCCGAGATGTCGACAGCAATCCCGGCAAAACCCGGTTTTCTGCAGGAACTCTCTCAGGCGCTTGAGCGCGATCAGTTTGAACTGTGGTACCAGCCAACCTGGTATGCACAAGAGAAGACTATCCATGGTTTTGAAGCCCTGCTGCGCTGGCGGCACCCTGAGCAAGGCGTTGTTCTGCCGGGCCTGTTTATCCCCTCGCTGGAACAAACCGGCTTAATTATTCCGGTGGGCAACTGGGCCATTGAAGCGGCATGTCGACAGCTGCATTTCTGGACTGAACAAGGGTTTAGCCAGTGGACGCTGTCGCTCAACTTATCCCCCGTCCAGTTCGAACAGCCGGACATTTTCCACATCGTATCGTCGATGCTGGAAAAATATAGCTTGTCCCCGTCCAGACTAATCCTTGAGGTTACGGAGAGCACCGCGCTGAAAAATCTCGACCGCAGCATTGAGTTACTCAACGCGTTTAATCATGCGGGGATCACCGTATCGATTGATGATTTCGGTACGGGCTACTCGAACCTGCTGATGCTGAGCGTGCTGCCGGCAAAAGAGCTCAAGATCGACAAAAGCTTTGTGACGTCGATGCTGGAAAATGAAAAAAGCTACAAGCTGGTTGAAACCATCATGAGTATCGCCCGAACCATGGAGATGAACGTGGTGGCTGAAGGGATTGAAACGCAAGAGCAGCAGGAGGTTCTCACCCGTCTCGGCTGCGACTACCTGCAGGGTTATCTTTTCTCCCGCCCCTTACCTGCCGAACAGGTGCCGTGGCTGCTTCTGCAGATAAACTCCGACAGGCAAATTATACCCATTAATAAAATTCAAACGGACCCCGCATTTATTTCACAAAAAAACCATGCCTGACGGGGTTGAGTAGAGTATGTTTCAAAGCAGTAGACACTCATCACGTCTGTCATGATTGTCAGGCGCATTGAGCCGATGAACAGGAAATGCCTATGTCGCAAAACGGTTTTGAAGCGCTGAACGTCATTAAAACACCTGTGTGGCTGATTTCCCCCGCTTCGGAAGCGATCGTTTTTGCGAATGTGACCGCAACGCAGCTTATGGGAGAGAAGACGCTGGACCAGCTGCGTAAAGGCCTCTATTCCGCGAATGCACAGCACCTCCTGTCGATGTATGTACCTGAACTGAAAACCGGGCAGGAGATCGTCGAAATCTGGACAATAAGCCGGGATGGACAGGATACGCCGCTAAGCTGTCGTCTCTCGCTTGCCCATTATGCCCCCTGGGGAGATGTGATTGTTTTCGAGGGGATCGCCCAGCACATTCTCTCTGGGCTAAAGGCCAGCCGCTCCGCAACCTACCGGCGGAAAAAACAGGGGTTTTACGCCCGTTTTTTTCAGACCAACAGCGCGCCGATGCTGTTAATCGATCCGGCCCGCGATGGCCAGATTGTTGATGCTAACCTGGCCGCGCTCTATTTTTACGGTTACTCACATGATGACATGTGCAGTAAACATACCTGGGAAATCAATACTCTCGGGCGAGACGTGTTGCCCATTATGACTGCGATTGCCGCGCTGCCCGGCGGCCATAAGCCGCTCAACTTTGTTCACCGCCTTGCCGACGGCTCTACCCGCCACGTTCAGACGTATGCCGGCCCCATTGAGATCTACGGTGACAAGCTGATGCTGTGCATCATCCACGATATCACCGAGCAAAAAAGACTGGAGCAAGAGCTGGAACATGCCGCGCTACGTGACTCCATGACCGGGTTACTCAACCGTCGCCAGTTCTACGCGATTACCGATCCCAACAACCTGAATCATCTTCCTGCCCAACAGCAGTTTAGCCTGCTGCTGGTGGATACCGATCGCTTCAAAAACATCAACGACCTGTTTGGTCATTTGAAGGGCGATGAGGTGCTTATCGCCCTCTCCCGAACGCTGGAAGCCTGTAGCCGGGAGAATGACCTGGTGTTCCGCTGGGGAGGCGAAGAGTTCGTTATCCTGCTGCCGCATACCGCTCTCGACATCGCGTTGCAGATTGCCGAGTCGATCCGTGCAGCCGTTGCCCGCATTACGATTCCGGGCTTACCGCGGTTTACCGTTAGCATTGGCGTGGCGCGACATAACCAGGGTGAGACGATTGATGAGCTGTTTAAGCGGGTAGACGACGCGCTGTATCGCGCTAAAAATGACGGACGCAATAAAGTCCTTGCAGCATGAAACTGGAGTATAGGGGAAAGCCCCGCTACAATGCCTGCCTCGACTCAATTAACTTCAGGTGGGTAAAATCTGCAATGGGAAAAACAGAAATAATACTCACCTTAATTATTTTGCTCCTTATTATATTTGGCTTATGGTTTATTTTTAGCGGTGAGATCTGGTATCTCGTCGAATTTCTCGAAAATAGTCTTTACCCGACCTTCGATGCACCATAACGCACGTTTAATATCTTGTTTCACCTACCGAATTTGTCAGGTATCTGCAAGCCTGACAGCCGCGTAAGATACGCGCCGTTATCCTCCAACTACGTTGATAACGAATCACTTATTCATTTGCTTATGTTGCCCGTGCTCTGACGGGCTTTTTTATTTCCGGCATTTCAGCCACGCCAGGCTATATCTTAATCATCTTTAATGACAAGGGAGAGGAATGATGAGCAAGAAGATCCTGATGCTGGTGGGCGATTATGCCGAAGATTACGAAACCATGGTGCCTTTTCAGGCTTTGCAGATGATTGGCCATCAGGTGGATGCAGTCTGCCCCGACAAACCAAAAGGCGACTACATCATGACGGCAATCCATGATTTCGACGGCGCCCAGACCTATAGCGAAAAACCCGGTCACCGCTTTACCCTCAACGCCGACTTTTCCGCCGTAAAGGAGCAGGACTACGACGCACTGCTCATCCCCGGTGGGAGAGCGCCCGAGTATCTGCGGCTAAATGAGGATGTGTTAAAGCTGGTACAGGCATTTGACGCTGCGCGCAAACCGATTGCTGCAGTATGCCATGGCCCGCAACTGCTCGCTGCCGCGGGCATCCTGAAAGGCCGTACCTGTAGCGCCTACCCGGCCTGTGCACCTGAGGTACGCCTCGCGGGTGGACACTACGCCACGATCGGCATCGATCAGGCCCATGTCGACGGCAACCTGGTGACGGCTCCCGCCTGGCCCGCCCATCCGCAGTGGCTGGCGAAGTTTAGTGCGTTATTAGAATAACAGCTCCGGCCACATCGCTGCCGGGAAGCGTCATGCATTGTAAAACTGGCGCTTAGGTGCGCCAGTTTTATAACCGTCAGTGCTTCTCAATATACATCGTCCGGCTATACGCCACGTCTTCCGGGTTATTGATCGGGTACCCTTTCACCCACGGCTTAATCAGTCGACCGTTGGTGTACTGGTAAATAGGCGCGATAGGTGCTTTCTCCATAAGGATTTTCTCCGCCGTGTTGTAGTCGGTGTTACGCGCTTTCGCCGTGGTTTCGAGCGTCGCCTGGTGGATAATTTTATCGTAAGCCGGGTCATTAAAACGCGAGATATTGCCGCTGTGGGTTGAGGTCAGCAGGGACAGGAAGGTCGAGGGCTCGTTGTAATCCCCCACCCATGACGCGCGGATCACATCAAAATTGCCGGTGTTGCGGCTGTCGATGTAGGTTTTCCACTCCTGGTTTTGCAGCTTAACATCCACACCGAGATTTTTCTTCCACATGGACGCCACCGCAATGGCGATTTTCTGGTGGTTTTCCGACGTGTTGTACAGCAGGTTCAGCTTCAGCGGACGCTGAGGGCCGTAGCCTGCGGCCTGGAGCAAGGTTTTGGCCTGAGCGTTCAGCTCCTGCTGGGACATCTGCTCGAACGGCGAAGGTTCAGGCGTGAAGCCCGCCGTCACGTCAGGGGTAAAATGCCAGGCCGGTTTTTCGCCGGTACCCAGCACCTTTTCCGCCATAATGCGGCGATCGATAGTCATACTCAGGGCAAGACGAACCCGGGCATCGGCCGTCGGCCCCTTTTGCGTATTAAACGCGTAGTAGTAGGTCCCGAGCTGAGGCGGCGTATACACCTGTCCCGGAATGTCCTTCAGGAGCTTCTGATACATGTTTTTCGGGAACGATTCGGTAATATCGATATCCCCTGCCAGATAGCGTTTCGTGGCGGACGATTCCTGGTTAATCGGAATAAAGGTCACTTTTTGCAGGACAGTTTTCGCATTGTCCCAATAGTGGGTGTTCGGCACGACAACCAGTTTTTCATTCACCACGCGGTCGTTCAGGACGTAGGCGCCATTACCGACCAGCGCTCCCGGACGCGTCCACTCTTTCCCGCTTTCAACGTTCGCTTTTTGCACCGGATAGAAGGCGAAGTTTGCCGTCAGGTTGCTAAACCACGGTAGCGGTTTATCCAGTTGGACGCGCAACGTCCTGGCATCCACCGCCGTCACGCCCAGGGTATCAGGCGCTGCCTTACCGTCGATGATAGCCTGCGCATTGTTGATACCTGCCAGCGCTGCAAACCAGGCAAACGGAGAGGTCGTTTTTGGGTCAACCAGACGCTGCCAGCTGTAGACAAAATCCTGCGCGGTGACCGGCGTACCGTCAGACCATTTTGCGTTATCACGCAGGGTGAACGTCCAGGTACGGTTATCGTTACTCTGCCAGCGCGTCGCCACGCCCGGGGTCAGTTCCCCTTTCTCATTCTGATTCACCAGCCCTTCGAAAAGATCGCGAATCACCTGAATCTCTGGCAACCCCACCGCTTTTGCCGGATCGAGCGAAGCCGGTTCATCTTTAATATGTCTGACCAGCTCCTGTTTTTGCGCCAGCACCGTGCCCTGTGGGACATCAGCAGCGTATGAGAGTGTAGAGAGCCCGCACAGGCACAGTGCGGTGAAAAGACGCGAAACAGGATGCTTCATAAGATCCCCTTTAAAAAATTCAGGTAACAAGCAGATGCGTAATTATTTGTTTCGACAATAAGAAATGCAAATAACTTACGCCTGAATAGTGATTTAAGGCAATTCTCAGCCGCTACGGAAACTATTTGATTAACAGCGGCTTTTGCACAACACTGCCAGTAGAGACTTCTTTATCAGGATTTCGTATGGCAACCACCCGACCCCGCGCGGAACGCGGCGCCTTCCCTCCGGGCGCTGAACAATATGGCCGCTCATTTTTAGGCGCATCGCTGATCTGGTTCCCGGCCCCCGATGCCGATCGCGACAGCGGTTTGATTATTGCCGGCACGCACGGTGATGAAAACTCGTCTGTCGTCACGCTCTCGTGCGCGCTACGGACATTGACCCCTTCATTACGACGTCATCACGTGATTCTTGCCGTCAATCCGGATGGCTGTCAGCTGGGATTGCGGGCGAATGCGCGGGGCGTCGACCTGAACCGTAATTTCCCGGCAGCAAACTGGCGCGCTGGCGAAACGGTTTATCGCTGGAACAGCTCCGCCGAGGAGCGAGACGTGGTATTGCTGACGGGAGACAACCCTGGCTCAGAGCCGGAAACGCAGGCGCTGTGCCAGCTTATCCATAAGATCCACCCCGCCTGGGTTGTCTCCTTTCACGATCCGCTGGCCTGCATTGAAGAGCCGCGCCACTCTGACCTGGGCGCGTGGCTGGCACGGGCGTTCGACCTGCCGCTCGTCACCAGCGTGGGTTATGAAACACCCGGATCATTCGGGAGCTGGTGCGCCGACTTAAGCTTGCCCTGCATCACCGCTGAGTTCCCGGCGATCTCCTCCGACGAAGCCAGCGAAAAATACTTAAAAGCCATGATGGAGCTTCTGCGCTGGCAGCCTCAGAGATGAAGCACGCCGCTGGTAAATTTCAGGGCCGGTGAAACGTCAACCGCCAGCCACGTAGGGCCATCCAGATCGGCGAAACGAACCTGATTGACCAGCGGCAGCGCCGCGCCGATCGCCCGGGAGGTGCAAAGCATGCATCCCAGCATCAGGGCGAACCCCTGCGCCCGGGCGTCCGCCGCCAGAGCCAGGGCTTCTGTCAGTCCGCCTGACTTGTCGAGCTTGATATTGACCATGTCATAGCGGCCCTTAAGCTCGCTTAAATTCTCGCGGGTGTGGCAGCTTTCATCCGCGCACACGGGCAACGGATGGATAAAATTCTTCAGCGCCGCATCCTCTTTTACCGGCAGAGGCTGCTCCAGCATCGCCACCCCCAGGTCAGCCAGCAGCTGGCATCGCGCGGCGAGCCCTTCGGGGTGCCACGACTCGTTGGCGTCCACAATCAGCGTGGCTGAAGGAACCGCCGAGCGAATAGCGACCATCCGCTCGCTGATCAGACGATCGTCTAGCTTCACTTTTAACAGCGTGGCTCCGGCGTCATAGAGCGCTTTCGCACTGGCGGCCATCTGCTCCGGCTCACCAATCACGACCGTTTGCGCGGTCACGACGGACTCCGGCACGACCACGCCCAGCAATGACGTCAGCGATTTTTGCTGCTGAGCGGCTTCAAGGCTCCAGAGCGCACAGTCGATGGCGTTGCGCGCCGCCCCGGCGGGTAAACGCTGCTGTAATGCCTCGCGCGTGAGCCCTTTTTGCAGGTCTGGCACCAGGGTCATGATCTGCGCCATCACAGATGCAAGGCTTTCCCCATAGCGCGGATAAGGCGTACATTCCCCGACGCCTTTCACACCCTCTTCTTCAATTTCAACCACAACCACGCTGGCTTCACTTCGGCTGCCGCGCGAGATCACAAACGGGGTATGCAATGGCCAGGCTTCTTCATAGACCTTAACGCTTCTCATCACTGACTCCTTGCGGCCCGGAAAGGCGAAAAATTTGGTTTGCCGTGTTATCTGCTGATGGCATACACTAGCCACGACGTTAACTATATGTAAACAGGAAGATATCTATGTCACAACTCGTTCATTTCCAGGGCAACCCGGTTGCTGTAGCAGGTTCCATTCCGCAGGCTGGCAGCAAAGCGCAGGCATTTACTCTGGTGGCTAAAGATCTGTCTGACGTCACACTGGCTCAGTTTGCGGGCAAACGCAAAGTACTGAACATTTTCCCAAGCATTGATACCGGTGTTTGTGCCGCATCCGTGCGTAAATTCAACCAGCTGGCGACTGAAATGGACAACACCGTTGTGCTGTGCATTTCCGCTGACCTGCCGTTTGCCCAGTCCCGTTTCTGCGGTGCCGAAGGCCTGAGCAACGTTATCACCCTCTCCACCCTGCGCAGCGCAGATTTCCTCGAGAAATACGGCGTCAGCATTGCGGAAGGCCCACTGAAAGGTCTGGCAGCACGTGCTGTACTGGTTCTGGACGAAAACGACACTGTCGTCTTCAGCGAACTGGTTAACGAAATCACCACCGAGCCGGACTACACTGCCGCGCTGGACGTGCTGAAAGCATAATAAGTCCTTAGCATTCTATACAACTTATTCTCAACCTCGCTTCGGCGGGGTTTTTTATTATTTCAAAGCTGAATCGTTAAAGCATAAATACTCGCATGTCACATTAATCCTGCAATAATCAGAGCAATATGTAACATGATCGTGATCAACAACGCATAATAATCGTTAAAATCCCCTATTTTCATCCCGAGTGAAGCCCATCACATTTCCCTTTTTGTCTAAACATTAGATTTGCTTACGAAAGAAGATAATCGTTTCAGCAAAAAAGGATAAATTATGAAGATCAAATTCGCTTTTACGCTCCTGGCGGTCCTGGTTTCTGGCCATGCCGCGGCTAAAACCTGGGTGCTGACAAGTGCTGAAAGCAGCGTAGAGAAAGGAAATTGGAAGATTTCCAGTGATGAGCTGAAAGTTAAAGATCAGACGTTCAGCATTGAGCAAAAAATCTTACACGGCGGCAAGCAGGAAGGCAGTAAAGTCATCATTATTAGCAGTAAAGATGGCCTGACGATTACCCTGAGCCCGACACGCGGCATGAACCTTCTGCACGTTGAAGGGTTTGGCACCCGACTGGGATGGAATTCCCCCGTCAAAGAGGTCGTCAATCCTGCCTATATCAATCTTGAAAGCCGAAACGGTCTCGGCTGGCTGGATGGATTCAACGAGATGATGGTGCGCTGTGGCTACGAGTGGACAGGTCATCCGGTCACCGCAGATGGGCAAATTTACACCCTTCACGGCAGGGCCGGAAATACACCGGTATCGCAGGTGGAAGTTGAGGTGGCGGATACCGCCCCGCATGAGATCCGCGTTCGGGGTTTAATCAAAGAGAGCACGTTCAAAAAAGCGGATCTGCAAACCATGACCGAACTGCGCTACGTTCCCGGAACTAACCAGTTCAGTCTGCATGATGTTCTGACCAACCATGCCGATTACCCTCATGATTATCAAATCATCTATCACAGCAACTTCGGCACGCCGATCCTCGAAGAAGGCGCACGTTTCCTTGCGCCGGCGGCGAGCGTGAGCCCATTCAATGACTACGCCAAAGCGGGCGTAAACGACTGGCAAACCTACGCCGGGCCGACAAAAGGCTTTGATGAGATGGTCTTTAATATTCAGCCGCTCGCTGACAACAACCACGAAACGCTCGCGGCAGTGGTCAATAAAGCCGGAGATAAAGGCGCATCCATCCAGTTTGATACGCGCCAGCTGCCCGTGCTGACCTTATGGAAAAACACCGACACGCTGAAGCAGGGTTATGTCACAGGCATTGAACCGGGCACCAGCTACGCCTACCCCGTCACGATTGAACGCGAACAGAAGCGGGTTAAGCAGCTGCAGCCTGGTGCCAGCGCGCAGTTTGATCTGACCTATACCCTGCTCCACAGCCCACAGCAGGTAAAAGAGGTTGAAAGCAGGATTGCGTCGATTCAGGGCGAGACAAAAACAGACATCGTTAACACGCCGCTGGCGAAGGAATAAATCTAAAGTGAAAAGTAAAAAGCCTCTTTGCAGAGGCTTTTTTGTTATTCGTCACCTTTCTTATGATTCAAACCATATTCACGTAGCTTATTTGCGATCGCGGTGTGCGACACGCCAAGGCGTTTTGCCAGCTTGCGGGTGCTGGGATAGCTGCGGTACAGCTGCGTCAGCACAGAGCGCTCGAAACGGCTGGTGATATCATCCAGCGACCCTTCCATCGCCTCTTCGCCTACGGATACCGTCCCGGCGTCGTAATCCGGCAACAGGATATCCTGCGGACGCAGCTCATACCCTTCAAGCTGGGTCAGCGCGCGATAAACGGCGTTTTTAAGCTGACGAATGTTGCCCGGCCAGCCGTAGCGCATGAGCACCGTGCCCAGATCGGCAGACAGCTTCGGACGCGGCACACCCTGCTCGTCGGCAAAGCGGGCGACGAACAGCTCCGTAAGCGGCATAATGTCCTGCGGGCAATCGCGCAGCGGCGGAATGTTCAGCGTCAGGACGTTAAGGCGGTAATAGAGATCCTCGCGGAAGATCCCCTTTTGCACCAGTTCCACCAGATTCTTCTGGGTGGCGCAAATGACGCGCACGTCCACATGCACTTCGTGATCCTCACCGACGCGGCGGAACGTGCCGTCGTTCAGGAAACGCAGCAGCTTAGCCTGCATACGCGGCGACATTTCGCCGATCTCGTCCAGCAGCACGGAGCCACCGTTAGCCTGCTCGAAGAACCCTTTCTTGCCCTCCGGCGCGTGACCAAACAGCTCGCTTTCAACGGCATCTTCCGGAATCGAGGCGCAGTTAAGTGCCAGATAAGGCTTGGCCGCACGCGGGCTCGCCAGATGCACGGCGTGAGCCAGCAGGTCTTTCCCGGTGCCGGTATCCCCGGTAATCAACAGCGGCGCGGTCAGGCTTGCGAGCTTACGCGCCTGATCAACCACATGACGCATTTTCGGGCTGACGGCAATAATCTGGCTGAATGCGCCAACGTCCTGACTGGAGAGGTTTTGCAGCTGACGACCCATGCGCAGCGTCGAGCGCAGCATGATCACCGCCCCGGTCAACACGCGGGTATTCCCTTCCCCTTTCAGATAGACCGGCGTGATCTCCATCAGGAAATTCTGCCCGTTAATCACCACATGCTCGCTGTGCGTGTTCTGCGGATTGCTGTCCAGCCAGCGCTGGAAGTTAAAACCGGGGATCAGCTGCGCGGCGTGATGATTGCTCAGCTTCTCCTGACTCTGTGCGAAAAGCTGGCAGCTCGCGTGGTTAACGCGCTCAACTTTGCTTTTCAAATCCAGGGAGAGGAACGGTTCAGGCATGGCTTCCAGCAGCGCGCTCAGCGCCAGGTGCTCACGCTCGGACGGCATCCAGGGAATGGTGCGCACATCCGTAACGCCAGCGATACGGCGGATTTCCGCCATCAGGCTACTGAAGGTATTAAATTCAATTTCGGCAAAATTGAGGTAAATTCGCCCGACAGGATCGATCTCAATGCCACGTAAATCAATGCTACGTAAAACAAGAAGATCGAGTAATTCGCGGGTCAGACCGAGACGGTCTTCACAGAAGACTTCAAGACGCATGGGAAATTCACCGTTTTAAGCCAATAACAGTAAAATGATATGTCAGAACACGGTGATCCGGAAGATGGCTGTCAACAAATATTGACAGCCAGCACGATTAGTGAACAAAACCTCATGGCGCAGGTTTTTTATTGAGCGTCTCTTTGAGCTGGCCGATCAGTTCACGCCTGAAATCCCCCAGACGGGGCTTATCGCCATCGATCCACGGCAGCGGGCGGCAGACTTCCATCGCTTTAATCCCCAGGCGTGCGGTTAATAATCCCGCACCGATGCCCTGAGCCGCACGGGCAGAGAGACGCGCCGCCAGATCCTGCGACATCCAGTCCATTCCCACTTCGCGCACCAGCTCACTCGCCCCGGCAAACGCGATATTGAGCAGGACCAGCTTAAACAGTCTGAGCCGACTGTAGTAACCCAGCTCTATACCGTAAAGGTTCGCGATACGGTTGATCAGGCGCAGGTTACGCCAGGCGATAAAGGCCATATCGACCAGCGCCAGCGGGCTGACGGCAATCATCAGGGTGGATTCCGCCGCAGACCGGCTGATTTCGCGCCGCGCCTGAGCATCCAGCACCGGCTGAACCATGTGGGAATAGAGCGTCACCACTTCCCGGTCATTCTGGGTCTCATGGATGGCGGCGTGCCAGCGCTGAAGCGCCGGATGCGACTGATCGATTCCGGCCTGACTGGCCAGCTTTTCACAGAATGCGCGCCCTTTCCCGGTGCCGTGGCTGTGGAGCAGATCCCGCGCTTCATCACGCTCGTGCGCGCGCTGGCACAGACGCCAGAGTCGACGCCACTCGGTGGCAACCGACCCGACGCCCGCCCCCACAATCAGCGCGCCCGCGGCGCATCCGCCCAGCGCGACCCAGTCCTGAGTTTGCCAGGCATTCATCGTCCACTGCACGCCCTGAGCCACCACGCTTACGCCAAACAGCCCCAGACCGGCGGTAACCATCCTGCGCCACAGGCTGCGTTTTGGACGCAGCGCGGCGTCCACGACCGCCTCCGCCGGACCGTCCTCAACAGCGGGCTCGTCCTGCAGCGCCGGGGCAAATTTATCGGCCTGGGTTCCGCTGAACGTCTGCGCCGTTTTGAACGCCTCCTGAGCGTCCTGCTCAAGCGTTCCGGTAAAGTCAATGCGCGGTTTTAACGGTTCCGTCATCGCAATTTATCTCCAATCAAAAACTCCAGCGCCGCATCCAGACGGATGTGCGGTAATGGCCTGTCGACGCTCATTGCCTGCGGGCGGAAGGCTTCAAACTGGAAGCCCTGATTCTGCCAGAAGGCCTGACCCGGCAGCCGCGCAGGCACTTCGCCCGGATACACGGTAAGCGGTTCACCGTCGCTGAGTCGGTTCCCGCGTAATGCCGGTATTTTCTCGCCGTTAAGGTCAATCAGTCCGCTTTGCGTCGCCTGCACCGACGCGAGCCCAAGGCAATCCATGCTGATCCCTTCGAAGGCGGCGTTTTGCCAGGCGTCCTGCACCAGCTGCTGCAGCAGCGACACCATATTGGCATGCTGGTCGACCGTGACGTGATCGGCTTTTGTGGCCGCAAAGAGCAGTTTGTCGATCACCGGTGAGAAAAGACGGCGGAACAGCGTCCGCTGCCCGTAGTGAAAACTTTGCATCAGCTGCGTCAGGGCAAGGCGCATATCGTTGAATGCCTGTGGCCCGCTGTTGAGCGGCTGCAGACAATCCACCAGCACAATCTGACGGTCAAATCGTAAAAAGTGGTTCTTATAAAATCCCTTAACCACTTTTTCACAGTAGTAATGGTAACGCTCGCGCAGCATCCCGGCGTTAGTGTGCTTATCAGCCTGCGCCAGCGTCGACTCGCCAACCCCGTCCACATCTGGCCAGGGGAAAAACTGAAGCGCAGGCGCGCCTGCTAAATCACCCGGCAGAACAAAGCGCCCCGGCTGAATGAAGTGTAACCCTTCCTGTTTACACTGGTGTAAATACGCCGTCCAGGCGTCGGCAATGGCCGCCAGACGGTTTTCATCTGCTGGCGCAAGCGGGTCCAGTCCTTCACACAGCTGGCGCCATTTGGCTGACCACCCGGCGCGCTGCCCCTGCAGCAATCCCGTCATCTGGCGTGACCAGCTGAGGTAATCCTGCGCCAGCATTGGCAGGTCGAGCAGCCATTCGCCGGGGTAATCGACGATTTCAAGGTATAGCGTGGAGGTATCCTTGAAATGGCGCATCAGGGATTCATTCGAGCGGAAACGCAACGCAAGACGAATTTCGCTGACCCCTCGCGTCGGCGTCGGCCACGCGGGCGGATCGCCATACAGCTGCGCCAGCCCTTCGTCATAGGTAAAACGGGGAATACCAAAATCGCGCTGAGGGACGCGCTTAACGCCCAGCAAACGCTCTTCCCGCACCGCGCCAAGCAACGGCAGACGCGCCCCTGCGTGCAGGTTCAGGAGCTGGTTCACCATCGCGGTGATAAACGCCGTCTTACCGCTGCGGCTCAATCCTGTCACCGCCAGTCGCAGATGACGGTCAACGCCGCGGTTTACCAGTGAATTGATTTCGTTTTTAAGTCGCTTCATCGCCGTCCTTCGTTGCCTGGAAGCCTTGAATGCATGGCTTCAGAATACAATAAATGGGGGCAGATCGTTGATTATCAATTCTTATTTATTGCTATTGCCGTTTTTTCTCCAGTAAGATGAACGACATTGCTGTCAGTTCTGAGTGAGTAAGGTGTATGTCACCCACCATTTATGATATCGCACGGGTTGCGGGCGTATCGAAATCAACCGTTTCCCGCGTTCTGAATAAACAAACGAATATTTCTCCCGAAGCACGTGACAAAGTGCTGAAGGCGATTGATGAATTAAATTATCAGCCCAACAAACTGGCTCGCGCCCTGACCTCTTCAGGATTCGATGCCATTATGGTTATTTCGACCCGTTCAACCAAAACCACTGCCGGCAACCCTTTTTTCTCCGATGTCCTTCATGCCATTACGGCAAAAGCGGAAGAAGAAGGATTCGATGTTATTTTACAAACCTCAAAAAGCAGTGAAGACGATCTGCTGAAATGCGTGAGTAAAATAAAACAGAAGATGATCAAAGGGATCATCATGCTGAGTTCGCCCGCAAATGAATCCTTTTTCACCACGCTGGATGCGTATGGCGTACCGGTAGTGGTTATCGGTAAAGTGGAAGGTGAGTATCAGAATATTTACTCCGTCGACACGGATAATTTTCATGACAGCGCCACGCTAACGGAAACCTTTATTAAAAACGGCCGCAAGAAAATTGCCTGTCTGCATGCGCCGCTTGATTATCATGTTTCGATCGATCGCCTGGCGGGTTATAAAGCCAGTCTGGAAAAGCACCATATTGCGATGAACCCGAACTGGATCATGGACGGCGGTTATACCCATGAGAGTGCGCTTAAAGCGGCTCTGGAATTGCTCTCATCACCCACGCCACCTGATGCCGTATTTGCTACCGACAGCATGAAATTACTCGGCCTTTATCGCGCGGCGGATGAGTTGAATCTGATGATTCCGGAACAGGTGGTGATAGCCGGATACAGCGACCCGATGTTGTCTCTCATTTTAACGCCCGCACCTGGCGGCTTTGATATCCCTACCCGAAAACTGGGGGAAGAGAGCTGTGATCTTCTCTTCAGGCGTATCGCGGGTCATCCCGCCCCGCAAAAAGTGCTTGTCAATACGCATTTTTTACTGGCGGCCTCGCTGCGCTAAAACCAGGGGCATGTAGCCCCTGGAAGCCCCTCGGTCAGAACGCGTAATTTACCCCAACGCCCGCATAGTGGAAGCGGTCGTTGTCACCCTCGTCATGGTTTTCCCATTCATAGGCGTATTCAAGCGTCATGGATAAGCCGTTGTTGAAGTCATAGGCGTACTGCATACCCAGGCGGTTGAAATTATGCCCTTCACGCTCAGGATCGTCCTGCCAGTCCCAGTTCGACCAGCGATCGAGCCCCAGGCGGGTGTAAGGCGTTAAGGTCGTCTGGCCCAACGAAATAGGGAGATACGCGCGAATCTCCTGGGTGGAGAACTCGCCGTTATTACGTGAACCGTCCATATTGAAACCGCGCTCTAAATAGTAATTTACTTTAGCGGCAAAGGTTTCGTTTATGGTCCAGGTAAAGCCCGTTTCGGTTTCGACGCGGCTGTCTGAATAGCCGGTTTTTTCCAGATCGTTGGCAAATTGATACATGGCAAACCAGCCGCCAAAACGCCAGTCGTCGGTTAATTTTATATCCCAGTCAGGCTGAATTTTGTAGCGCTGCATATTTGCGCTGCCGTCTCTGGCGCCGTGTTCATCCTTAAAGTGATAACCATAATTACGGAAGCCGCCGGTCAGACCGAACGTAAAATCATCGGTTCCGATAAAGCGATAGCGTAATTCAAATTCCGGGCGATCAAAATAGGTGCCACGGGTCATGCTGCTATAATCAACCGGCCCTTCCTGATACATTGCCAGCGAAATAGTCCAGGCATCCCAGGTTGCATTAAACCACACGGAAGGTTCATATAACCCGTCTTTATCCTCCCCCTGGCCTTCGACGTTTTCTATTTCATACATCGCGCCAATATTAAATTCCCACTGTTTAGCCGTTTCTGTTGCATGTGCACAGCTAACCCCTGCGCACAGCACGAGCGCAGCACTTTTTAGTAGAGTACTCATCAAATATTCCCTTTATAAGTAACAAACAAAAAAACCGGAAATGGGTATTTCCGGCGAACACCTTTCTTATCTAATAGCCGCTTCGGTTTCAGCGTCGAAGAAATGGCACTTATTCATATCGAACTGGATGCCGATATTATCCCCAGCGGCATAATCATTCGCGGCTCCCGCGCGAACAACCAGTTCATGGCCACCAACGGTGGCGTAGAGCATGAACTCTGCACCGGTCAGTTCGGCCACGCTGACTTTTGCCGCGATGTTTTCACCGCTACTCTGCTGGGTGAGAATATCTTCCGGGCGGATCCCAAAGACCACGGCTTTACGCTGGTACCCTGCGGCATGCAGTGACGCGAGTTTGTCTTCGGGGATCTCGAGACGCAGCGTTTCCGTGACGAAATAGCGGTCGTCGATGGCGCCACGAACAAAGTTCATGGCTGGCGAGCCAATGAACCCCGCAACAAACATGTTTGCCGGCTCGTTGTATACCTGCTTCGGTGCACCAACCTGCTGAATAATGCCGTCTTTTAAGATCACAATCCGGGTCGCCATCGTCATGGCTTCCGTCTGATCGTGGGTCACGTAAATCATCGTGGTATTGAGCTTCTGATGGAGCTTGCTGATTTCAGCCCGCATTTGCACGCGAAGCTTGGCATCGAGGTTGGAGAGCGGTTCATCCATCAGGAAGACGCCCGCTTCCCGAACTATCGCCCTGCCCAACGCCACGCGCTGACGCTGGCCACCGGACAGCGCGCCGGGTTTACGCTTGAGGTACTCCCGTAAGCCGAGGATCTGTGCCGCCCAGTTAACGCGCTCTTCGATAACCGCCGGGGCGATTTTCTGCATCTTCAGGCCAAAGGCCATGTTGTCGTAGACCGTCATATGCGGGTAAAGCGCATAGTTCTGGAACACCATGGCGATGTCGCGTGACTTGGCGGGCACGTCGTTCATGCAAACGCCGTCGATGACCAGTTCGCCGGCGGAGATCTCCTCCAGCCCGGCAATCATGCGCAGCGTTGTCGATTTACCGCAGCCAGACGGACCGACAAAAACGATAAACTCCTTGTCCTCGATTTCGAGATTAAAATCCTTCACCACGTGGACCTGGTTATCGTAAATTTTCTGAATATGTTTCAGTGACAGTTGTGCCATTTTTAATTCCTTATCAATACGCCCGGGAGGCCCAGAAATCGGCCAGGCATTTCCAGGTCAGTTCCTGCGTTGAATGAAGCTGTAATCCCGCATGGGTCAGGCCTGAGCCAATCCCGACCGACAGCATGCCCGCCGCGTTGATCGCCGCCACGCCTGCGGGCGCATCTTCGACCCCAATGGCCGCATCGGGGCGGACGTTCAGGCCAGCACAGGCGGCGAGGAAGATCTCCGGATCCGGTTTTGAACAGACAATGCGGGAGGCATCAGCGCAAAAATCAAAGGCGTCATGAATACCCAGGGCATGCAGTATTCCAGGTGCATTGAGGGAAACGGAGGCGAGCCCAATTTTGACCTCTGCCGCCCGAATGTCCGCCAGCACCTCCCGGATACCCGGCAGCAGCGACGCCTCGGTCAATGACGACAGCGATGCGACGTAGAGCGCATTTTTCTTCCGCGCCAGCGCCAGGCACTGTTTATCGTCAAACGCCCCCTCTTTTCCACCGTGTCGCAGGATCCGCTGCAGGGATTCCATGCGGCTAATTCCCTTCAGCTCCTCGTTAAACACCTCATCGATAGTGATGCCGATCTCCTGCGCGACCGAACGCCAGGCGAGAAAGTGCAGATGTGCGGTATCGGTGATAACCCCATCAAGATCGAATACAACCGCTTCAGGCTTCATTGCTGGCCTCCGTGGTAGCGGTCCCATTAAAAGATGTAAGAAATTCCCTACGAGAGAATGCCTGCCGCTCCGATACGCAAACCGTTTTTCCCCACAGCGTTAACGTGACGGGCGCGGAGGTATCGATGGTTAAAACGTCATTTTCAAACGTGAAGCGCAGGCGTGCGTTCTGCCAGCGCAGCGGGAAGGCAAGTTTTCGCCAGTGAGCGGGTAGCTTCGGCGCAAGGTGCAGCTCGCCCTCAACAATCTGCATGCCAGCAAACCCCTGAATGACGCCGGACCAGATGGCACCCGTGGCCGCAGCATGAATGCCGTCATCGCTGCTGTGCGGATCGTCGCCCAGATCGATAGCCACGCCAGCGCGCCAGAAGGCGTAAGCCCCTTCCGTATCGCCACAGCGGGCGGCCACAATGCCGTGAATAGCCTTGCTCAACGAAGAGTCATGGATCGTCCGCGGCTCGTAAAACGCCAGGTTGGCCGCGCACTGGGCTGGGGTAAATTTCTCCGGCAACAGGTAGTTAAGCATCACCACGTCAGCCTGCTTGAGGATTTGCATCTCGTTAATTTCCGCGCGAGAGTAATCCAGCAGGATGGTCTGCTTACCCGCTTTGGCTTTATAGCGGCTTAAATCGATGGCGGGTTTCGCCATGAACGAATCGTCCTGCGGGATCACTCCCCCGGCGTCGGCTTCCGGCAGCCACAAGCGGGCCAGGAAGGTGGTCGCCTTCTCCATGAAGCAGGCCTCTTCACGCTCAAACATCGACATAAACCGGCATGCGCTGGCCACGTTGTGCCAGGCCAGATAGTTGGTGTAGGCGTTGTTATTCACATGCTCGGTGTATTCGTCCGGCCCAATCACATCATGAATTTCCAGGCGCCCGTTGACCTCCGTGGCGCGGCCCATCCAGAACGTTGCCGTCTCCACCAGCAGGGTCAGCCCTTCATTACGCATAAACGCGTCATCGCGCGTGGCCTGCCAGTAGGCCACTACGGCCCAGGCAATGTCCGCCACGATGTGGTGTTCGGCCAGGGCGGAGGCCACTTTCTGCCGCATGCCCGTACGGATGTTGATAGCCGCAAACTCCGGCGTCTCCTCTTTGCCGCTCGCGGCACTCTCCCACGGGAACAGCGCGCCCGGCCAGCCGTTGCGGCGGGCTTTTTCCCGGGCCCCGGCCAGGTTCAGCCAGCGATAGCGCAGCAGACTGCGGGCCACCTGCGGACGAGTGAAAAGATGGAAAGGCAGCAGGAATATTTCGGTGTCCCAGAAGACATGGCCTTTATACCCCTCGCCGGTCAATCCCTTAGCGGCAATGCTGCTCCGCTCATCATGGGCTGGCGTCATAGTGGTCAGATGCCAGACGGCATAGTCCAGCGCCATCTGATCGTCAGGAGATGCAGAAGCCACTTCCACCCTGGCGTCACGCCATACGTCTTCCCATGCGCAGGCTGAACTTTCCAGCAGCGAGGCATAACCCCTTGCTGCACAAACCTTGAGATCCGCCAGCGCGCCGCGCGCGAAAGATTCCTGTGACAGGGCTTTATCGCTGCGATGGACCACCCAGACAAACTTATCCATCGTGACAGTGTCACCCTGCGGTATCGTCAGGGAATAGTGGGCAGAGAGCCGACGATTTTTAGCGGTAAAGCAGCTTTCGCTGTCGGCTGATAGCTGACAAAAGGCTGAGATGACAACATCAGCGGCCCGGTCCTGCGTTTCATACACACCCTGCATATAGTGCTGGTCGAACACCCTGACGGAAATTTCATCCAGATGTTGCCGGCCCGTATTGGTTTGTGTCGCATCAATGCCGGTTTTCATCACCACCTGCGAGGCATCATCCAGCGGGGTGATCGCAAGCTGCATGGCCACAAGCGGCAGCTGATCCAGAGAGACAAAACGACGACTCTCCAGGCGATAGCGCTTTCCATTGGGCGAACGCCAGACGACGCGGCGATGCAGTTCGCCATTGGCAAACGCCAGCTCGCGCTGCCACTCAAGAATGTCCCCGGCCAGAAGGGTGTAATTCACCCCGTCCAGCTCAACCTCGATACCGGTGATATCGGGCAAATTGATCAGCTCAGTGGTCTCGTTACGTCCCGCCTGATGATAGAGGCCCGCAAGATACATTCCTCGGGTTTGCTGGGTGTAATCTTCTTCATGCGCAGCGCGAATGCCCATGTAGCCGTTACCGCATGCCATAATGGATGCGTACTTATTCAGACTGTGCGGACAAAAGCCCGGATCGGTTAATACAGACACGCTCAGCATAATGTTACGCTTTCCCCTGTTTCTGCCGATTGATAAAGCGCCGCGACAAGCTGCTGAATCACCAGCCCCTGTTCAGCATCTGCAATCATTACGGGCTCTCCCTGCACGTGGCGGACAAAGGCCTCCATGCTGCGTAAATGGCGCTGGTCGTCAGCCTCTTCACGCTGAACCAGGGTTTGTAACGTCCCGGCGTCGTCCTGATAAACGTGGGCCGGGAAAAGCGTCGCCCCCGCCTTTTCACCGCAAAAGGCGACATTCATGATCGACTGCTCGCGGATATTCAGCGCGAACGAGGTGTCCAGACGCAAAATGCCGCCGTTGCAGAATTCGATAGTGCCAAACAGGGCATCTTCCACCGTAAACTGTGCGGGATCCCACGCGCCGAACTGGCCGCTGCTTTTTTGGGTTCCCAGCCTCTGGAAGCCGTGCGCCGTGACCCTTTTGACCGCCGGGAAACCCAGTACGTACATCGCGGCATCCATCATGTGAATGCCAATGTCAATCAGCGGCCCACCGCCCTGCAGCGCTTTGTTAGTGAAGACGCCCCAGCCCGGCACGCCACAGCGCCGCAGCGCCTGCGCCGAGGTGAAGTAGATTTCGCCCAGCGTTCCGTTCATCACGGCCTCGCGCAGCAGCTGCGTGTCGAGCGCGAAGCGGTGATGAAAATCATATGCCAGCACCTTCCCCGCCTTGCGTGCAGCCATCCGCATCTCATCGGCCTCTTGCGGCGTCATGGCGGGCGGTTTTTCGCACATCACATGACAGCCAGCCTCCAGCGCCGCCATCACATGCTCAAAATGAAATCGGTTTGGCGAACAAACGCTCACCACGTCCGGCTTAACCGCCTCCAGCATGGCGCACGCGTCCTGCCACGCCGACGGTATGGCATGACGCTCCGCAAAAGCCTGTGCCTGTTCGAGGCGGCTGTCCATGACAGCCACCATTTGAACATCACTGCGCGTGGCGTAATACGAGGCATGCACTTTGTCCGCAACCTGCCCGGCGCCAATGATGGCGACGCGCAGTGGCGACGTTGTTGAAGCACTCATCACGCTCGTCATCCTTAGCATTCACGTAAATAAGTGAGGGAATCCCGATAAGCCTGAGCGGGATCTTCAGCACGTACGCGGCACTCGTAAACCACATAGCCCTGGTAATTATCCGCACGCAGCTGATCGAACAGGCTGGCAAAATCGAGGCTACCGCTTCCCGGCTGGTAACGGTGGTTATCAGCGATGTGCACGTGGCCCAGCAGATCGCGATGCTGATGCAGCGCCTCCGTCAGCGAATCTTCTTCAATGTTCATATGATAGAAATCACCGATGATCTGCACGTGCTTGAGGGCGTTCTCTTCGATATAGCGTCGTGCGTCAGCCAGGGTGTTGATCATGTGATCCTGATAGCGGTTCAGCGGCTCCAGATAGACGGTGGTTCCGGTGCGCGCTGCCACCTCATCCAGCCAGCGCAGCGAAGCACTTACCGCTTTGCGGTCGCTTTCGAGGCTGCGTGGTGAAGTCATTGGCGGTAAACGGAAGGTGAACATGCCCCAGGCTGCAGGCACGATAATGCCCTTGCCGCCCACTTCGGCCAGCGCTTCCAGAATGCGTTCAATCTGCGCTAAGCCGTTCAGACGACGCTCTTCGATAAAGTCACCAATCCAGCCATCGTATCCGCCGCAGGCGGTCGTGACCGGCAGGCCGGTGGCCTTTATCGCCGCTTTCACCTCGGCGAGGTTTTCCACCAGCAGCTTGCCGTCAATTTCATAGCCATCAAAACCCATCGCTTTGATGTACTCGAATTTCTCCAGGATATTGCCCGGGAAAAAGGCCTGATTTTGTGTTGCGATTTTCATGAGTTGCTTTCCTTAGCTTAAAAAGTGACGCCCATTTTGATGCTCAGTTCCGGATGCTGATCCACATATTTCATGTAGCTTTCAGCGCTGCTGGTGAAGGTCACGACCGGGTCGATCAGATCTTCACAATTCAGATAACCGTTCATCAGCAGTTCCCAGCAGGTCTCTTCAATACGCTTGCGGCTCCAGCGCGGGTAGTCCGGGTTTGGCTCACTGCAGGCGCGAGAGAAGACTATCTTCGCGTTGTTGAAGTGCGCTTCACGCCCCAGATTGAAGCCTGCAGCGAACGGTTTAGCGAACGCAACGTAGGAAATGGTGCCGCCGTAGGCGAGGCCGCGCAGTGCGGACTGCAGCGCATCGGCAAAGCCGCTGGTCTCGATGATCACATCTGCGCCCTGCTTTCCGGTCAGCTTTTTAATTTCCAGACCGACATCTGTGCCGATTGGGTTCAGGCAATGGTCTGCGCCATGACGGCGGGCAATGTCGCAACGGTGTTCGATAGGATCCACGCCGATGACGACTGACGCGCCGGCTTTTTTCGCCAGTTGGATCGCAATCTGCCCAATCGCGCCAAGACCTACCACCACGACAAAATCCCCGACTCGCACGTTGGCATCACGCACGCCGCTCATGGCAAACTGTGCCGGATCGTAGCAGACGGCGTTCTTCCAGGAGGCACCCTGCGGCATTTTGCGCAGCTTGTAGTTGTTGACGGCATTCACGATGATCGTCTCCTGGAGCGGCCCGTAACAGCAGACGCGATCGCCCGTCTGGTATTCCGTGACGTCAGCGCCGCATTCGATAATGTCGCCAACAATCATATTGCCCAGCTGGAACTTACCGAATTCGATCCCGCGGGCCGCCCCCTCTTCGCGCCGGGTAAACATCTGCCACTCCGCATTGAACTCTTCATCGATAAACGGACTTGCCGCGCGGAAATCCACCACTTCGGTACCGTGTTTCGGTGCGCCAAAGCAGGCACGAATTTTCACTTCATGTCCCGCAACCGGGCGGTCTTCATACTCTACGAGCGCCGCCACGCGTGGCGCTGTCGCAACTAATTTTTTCATGATTGACTCCTTGTTAAAATTGGCCGCCTCAGCCCTTCACGCCACCGGCGGTCAAACCACTTTTAATAAAACGTTCAGACAGGGCGTACATGATGACCACCGGAAGTGCCGTCACCAGCGATGCCGCCATCATGCGACCCCAGATATAATCGGGTGTGCTAAAGAGCGTGTTCAGCCCGACCGGCAAGGTGAAGTTGCTGGCGCTGGACAGGAAAATGGACGCAAACAGATAGTCGTTCCACGCCACCATGAAGCAGTAGACAAACACCGATACGAGCCCGGATATCGCGAGCGGCACGGTAATACGGAAGATGATTTGCAGGCGGTTAAGGCCGTCCATCATTGCGGCTTCTTCTATTTCGTCCGGAATGGTGTCGAAGTAGCTGCGCAGCATGAACACCGCCGTCGGTAACGTCTGCGTCACCATGGTGATAATCAGCGCCAGCTCGGTGTCGTAGATCCCCAGCGCGGTGATGATTTTGAACAACGGCACCACCAGCAAGATGCCGGAGAACATGTAGACGGTGTAAAAACTCGCATTGATCGTCGTGCGGCCCTTAAAACGCAGCTTGGACAAGGCGTAAGCGCCCAGCGTACCGAGAAACACGGCAATCACCGATGAGGTCAGCGACACCACCATGCTGTTTCTGAAGTAATCCACAAACGGGAAGATCAGCGGGTTAAAGATGTCGATGTAATGCTGCAGCGTCCACGCCTGCGGCAGAATGGTCGGATGGAGCGAGATCGCCTCTTTGGCGCTCTTGAATGACGTCATCAGCATCACGAAGAACGGGAAAAGCGTGATGATCAGAAATACCGCCAGCCCCAGATAAAAACCAATACGGCTCAGTACGCGTTTATTTGTTGCCATTGAGGTTCACCCTTTTTCTGGTCAGCAGAATCACAGCGAAGATGATCACGAACAGCACCACAGAGATCGCCGCTGCTTTGCCCAAATCGTTGAAAGCGAATGCGGTTTTGTAGAGATAGACGCCCAAAATATCGACCTTCGTGGTCAGCAGGTAGACGTCAGCAAACATGTAGAACATCCAGATGGTGCGAAGCGTCACCACCGTGGCCAGAACCGGCATAATCGCGGGCAGCGTGACGATACGAAAACGCTGCCAGGCATTTGCGCCATCCATTTCCGCCGCTTCATACAGGGATTTATCAATGGTCTGTAAAATCGCCAGGAATGAGATAAACGCGTACGGGAAGTAACGCCAGATCGCGAACAGCACCACCAGTACGAAGCTGCTGTTCGGGTTGTCAAACCACAGCGGCGCCTGGTCATACAGGTGCAACAGGTCTACACCCAGATAGTTCACGATGCCGTAGCCGTTGTTGAACATGTATTTCCAGGCAAACACCAGCGAAATAGACGGCGTGACGTAGGATAAAATCACCAGTGAACGTGCCGTCTTGCGCAGGCGAAACTCGCGATTAAAGAAGATGGCGACGGCAAGACCCAGCACCGTGCTACCAATTACGACCAGCGCCGTGTACCAGAAGGTCATCCACAGCGAGTGCCAGAAAGCGGCATCGCTGAGAATGCGAATGTAATTGTCCAGTCCGACAAACACGGCGCTAATGCGCGGATTGAGCGGCAAGCGTAAAAAACTGATTTCAATATTGGAAATCATTGGCCAGGCCACCAGGCCCCCCAGCAGAATCAGGCTGGGGGCCAACAGCAGCATGGCGAAAGGCATATCTGAACGACCAGAAAACAACGTCTTCATAATTTCCTTCCGCAGAGCGCTCCTATCGTTGTGTAATGAGATCAGTCAGTCGCTTCTGGCTGCTGCTTAACGTTGTGTTAAGGTCCTTCTGCCCCACCGTGACGTTATGCACCATGGAACTGATAATGCCGGAGCCCGTCACGTCGCCCATGCGGGTGAAGTTTTTATCCCCCACGGCGCCAAACACCTGCACGTTCGGGAACTGCGCAATCAGCTCATAAGGCAACTGCCCAAACGCTTTAATCACGTCGTTGTTTTTCCAGGTCTCCGTGCCCACCACCAGTTTGTTTACCGGCAGCGCCGCGCCCGGCGACATCATGACCCAGTCCGTCGCGTTTTGAGCCTGTTCCATCCAGGTAACAAACTTCTCGGCCGCTTTGGTCTCCGCTTCGGTTTGTCCGGTGGTGATCGTGAGCGAGGTGATCATGCCGTACACCGCCGATGACGTTTCAGTCGGGACAACGAAGCCCAGATTAGAAGGGTTTCCGTCCTTGTAGACGGCAGGCAGGATGTAGGTGGAGTAAACCGCCATCGGCGCAGAACCGTTCATGAAGGCGTCTTTGATCTCCATGACATCGTTCGAACCCGGCATGGTGGTCGCAGCCAGCGCTTTATAAAACGCCAGCGCTTTTGCCATTTCCGGGGTATCGATATCGACATTGCCTTTTGCATCAAACACGTTCGCGCCACCGGAAAGGGCAAACTGAGAGAATGACTGCTCGGTCATCACGCTTTCCGCCGTCGGCAGCGCGATGCCGTAATGCTTTTTAGCCGGGTCGTTCAGACGCTGGCTGGCTTGCAGAAGCTGTTCCCAGTTATGCGGCTCCTCAATGCCCGCCGCGGCCAGCACATCTTTGTGATACCAGACGCCGGAAAGCCAGGCGCTGACCGGCACGCCCGTCCAGGCTGCGCCATCTTCCGTACGGACTACGCGTAAGATTCCGTCATAGAAGGTGTTTTCCCCCACCGCCTTAACGGCTTCAGCGATAGCGTCACGATCCAGAAGCTGTTCTTTATCCATCACTTTTGCGTAATCATGGCTGACCTCAATCACTTCAGGCAGCGCGCCGGTTCTTGCCAGCGTAATCACCTTGGTGTTGTAGGCATCCTCTTCCACCGGTACCTGTTTTACCGTGATGTCAGGGTTCTCTTTCTCGAATTTTTCGATCAGTTTCGTAATAACGGCCTGACGCTCCTGCTCTACCGACGAGTGCATAAACTCAATGGTGACAGAGGACGCTTTGTCATCCTTACAGCCTGATAACAGGGCGCACGAAACCAGTGCTGATATCAGCACAATTCTGGGTGTTTTCATGTTTAAGGTCCTTTTTAGTTTTCTTTAATCCACAAAACCTGCCATGGATTTAGGGTCAGAGTCGTATCGGTAATATCTTCTCCGCTAATCAATTCCCTTCCGGCGTGAATATCAGATTCAACCGTTTGAGGAGCATCACTGAAATTAAATAGCGCTGTTATTTTTTCACCACAATCCGCCACGCGAACAATTTTTAAAACATGCTCACCTGACGTGCTAAAATAAGCCTGACTGTCAGGGTGGAATGCTTTTTCCGCACGACGCAGTTCGATTAACTGGCTTAACGCACAATAGACCTGATAACGCAGACTATTTTTATCTTCAAGCGCACTATCAATTTGTCCTGCGGTATATTTTTCGCGATTTATCGCACGGTTATATCCCAGACGCTCTACCCCGTCATAATCATTACGGGAGCCGAGAACACTCTGAATATAAATCGCAGGTACACCGGGGAAGCTTAAAAGGACGGCATGGGCCAGAATAAACCGGGCAATACGATCGCTATCATGGCTTTCTCGCGTACTTAATGCATCCAGATAGGTCACATTAATTTCATAAGGGCTTCGCGTGCCATCCGGATTATTTTTCCAGTTAACCAACGCGCCTTCAGACTGAAGCTTCTCTACAAGCGAGAGGATCTCCGACTCAGGTAATATTCCGCGTAATGGGTTAAGACCAATGCCATCATGCGAGGCCAGGAAGTTGAACCAGGTGGTTTTGGTAGAAGGCAACGTAAGCGACGCCGCCCACTGACTCAGCGTGCGCACATCCTGACAATGCACCGCATGCAGCACCAGCGGGGGCAACGAGAACTGATAAACCATCTGCGCTTCATTTTCGCCGTTACCGAAGTAAGAGACGTTATCTTTATGCGGAACGTTCGTCTCGGTGATTATCACCGTGCCGGGGGCAACCGCCTCGGTAATGGCGCGGAAAAGCTGGATGAGCTGGTGGGTTTGCTCAAGGTGAATGCAGCTCGTTCCCGGTATTTTCCACATGAACCCAACGGCATCCAGTCGAATATATCGCGCCCCTTCAATAAGGTAATGCAGCAGCACGTCGACCATCGCAATCAGCACCTGCGGAGAGGCGAAGTTGAGATCAACCTGGTCCTCACTAAAGGTGGTCCACAGGTGTCGTACGCTGCCATCATGAAGCGTGAAAGGGGTAAGAAGCGGTAAGGCACGCGGACGCGTCACCGCGGATAAATCTGTTTCAGGATCGACAGAAATAAAGAAATCATCATACCCTGGCATTTGCTTCAGGTAATTAGCAAACCAGGCACTTTTGGCCGACATATGATTGCAGACGAAATCAAACATCAGGCTAGCTGACTGTTTTAATTCAGCAACATCTCGCCATGTTCCGGTTTCAGGCGCAACTTCATGATAATCAATGACAGAAAAGCCGTCGTCCGAGGACCACGGATAAAAAGGCAAAAGATGGACATGAGAAAAAGAACGCGAAAGCCATTTGTTATAAAAACGTGTAAAAACAGGGAGTGCTTTCTCCCCTTTCGCTGAAAACTGGTCGGCATAGGTTATCAGAACGACATCTTTTTCATCCCAGCCCATTTTACGCTTTTCTGTAATAACAGAGGCGGCCTTTTCAATATTTTCCAGCAGCACATGAAGATGTGCTTCAGAAAACGTTTTTCCATAAACAAGATTAATGAGTGCTTTAATTTTTTCGTTCACTTGATTTTCCATGGTAGCGGTCCCACGGGGTGGCAATCTACTCCCATGAAAAATATCTGTCAACGGACCGGGCAGGAGAAAAACACGATTGCAAAGCAGCTCAGCACAATATTGTGAGCTGCCGCAAAGAAAGCAGGGTTAACGAGGAAGTGCGGTTAATCATCGCCAGCCCCTCTCCTGGAAGAGTAAGGGCTAACGCGTGAGGGAATTACTGGGACAAGTAGCGGCGCGACAGCCGTTTTGCCACTTTTTGCAACAGCGGTTCGAGCGCCACGGCCAGAACCATTCTGACCGGCTTGCGGGCAACGGATTTTATCGCCCACCCCGCCACGCCTGCCGGGCCGAAACGTAACGCGGTCAGCAGGACCAGTTTACCTGCGATTTTGAGGCCGGGTTTAACCTTCTGACCGGCCTGTTGCCAGTGTTGTTTCATCTCTTCTCTCTCTTAAAGCTGACGAAAACGACTTCTCAGCGTAAAAGTATCCGACGTGACATAGCGTTCCATTTCCCGTAACCGCTTCTCCCCGGCAGCGAGTTGTTCATCAACAGCATTAAGGAGATCGCTGCTGGTGGGGGCGCCTTCCGCCGCCAGTTCTCCTTCCGGCATCGGGTCAAGAACAAACGACAGCACGATGTACGCGACCAGGGTAATAAATGCCAGACCAAAGAAGATCGACAGCACCGTCACCACGCGTACCAGCTTAACCGGGACGTCAAGATAATGAGCCAGCCCGGCACAGACGCCGCGTACCATGCCCTGCTGTGGAATTCGCCACAGCTTTTTGTTCAGATTCAGTCCAGACATTAACGGTCCCTCCAGTTTGGATGTTCAGCATCCAGGATGGCTTCCAGCGCCTGAATGCGTTCACGCATTTTGTTCGCCTCATCGGAGAGCTGTACCAGACGCTGTTGTTCACTCTGGGAGAGCTCGCCCCGTGAGGAACGGTTGCTGTAGTGCAGCCATAGCCAAATCGGCAAAACGAACAGCACGAAAATAGTCAGGGGAATAGCCAGAAAAAGCGCGCTCATGTGTACTCCTTGTCTTACGATGCGGCACGTTCAGGTGCCGCACGAATTATTATTGGTTATCTTGCTTCATTTTGGCTTTCAGTGCCGCCAGCTGCTCGCTGATTTCATCATCGGCCTTGAGGTCAGCAAACTGCTGATCCAGCGACTTCTGCTTACCGATACCGTGACTTTCGGCTTCCGCTTCCATCTGGTCGATACGACGCTCAAAGGACTCAAAACGGGCCATCGCTTCATCCAGCTTACCGCTGTCGAGCTGGCGACGCACGTCACGGGAAGAGCTTGCCGCCTGATGACGCAGGGTCAGCGCCTGCTGACGCGCGCGGGTTTCGCTCAGCTTGTTTTCCAGCTCGCCAATCTCTTTTTTCATGCGGGTGAGCGTGTCATCCACCAGCGTCACTTCATGCTCGAGCGTCGCGACCATGTCTGCCAGCTTCTGTTTTTCGATCAGCGCCGCACGGGCCAGATCCTCTTTGTCTTTGCGCAGCGCGAGCTCTGCTTTTTCCTGCCATTCGTTCAGCTGAGCGGTGGCCTGTTCAATACGACGCGTAAGCTGTTTTTTCTCCGCCAGCGCGCGGGCGGAGGTAGAGCGGACTTCAACCAGCGTGTCTTCCATTTCCTGAATCATCAGACGCACCAGCTTCTGCGGATCTTCCGCTTTCTCCAGCAGTGAGTTGATGTTGGCGTTCACGATGTCGGCAAAACGAGAAAAAATACCCATAATTGACTCCTCATAGTTATGTTATCGGGCGATGCCCTGCTGTACAGATAATACAAATCTCATGCCAACTTTTTATCTTATTGATTTAACAGGCCATGGTTGATTTTCATGCAGTGAAGAACTATTCTTGCTTGGTGAATATCGCTAAGGAGTGGTTAATTTCATCATGCCTGGATACAAAGACAATTTACTCGGCGAAGCAAACAGCTTTCTGGAAGTGCTGGAACAGGTTTCTCGCCTGGCGCCGCTCAATAAACCGGTGCTGATTATCGGCGAGCGCGGTACGGGTAAGGAACTCATCGCCAACCGTCTGCACTATTTATCCGGGCGCTGGGACGGCCCCTTCATTTCCCTTAACTGCGCGGCGCTGAATGAAAACCTGCTCGACACCGAGCTCTTCGGCCATGAGGCGGGCGCGTTTACCGGCGCCCAGAAACGCCATCCCGGACGCTTTGAGCGCGCCGACGGCGGAACGCTGTTTCTTGATGAGCTGGCCACCGCGCCCATGCTGGTGCAGGAGAAACTGCTACGCGTGATTGAATACGGCGAACTGGAGCGCGTCGGCGGTAGTCAGCCGCTGCAGGTGAACGTGCGCCTGGTGTGCGCCACTAACGCCAACCTGCCGGAGAGGGTGGCAGAGGAAAAATTCCGTGCCGACCTGCTCGACCGCCTGGCCTTTGACGTCGTGCAGCTTCCTCCGCTGCGCGAGCGAAGAAGCGACATTATGCTGCTGGCAGACCAGTTTGCGATTCAGATGTGCCGCGAGCTCGGACTGCCGCTGTTCCCCGGCTTCAGCGATTATGCACGGGAGACGCTGCTCGCGTACCACTGGCCGGGCAATATCCGCGAGCTGAAAAACGTCGTGGAGCGTTCCGTCTATCGCCACGGCAGCAGCGAGACGGAGCTGGACAACATCATTATCGATCCTTTCCAGCGCGGCGTGCCGCCCTTGCCCGCACCAGCATCTCCAGGCGACGCCCCTGCTCTTCCCCTTGATCTACGCCAGTTCCAGCACGACCAGGAGAAACAGTTGCTGGAGCAAAGCCTGAAGATGGCGAAATACAACCAGAAACGGGCGGCTGAACTGCTGGGTCTGACCTACCATCAGTTAAGGGCATTGCTCAAAAAGCATCAAATGCGCTGACAATATCAGCACTTACCATAGACATTTTTACGAAGCAGGCGTAAGTGCGATACACTTTGCAGATCGAACCTAAAAACCTTAAAAATTATGCGTCTGGTTTTATCGTCCTTTTTTGCACTTGGTCTGTTTAGCAGCCAGGCCTTTGCCGCGCCCGGGCAAACGCCGCAGCCTGACATTCGTGACAGCGGCTTCGTCTATTGCGTAAGCGGCCAGGTGGATACCTTTAACCCGCAAAAAGCCGGCAGCGGCCTGATTGTGGATACCCTTGCCGCGCAGCTTTACGATCGTCTGCTGGATGTTGACCCGTACACCTACCGTCTCGTGCCCGAGCTTGCGGAAAGCTGGGAAGTACTGGATAACGGCGCCACCTACCGTTTTCACCTGCGCGATGATGTCGCGTTTCAGCGTACGCCGTGGTTTACCCCCTCGCGCAAGCTGAACGCGGATGACGTGGTCTTCACCTTCCAGCGTATCTTCAACCGCAACCATCCGTGGCATAACGTTAACGGCAGCAATTTCCCCTATTTCGACAGCCTGCAGTTTGCCGACACCGTGAAAAGCGTACGTAAGCTCGACAACCGCACGGTTGAATTCACGCTGACGCGCCCGGATGCCTCCTTCCTCTGGCACCTGGCAACCCACTATGCATCCGTTATGTCGGCCGAATACGCGGCTCAGCTGACGAAAAAAGATCGTCAGGAACTGCTCGATCGCCAGCCGGTTGGCACCGGTCCGTTCCAGCTGGCCGAATATCGCGCCGGTCAATATATTCGTCTGCAGCGCCATGAACACTTCTGGCGCGGTACGCCGCTGATGCCGCAGGTGGTGGTGGATCTCGGCTCTGGCGGAACGGGGCGGCTCTCGAAACTGCTCACCGGGGAATGTGACGTGCTTGCCTGGCCCGCAGCCAGCCAGCTCACGATTTTGCGCGACGATCCGCGTCTGCGTCTGACGCTACGCCCGGGGATGAATATCGCGTATCTGGCCTTTAACACGGATAAGCCACCGTTGAATAACCCTGCCGTTCGACACGCTCTGGCGCTGGCCATTAACAACCAGCGTCTGATGCAGTCGATCTATTACGGCACGGCGGAAACCGCCGCCTCAATTTTACCGCGCGCCTCGTGGGCCTACGACGGTGAGGCTAAAATTACGGAATACAATCCAGCAAAAGCGCGTGAACAGCTGAAAGCACTGGGGGCAGAAAACCTCACGCTGCAGCTTTGGGTGCCCACCAGCTCCCAGGCGTGGAACCCCAGCCCACTCAAGACCGCCGAACTGCTGCAGGCGGATATGGCGCAGGTAGGCGTTAAAGTGATCATCGTACCGGTAGAGGGCCGTTTCCAGGAGGCGCGCCTGATGGATATGAATCATGATTTAACCCTCACCGGTTGGGCCACCGACAGCAACGACCCGGACAGCTTCTTCCGGCCGCTGCTGAGCTGTGCGGCGATCAACTCACAGACCAATTACGCCCACTGGTGTAACCGGGAGTTTGACGCCGTGCTGCAAAAAGCGCTGGCTTCCCAACAGCTGGCCTCGCGCATCGACGCCTATGATGAAGCGCAGAAGATCCTTGCTCAGGAACTGCCGGTGCTGCCGCTGGCCTCTTCCCTGCGCCTTCAGGCGTATCGCTATGATATTAAAGGCCTGGTGCTGAGCCCGTTTGGCAACGCCTCGTTCGCCGGCGTGTCGCGTGAAAAAGAACAAGAGGTGAAAAAACCATGATTATTTTTACCTTGCGTCGGCTCCTTTTGCTGCTGGTGACGCTCTTTTTCCTGAACTTTGTCGGCTTTAGTCTGAGCTATTTCACGCCCCACGCCCCGCTCCAGGGATCGTCGCTGTGGGATGCCTGGCTCTTCTGGTTTAACGGACTGCTGCACTGGGATTTCGGCGTATCCAGCATTAACGGGCAGCTTATTTCCGATCAGTTGAAAGAGGTTTTCCCGGCCACGATGGAACTGTGCATTCTGGCCTTCGGTTTTGCCCTGATGGTCGGGATCCCCGTGGGCATGCTGGCCGGAATATATCGCAACAAATGGCAGGATAAGTTTATCAGCGCCCTCGCCCTGCTCGGCTTCTCCATCCCGGTTTTCTGGCTGGCGCTACTGCTGACGCTTTTCTTCTCGCTGACAATGGGCTGGCTACCGGTTTCTGGCCGTTTTGACCTGCTCTACACGGTTAAATCGGTGACGGGCTTTGCCATCATCGATGCGTGGCTGTCTGATTCGGTGTGGCGTCACGAGATGATCGTCAGCGCCCTGCGCCATATGGTATTGCCGGTGCTGACGCTGGCGGTTGCGCCAACAACCGAAGTGATCCGCCTGATGCGCCTGAGCACCATCGAGGTGTTTGACCAGAACTATGTCAAAGCCGCCGCCACGCGCGGACTGTCGCGCCTGACCATCCTGCGCCGCAACGTCCTGCATAACGCGCTGCCGCCGGTTATTCCGCGTCTGGGATTACAGTTTTCCACCATGCTCACGCTGGCCATGATCACCGAGATGGTCTTTAGCTGGCCTGGCCTGGGGCGGTGGCTGATTAACGCTATCCGCCAGCAGGACTACGCCGCGATTTCCGCAGGCGTGATGGTGATTGGTTCGCTGGTGATTATTGTCAACGTGTTGTCCGATATTCTGGGTGCCATGGCCAACCCATTGAAGCATAAGGAATGGTATGCCTTACGATAGCGTATACAGTGAAAAGCGCACACCCGGTGTGCTGCGTACCGTGTGGCGTAAATTCTATGGCGATACCACGGCAATGATCGGCCTTTATGGCTGTGCCGGTCTGGTGTTGCTGTGCGTCTTTGGCTCCTGGTTTGCGCCGTACGGCATTGACCAGCAATTCCTTGGCTATCAGCTGCTGCCGCCGTCCTGGTCCCGCTACGGGGAAGTCTCCTTCTTCCTGGGAACGGACGACCTCGGACGTGACGTGTTGAGCCGCCTGCTGAGCGGTGCGGCCCCGACGGTGGGCGGCGCGTTTGTGGTGACGCTCGCGGCCACGATCTGCGGGCTGGCGCTGGGTATTTTTGCGGGATCCACGCATGGCCTGCGCTCGGCGGTGCTTAACCACATTCTGGATACGTTGCTGTCGATTCCGTCTCTGCTGCTGGCGATCATTGTGGTTGCCTTTGCCGGTCCGCACCTGTCGCATGCCATGTTCGCCGTCTGGCTGGCTATCCTGCCCCGCATCGTGCGCTCGGTTTACAGCATGGTGCATGACGAGCTGGAAAAAGAGTATGTCGTCGCTGCGCGTCTGGACGGCGCGACAACCTTCAACATTCTGTGGTTTGCCGTGCTGCCTAACATCGCGTCCGGGCTGGTCACCGAGATCACCCGCGCCCTGTCGATGGCGATTCTGGACATCGCGGCGCTCGGCTTCCTCGACCTCGGCGCGCAGCTGCCGTCGCCTGAATGGGGTGCGATGCTCGGTGACGCGCTGGAGTTAATTTACGTGGCGCCGTGGACGGTTATGCTGCCGGGTGCGGCCATTATGGTGAGCGTGCTGCTAATCAACCTGCTGGGCGACGGTATTCGCCGTGCAATTAACGCGGGGGTGCAATAATGCCGCTTCTTGATATTCGCAACCTCACCATTGAATTCAAAACCGGTGAAGGTTGGGTTAAAGCCGTCGATCGCATCAGTATCACCCTCGCGGAAGGTGAAATCCGCGGGCTGGTGGGGGAATCCGGCTCAGGCAAAAGCCTGATCGCCAAAGCCATCTGCGGCGTGGCGAAAGATAACTGGCGCGTGACCGCCGACCGTATGCGGTTTGATGATATCGACCTGCTGCGCCTCTCTCCCCGCGAGCGGCGTAAGCTGGTCGGTCATAACGTCTCGATGATTTTCCAGGAGCCGCAGTCCTGTCTCGACCCGTCCGAACGCGTGGGCAAACAGCTGATGCAGAACATCCCCGGCTGGACCTATAAAGGTCGCTGGTGGCAGCGCGTTGGCTGGCGCAAGCGTCGCGCCATTGAGCTTTTACACCGCGTCGGGATCAAAGATCACAAAGATGCGATGCGCAGCTTCCCGTACGAGCTGACCGACGGTGAATGTCAGAAAGTGATGATTGCCATCGCGCTGGCTAATCAGCCGCGTTTGCTGATTGCGGATGAACCGACGAACGCGATGGAACCCACCACGCAGGCGCAAATCTTCCGCCTGCTGTCGCGTCTCAACCAGAACAACAACACCACCATTTTGCTGATCAGCCATGACCTGCAAATGCTCAGCAAATGGGCGGATAAAATTGACGTGATGTATTGCGGACAAACGGTCGAAACCGCGCCGAGTGAAGACCTGATCACCGCACCGCACCACCCGTATACGCAGGCGCTAATCCGCGCTATTCCCGATTTTGGCAGCGCCATGCCGCATAAGAGCCGCCTGAATACCCTGCCCGGGGCTATTCCGCTGCTGGAATCGTTGCCGATAGGCTGTCGTCTGGGGCCGCGTTGTCCGTATGCTCAGCGTAAATGTATCGAGACGCCACGCCTGACCGGGGCCAAAAATCATCTTTACGCCTGTCATTTCCCGCTGAACATGGAGAGAGAGTGAAATGGTCGAAACCTTGCTTGAAGTCCGCAACCTGAGTAAGACCTTTCGCTACCGCACGGGGCTGTTTCATCGTCAAACTGTCGACGCGGTAAAACCGCTCAGCTTTACCCTGCGTGAAAAACAGACCCTGGCGATCATCGGCGAGAACGGTTCCGGGAAATCGACCCTGGCGAAAATGCTTGCCGGCATGGTTGAACCCACGGCTGGCGAAGTATTGATTGACGATCACCCTCTGACGTTCGGGGATTACTCTTTCCGCAGCCAGCGCATCCGCATGATCTTCCAGGATCCATCGACCTCGCTCAATCCTCGCCAGCGCATTTCGCAGATCCTCGATTTTCCGCTGCGTCTGAACACCGACCTGGAACCCGAGGCGCGCCGTAAGCGTATCTTCGAAACCCTGCGCATGGTTGGGCTGTTACCGGATCACGAAAGCTACTACCCACACATGCTGGCCCCCGGCCAGAAACAGCGTCTGGGTCTGGCGCGTGCGTTGATTTTGCGCCCGAAAGTGATCATTGCTGACGAAGCGCTTGCCTCGCTGGATATGTCGATGCGTTCGCAGCTGATAAACCTGATGCTGGAGCTGCAGGAAAAACAGGGCATCTCGTATATCTACGTCACCCAGCATCTGGGGATGATGAAACACATCAGCGATCAGGTGATGGTTATGCACCAGGGTGAAGTGGTCGAGCGCGGCAGCACGGCGGATGTGATGGCCTCCCCGCTTCACGAGCTGACAAAACGGCTGATAGCCGGTCATTTCGGTGAAGCACTGACAGCCGATGCGTGGCGCAAAGACCGGTAAACAAACGTTGCGCCGCTTAATAAGGATTAAATAGCCTTAATACGCTGTTTAATCCTTAACTTTTTCATCTCCACAGCGGCTCCATATTCTCAGCAAAATACATCAACAGTTCTTCTCCAGAATATCCGGACATTACGGAGGAGAAGAAATGAACAACGCCACTTACATTCTCAAATATACCGAGTATCTCATCAGAAAATGTCGTTCATTTTTAATGACAGACCTGTACTTTCATACTGTGAGGCTCAAGAAAAAATCGGGGAAGCACCCTGACATTAAATCCCCCACGACGTTGAGTGAAAAAATATGTCATCGTCTGGTTTATGACCACAATAACGTCTATACCCTGCTTGCCGATAAACTCGCCGTTCGGGAATACGTAATCTCCAGAACAACACGAGTCAAAACGGTGCCATTACTTGGCGTGTACAGTAAGGTGTCCCAGATTGATTTTTCGACGCTCCCTGAAAAATTCGTCCTTAAGTGCAACCATGACAGTGGCAGCACAATAATATGTACGAACAAAGCGCAATTTAACGTCAGGGAAGCGTGTAAAAAACTCAGTCTCGCGTTAAAGAAAAATATGTACTACACCACGCGCGAATGGCAGTATAAAAACATTACGCCAAAAATACTTTGCGAACCGTTTGTCGATCTCTTTGATGATGCAGACAGGAACACAGCCCCCGAAATGCTGAGGATCCATTGTTTTCATGGCGTTGCCCACTATGTTGAAGCGGATTTTACGGATGACAGCGGCAAAGGTTTCATCAACGTTTACGACAGGTACTGGAACTTACAACCCTTTCAGATGGAATATCCGAATACACCGCTGGCGCCAGGCGAGCCGGCATTGTTCCGACAAGCGTTGCTGGCATCCCAGGAGCTGGCGGATGGCATTGACTACTGCCGCGTTGACCTCATGCTAAAAAAAGATGAAATCTATTTCAGTGAAATAACCTTAAGCCCGAGACGCGGCAAACTGTCGATTACCCCGCAGGAATGGGATGCTAAGCTAGGAAAAATATGGCATTTACCGCCGGCAGGCACTTTTGACCTGCCGCTGACGCTCACGAGTCGGGCCAGGTGAGTTTAAATATCGAGTGGTTTTGCGTTGATAAGGTATAGGTAACATCGCCACCATGCGCCAGCATGATGGCTTTTACCACCGACAAGCCCAAACCACAGCCTTCCGGGTTCAACTGTCTGGCGCCGTTATCGCGCTGAAAGGGCTGAAACAGGAAGTCATGAAACTCCCTGGGAATACCCGGTCCCCCATCCTGAATCAGGATAAAATTGCCTTTATCCGAAACACCATTTTTTACCGTGAGCTTGCGCGAAGTGGAATAGTGTAAGGCATTGTCAAATAAAACGGTCAGACACTGATTGATGCGTAAGGGATCGAATACGCACTGCTGCTCCCTCAGTTCAGTATGGACGGTAAATGCCTTACGGTTGAACTCGGGCATGAAGGTATCGAGCGCGTCCTGTATTGTCCCTTTCAGATCCGTTCTGGCCTGGTATAACGTGTATCCTGCCCCGCCATCCGAACTGATAACCCGGAGATCTTCAATCAGACGGGTTAATCCTTCCGTCTGTTTGAGGAGGTTACTAAACAGCACCGGGTCCGGGGTAAACACCCCGTCAACCAGCCCCTGAAGCCTTCCGCGTAAAATGGTGACCGGGGTTCTGAGTTCATGTGCAATCGCAGCATTCCAGGATTTCCGCTGGATATCCAGCGTTTGCAGCTTTTCTGCCATTTCATTGAAATCCGTAACCAGGTGATTGATCTCTCCCAGCCGGGAACTGGCACAGAATGCCCTGGCGTCCAGATCGCCCTGAGAAATTTTTTTCAGGCTGGACGCGACCGCGTTTAGCGGGGTGAGTATTCGCGATGAAAGTTTGACCGTAAAGAATACGGCAATGATCAGGCTGATCGTTGTCGCGGTCCCAATCCATACCCAGTCCCACATCGTCATCTGCTCGTCATCGCCCGCAGCAGGGCCGCCGGGAAGATGATCCAGAATAAAGGAGTAAAAAAACCAGGAGCCCAGTATGGCGATGGCAATTATCGTAAACGTCAGCAACAGCATATACGTTAAGATCTGACAACTCAGGACAGACTCTTTATTCATTTCTTTTCCCCAAGCCGGTAACCCATGCCCCTGATGCTCTCGGGAACGCCATAAAGACCGGCCAGCTCCAGTTTTTTTCGCAGCTTGCTCATATGGCTGTCGACGGTTCTGTCGAGCGTATCGCCTTCCGGCAAACACGCGTTGAGCAACTCTTCACGGGAACAGACCTTGCGCGGATACCGCACCAGATAAGAAAGCAATTTAAATTCGGTCGTCGTTAAGACCGGGGAGATAACCTCGGGCCCCGCAGTAACCTCCACGTAGAAATCATCCGGATAGACCGTAATGAATGGCGTTCTGAGCGGCAGGGCCCCCGCCTGCTGAAGCGCAGGCTTTGTTCTACGCAGCACCGCCTCAACCCGTGCGACAACTTCCGAAGGATTGAAGGGTTTGATGACGTAATCATCCGCGCCGAGCCTCAGACCCATAAGTTTATCGACGTCCTGATCGAGAGCGGAAACCATAATGACGGGGACAGCACTTTCATGGCGAAGCGTGGTAAGCACGCTCCAGCCGTCACACACGGGCAGGTGAATGTCCAGCAAGATGAGATCCGGTTTATGGAGGCGATTGAGCGTTATCGCCTGCTCGCCCTGCCTGGCCCTGAGCGTTTTCATTCCCGAACGCTCTAAGTAGCTCATCAGTATATCGGCGATTTCGTCTTCATCTTCAACAACAAGGATCAGCGTATTTTTGTTCATATTATCTCCGCGGGTGAAATCCCTTTAAGCACGCTATCAGATATCTTGAGCACAATAAGACACAGCCTCCGGGAAAAAGTGCCGTAGTCACGAAAATTTCCCGGTTGATTTAAATGCCCGGTTATTTCTCCACACAGCCTACACATTCAGTCAATAAAGACTCGACAATGTCCGTTCAAAATCGCTAATGAGGCATAACGCGTTGTGCATTGCGCGCTGCAAATTACCACTGTTTCTTAAAGATTTTATGAAGTTGGCTGAAATAATGAACATGGAACTTTCTAAATATTTGTCTCCTAAAAAACTGGGTATATATTCCCTGTTTCTGCTGCTGTCGTGGGGATTACTTTATACCTGGCTGGTGCTGGTACACAGAATGGATGAGAAAGTCGCCTCGACGCTGCTCTCCTCACCCCTTATCTATGGCTGCATCGCATTGTCAGTGGTTTTTCTGGTCATACAAAATAAAGCCGGCGCGTTCATTGAGCTACTTATCATCGCCTTCTGGCTGATGGTGATTTTTGTTTATCTCATTATTACGTTCACCGTGCTGTTAAACGCGATGCCCGATATTGAGGATCTGATCTTTTACTATGAATGTTATTTGATCATTTTTTTTGGTGGAGCACCGCTGTACCTCATTATGAGAATGATCTGAGCCCTTGCTCCACACGGCCTCCATAAACCGCCCACTTCCGCTAAACAGGTGCGCGGTAGAGTCTCTGCCTCACTCTTTTGCACAAAAATAACCCAATGCCTCATTTTTTTATCGAACGTCCCATTTTCGCCTGGGTTGTGGCGCTGTTTATCGTCCTGACGGGTCTCCTGTCTATTCCTCGTTTGCCGGTTGCGCAGTATCCGGCGGTGGCTCCGCCAGGCATCATTATTTCCGTCAGTTACCCGGGGGCCAGCCCCGATATCATGAATACGTCGGTGATATCGTTAATCGAACGCGAAATCTCTGGCGTAGATAATTTGCTCTACTTCGAATCATCCAGCGACACAACCGGTTCGGCATCGATTACCGTCACGTTTAAACCCGGTACGGATATCAAGCTGGCACAGATGGATCTGCAGAACCAGATAAAGATCGTCGAGCCTCGTCTTCCTCAGGCGGTAAGACAAAACGGCATTAACGTCGAGGCCGCTAATTCTGGATTTTTAATGATGGTGGGGCTGAAGTCCACCAGCGGTCAATTCGAAGAAGCCGACTTAAGCGATTATTTTGCCCGAAACGTCAGTGACGAGCTTCGTCGCGTGCCCGGCGTAGGGAAAGTTCAGCTGTTTGGCGGCGAAAAAGCGCTGCGTATCTGGCTGGATCCGATGAAGCTCCACAGCTACGGCCTTTCGGTGAGCGATGTGCTTACTGCTGTTGGCCAGCAAAATGCCCTGGTTTCGCCCGGCAAAACGGGAGATGAGCCAGCATCTGCGGGACAAGGCGTAACATATCCCATCACCGTGAAGGGGCAACTCACTTCGGTAGAGGCGTTCAGAAACATTACCCTGAAATCAGATGCATCGGGCGCGAGGCTGAAACTGTCCGACGTCGCGCGCGTTGAGTCCGGCCTGCAAAGTTACGCTTTCGGTATCCGCGAAAATGGCGTGCCCGCAACGGCTGCGGCAATCCAGCTCTCGCCGGGTGCCAACGCAATGAGTACGGCTTCAGGCGTACGCGCGCGCATCGACGAGCTTTCCCAGGTATTACCGGAAGGAATGGCGTTTACGGTTCCCTTCGATACCGCGCCGTTTGTGAAGCTGTCTATCCTGAAGGTGGTTCAGACCTTTGTAGAAGCGATGGTCCTGGTCTTCCTGGTGATGCTTCTGTTTCTGCATAAGATACGCTGCACGCTTATCCCGGCGATTGTTGCTCCCGTCGCACTTCTTGGCACCTTCACGGTGATGTTATTGAGCGGATACTCCATCAATATTCTGACGATGTTCGGCATGGTGCTGGCGATAGGGATTATCGTTGATGATGCCATTGTGGTTGTGGAGAACGTCGAACGACTGATGGCGGAAAAATGCCTCTCCCCACAAGACGCTACACGGCAGGCCATGCAGGAGATCACCCCGGCGATTATCGGGATCACGCTGGTGCTAACTGCCGTCTTTATCCCCATGGGGTTTGCTGAGGGTTCGGTCGGGATTATCTATCGACAATTTTGTATTTCTATGGCGGTCTCCATACTGCTATCCGCGTTTCTAGCCCTGACACTAACGCCTGCCCTGTGCGCCACGTTACTCAAGCCGCACAAGGCAGGAAAGAGCGGAAGTGGAAGGTTCGCGGCCAGGTTTAACGCGCGCTTCCGTTTGCTCACCATCTGTTACGAAGCCGGGCTGGGTGCCGTTCTGAAGCGAACCGGGCGTATGCTGCTCCTGTACGTTGCGCTTTGCACGGCGCTGTTTGTTGGATTGTCTTCGCTACCGTCGTCCTTTCTGCCGGATGAAGATCAGGGCTACTTTATGTCCTCTATCCAGCTGCCTTCTGATGCCACGATGCAACGCACCCTCAACGTGGTTAAAAAATTTGAAGCGGAAATTGCGGCCCGGCCGGACATTGAAAGCAACATTATGATCCTGGGGTTTGGCTTTTCAGGTTCAGGACCGAATTCGGCCATGGCCTTCACCACGCTGAAGGACTGGAAAAATCGGCAGGGCTCGACGGCTCAGGATGAAGCCGACCACATACAGGACAGCATGACGAACGTCACTGATGCCGTCACAATGAGCCTGCTCCCGCCGGCCATTTCGGATATGGGCACCTCCTCGGGCTTCACCTGGTACGTTCAGGACAGAGCGGGAGCAGGCTATGAAGCTCTAAAGAGGGCCGCCGACGCGCTGGTTCTGCAGGCTAATCAACGCCCTGAACTCAGTGATGTCTATATAGACGGTCTGCCGGAAGGAACCAGCCTTGCGCTTCTGGTTGACCGGGAAAAGGCGGAAGCGATGGGCGTCTCATTCGATGAAATCAACCAGACGCTCTCCGTCACCCTGGGCTCAAATTACGTCAACGACTATACGAATAACGGCCGCGTTCAACAGGTGATTATGCAGGCCGACGCCCCCTACCGAATGCAGCCTGAACAGATACTGAAACTATCAGTGAAAAACCGGATGGGTGAGATGGTGCCGGTATCAACGTTTGCGACGATCTCCTGGAAGGTTGCGCCGCAGCAGTTGACGCGATACCAGGGTTATTCTGCTATACGGATTACCGGAAGTGCGGCGTCAGGCGTATCCAGCGGCACCGCAATGAAGATCATGGAGGGTTTGTCCAGGAGCCTGCCTCAGGGCATGGCGGGTGAGTGGGCCGGGAGTTCGTTGCAGGAGAAAAAATCGGAATCGCAGCTTCCGGGCCTGATCGCCCTGTCGATACTGGTTGTGTTTATGGTGCTCGCCGCCCTGTATGAGAGTTGGTCTATTCCTTTTGCGGTCATGCTGGTTGTTCCACTGGGCCTTATCGGCGCGGTGATAGCGGTGTTTGTTGCCGGTATGACCAATGACGTGTTCTTTAAGGTCGGTCTGATTACGCTCATCGGCCTGTCGGCCAAGAACGCCATTCTGATTGTGGAGTTTGCCAGACAGCTGCATCGCGAAGGGCAACCCCTGCTGGCGGCGACCATTCATGCCGCCAGTCAGCGCCTGCGCCCCATACTGATGACATCGTTAGCCTTTACCTTAGGGGTTGTTCCTCTGATGCTGGCCAGTGGTGCAAGCGACAGTACGCAGCATGCCATCGGTACCGGCGTATTTGGCGGCATGATTAGCGGTACGCTTCTCGCGATCTTCTTCGTACCGGTTTTCTTTGTCGTTATTGCGCGCTTCATCGGCAACATCAGGAAAGCGTGAACACCCTTGCGGGATCGCGCCTCCTCGCTGGTTGGATGAGGCGAAGCTGTTGCCGGGTGATATACTGGACGAATGCTGAAATTTCGCGCCCCCGCGTGTCCGCGACGCAATCTTCGGGACATGCGACTTCGGAGAAGTGCGAGAAATATCGTGACACAAGGGGCTGTGAGTGGGCTATAATTTCGAGCTAATTTCGAATGATTTTGAAATACTGCCTGTAACGCTATGAATTACAAGGCAAAATAAGCAATGAATATAAGGATTAAAGCTATGGGTTTTCTTTCCGGTAAGCGCATTCTGGTGACTGGCGTTGCCAGCAAACTGTCCATCGCATACGGCATCGCACAGGCAATGCATCGCGAAGGCGCTGAGCTGGCGTTCACCTACCAGAACGACAAGCTGAAAGGCCGTGTTGAAGAGTTTGCCGCGCAGCTGGGTTCCAGCATTGTTCTGGAATGTGACGTTGCACAAGACGAAAGCATCGACGGCATGTTTGCTGAACTGGCAAAAGCATGGCCGAAATTCGACGGTTTCGTTCACTCCATCGGCTTCGCTCCTGGCGACCAGCTGGACGGCGACTACGTGAACGCGGTAACCCGTGATGGCTTCAAAATCGCGCACGACATCAGCTCCTACAGCTTCGTTGCGATGGCGAAATCCTGCCGCGCGATGCTGAACCCGGGCGCAGCCCTGCTGACCCTGTCCTACCTGGGCGCTGAACGTGCTATCCCTAACTACAACGTTATGGGTCTGGCTAAAGCGTCTCTGGAAGCCAACGTACGCTACATGGCGAACGCAATGGGTCCTGAAGGCGTGCGTGTTAACGCCATCTCTGCGGGTCCTATCCGCACCCTGGCCGCTTCCGGTATTAAAGATTTCCGTAAAATGCTGGCACACTGCGAAGCGGTTACCCCGATTCGTCGTACCGTTACCATTGAAGATGTGGGTAACTCTGCAGCATTCCTGTGCTCTGACCTTTCCGCAGGTATCTCCGGCGAAGTGGTTCACGTTGACGGCGGCTTCAACATCGCTGCAATGAACGAGCTGGAAATTAAATAAGCTGTGACTCTCTTCCCGCCCGGGAAGAGAGTATTTCCCCCCGCGTCACCCCTTCGTTATTCCGTTCTGCTATTTGTTATCACCTAACAATATTTTTCCCTTTATCTGCCTTACGCCAGGATATTGATCGCCATTTTGAGATCAAGGAACGCACATGGAACAACGCCGTTTTTCCGGCAAAGGCCACTGGTATCATGAAACCCAGTCAAACCACGCGCAGACGGATGTTCTGCCCCTGGTGCCCGAAGCCGCTAACGTCGACGATCGTTTTTTGCTCGATTTAGCCCTGCCTGATGAGATTGTCGCCGCCTGTTCTGGCTGGCTTACTCCTGCCAGAGCCTTATGCCACCAGCTGTTTCCACTCTCAATTCCCGTGAACCGACTGCATACGCTCAGCGCTTACGATCGGCTCAGTACCGCGTTAACGGTCGCGCAGGCCTGCGGCGTTCAGCGGCTCTGTAACCACTACGCCGCCCTCCTCGCCCCGCTTCCCGGCCCGGACTCCTCGCGCGAAAGCAACCGCCGCCTGGCGCAAATCACCCAGTATGCCCGCCAGCTCGCCAGCTCTCCTGATGTCATTGATGATAAAGCCCGAAACCAGCTTGATGAGGTGGGCCTGTCCACGTACGACATCGTGGTGATTAACCAGATTATCGGCTTTATCGGTTTTCAGGCGCGCGTGGTCGCGATTTTTCAGGCGCTGTTGGGACATCCTGTTCGCTGGTTGCCGGGGCATCATATTCAGCCGCACACGCTTCCCGCGAGCCACGATGCATGGATGCCGCTTTTACCCGTCGTCGAGCTGCGCTACGCGAATGCGCATCAGCTGGAGTCCCTGTCCCGCTGGCAGTCCGAACCCGCGCTCGAGGCATTGACGCCGGTGCTTTGTCATGAGCCGACGCTGCTCGACCTGACCGGAGAAATCCTGTTAAACAGCCGCGCGGAGATCCCGCAGACCTCCCCCGCACTTTCGGCAGCGGTCGAACTGCTGACCCGCTCTCCGGACCGCTTCAGCGCCGCGCAGTTTACCCCGCTCACGGATCAAGGACTCCAGGGCGAATATGCCATCACGCTGCTTACCCAAAGTGCGTTTGATGGCTGGCTCAATCGTCTGAAAGTGGCGTTTGGTAAAGAGGAATAACCACACTCATTACCCAAAGACCGCTTGCTGAGACAGTGAGAATCGCGTAAAACTGTCAGCCGCTCAATGGCTACGAAAATAGAACATTATGTTTCAGGACAACCCGCTGCTAGCGCAGCTTAAACAGCAACTGCATTCCCAGACGCCGCGTGCAGAAGGGGTCGTAAAAGCCACGGAAAAGGGCTTTGGCTTCCTTGAAGTTGACGCGCAGAAAAGCTACTTCATTCCGCCACCGCAGATGAAGAAAGTGATGCATGGCGATCGCGTCATGGCCGTCATTCATACCGAGAAGGATCGCGAGTCCGCCGAACCGGAAGAACTGATCGAACCGTTCCTGACCCGTTTTGTGGGTAAGGTGCAGCGAAAAGACGATCGCCTTTCTATCGTGCCGGATCATCCTCTGCTGAAAGATGCCATTCCCTGCCGCGCCGCCCGTGGTGTTGAGCATGATTTTAAAGAAGGTGACTGGGCCGTAGCAGAAATGCGCCGTCATCCTCTGAAAGGCGATCGCGGTTTTTATGCGGAACTGACCCAGTTCATTACCTTTGGCGCCGATCATTTCGTGCCATGGTGGGTCACGCTGGCACGCCACAATCTTGAAAAAGAAGCGCCGAACGGCGTGGCAACCGAGATGCAGGACGAAGGTCTGACGCGTCGCGATCTTACCGCGCTGGAGTTTGTCACCATCGACAGCGCCAGCACCGAAGATATGGACGATGCGCTGTACGCTGAAGAGAGTGCCGACGGTAAACTGCACCTGACCGTTGCCATTGCCGATCCCACCGCCTGGATTGTTGAAGGCAGCAAGCTTGACGAAACGGCGAAAATCCGTGCGTTCACGAACTACCTGCCGGGCTTCAACATCCCAATGCTGCCGCGCGAATTGTCAGACGATCTCTGCTCGCTGCGTCCGAATGAAGTGCGTCCGGTCCTTGCCTGCCGCATGACCATTGCTGCGGATGGCGCGATTGAAGACGATATCGAGTTCTTTGCCGCCACCATCGAGTCGAAAGCCAAGCTGGCCTACGATAACGTCTCCGACTGGCTGGAAAATACCGGTAGCTGGAAACCTGAATCAGACGCCATTGCCGCGCAGATCCGTCTGCTGCATCGCATCTGTCTGAACCGCGGCGAGTGGCGTCAAACCCATGCGCTGGTGTTCAAAGATCGCCCGGATTATCGCTTTGTTCTGGGTGAGAAAGGCGAAGTGCTGGATATCGTGGCCGAACCGCGACGCATTGCGAACCGCATCGTTGAAGAGGCGATGATCTCCGCCAACATCTGTGCCGCACGCGTGCTGCGCGACAAGCTGGGCTTTGGTATTTACAACGTCCATACCGGCTTTGATCCAGCGAATACCGAAGCGCTGGCAGCCCTGCTGAAGAATCACGACGTGCACGTCGATCCGGAAGAAGTGCTCACGCTGCCGGGCTTCTGCAAGCTTCGCCGCGAACTGGACGCGCAGCCATCGGGCTTCCTGGACAGCCGCATTCGTCGCTTCCAGTCCTTCGCAGAAATCAGCACCGAGCCTGGCCCGCACTTTGGTCTCGGCCTCGAAGCCTACGCGACCTGGACGTCACCGATCCGTAAGTATGGCGATATGGTTAACCACCGTCTGCTGAAAGCGATTATCAAAGGCGAAACCGTTGCCCGTCCTCAGGAGGACACCACGCTGCAGATGGCCGATCGCCGTCGTCTGAACCGCATGGCGGAACGTGACGTTGGCGACTGGCTGTACGCACGCTTCCTGCAGGATAAAGCCGGTACGGATACCCGTTTCGCCGCAGAAATCATCGATATCAGCCGCGGAGGGATGCGCGTCCGTCTGGTCGATAACGGTGCTGTCGCGTTTATTCCTGCGCCATTCCTGCATGCTGTGCGCGATGAAATGGTCTGTAGTCAGGAAAACGGTACGGTGCAAATTAAAGGTGAAACAGTTTACAAAGTCACCGACGTGATTGACGTCACCATTGCTGAAGTCCGTATGGAAACCCGCAGTATTATCGCGCGTCCTGTCGCCTGATAACCTGTTCAATTGTCGGTCATTTCCTTTCCGGAAGGGCCGACAATTTTTCTTTTTACCCCCGCCACAAAAGCATTATTTTTTCTTACTATTTTCAGTCTCCCTTCGCCCAAATTCGCCATAATTATCTACAGTAAAAGAGTGTTGTTATATTCGGTTACGTGAATTTTTATACGCTCAGTATCCTTTTTAACCTGACTCGTTTTATTATCAGAAATCAGGGAAAAACAATAAGTTCACTTCGGTTTTACCGCTGTTTCTCAACGGAAAAGTCGACTGCAAATGAATAATTTGTGCGCTAATGAACAGCTGCGGGAGAAAACATGATGGACGATCTGGAGCAGAATTTGCTGTTTCGCTACATGGGGACTCACAGCCCATGGTGGCGTTTGTCAGCTGACAGCAATGCTCTGCACCTTGCCGCCAGTGAAAATGCCGATGTCACTCAGGTGATTGCGCTGGACGACGATCAGGCCGATCTTATCCGTCACTTAACCGTGATTACCTCCAGCATTTCCATGACGCTCTCGTTATTCGGGGAAGACCTCCCGGTTCACCTTGTTGGGCGGAAAATTACCCGTAACGAGTGGGCCGGTACCGCTTCCGCCTGGCATGATACCCCCTCCGTGGCGCGCGACCTGGCTCAGGGACTCTCTTTCGCGGAACAGGTCGTTTCAGAGGCTAACTCCGTCATTGTTATCCTCGATCAGAACGGCAATATTCAGCGCTTTAACCGACTAAGCGAAGAGTATACCGGCCTGAAAGAGCAGGAAGTGATTGGCCAGAACGTGTTTAAGCTGTTTATGAGCCGCAGCGAAGCGGCAGCCTCAAAGCGCAATATTTCCGGTTTCTTCCGCAACGGCAGTTCCTATGAAGTCGAGCGCTGGATCAAAACGCGTAAAGGGCAACGACTGTTTCTGTTCAGAAACAAATTCGTTCACAGCGGCAGCGGTAAAAATGAAATTTTCCTTATCTGTTCCGGTACCGATATTACCGAGGAACGCCGCGCTCAGGAACGGCTGCGCGTGCTGGCCAATACCGATACCATCACCGGCTTGCCAAACCGCAATGCGATCCACGACCTGATTTCTGACGCCATCACTCACCGCGGCGACACGCAGGTTGGTGTGGTGTATCTCGATCTGGACAACTTTAAAAAGGTCAACGACGCTTACGGACATATGTTTGGCGATCAGCTGTTACAGGCTGTCGCGCTCGCCATTTTGAGCTGTCTGGATGAGGAACAGGTGCTGGCACGACTTGGCGGTGATGAGTTTATCGTCATGGCCACCAATACCTCTCAGGGCTCTCTGGAAGCGATGGCGTCGCGCATTTTAACCCGCCTGCGCCAGCCGTTCCGAATCGGTCTGATTGAAATTTACACCGGCTGTTCCCTGGGCATCGCCCTCGCCCCACAGCATGGCAACGACCGGGAAAGCGTGATTCGTAACGCCGATACCGCCATGTACACCGCCAAAGAGAACGGCCGGGGCAAGTTCTGCGTCTTCTCGCCCGAGATGAACCAACGCGTGTTTGAGTATCTCTGGCTGGATACCAACCTGCGTAAAGCGCTGGATAACGATCAGCTCCTGATCCACTATCAGCCAAAAATCACCTGGCGCGGCGAGGTCAGAAGCCTGGAAGCGCTGGTCCGCTGGCAATCACCCGAACGCGGTTTGATCCCACCGCTGGAGTTTATCTCTTATGCCGAGGAGTCGGGGTTGATCGTGCCGCTGGGCCGCTGGGTGATGCTCGATGTGGTTCGCCAGGTGGCAAAATGGCGCGATAAGGGAATAAACCTGCGCGTGGCCGTGAACGTCTCTGCGCGTCAGCTGGCCGACCAGACTATCTTTAGCGACTTAAAGCAGGCGCTGAAGGATCTTAACTTTGAATACTGCCCGGTGGACGTCGAATTAACCGAAAGCTGTCTTATCGAGAACGAAGAGCTGGCGCTCTCCGTGATCCAGCAGTTCAGCAGACTGGGGGCGCAAATTCATCTCGACGATTTTGGTACCGGCTACTCCTCCCTTTCGCAGCTGGCCCGCTTCCCTATTGACGCCATAAAACTCGATCAATCGTTTGTCAGGGATATTCACAAGCAGTCCATCTCCCAGTCACTTGTGCGCGCCATCGTTGCGGTGGCGCAGGCGTTAAACCTGCAGGTGATTGCCGAAGGGGTCGAAAATGCAAAAGAAGACGCCTTTCTGACCAAGAACGGCGTCAACGAACGGCAGGGTTTTCTGTTTGCTAAGCCGATGCCCGCTGCCGCATTCGAGCGATGGCTAAAACGCTATCAGGCGCGAAAACAGCATTAACTGGCTTTACGCAAGCCCGCCGCGTGATGGCGGTTTTGCAGCATCACCAGACGCTCCATATAGGCGATATCTTTCGGTTCAAGGCAGAAAGCCGCGTCTACCCAGTCCTCCGTGATGTCCATCAGTTCACTGCGCGGCAATTGCAGAACGCGCGTCCGGGCGCGCAGCATCGCCCTCACGCCATTCAGTTTTGGCCGTAGCGTGTCGATGAAGGTTCGGGTGGAGACATAGCTTTGTCCGGGTTCAAACAGGAGATCCACCAGGCCGTGCTGTTCGTACCATTCCGCTGTATGGGATTCCCCTTTGTAGATGAGCTCCTCTGCCAGCTTCATGCCTGAACGGCGTGCAACCAGGGAATATCCCCCCATGCCCGGAAACAGGTTAAAGGCAATTTCGGGGAAACCTAAGCGGGCGTCGCGCTGAGCCAGAACGAAATGGTGCGCAAGAGCGGCCTCAAACCCGCCCCCTAACGCGCTGCCTTCAACCATAGCCAGAGAGATGGCCCCCGTATCAAATCCCCGCGAGGCCGCATGCACGCAATCAACGCAGGCGCGCGCATAGGCCCGTAACGCTTCACGTCGACCGTGCTGAATGCACTCAACGAAGAACTGCAGGTCACCGCCCGCGTTATACATTTCGGGAACCAGCGATCCGGTCACCCAAAAATCAACCGCAAAACCAGACTGGCGGACGAGCCATGAAAAATTCATGATCTCCTCTATCAACGCATGGTTAAAGCAAGGCCGTGGCTGAGCCCGTAACATCATCCAGACGGTATGTCGCTCCGCCTCGTAATACCCTGACAGCTGGGTGAACCGTTCAGTATCGGTAAACAGTGTACAGGTAGGCTGATTGATAACTGTCATAGTCTACTTCCTCCTATAAAAAAGCGCGTTGCGCGCAGTTTTAGACTAATCCACTCAATAAGCCCGCTGTATGAGGGGGAATAATTTTATCACTTCCGTTTATGTAATTTAGTTATTGCATTTTTTCCCTTCTCTTTTGAACCCAATTTCTGCATCATTGAAAATATTAACTTTTCGCGCCTGGGGTGAGATTATGTCTACGATTGACGCACAAGCTGTAGCACAACGAATTGATACCGTGCTGGATATCCTGGTGGCGGGCGATTATCACTCTGCTATCCGTAATCTTGAGATCCTGAAGTCTGAACTTCTTGCTCAGCATGGTGCTGACGCTGCGCCCGAAAACAGACAGCCAAAAGCGCCGTGGGAAGTTTAACGCCCACCGTTTCCGACCTCGTTTCGCTTTATTAAATGGATGCTATGAATTCCCGACAACAACTCATTTTGCAGATGGTCATCGATCAGGGACGCGTAAGCGTAGTCGATCTCGCGAAAACCACTGGCGTTTCTGAAGTCACCATCCGTCAGGATCTTAATCTGCTGGAAAAACAGAGCTACCTGCGTCGCGCGCACGGCTATGCGGTCCCGCTGGACAGTGATGACGTTGAGACGCGCATGATGAACAACTACGCGCTCAAACGTGAACTGGCGGAATTTGCTGCCTCCCTGGTGAACAACGGTGAGACCGTCTTTATTGAAAACGGCAGCAGTAATGCCCTTCTGGCGCGAACACTTGCCGATCAAAAAGACGTTACCATCATCACCGTCAGTAGCTATATCGCGCATCTGCTTAAAGAGACGCGCTGCGAGGTGATTCTGCTCGGCGGTATTTATCAGAAAAAAAGCGAAAGCATGGTTGGCCCGCTGACCCGTCAGTACGTCCAGCAGGTTCATTTCAGTAAGGCCTTTATCGGGATTGACGGCTGGCAGCCGGAGACAGGTTTTACCGGCCGGGATATGATGCGCTCTGACGTGGTCAATGCCGTACTGGAAAAAGAGTGCGAAGCCATTGTGCTCACCGACAGCTCTAAATTTGGAGCCGTTCATCCTTACACGATGGGTCCCGCTTCACGCTTTAGCCGTGTGATTACCGATGATCGTTTGAGCGAAGCACATCGCAATAAACTCGAAGAGAGCGGTCTGATCGTCAATATTATTGAAACCAGCGCCTGATTTCCCTCCGCGCCCGAATTTCGGGCGCGCATGTTCTTTCTCTGAGATGATTCTTAACCCTGCTTTAAGAGTTTTTACCTGTATAACCTGCCCTAAAGTCGTAAAATTACTGTTAGCGATATAACAGGAAGTGACTATCACCTGCGTGATGAAGTAACGCCTGCGCGACCAGCTTTCACGGGGAAAAGAATTAAGTATTCGATTCGTCTATACTTAACGTGTACATCTTTCCGTGAATCGATAATTCAGGAGAAAGTATTATGACCTTAACCAGCAAAAAATTAGCCGCCGCTGTTCTGGCAATCACTGTAGCAATGTCCCTGAGCGCATGCTCTAACTGGTCTAAACGTGACCGTAACACCGCGATTGGTGCCGGTGCCGGTGCTCTCGGTGGTGCAGTATTAACGGATGGTAGTACGCTGGGTACATTAGGTGGCGCTGCTGTCGGTGGTATTATCGGTCACCAGGTTGGCAAATAATTATTATCTAAGCCTTCCTCGATATTGCGATATTTAAACGCATTTCAGGTCTGACATACGCACGTATATAACACGAGCCACGGCATTTGCCGTGGCTCATTTATTTTAGCCGCCTGCCAGTTTAACTTTCATGCCTTTGGCTTCCAGCAGTGATTTTATTAAATCACGTTTATCACCCTGGATTTCAATAATCCCGTCCTTCACGGCACCGCCGCAGCCACATTTCTTTTTCAGCTCGGCAGCCAGCTTAGTCAGTTCTGCATCATCCAGATCAATGCCGGAGATAAGGCAGACCCCTTTCCCCTTACGTCCGCTGGTTTGACGCTGAATCCGAACGATACCGTCTCCCTTTGGACGCTCCACTTTGGCTTTCGGTTCGTCTATCCGCCCGGAATCGGTTGAGTAGACCAGACGGCTGTTGGAATCGGTCATTACGCCCCCTTGTTCAGCGATGCATTGATAGCCTTAAGCGTCTCAGCCGGGTTTGCAGACTGCGTCACCGGACGCCCGATAACCATATAGTCTACGCCCGCCGCCAGCGCCTGCTCAGGCGTCATAATGCGGCGCTGATCGCCCACGTCGCTGCCCGCAGGGCGAATCCCTGGCGTGACGAGTTTAAAATCCTGGCCCAGTGCTGATTTGAAACGTACCGCTTCCTGCGCGGAGCAGACAACGCCATCCAGGCCGCACTGCTGCGTCAAACGGGCGAGACGTTCAGCATGCTCCGCAGGTGACAACGTCACGCCAAGGTCGCGTAAATCACTTTCGTCCATACTGGTCAGCACGGTGACGGCGATCAGCAACGGCGCGTCCTTACCGAACGGCAGGAGCGCCTCACGGGCGGCGGTCATCATTCTTGCCCCACCCGACGCATGGACGTTGACCATCCATACGCCCAACTCTGCGGCTGCAGCAACGGCGTGGGCCGTGGTATTCGGAATATCATGGAATTTGAGGTCGAGGAAAACGTCAAAGCCGCGCTGTTGCAGATCGCGAACGATTTGCGGTCCAAACAGCGTGAACATCTCTTTGCCAACTTTCAGACGGCAGTCGCGAGGGTCGATACCGTCGACAAACGCCAGTGCAGCGTCACGCTTATTGTAATCAAGCGCAACAACAACAGGAGAATCCGTAATTACGCGGGAAGTGGAGGATGTAACAGACGTCATGACCAGCCCTTTTCGTCTATGGGCGCGCAGCGGCGCGGAACAGATAAACGGCCAGCATTCTACCTGCCGCCGCCGCAAATTGACAGAAGCCATTTATGTCCCTGCCAGGCTGGCAAACCGCACGGTGTTGAGAAAGTGCTAAAAGCCATCAGTATGTTGTAACTAAAATGAAGGCTTTTAAAAAATCACTGCCCGTCCAGGCCGCGGATTGGCTTGATGGTTGACCAGGCCCGGCATGAAGGACAATGCCAGTAGAGGGTATAGGCGGTAAAACCACACTTCTGGCAACGGTAGCGCGGCTTGCTGCGCACCTGTTCGCCAACCATGTCGCGCAGCACCATCAGGCTCTCTTTGGCGCGCCCTTCTTCCGCGTCGTTCAGGTGGTAATCCATCAGCTTATGGAAGACCCGCATCGTCGGATGACGCTGAAGCTGTCGGGTGATATAGACCTGCGCGGTGTCGCCACCCTCATACTGCTCAACAACGTCAGCGAGCATCAGTTCCGCGGTTGCGCCGGTATTCTCTTCCACGCAGCGACGCAGGAACGCCACCCACTCCTCCCGCTTGTCCAGCTGTTGATAGCAGGTTTGCAGCATCTCCAGCGTTTCACTGACCAGCTCTTTGTCCTGGTCGATAACCCGCAGCAGGCTTTCAACGGCTTTGGCGTAGTCGCCATTCGCCATAAAGACGCGCCCCATCATGATAGAGATACGGGCGCTGTTGCGGTCCGCGGCGGCACCTTTCTTCAGCAACGTCATGGCCTTATCCATGTCGTCGTTGCCCATCTGCTGAAGGGCAAGTTCACAGTAGAAATGGGCTATCTCAACGCGCTGCTTATCTTTACCCAGCTTCACCAGACGTTCGGCCGTATCAATGGCTTTTTGCCAGTCGCTGGTGGCCTGATAGATCTGCAGGAGCTGCTGCAACGCGCCGATGCGGAAATCTGTTTCATCCACCAGCTGAGCGAACATATCTTCAGCGCGATCGTACAACCCCGCGGCCATGTAATCTCGTCCCAGCTGTTGTACGGCCAGGAGTCGTTGATCGTAGGTCAGCGAGGCGCTTTCCATCAGGGTCTGGTGAATACGAATAGCGCGATCAACCTCGCCGCGCGAGCGGAACAGGTTACCCAGGGTAAGATGCGCTTCAACGGTCCCCGTATCCTCTTTCAGCATGTCGAGGAACAGGTCCACCGCTTTGTCCTGCTGATTGCTCAGGAGGAAGTTGACCCCCGCAACGTAGTCGCGGGAGAGTCGGTTGGCCTCATCCTGTTTTGTTTGTTGCGCACTTCTGCGGCCCATATACCAGCCATAGGCTGCGGCGACAGGCAAAAGCAGAAACAACAACTCCAGCATCGTCGATTATTCCTTCACGACCGGCACGCCAGAGCTTTCCGGCATGTCGGACGCAGGCGCAATGTGATGTTCGAGTCGTTTGATTTTACGTTCTGCGCGCGCAAGCGAAACACGGACTTTTAACCAGAACAAACCGCAAACCAACCAGCCAATGGCAAAGCCTGCAGCAAATAAGACCGCGAGCAGGCTCGACACACGGTATTCACCCTGAGCCAGCAGATAGTTAAACGTCACCTGCTGATCGTTTTGTGCACCCAATGTGACTGAAATGACAAAAATCGCCAATACCAGTAAGAAAATGAGTAAATATTTCACATTACTTCCCGTTATGTGGTTCAAGCGAATAAAGTGTGTTCAACTTAACGCAATCAGCCTTATAAACTACCATTTTAGTGACGGGCGCGAAACGGAAAAAGTGACGCGCACGTCATGGATCTATGGGCAAAATGCGGAATATCAACCGTCAGGCGTCCGTTTGGTCCCTTTCGGCTATTTCTTCTTTCTCTTCCGGCGGTGGCGTTAGCGGGCCGCAGAATCGTTCAGCCAGCCAGGTCGCCAGCATCACCAGCAGCCACGAGATGAGCGTGGCAACGACCAGATCCCGTGGCCAGTGCATCCCCAGCAGTAAGCGGCTGCCCATGACCGCCGTCGCCCAGACCAGTAGAATCACGATGGTGACCGTACGACGTCTTGGCCAAAGCAGCCCAACCCCCAGCAGCGCCCAGCTGGCGGCAAACATGGTATGGCCAGAAGGAAACGCGAACCCGGTCTCTTTCTGCCAGTGTTTTCGCAAGAATTTCGGGATATCTTGCTGTTCCGCAAGCTGTTCTTTGACCAGCGCGCCGCGATCTTTACGCTTTAAAGTGTAGAACTCATCCACCGGAACATGGTGCGTTTTTTCCAGCCAGACGACAAAAGGACGCGGCTCCTGAACGCGATCTTTCACCCAGGATTTTACGCCCTGACCGATAAGGATAGCGCCACCGAGGATAGCAAAGAGCATCAGCGCCGCGCGCAGACGAAAACGCAGGCACCACAGAAACCAGGCGCAGAGGAGAACGTGGGTAATTATTCCCCAGGGCTGGGTGACCGTTTCCGTAATCCAGTATAACGTTTTCAACCACGTGGCGTTCTGCCCGGGCTGCCACATCCACCCGGAAAGCCATACGGCCAAAGGCATAATCAGTAAAATGGCCGCACCTGCTGCCGTACGTCTGGCGATTGAATGCATGTTTTCTCCTTTTTCGCTAAGCGTCACAATCATAACTGAAATTTATTCACCTGGTGGAGATGTCGGATCGTGCGTTTAACGTTCATATAGCATGGTGCCCATTAGGCGAACATGCTGAGCTTGTGGCAAAATAAACTGATACAGAAAGCAAAACAGGGCACAGGCACGAAACGTGTCAGCCTACTCTGGAGAATCACATGCAGCTTAAACGTGTGGCAGAAGCCAAACTGCCAACCCCATGGGGCGATTTCCTGATGGTGGGTTTTGAAGAACTGGCAACCGGACAGGATCATGTCGCACTGGTGTATGGCGACATTTCAGGGCAGACACCGGTGCTGTCCCGCGTCCATTCAGAGTGTCTCACCGGCGATGCGTTGTTCAGCCTGCGCTGTGATTGCGGTTTTCAGCTGGAAGCAGCCCTTTCTCATATTGCTGAAGAAGGCCGCGGCGTGCTGCTTTATCACCGTCAGGAAGGGCGTAATATTGGTTTGCTGAATAAAATTCGCGCCTACGCGCTTCAGGACCAGGGCTACGATACGGTTGAAGCGAACCATCAACTCGGTTTTGCCGCTGACGAACGTGATTTCACCCTCTGCGCCGATATGTTCAAGCTGCTGGGCGTGGACGAAGTACGTCTGCTGACCAATAACCCGAAGAAAGTGGAGATCCTGACCGAAGCCGGGATCAACATCGTTGAACGCGTACCGCTGATTGTCGGCCGTAACCCGAAAAACGCCCACTACCTTGATACCAAAGCCGCCAAAATGGGCCATCTGCTGAAAGAGTGATGCTACCTGAAATTGATGACAAACCCTGTTATCAACAACTTAGCCGTTTTTTGCCGGGTGACGCTGCGCTTACCCGGCCTACTGTAATTTGTAGGCCCGTGCAAGCGTAGCGCCGCCGGGCGAAACGTACATCAAGCACTTTGTCAGCAGTCTGAGCCCGGTACGCGTGCCGGGCTCGTTCATCAATCCAGCATCTTACGAATCACGTAATGTAAAATGCCGTCGTTCTGGTAGTAGGTCAGCTCGGTTGCCGTATCAATACGGCACCGGCAATCCAGCACCTCGGTTTTCCCGTCTGCCCGCGTTAACGTTACCGGCACCGTTTTACCCGGCTGCAGGTTTTGCAGGCCGCTAATGTCAATCTGCTCTTCCCCGGTCAGGCCCAGCGTTTTACGCGTCACGCCCTGCGGGAACTCAAGCGGCAGGATCCCCATGCCGATCAAATTCGAACGGTGAATACGTTCGAACGATTCGGCGATGACCACCCGAACGCCAAGCAGGCGCGGACCTTTCGCCGCCCAGTCGCGGCTGGAGCCGGAACCGTACTCTTTACCGGCAATCACCGCCAGCGGCGTCCCTTCCTGTTGGTATTTAACGGCCGCATCATAGATCGACACGACTTCCGTTCCAGGCAGATGACGCGTCATGCCCCCTTCCACACCCGGCACCATTTCGTTACGAATGCGGATGTTGGCAAAGGTCCCGCGCATCATGACTTCATGGTTACCGCGGCGCGAGCCGTAAGAGTTAAAATCGCGGCGTTCGACACCCCGGCTTTGCAGGTAACGGCCTGCCGGGCTATCGGCTTTGATGCTCCCCGCCGGAGAGATATGGTCCGTCGTGACAGAATCCCCAAGCATGGCCAGGATACGCGCGCCATGGATATCCTTAAGCGGCGCGGGCTCGGCCTGCATCTCATCAAAGAATGGCGACAGACGAATATAGGTCGAGTCATCCTGCCAGCCATAGGTATCCGAACCTGCAACATTGATGGCTTTCCATTCCGGCGTGCCTTCAAAGACTTCCGCGTACTCTTTGCGGAACATCTCGGTAGAAACCTTCTCAACGGCCAGCGCGATTTCTCGCGAGGATGGCCAGATATCTTTCAGATAGACAGGATCATTCTTGCGATCGTGGCCAATCGGATCGGTCACCAGGTTGATATTCATGTTCCCCGCGAGAGCGTATGCCACGACCAGCGGCGGCGAAGCAAGCCAGTTGGTTTTTACCAGCGGGTGAATGCGCCCTTCAAAGTTTCGGTTACCGGAAAGAACGGCGCCTACCGTCAGGTCACCCTGCTTGATCGCCGTTTCGATGGGTTCAGGCAGTGGCCCGGAGTTACCAATACAGGTCGTACAGCCGTAGCCCACGAGGTTAAAGCCCAGCTCGTCCAGGTACGGCGTCAGTTTGGCCTGAGCCAGGTAGTCCGACACCACTTTGGATCCAGGCGCCAGCGAGGCCTTAACCCACGGCTGAGGTTTTAACCCAAGCTCGACCGCCTTTTTAGCCAGCAGACCGGCTGCCATCAATACGCTGGGGTTGGACGTGTTGGTGCAGGAGGTAATGGCGGCAATAACAACCGCGCCATCCGGAAGCTGATACTGATGCCCGTTCAGAACATAGTCGACGGGACGATGGTCTTTCTGCGCCACGTTCACTTCCAGGGCATTGCTGGCGGCAAACGCTTTCGGCACGTCAGACAAAGCAACCCGATCCTGCGGACGTTTCGGCCCTGCGAGGCTCGCTTCGACGCTTCCCATATCAAGTTCAAGCGTGCTGGTGAAAACAGGCTCATCGCCCGGATTGCGCCACATGCCCTGCGCTTTGGTATAGGCTTCCACCAGCGCGACCTGCTCTTCGCTGCGACCGCTAAGGCGCATGTACTCCAGCGTGACGTCGTCAATGGGGAAAAAGCCGCAGGTGGCACCGTATTCCGGCGCCATATTGGCAATGGTGGCGCGGTCGGCCAGCGGCAGCGAATCCAGACCGTCACCGTAGAATTCAACAAACTTGCCCACCACACCATGCTTACGCAGCATCTGGGTGACGGTCAGTACCAGATCGGTGGCGGTAATGCCTTCAGAAAGCTTTCCGGTCAGCTTGAAGCCCACCACATCCGGGATAAGCATGGATACCGGCTGGCCGAGCATGGCGGCTTCCGCTTCAATACCGCCGACGCCCCAGCCCAGCACGCCCAGACCGTTGATCATGGTGGTATGCGAATCCGTGCCCACCAGGGTGTCTGGATAAGCGACCCACTCTTTATCCTGCAATTCGCTCCAGACGGCTTTACCCAGATATTCAAGGTTCACCTGGTGACAAATGCCGGTGCCTGGCGGGACCACGCTAAACCGGCTGAACGCCTGCTGTCCCCACTTCAGAAATACGTAGCGCTCGTGGTTACGCTCCATCTCCAGACGCACGTTTTCGCCAAAGGCGTCATCATCACCGAAGTGGTCAACGGTGACGGAGTGGTCAATGACGAGGTCAACCGGGGAAAGCGGGTTAACTTTAGCCGTATCCCCGCCGAGACGCTTAACGGCTTCGCGCATCGCGGCCAAATCAACCACGGCCGGAACACCGGTAAAGTCCTGCATCAGCACCCTTGCCGGGCGGTAGGCGATTTCTCTGTCGGCATGGGCCTTCTCAAGCCACCCTGCCAGCGCCTGGATATCATCGAGCGTGACAGAGTCACCGTCCTGCCAGCGCAAGAGGTTTTCCAGTAAAACTTTCAATGACTTGGGTAAACGCGAAATGTCCCCAAGCGTTCTGGCAGCCAGCGGCAGGCTGTAGTAGTGCCAGGTTTTATTTTCTGCCTGTAATGTGTCCTTACTGGCTTCGCGTAGGGTTAACGACATAAGCTCCTCCTTAATCACAGAGATGCCCTGACAATCATCAGGGCCGTAATTAAAGATAACACAAAGATGTCGTAACGTTTTGATAACAACCCAAATTGATAAATTTAGGATTGGTCCAGCGCGGGGAAACAAAAAACCCCGCCGTAGCGAGGTTTTACAATTTAGTGGAGCGCCAGCCAGATGAGCTGACTCCAGAACAGAATCGACACGGTAAAAACGCCGATCCACGACCAGTATTTGTGAGACGTCATGTTATTCATCATAGGGACACCAGGCATTATTTATAAAAATTCCGAGGTCGTTCCTCAGTGCTATATTGCTGATGTGTATTTATTAAAGAGTACAAAAGCGCAGAGTCGATATTCAGACTATTTGCATCATTACGCAATAAACTAAATTATTGTTTTTTGGGTTCGTCTTCTGCGAACACATCAATAAAAGCCTGCTGCTGCGGCGTCAGTTTCCAGGACGCGGGTACAACAGTCGCAGGTGCTTTACGCCCTCTGTGGCCGCTGTCACGATGCTGACACATCTGTTTTACCGAAGCTGTACGTACCGTCACTGACATATTTAACCCCAATATTTCCAGGCCAGGAGAGCAACCACCACCCAAAACAGGGTAGAGACGAGAAAGACCGCCAGCCAGGCTTTACGCTTGAGCGCAGGATCCCTTTGCGGTTCTTCACTTCCTGAAGGCATTGCTAACCTCATACAATCGACATCGCTTATCATTTAGGACCAAACAATTGGTACAATTAATCATCTGTTGAGATAAATCCTAAAGAAACTTTAGCCGAAAAGCCAGTGAATTTACGCACCGGGAGGTATGAAATATTCAATCTTTTGACCAGAAATAAATAATTGAAAAGAAAAATTTGCGAAGGCGTAAATTAGTTTCTACTTTTGTCGCCAATTCACGACATTATAACCTTACTCATTAAATGGATAATGACATTATATGGCAGGGGAATCGCAGATGATGATAATTCTAATTTAGCTTTGAGAGGTTATTTCGGTATCTTTCCCTGGGGGAAAGATACCGGGTGTGATTATTTTTCGGGAAGTTTGATGTCTTTAAACATCTCTTCAATATCTTCATTTGAGCGTAATGCCACGGCGGTATCAACCACATCACGCGTTAAATGCGGGGCAAAGCGCTGAATAAAATCATACATATAGCTGCGCAGGAAGGTGCTGCGGCGGAAACCAATTTTTGTGGTGCTATGGCTGAAAACGTCGTGCGCATCAAGACGCACCAGGTCAGGGTCTGACACCGGATCCACCGCCATGCTGGCAATGACGCCCACCCCCAATCCAAGCCGGACATAGGTCTTAATCACGTCGGCGTCCGTCGCGGTAAAGACAATGCGCGGCGTTAATCCTGCCCGGTTAAAGGCCGTATCAAGCTCAGAACGCCCGGTAAAGCCAAAGGTATACGTCACCAGAGGATACTGGGCCAGCTCTTCGATAGTGACCGACCCTTTACCCGCCAGGGGGTGATCGGGGGTCACCACAATAGAACGGTTCCAGTGGTAGCACGGGAGCATGACCAGATCGTCATAGAGGTGAAGCGCTTCGGTGGCGATGGCAAAGTCTGCATTCCCCTTGGAGACGGCTTCAGCGATTTGCGTTGGCGAGCCCTGGTGCATATGCAACGAGACGCGAGGATAACGCTCGATAAAGCCCTTGATCACGCCGGGCAGCGCATAGCGCGCCTGCGTATGCGTGGTGGCAATATACAGCGAGCCTTTATCCGGCCAGGTATGCTCCCCTGCCACAGACTTAATCGCATCGACTTTGGAGAGGACTTCCCGCGCAATGCGGATGATTTCCTGCCCCGCCGGCGTCACCTGGGTAAGATGCTTACCGCTGCGGGCGAAGATCTGAATGCCTAACTCATCCTCCAGCATACGAACTTGTTTGCTGATGCCCGGTTGCGAGGTATACAACCCCTCGGCGGTAGAAGAGACGTTAAGGTTATGATTCACCACCTCAACGATATAACGAAGCTGCTGTAATTTCATGCCAGACCATCCGATTTAGCGCATGCGGTCAATCGCTTAAGACGATTTAATAATAAGAAACAGGTTAACTATAACCACTATATCATTTATAGCCTGACTGTATAGTACGGAACAAAAAATAATAACAAGGTAATAAAAAAGGGCCGGAAATCCGGCCCTTTCACAGGTAAGTTACGGTTAGGGAAGATTATTTCTTGCCTTCAACCCATTTGCCATCGACAAAGAAGGCTGACCATCCGGTCGCTTTACCCTCTTTCTCTGCCGCAACGTACTGCTGCTTAGTTTTACGGCTAAACCGCACCACGGTTTTGTTGCCTACCGGATCCTGCTGTGGCGCATCGGCCAGATAACGCAGTTTCTCCGGCAGACGATCGCGGAAGCGATGCAGCTCTTCCACCAGCGGCGCGCGGGTTTCACGCGATTTCGGGAAGGTGTTGGCGGCCAGGAAGACACCTGCCGCGCCGTCACGCAGCACGAAGTACGCGTCGGATTTCTCACACGGCAATTCTGGCAGCGGAACCGGATCTTCCTTCGGCGGAGCCACTTCACCGTTACGCAGAATTTTGCGCGTGTTTTTACATTCGTCGTTGGTGCAGGCCATGTACTTACCGAAACGCCCCATTTTCAGGTGCATTTCAGAACCACACTTCTCGCACTCCACAATCGGGCCGTCATAGCCTTTAATGCGGAACTCGCCCTCTTCGATCTCATACCCGTCACACGTTGGGTTATTACCACACACGTGCAGCTTGCGTTTTGGATCGATCAGGTAGCTATCCATTGCCGTGCCGCATTTTTTGCAGCGGCGCTTGGCACGCAGAGCGTTAGTTTCCGCATCGTCACCTTCCAGCACGTTGAGAACTTCGTTCTCCGGCACCAGGTTAATGGTGGTTTTGCAGCGCTCTTTTGGCGACAGCGCATAGCCAGAGCAGCCGAGGAACACGCCCGTGGTGGCAGTACGGATCCCCATCTTGCGGCCACAGGTTGGGCAGTCGATGCTGGTCAGTACCATCTGGTTAGGCAGCATGCCGCCCTCTTCAGGGTCTTTCTCCGCTTTTTCAAGCTGGTCGGTGAAATCGCTGAAGAAGCTGTCGAGGACCTTTTTCCATTCCGCCTGGTGGCTGGCAACCTGGTCGAGACTGTCTTCCATTTGCGCGGTGAAATCGTAGTTCATCAGCTCGCGGAAGTTGGCTTCCAGACGATCGGTGACGATCTCACCCATTTTTTCCGCATAGAAACGACGGTTTTCAACACGGACGTAACCGCGATCCTGAATCGTCGAGATAATTGACGCGTAGGTCGACGGACGGCCAATACCGCGTTTTTCCAGCTCTTTTACCAGAGATGCTTCACTGAAGCGTGCAGGTGGCTTGGTGAAGTGCTGAGCCGGGATCAGCTCAACCAGAGACAGTTCATCACCTTTGTTCACCGCAGGCAGCGTTCGATCTTCATCACCTTTACGCAGCGCAGGCATCACTTTCGTCCAGCCGTCGAAACGCAGAATACGACCGCGCGCCTTGAGACGGAAATCACCCGCCCCGACGGTCAACGTGGTGGAATCGTACTGGGCCGGGGTCATCTGGCACGCCACAAACTGACGCCAGATCAGCTGATACAGCTTCTGCGCGTCGGCTTCCATATCTTTCAGTGATTCAGCGAGCACAGAGACATCAGAAGGACGAATCGCTTCGTGCGCTTCCTGAGAATTCTCTTTGCTGGCAAACTGGTTAGCGCTTTCCGGCAGGTATTTCTTACCGAAGTTGTCGCTGATGTAGCCACGCACCATGTTGACCGCGTCCTGACTCAGGTTGGTTGAGTCGGTACGCATATAGGTGATGTAACCTGCTTCATACAAGCGCTGGGCCATCATCATGGTTTTCTTCACGCCGTAACCCAGACGGGTGCTTGCCGCCTGTTGCAGGGTGGAGGTGATAAACGGCGCACCAGGCTTGCTGCTGGTCGGTTTGTCTTCACGTTCCAGTACCTGATAGCGTGCCTTTTCCAGCAGCGCCACGGCGGCCATGGTCTGGTCGCGGTTTTCCGGACGGAAAGGCTTATCGTTCTGATGGCTTACCTGCAGCGGCAGAGCGTCACCGCCCGGCGTGGTCACATTGGCATCAACTTCCCAGAACTCTTCCGGCACGAAGGCTTTAATTTCGCGCTCACGCTCAACGACCAGACGCACGGCGACGGATTGCACGCGACCTGCGGACAGGCCACGGGCAATCTTCTTCCACAGCAGTGGAGAAACCATGTAACCCACGACGCGGTCCATAAAGCGACGCGCCTGCTGGGCGTTGACGCGGTCGATATTCAGCTCGCCCGGCTTCTCAAACGCCTGACGAATCGCATTCTTCGTAATTTCGTTAAACACTACGCGGCTGTAGCGTTTGTCATCACCCCCGATCACTTCCCGCAGGTGCCACGCAATGGCCTCCCCTTCGCGGTCAAGGTCGGTTGCGAGATAGATGTGGTCTGCTTTTTCAGCCAGCTGCTTCAGCTCGTTAACGACTTTTTCTTTCCCTGGAAGCACTTCATATTGTGCATCCCAGTTATGCCATGGGTTAACACCCATGCGGTTGACAAGCGCGCTACGTTCATCCTTTTTAGGCTTTTTAGCCCCTTTGGTGGAGGTAGAGTCTGCGCTCTTTTTGCTGGCTGAGCCACTGGTCGGCAAATCGCGGATATGACCAACGCTGGACTTAACCACGTAGTCATTACCCAGATACTTATTGATCGTTTTGGCTTTTGCCGGGGACTCAACGATGACGAGAGCTTTACCCATATTCACCTTTACCTAATTTAATTCTTCCAGGAATACGCCGCACGTTGATTTCCCTTCCGCTGACGACGAGCCAATGATATTGCGACTGCGTCAGGAGATATCAACCCCTTTGTCTTACCGGGCGTTAAAGAAAAGCCGCCCAGGTGATTGAGTTCTCGGGTATTTTTCTCACATCTCGTGTAATTCGTGACGAATTCCCGGTTGAATGTCAAGCAATTCTGTTGCCAGAATGACGAAAGCGCACACTCTACCTGATAAAATTCGTTACGCAACTTTATTAGCATGCAAAAGCAAATCCTGCCAGCCAGGCCCCTGCACCTTATCCCCTCACAATACAGGGAAAATTTGCCCCCAAAGCGCCCTCGGCGTAGACTATTGTCACTGTTTAAGGAGTGGATTATGCAGAATACGACCCAACCTATTGACCGAGCCTCTCTGCTTATCGAAGCAAACAAGCTTATTCGTGACCATGAAGATACGCTGGCAGGCATTGAAGCCACCGGCGTAGAGCAGCGAAATGGCGTGCTGGTTTTCAGCGGCGAATACTTCCTTGATGAACAGGGCCTACCGACCCCGAAAAGCACCGCCGTGTTTAACATGTTTAAATACCTGGCGCACACGCTTTCCGAGAAATATCACCTGGTCGATTAACGCAAAACGCGAGGCATAAGCCTCGCGTTTTTGTTTACAGCAGCGGTTTTTGTCCGCGCTGTAGCCAGCGGAGCAGCAGGCGGTCCGCGCTTTCTGCGGCACTGTTGGTAAAGCGGTCAAGGAGTCGCTTGCGCTGGGCAAAGCGGACGCCTACCAGTTCCCGGCCTTCCATCAGGTTGAGCAGCAGATCGTCACTGGTTCCGACTTCATCCACCAGCCCTTTCTCCTGCGCCTGAACGCCGTACCAGTGCTCACCCGTCGCGACCTGCTCAATGTCCAGCGTCGGGCGCATACGGTGCACAAAGTCTTTAAAGAGATGATGCGTTTCGTTGAGATCCTCACGGAATTTTTGGCGCCCTTCTTCCGTGTTTTCACCCAGCAGCGTCAGGGTGCGTTTGTACTGACCCGCCGTGTGAAGTTCGATATCAATCTCTTTATTTTTCAGGAAGCGGTTAAAGTTCGGGATCTGCGCGACCACGCCGATCGAGCCAATAATAGAAAACGGTGCGGCCACAATTTTGTCCGCCACGCAGGCCATCATGTAGCCACCGCTCGCCGCCACTTTATCTACGGCTACGGTCAGCGGGATCTGTTTTTCACGCAGGCGCTGTAGCTGAGACGCGGCCAGGCCGTAGCCATGCACGACACCTCCCGGGCTTTCAAGACGAACAACGACCTGATCCTGCGGCGTCGCCACGGCCAGAACGGCCGTCACTTCCTCCCGCAAAGAGGACACTTCATGCGCATCCATGCTGCCTTTAAAATCGAGCACGTAGACGCGGGGCGCGACCTTATCCTGTGGCGTATTGAGCTTCGCCTTTGCTTTTGCCGCTTTGGCTTCCTGTTTATGCTTTTTCTTCTGCGCTTTGAGCCACAGTTTCTGTTGATGACTGTCAAGCAGCGCCAGAGACATCTCTTCCTGCATCTCTTTATACTGCTCGCTCAGGCGGGTGATGCGTAACTCCCCACGCTGACGCTTGCGCTGCGTCAGGTTGACAATCAGAACGGCAACCACCGCAATGGCAATCACCACCGTCGCGATTTTCGCCAAAAACAACCCATATTGAGAAAGTAATTCCACGCGTTCCACCTTGATTTAACCACGAATCTTTTACGGCAGTGTACAACAGCCCTGCCCATGCGTCTCGCTCGTGACATTACCTCTGCGAGCCGCCTTCAGGAATCCCCGGTCTGGCGTTTAAATATTTGCAAATTGTTAATTTTACAGCAATGCGTCCTGTAGACTGATTGAATTATCAGGCGAATTCGGGCATAAAGCCGAAAAGTCACAAAAGAAGGCGTCTTTGAGTCACCGTGCGCCGAGGAGTCACCTTGCATTATCAACCGCAAAAAAATCTGCTGCAGAACCGCATCATTCTTGTCACTGGGGCCAGCGACGGGATTGGCCGTGAAGCGGCGCTGACCTACGCTGAGTATGGCGCGAGCGTCATCCTGACCGGCCGCAACGAAGAAAAACTTAAAGGGGTGGCGCAGGAGATTGAAGCCGCAGGTGGGATTCCTGCTCGCTGGTACACGCTCGATCTGCTCACCTGCACGCCCGCGTCATGTCAGGAGCTTGCTCACCGCATCAGCACCCATTATCCGCGTCTCGACGGCGTGCTGCACAATGCCGGCTTGCTTGGCGAAGTTCGCCCGATGGATGAACAGGATCCTGAGATCTGGCAGGAGGTCATGCAGGTCAACGTCAACGGGACGTTTTTCCTGACCCAGGCACTGCTTCCTTTATTACTCAAATCGGATTCGGGTTCACTGGTATTCACCTCCTCCAGCGTAGGCCGTGAGGGGCGTGCAAACTGGGGTGCCTATGCCGTATCAAAATTCGCGACCGAAGGCATGATGCAGGTGCTGGCAGAGGAGTACCAAAGCCGCCATCTGCGCGTAAACTGCATTAACCCGGGCGGTACGCGCACCAAAATGCGCGCCAGCGCCTTCCCAACGGAAGATCCGCAGAAGCTGAAAACGCCGGCAGACATTATGCCGCTCTATCTCTGGCTAATGGGCGACGACAGCCGCCGCAAAACCGGGATGACCTTTGACGCCCAGCCAGGCCGTAAACCAGGAATATCGCAATGAGTGAAGAACGTCACCAGCAGCGCCAGCAGCGTCTGAAGGAACAGGTCGATGCGCGCGTCGCGGCCGCTCAGGATGAGCGCGGGATCGTCATCGTCTTTACCGGCAACGGCAAAGGGAAAACCACGGCCGCATTCGGCACGGCGACACGCGCCGTCGGCCACGGACAGAAGGTCGGCGTTATCCAGTTTATTAAAGGTGAGTGGCCTAACGGCGAGCGTAATCTGCTTGAGCCTCACGGCGTTGAGTTCCAGGTGATGGCGACCGGATTTACGTGGGACACCCAGAACCGCGAAACCGATACCGCAGCCTGTCTGGCCGTCTGGGAGCACGCTAAAAGAATGCTGGCCGATCCTTCACTCAATATGGTTCTGCTGGATGAGATCACGTATATGGTCGCCTACGACTATTTGCCGCTGGAAGACGTGCTTAATGCACTGAAAGACCGTCCCGCCCATCAGACGGTTATCATCACGGGCCGCGGGTGTCATCGGGATATTCTGGAACTGGCAGATACCGTCAGCGAGCTGCGTCCGGTTAAACATGCGTTTGATGCGGGAATCAAAGCGCAAATAGGGATTGATTACTAAAGAAAAAAGCCCGGTGTCTTCACCGGGCTTTTACATTAACCGTTGTTATTACGGCTGCCAGAGCGGCGGTTGCTGCTCACCTGGCTGTGACGCTTCACCGCACGGCGAATCTGGTTCGCCTTCATGCGGCGACGATCTTTCTCCACCGCCACTTTAGAGGTGGTTTCCGGCGTCAGGCCGACCAGCTCGCGCAGGTAGTTGGTCTGGGTCAGATCCAGTTCGGTATATCCCCCACGCGGCAGGCCTTTTGGCAGCAGGATGTCGCCGTAACGGACACGGATCAGGCGGCTAACCTGCACGCCTACCGCTTCCCAGAGACGACGCACCTCGCGGTTGCGGCCTTCGGTCAGGGTCACGTTGTACCACTGGTTGATGCCTTCCCCACCGGTAAATTTAATGGTTTTGAACGCCGCAGGACCGTCTTCCAGCTGAACGCCACGCGACAGGTCGCGCAGTTTATTCTCGTCAACCTGGCCGAACACACGCACGGCGTATTCACGTTCCACTTCACGGCTTGGGTGCATCAGACGGTTTGCCAGTTCACCATCGGTGGTAAACAGCAGCAGACCGCAGGTATTCACGTCCAGACGACCAACGGCAATCCAGCGAGCGCCACGCAGTTTAGGCAGACGGTCAAACACCGTCGGGCGACCTTCCGGGTCATTGCGGGTACACAGCTCGCCTTCCGGCTTGTAGTAAGCCAGCACGCGGCAGATTTGTTCAGCAGACTCTTTCACGGAGATAAGATGACCGTCGATACGGATCTTCAGCCCCGGTACGATTTCTACGCGGTCACCCAGCGTGGCGATTTTACCGTCCACACTCACGCGGCCCGCTTCAATAATGGCTTCGATTTCACGGCGTGAACCGTGGCCGGCACGCGCCAGCACTTTCTGTAACTTCTCGCTCATTGAGCTTCCTCAGGTGTCGCCTTCACAGGCGTCGAATCAGGTCAAAAGAGGGCTGAGCCCTGCTTTGATGGCCGCGTAGTATATCTGCTTATACCATTACAAGAAAGGCTTTACGTCACCCACGCCTTCTCGAATCACTTCCGGTGCATCTTCGGTTAAGTCGACCACGGTGGTCGGCTGCTGGCCGAGATAACCGCCATGAATAATCAGCTCGACCACCTTCTCCAGACGATCTTTGATCTCTTCCGGATCGGACTCGGTAAACTCGCTGCCCGGCAGCATCAGCGAGGTAGAGAGCATCGGTTCGCCGAGGGTTTCCAGCAGCGCCTGCGCAATCGGGTTCGACGGCACGCGCATGCCGATAGTCTTACGCTTTTCCTGCAGTAGGCGGCGCGGCACCTCTTTCGTCCCTTTCAGGATGAAGGTGTAGTTGCCCGGCGTGTTGTTCTTGATCAGGCGAAACGCCACGTTATCCACATAAGCATAGGTGGAAAGCTCAGAGAGATCGCGGCACATCAGGGTAAAGTTATGGCCGTCCGGCAGCTGGCGAATACGGCAAATGCGTTCCATCGCCCCTTTATCTTCAATTTTGCAGCCCAGCGCGTAGCCTGAATCGGTCGGATAGACAATCACGCCGCCTTTGCGGACGATCTCCACGGCCTGGTTAATCAGACGTGGCTGCGGGTTGTCCGGATGGATATAGAAAAACTGACTCATACTTCCCTCTCTTCAATTTGCTGCGGCTGTTCCCAGAGCTGCCAGACCGGCTCAACGCCAGCAGGCAGCCAGAGCTTGCGCCCCAGTTCGATCCAGGCGCAGGGCTGATGGAAATCAGAACCCTGTGAGCCAAGCAGACCGTACTGTCGGGCATAGGTCGCGAGCTGCGCGCGCTCATTGGGCGCCTGCTGACACTGGGCGACTTCCATCGCCTCACCACCGTTTTCGGCAAAGTGCGCCAGCAGCCTTTTCAGCCATTTAGCAGAAAGATTATACCGCCCCGGATGGGCCAGCACGGCCTTACCGCCAGAATGATGAATCACATCAATAGCTTGTTTTATTGTACACCACTGTGGCGGAACGTAACCGGTTTTCCCACGCGCCAGATACTTTTTAAAGACATCCGCCATCGTCGTGGCCTTACCCGCCTCTACCAGAAAACGGGCGAAATGACCGCGCGTGACCGCCCCGCCGTTCGCCAGCTTTTGGGCACCTTCCAGTGCGCCCGGAATATGCGCCTTTTCCAGACGTTCGCCGATCATCTCTGCGCGCTGGTTGCGGCGCGTTTTTTGTTCTTGCAAAAAAGCAGTCAGTGCCGGATGGTCTATATCGATGTTCAGACCAACGATATGAATCTCATGGTTTTCCCAGACGGTCGAAATTTCGACACCGGAGACCAGATTAAGCGCCAGCCCGCTGCGGGCGATCTCGGCGCGCGCCGCCGGAATGGCATCCGTCGTATCGTGATCGGTTATCGCCAGCGTACCGACGCGCATTTCAACTGCACGATGAACCAGGGCTTCGGGTGTCAGCAGGCCATCAGAGGCCTGAGTATGGCTGTGTAAATCATAAATAATAGCGTAGGTGGTATCGCTCAAAGCACTTCCCATAACAGGTTGGAGACATCCGAAACCATCATGATACCGACTTATATCGAAATTCTGAAATCAAGGGTTGACAACACGCCATCGAACTAGTTAACTAGTACGCAAGTTCACACGAGAAAGGTATCTGAAAATGACAGCACATTTCACTCTGCACGGTTGGTGGCGTACTTCCTGATCATCGGGCAGTGTCACGCGTCTGCGAAATGCAAACAGATACCCGCCCGCTACCCAGCGGGCTTTTTTTTGAACAGAATAAATGAGAACACCAACATGCAAACAGCCAAACCCCATCTCGAATTGCTGACCTGCGAGGCGGCCTATCGCCACAACCCGACCGCGCTGTTTCATCAGGTGTGCGGGGCACGCCCGGCAACGCTGCTGCTGGAATCTGCGGACATTGACAGCAAGGACGATCTCAAGAGCCTGCTGCTGGTCGACAGCGCGTTGCGCATTACCGCTCTAGGTGACACTGTCACAATCAAGGCCTTATCAGACAACGGCGCCTCGCTGCTGCCACTGCTGGATGCCGCCCTGCCTTCAGGCATCGAAAACGAACGTCATCCAGAAATGCGCATTCTGCATTTCCCGCCGGTTAGCCAGTTACTGGATGAAGACGCGCGCCTGTGCTCACTTTCCGTCTTTGATGCCTTCCGCCTGCTGCAGAACCTGGTCACCGTTCCGCACGATGAGCGTGAAGCGATGTTCTTTGGCGGACTGTTTGCCTACGACCTGGTCGCCGGATTTGAAGATTTACCGGAAACCGAGCAGGGCAATCGCTGCCCGGACTATTGCTTCTATCTGGCCGAAACCCTGCTGGTGATCGACCATCAGAAACAGTACACCCGTATCCAGGCCAGCCTGTTCACGCCTTCGACCGCTGAGAAAAACCGTCTTGAGCACCGTATCGCGCAGCTTCAGCAGCAGATGACGGAAGCGCCACCTGCACTGCCGGTACAGCGCGTGGAAAAAATGACCTGCGATGTGAACCAGACCGACGATCAGTACGGTGCCGTGGTTCGCCAGATGCAAAAAGCGATTCGCGCCGGGGAAATTTTCCAGGTTGTACCGTCCCGTCGCTTCTCTCTGCCCTGCCCGTCTCCGCTGGCTGCTTACGACGTGCTGAAAAAGAGCAACCCAAGCCCGTACATGTTCTTTATGCAGGACAACGACTTCACGCTGTTCGGCGCCTCGCCGGAAAGCTCGCTGAAATATGACGCAACCAGCCGTCAGATTGAGATCTACCCGATCGCCGGAACCCGTCCACGTGGACGTCGCCCAGACGGCTCGCTGGATCGCGATCTCGACAGCCGCATCGAGCTGGAAATGCGCACCGACCATAAAGAGCTCTCTGAGCACCTGATGCTGGTTGACCTGGCGCGTAACGATCTGGCTCGTATTTGCACCCCAGGCAGCCGCTACGTGGCGGACCTGACTAAAGTCGACCGCTATTCATTCGTGATGCACCTGGTCTCCCGCGTGGTCGGTGAGCTGCGCCACGACCTCGACGTGCTGCACGCCTACCGCGCCTGCATGAACATGGGCACCCTGAGCGGTGCGCCGAAAGTGCGCGCTATGCAGCTGATTGCCGCCGCCGAAGGGCGTCGTCGCGGCAGCTACGGCGGTGCGGTGGGCTATTTTACGGCCCACGGTGACCTCGATACCTGCATCGTCATCCGCTCCGCCTATGTTGAAGACGGTATTGCCACCGTCCAGGCGGGTGCCGGGATTGTTCTTGATTCTGTTCCGCAGTCTGAAGCTGACGAAACGCGCAGCAAAGCCCGTGCGGTCCTTCGCGCCATTGCTACCGCACACCACGCACAGGAGATTTTCTGATGGCTGACATTCTGCTGCTCGATAATATCGACTCCTTTACCTACAACCTGGCAGATCAGCTGCGTGCGAATGGCCATAACGTCGTTATCTATCGTAACCATGTACCGGCGCAGACCCTGATTGACCGTCTGGCCACCATGCAAAACCCGGTGCTGATGCTCTCTCCGGGGCCAGGCGCGCCGAGCGAAGCGGGCTGTATGCCGGAGCTGCTGACCCGTATGCGCGGCAAGCTGCCGATTATCGGCATCTGCCTCGGTCATCAGGCGATTGTTGAAGCCTATGGCGGCTACGTTGGCCAGGCGGGTGAAATCCTGCACGGTAAAGCGTCCAGCATCGAACATGACGGCCAGGCGATGTTTGCCGGGCTGCCGAATCCGCTCCCGGTCGCGCGCTACCACTCGCTGGTCGGCAGCAACATTCCCGCCGGGCTGACGATCAACGCCTCGTTTGAAGGGATGGTGATGGCGGTCCGTCACGACGCGGATCGCGTCTGCGGGATGCAGTTCCATCCGGAATCCATCCTGACCTCCCACGGTGCCCGCCTGCTGGAGCAGACCCTCGACTGGGCGTTACAGAAGCTGGAGCAGACCAACACCCTGCAGCCGATTCTGGAAAAACTGTATCAGGCGCAAACCCTGAGCCAGCAGGAGAGCCACCAGCTCTTCTCCGCCGTGGTTCGCGGTGAGCTGAAGCCGGAACAGCTGGCGGCCGCGCTGGTGAGCATGAAGGTTCGCGGTGAAAGCCCGCAGGAGATCGCCGGTGCCGCCACGGCCCTGCTGGAAAATGCCGCCCCGTTCCCGCGTCCGGACTATCCGTTTGCCGATATCGTCGGCACCGGCGGTGACGGCAGCAACAGTATCAATATTTCAACCGCCAGCGCCTTTGTGGCCGCAGCGTGTGGCCTGAAAGTGGCGAAGCACGGTAACCGCAGCGTGTCCAGCCGGTCAGGCTCGTCTGATTTACTCGCGGCATTCGGCATTAATCTTGATATGAACGCCGAACGTTCCCGTGAAGCGCTGGATGACCTGGGCGTCTGCTTCCTGTTTGCGCCGAAGTATCACACCGGTTTCCGCCACGCAATGCCGGTTCGTCAGCAGCTTAAAACCCGCACGCTGTTTAACGTGCTCGGCCCCCTGATCAACCCGGCGCACCCGCCGCTGGCGCTGATCGGTGTTTACAGTCCGGAGCTGGTCCTGCCGATTGCTGAGACGCTGCGCGTGCTGGGTTACCAGCGTGCCGCCGTGGTGCACAGCGGCGGAATGGATGAAGTGTCACTGCACGCGCCGACGCTGGTAGCCGAACTGCGCGACGGTGAAATCCTGAGCTACCAGCTGGAAGCCGCTGACTTTGGTTTAACCCCGTATCACCAGGAAGCGCTGGCTGGCGGTACCCCGGAAGAAAACCGTGACATTCTGACGCGCTTATTACAAGGTAAGGGAGAGGTTGCCCATGAGGCCGCCGTTGCTGCCAACGTCGCCATGCTGATGCGTTTGCACGGCGAGGAAGACCTGAAGGCCAACGTTCAAAAAGTTCTGGATGTACTGCGCTCCGGTGCAGCTTACGATCGCGTTACCGCACTTGCGGCAAGAGGGTAAAGAATGCAGACCGTTTTAGCGAAAATCGTTGCCGATAAGGCCATCTGGGTGGAAGCCCGCAAGCAACAGCAGCCGCTTGCCCGTTTTCAGAATGACGTCGTCCCGAGCAGCCGTCGTTTCTATGACGCCCTGCAGGGTGCGCGCACCGCGTTTATTCTTGAGTGCAAAAAAGCGTCTCCGTCTAAAGGCGTTATCCGTGACGATTTCGACCCGGCGCGTATTGCCGGCATTTATAAGCATCATGCGTCCGCCATCTCCGTGCTGACGGATGAGAAATATTTTCAGGGCAGCTTCGATTTTCTGCCGATCGTCAGCGGCATCGCGCCGCAGCCGATCCTGTGCAAAGACTTTATCATTGACCCGTATCAGATCTGGCTGGCGCGCTTTTACCAGGCTGACGCCTGCCTGCTGATGCTCTCGGTGCTTGACGACGAGCAGTATCGCCAGCTCTCTGCCGTCGCGCACAGCCTGAAAATGGGCGTGCTGACCGAAGTGAGTAATGAAGAGGAGCTGGAGCGCGCGATTGCGCTGGAAGCCAAAGTGGTAGGCATTAATAACCGCGATCTGCGTGACCTGTCCATTGACCTGAACCGCACGCGCCAGCTGGCGCCGCGTCTGGGTTCTGGCGTCACGGTGATCAGCGAATCCGGCATTAACAGCTACGCCCAGGTGCGCGAGCTGAGCCACTTCGCCAACGGTTTCCTGATTGGCTCCGCCATGATGGAACATGACGATCTCAATGCGGCAGTACGTCGCGTGCTGCTGGGTGAAAACAAAGTCTGCGGCTTAACCCGCGAACAGGACGCCCAGGCCGCGTATGAAGCCGGAGCGATTTATGGCGGGCTGATTTTTGTGGATTCCTCCCCTCGCGCGGTCAGCGAAGAGCAGGCGCGTAAGGTCATCGCCGCGGCTCCGCTCAGCTATGTTGGCGTGTTCCGCAATGCAGATATCGCAGAGGTGGTTGAAAAAGCCGACGCGTTATCCCTGAGCGCGGTGCAGCTTCACGGCGATGAAGATCAGGCCTATATCGATGCCCTTCGCGCCACGCTGGCGCCACAGGTACAGATCTGGAAAGCGCAACGCGTTGACGATACGTTGCCCCCGCGTAACCTGAACCACGTGGATAAATACGTCCTCGATAACGGCCAGGGCGGAACCGGCCAGCGTTTTGACTGGTCTCTGCTGAACGGCGAAACGCTGGACAACGTCCTGCTGGCGGGCGGATTAAGCCCGGATAACTGCGTAGAAGCCGCGAAAACCGGCTGCGCAGGCCTCGATTTCAATTCAGGCGTAGAGTCCCAGCCGGGTATTAAAGATGCCAGCAAACTGGCCTCGGTTTTTAAAACTCTGCGTGCATATTAAGGAAGAGAAGATGACGACATTACTTAACCCGTATTTTGGTGAGTTCGGCGGGATGTACGTCCCGCAAATCCTGATGCCCGCGCTGCGCCAGTTGGAAGAAGCGTTTGTGAGCGCGCAGAAGGATTCGGCGTTTCAGGCTGAATTTACCGACCTGCTGAAAAACTATGCAGGCCGCCCAACGGCCCTGACTAAATGCCGCAATCTGACGGAAGGCACGAAAACCACGCTGTATCTTAAGCGTGAAGACCTGCTGCACGGCGGCGCACACAAGACTAACCAGGTGCTGGGTCAGGCGCTGCTTGCGAAGCGTATGGGCAAAACCGAAATCATCGCCGAAACCGGCGCAGGCCAGCATGGCGTGGCCTCGGCGCTCGCCAGCGCCCTGCTCGGTCTGAAATGCCGCATCTATATGGGGGCGAAAGACGTTGAGCGTCAGTCTCCAAACGTATTCCGTATGCGTCTGATGGGTGCGGAAGTGATCCCGGTGCACAGCGGCTCCGCGACGCTGAAGGATGCCTGTAACGAAGCGCTGCGCGACTGGTCTGGCAGCTACGAAACCGCGCACTATATGCTCGGTACCGCAGCGGGCCCGCACCCGTTCCCGACCATCGTGCGTGAATTCCAGCGCATGATCGGGGAAGAGACCAAAGCGCAGATCCTCGAAAAAGAGGGGCGTCTGCCGGATGCGGTCATCGCCTGCGTCGGCGGCGGATCTAACGCCATCGGCATGTTCGCAGACTTTATCGACGACACCAGCGTGGGTCTGATTGGCGTCGAGCCTGCGGGTCACGGCATTGAATCGGGTGAACACGGCGCGCCGCTGAAGCATGGCCGCGTGGGGATCTACTTCGGCATGAAATCCCCGATGATGCAGACCGATGAAGGCCAGATTGAAGAGTCTTACTCTATCTCTGCCGGCCTCGACTTCCCGTCCGTCGGGCCGCAGCACGCCTATCTGAACAGCACCGGTCGTGCGGACTATGTCTCCATTACCGATGACGAAGCGCTGGAAGCGTTTAAAACGCTGTGCCGCAGCGAAGGGATCATCCCGGCGCTGGAGTCTTCACACGCTCTGGCCCATGCGCTGAAAATGATGAAAGACAATCCGGAAAAAGAACAACTGCTGGTGGTCAACCTTTCCGGACGCGGTGACAAAGATATCTTCACCGTTCACGATATTCTGAAAGCACGAGGGGAAATCTGATGGAACGCTACGATAACGTATTTGCAGAACTGAATTCCCGCCAGGAAGGCGCGTTCGTTCCCTTCGTCACCCTGGGCGATCCGGGCCCTGAACAGTCGTTGAAGATCATCGACACCCTGATTGAAGCTGGTGCCGATGCGCTGGAGCTGGGGATCCCGTTCTCTGACCCGCTGGCGGATGGCCCGACCATCCAGAATGCGACGCTGCGCGCATTTGCCTCAGGCGTTACGCCGACCCAGTGCTTCGAGATGCTGGCGGCGATCCGTCAAAAGCACCCCACTATCCCGATTGGCCTGCTGATGTACGCCAATCTGGTGTTCAACCGCGGTATCGATGAGTTTTACGCCGAGTGCGCCCGCGTGGGTGTCGACTCCGTTCTGGTCGCCGACGTGCCGGTTGAAGAGTCCGCGCCGTTCCGCCAGGCTGCGATGCGTCACAATGTCGCCCCTATTTTCATCTGCCCGCCAAACGCGGACGATGAGCTGCTGCGCCAGATTGCCTCTTACGGGCGCGGTTACACCTACCTGCTCTCCCGCGCAGGCGTGACCGGTGCCGAGAATAAAGCCGCATTGCCGCTGCATCATTTGGTGGAAAAGCTGGCCGAGTACCATGCTGCACCTCCGCTGCAGGGCTTCGGGATCTCCTCTCCGGAACAAGTCACCGCGGCGATTGACGCGAAGGCTGCGGGTGCCATTTCCGGCTCTGCGATTGTGAAGATCATCGAGAAGAACGTGGACAAGCCCGAGCAGATGCTGACCGAGCTGAAGGCGTTTGTAACCGCCATGAAGGCGGCGACGCGTAAAGCCTGACCCCTCCACCGTCTGGCATCCCTGCCAGACGGTTACCCTTTATTCCCCGGCATCAACAAAGGATGACGTTAAAATTGATCCTTTCGATATTTTCGGTGTGAATGGCTTTTCAAACCGTCGTGTAAGCGTATGATCTGGACTCTTTTTTATCTTTAATCCTTCTGAGTTCAAAGAATACCAAAAAACACAAATTTATTCTTTGATTCAATAAGATAAGACAACTTTTGGGCATGTTTCTTAATGAATTTTACGCTGTGTGAACGCAAGCATTTTCATACACTTACGCCTTAGTTTTGGAGAAGGTTTTTTTGACCGACTTTGCCATATTTCCCTGCAGTAAAATTTTTTATACATTGTGCACACATCCACCTCATAAATTATCGCTACCTGCTTTCTGTCCACACCGTTCGCAACCAGTTGGCCCGCATGCCCTGATTGAAAAAGCGAATAAACGGTGCGACATCCTGCCCTTGCGTCTTTCTGCCGGAGCACTGATCCACAACTAAGCGTGTGCGGTGTTGATAAGGGGTAATAAACTGTATTAGCTCAGACTTGATCTGACGGTTTTCACTGGCAGCACAGAATCAAATCTGACAGTCTGCTATTAGCGAGTAGCAAAAGTTGGTAATGCTAATCACCGTCAATGTGGACGTGATTTGTATGGACGCTTGTTAAAAATTGGTAAATAAAAATTGCCATAAAGCCTGTCTCTAGGGCGAGTTTAGGGCTTGTTTAATGGATGAGTATATCGGCAGGGTTGTAACGGTAGCGAAGAGAGAAATATATCCCGAAGATATTCGGAAATGTCATGATGAGCAATAATCAGTTGTAAATATCAAGATTAAATTTTATCTGAGACGGTGTCACGTTTATGAAAAGTGCCTGATTAACGTTCAGGCACAGTTTATTGCTTGTTTACTTATCTACAGGTGCAGTTGAGAAGCTGTAATGAGAAAATTTCCACTCACCGTCTTTTTGTTTATCGAGAATAAAAAGCTCCTTGAATGCTGCCTTTTCCGCAGGCTTATCGCTTCCATTAATTTTAACTGTGCCATTAGAATGGCTGCGTAATAAGGCTGTATGCTCATTCAGCAATTTTACTTCATCAACGTTAAATTTTAGTTTCAATGAGATTTCTTTAAGCGTATTTTTGTAAGATTCCTCTATTTTTTCTCTACCCACTGAAGATGGCGCATCAGGAGCCATCAGAACGCCTCCTGGCGTGTACAGGTTTGTGATTTTTGATGTGTCAGATTTATTTAATGCCTCCTCATACGCCGAAAGTGTTGTTATGATTTTTTTCTCATCTTGGTTATCCTGGGCTTGTGCCAGGCATGGAACAAGAGCGGAAACTAACAGAGTGCAAACAATATGTTTTTTGAGAGATTTCATTATTTATTCCGGTTAGCATGTATGATTTTTAAAATTTAGACATTAACTTGGCTATATGGATTTACTGACCTGAGTATATTTCCAGTTGAATTTTCTGGGCAAGTAATGTCGGTTACTTAACTAAGTAACCGAAGGAAATATTAAAGCATATAATAATTCTAAATATATCAATGGATTACCAATCCCATTACTGCCTAATTCTTTGAAAAGGCCTCTCTGAACAAGAGACCTTCTCGTGTTACATCAGAGCTGCACCCATGCAGGGGCAACTACCGTTCCCTTACCTAGGAAAAAGGCGAAATGAATATTCATCTCCCCGACTGGTTCGATGAAGCGACTGTTAGATAATGGACCTGACTCAACTGGCTCAAAACCAATGGATTCGGCTATATCTGCAACAGTGCGTTTGGCAATCGAATTGTCTCCAGCGATAAAAACCTGCAGTTTTTTTCCTTTGCGCACTTCTGATGACAGCAATGAGGAGAAAATGGTATTGAAGGCTTTAACAACCTTTGCTCCGGGGGCAAGTTTCTGAATTTCTTCCGCCGCTGAAGTTGTTAAACCTACAGTAAGTTCTTTGTAGTCAGCACTCACCGGGTTAGTAATATCAATTATCACTTTTCCGGTCAGATCGCCGGCTTGCGCGATGACCTCTTTAATTGAGGCATACGGCAGAGCCAGAACGATTGTCTCGGCCGATTTTGCTGCGGTAGCGACAGAACCGCTCTGTGCCCCCTGTCCAATCTGTTTTGCCAGTGCGTCGGCTTTATTCAGATCACGTGCCCCAATGAATGTCTCATGACCGGCTGCGACCAGCGCCGATGCAAGTCCTGACCCCATTTTACCCGTTCCGATAACTGCAACTTTCATCGTTATTTCCTCTAGGATGTGTACTTTCAGCTATTAAACACTTGAAACATTCAGTGATAAATGAGCATATTGAAAAGACACTTGAAAACAGGAGTTTTTAATGGATCGGCTAAAAAGCATGGCTGTATTTGTTAAAGTTGTTGAATATGGTTCGTTTTCTTCAGCAGGTGAAGCCATGACAATGTCTTCGCAACTGGTTGGAAAACATATCCAGAGTCTTGAACAGCACCTCGGAACGAGCCTTATCAACCGTACTACGCGCAGGCAACATCTGACCGATGCTGGTCGTGTTTTCTATGAGCGAGTCAAAGTCATTCTGTCTGAAGTGGAGTCTGCTGAGAGTCTGGTGGCAATACGTCAGGGGGTGCCGAGAGGGTTGTTGCGTGTGAATGCACCGGTTTCATTCGGCATCCATGCACTATCCAAATCACTTCCTGATTATCTGATGCAAAATCCGGATGTTTCTGTGGACATGTCCCTCAGTAACCGCAATGTTGATATCATTGAAGAAGGCTTTGATATTGCCTTTCGTGTTGGCGAACTTCCGGACAGCGGGCTGGTTGCACGACAGCTTTCACCTTACCGGTTAATACTAAGCGCAGCCCCCTCATATTTTAATAACCGACAGAAGCCTCGACATCCAGATGATCTCAGGATGTATGAATGCCTTAGTTTTTCATTTACTGAGCAGCGTACGAAATGGACTTTTATGGGGCCTGAAGGCTTGATTGTAGTACCTGTTAATGGGAGACTGATGATAGATACTGGTGAGGCATTATTAAATGCCGCACGGGCAGGGCTGGGCCTGCTGTATCAACCTGAAGAGCTGGTTAAAGATGACCTGAATAATGGTCAGTTAATTGAGGTGCTTCCTGATTATCCTATTCCCGTACGTCCTTTTCATATTTTGTATGCACCGGATCGTCGTATGACCCCAAAATTACGCAGCTTTATAGATTTCGTTATGGAGAGATTTGGTCCTGATACGAAGAAAAGTAAACCGCATAAATAGAGAATGCAGAAATGCATTATTTGATTATACTGAAAAGGTAACTCATGTATAAAAGAACATACTCACCTTTGCTTTTTCACATTAATTAACATATGAATGTTGTTCTGCATATCCAGATTATAAATGTAACATCGCGTTAAAAGTTGTTTCTATACCATCGACCTGGCAGTACAGATCTGACAGTAAGGAATTAAACATGAAATCATCAAATGAAAATCGCGTCATCACTATGCCATGCCACCCCTGCCAGCTGCTGGGGCATGACTACCATTTTAAAAATTCTGTCGAGGGTTTCCCTGATTCAATACAGGCTTTTGAAAATCTGATAATTAATTCATTCACTACCAGTGATTCCGTGCGTTTGACCTGGTGGGAAGCCGGTGAAGGTAGCCCATTAGTTTTTGTTCCAGGCTGGTCATCTAATGGTACAGATTACTTCTATATTATCTGGCTCCTCAGTAAGAAGTATCGTGTATATGTACTGGACCACCGAAATCAGGGACTTTCAGCACATTCCCATTATGGAACCCGGGTATCCCGTTATGCTCAGGATCTTAACGAATTCCTTATTCACATTAATGCTCAAAATGTGTATCTGTGTGGTCATTCCATGGGTGCATCAATTCTGTGGAGTTACATAGATAGTTATGGCACTACAGGTATAAAAAAACTGGCTCTTGTTGACCAGGCTCCTGCATTATTTGTACGACAGAACTGGACCGAGAATGAACGTCTTCAGACCGGTGCCTTCTGCAGATCGGCTGAATTGATGATAGATATGTTTTCAGGAAAAGCTTCATTCAATAAAATGGTTGTAAACACGAAGCTTCCGGAATTATTAAGCCTTATGGATTCTCCTTTTTATGAGAATGTCAGGGAATTTGGAAAAACTATAATATCCACTGAATTAGCCACCATGATAGCTGTTCTGTGGGATCATATACATCAGGACTGGCGAGATGTGATATCCACGAAAATCAATGTCCCCACTGCTATTTTTACAGGTGAGAATAGTGACTGGCTTGATAGCCAGAAGTGGATTCACTCCGTTTTACCAGGTTCAGTTCTACATATTTATGATAAAATTGCTTTCGGTGACCATAACTTAATGATGAAAAATCCGCAGAAATTCTCTGATGATCTGGATCGTTTTCTTTCAACACAGTAGGGTCGTTTCTGTCATCTCGTCATTATAACAGCGACGTTCTGATCTCTCGTTACCATCAATAAGGTGTGCAAAAATACTTCGGGATTTTGCTGTTACCCAACAGGCTCCTGCAAGCAGGAGCCTGTTAATTATGCCCTAAAAGGCTTCTCAGCAGGCAAACCACTGTCACGATAGTTCAGGATTTAACTCTTAAATCAGATTAGTTCAGCCGGAATCAATAGAGTGAACATTCTTTAATAACGCTGCACCCGGGATATTCGGGCTAATCTTCCTCAATAACTCTGTCCTTGCCGGCATGCCATGCAAAGTACGCCTGAAAAAATGTTATCAGAAGCATACAAATCAGTGCGACGTTCCAGCTCTGAGAATGCCCCCGGATGATACCTGCAAGATAGGGACCACACGCACCTATTAGATACCCAATGCATTGTGCCTTACCAGATAACTGACCGGCCTGGCTGTGCTCACGTGTTCTCAGACCAAACAGAGTAAGACACGTCACCATCGACATTCCTGCACCCACGCCAGCAAATAACAGCCATAATGCGGACAAAACAGGGACAAGCAAGATCCCAGCGACTCCGACAGAAATGAACAATGAACATGCCAGCCCCAGCAGTCGCTGATCTTTAAGCCGCGAAATAAACGCAGCAGTGGACAGATTGGCGATTACAGCAACAGCCTGATACAAGAACAGATGATACCCTGCCGTGGATGGATTCACACCATACTCAGCTGCCATTGAGGGATACCAGTCAATAAGAGTGTAAAAAACCATAGTGTGCAGAGCCATAAACATCGAAACCTGCCAGGCTATAGCACTGCGCCATACAGAACCGGCCCCCGCAACCGTTGTTTTAGCGGTTTTACCAGCTTCATTCTTAGTACCAGTACAAACCCTAATCCAGACCAGCAAGCCAAGAACCGCAGGTACCACCCATATACCAACTGACATTCGCCACCCTGCGCTACTTTGTTCTGACAAGGGTGCTGCAATCCCGCTGGAGAATGCTGCGGTCAGCGCCATGGTGGCGGCATAGAGCCCAATGCACCGTGCGGTATGCGAAGGGAAATCTCTTTTAACCAAAGGGACTACCAGCACGTTTGCGATGGCAATACCAAGACCGATAACAAACGTACCCAACCATAATCCGGATAACCCCATCAATGAACGAATCAGGCATCCTGCAGCGATGAGAAAAAGTGCAGCTAAAAGTGCTTTCTCAAGGCCTACTTTACGGGTAAGTGTTGGTGCAAATGGTGAGGCAAGCGCAAAAATAAGTAATGGGAGCGCATTAAGTAGACCTGTTGCAGAACCGGATAAGTTAAAAGAAGCGGCAATTTCCTGAAGCACTGGACCCAGTGCGGTAATTGGCGCCCGCAGATTGGATGCAATTAACAGCACCCCTAGAAAGGTTAAGGAGTAGAGGGTATTTTTAGCAAGTGGGGTTTTAGCAGATACGACGGACATACAAAGTCAACCTGTCAAATGCGATACTTCGAGAAGCTCACATGTGGTGCGTTGGTTGACGTTAACGCTTACGCAATTCGGTTCTCCGAAATGTCTGCGCAAGAGGTTACCGTTTCACAGACTTACTGTCAACCGCATCTGATATGTAATCTGCCATAACGTAAAATATTAAGCATTACAAAAGTGGTGACCAGAAACTTAATATCCATATTCAATGCAGGCTAGAAGGTGTTAAGATATCTTCATTGTATTTTGTGTCAATTTTCAATATGTACTCATCCACTGAATAACCGCATAACCTGCACGGTTACATGTTGTTCTTCAGCGGATAAGTATTGGCATCGCAGTGCTCTTACGTGTTTTCAGTTCTGAAAATGGCCTTCAGAAACATTATCCCTTCCTTAAGAGCCTTTTCACCATCAGGATTAACATCCTTATCCTTATAAAACTGAATAAATCCATGATGATGATTTTTATACACTGAAAGATGAGCGTCAACTCCCGCCCGGGCAAGACTTTCTGCATAGGCAATGTTCTCATCGCACAGAGGATCAAGATCGCCAACTTGTATTAATACAGGGGGAAGGTGCTGCTTATTACCCCTTGCCGGAGATATCCGGGGGTCACACGGACTCATTCCAAACGGAACATAAGCAGCATAAACAGTTTCATTGATTTGTCTGGTAGGGAAGTTTGTCTCACCGAGTCTAGCCCAGGATTTGGTCTCCATCCGGTAGTCAAGACATGGGTACATAAGCCATTGTGCCACCAGTTCAGGTCCTCCTGAATCTCTTAACTGCATGGCCAGTACGGTAGCAAGATTCCCGCCGGCACTGTCTCCGGCAATTGCAATTCTTGAGGTATCTGCACCAATTTCAGACCCATGCACAGAAACCCATTTTAGGGATGCGCGAATATCGTCAAGTCCAGACGGGAAGGGATTTTCCGGAGCAAGCCGGTAATCAATTGCCAGGACAAGCGCTGCGGAACCATTAGCAATACTTCGTGTTAAAACGTCATGAGTATCAAAATCTCCGGATACAAACCCGCCACCATGAATGAAGAGAACCACCGGTAATTGTACCTCGTCCTTTTTTATCCCTGCAGGCACATATAGGCGCGCCGGGATTTCCCTGTCGGGATTTGTGGCTTTGATACGAAGCGTTCTGATTTCCGATACTGCATCTGCCACACCCGTCTGGGTAATTTTCTCCCGGTATTCATTGCGCATTTCCTCAGCAAACCTGAATAAATCTTGTTTTTGTTCTTTCATATTGTCACGACCTAATTTGATTAAAACTCGATTGCCAGACAAGGCAACATAATTTATGAATTTTCATGTGTTCGACACTCTAGCAGCAGGGCCATTTTTTTAGTCAAGGCTCTGGTGAAATTTATGATTTGTCGAGTTAAAACGTTTTATCTGCTTAACAGAATGGTAAGGGAAACAAATAAAAACTATGACATATAGTCAAATCCAGAAAAAGTGGAGTTGTGTTTCAAGAATTGAAACGAGGAGTTTATAATAGTCCGGACTGAAGCCATTTTTAGACACATATCTGTATACCTGCCGTTGCAGGATGCATTCTCTGACGGTTGTGGTTAATCACACCACAATTATTAGTTTGCTACAAATTTGACATGTATCAGATAGAAGCGTATTTCCCGGTTACCTGGGGTAAACCAGAAAACAGGCCTGACACGATCTGCTTTGTCGTTAAGAAAAGTGGAGCATTATTCACAGACTGATATGATTCAAAAGCCCTACGACCATCATATGCCTTATTTTTGTGGTCGGATGCTTGACGTCATCCTTAAGGTATATCGCATAATGTTTTTTGCGTACTGTCTGATCCCGTTTTTCAGCCACCATCCACGTTTTGTCTTCTGTCATGCTACTTCACTATATCTGTCAAGAATCGTTTGTCTGTAACAATACTCCTCCTCGATTGCCCTTCTGGCACCAGTCTTTCGTTTATTCTCCTGAGATCCGAAAATCGTCAAACAGGCTACCAGAGCAACGGTGTAAGCACACCCGTTTTAGTTCCACAACTTCCGCTTTTGGCACAGAGCGGACTGTCAGCCCAGGTTAAGCTCTGTGCAGTAACAGTGCCAGATCACGTTTGAGCTAATACAAATAACCCCCTTGTACTATTACACTTCAGGCGGCGACGGCCAGCTGATCTCCTGATCATTTGTGAACACCAGGCGGTTTAGTTTCACCCGGTAGGACTTCCACGCCATCAGTTGATCCGCTTCCACTTTTGTGGCAATACCCAAATCGCTGGCATCCTGGAGTGGTGCAATTTTTTCCCCTGCAGCGGCGATCAATTCTGAACGATGGGCTTCCGCCTGGTCGATTTTTTCCTGCCGGGTAAACTCGCGTGGAATTATTCTTTCGCCGTTCCACATCCATTCACCGTAAATATTCAGGCCATCCGGCACATCGGCGATATTGACCTCAGTTACCGAAAGATTCAACGGATAAAGGCGTGACGCGTCAGCATGGTATGATCGGATTACCCCTTTATCATCAAAACAAATTTTCAGCGTATCAGGCTGGAAGCGGGTCAAATGTAGATACCAGTCCAGACCATCTTCTGTTTGAAGATAGATCGCCCGAATCATCAGGTCATAATATTCAGGTGTGTAAATCGTTAAATTTTTAAGTGTTAATGCCATACCATGTGTCCTATGCAGTGTGACCAATGACCATCCAGCCGACAGTCGGAACATATTTCTGAATTGGGCGGTAAAATAAGGTATCGTTTACAGGTTCGTTACCCTCGGCGTTGTAACCAGTAAGGACACATCCAGCAGGCGCGCGCTGCCATGCATTTTTAGCAATGATGAATGACCCCTCGGCACCCAGCGCGACATCAGTGATGAAATTTGACTGCACCCAGTTAATTTCCGCCTTCGCCCTAAGCCGCCCAGTTAGCCAGTTTGACAGCCAACCGCCCCATACAGAGCCGTAGAGATTCCCGTCATAGCTCAGTCTCGCTCCATTCGGGCCCCACAAGATGTCACCGGTACGGGAGATAACAAAATCTCCGCCCCCCTCGTTACCGTTATTAAGACGAAGATCGGAATTACGGTCTTTATAAATATATGCTCTCGGGGTGCCATCTTTATTTTGAAAAATAATATGCTGACGGTCGTCACTCTCGATGAAAACACTTGTATTCGACGTAATTGAATTTGCAGTAATTCCCGCAGGAGCCTTAACTACATTATCTGTACATCGAGCAAAGCAAAACGGGGGCCCGCATTGCATTGCCGCTGAACCTTCGTTGTGAAGCCATTGGCTTATCTCTGGAGGATGTAATACGGAAGTGTAGGGATAGGTTTGTCAGCCCCTACTTTTTGCACGGGAAGATGAAAACTAAGGCGAAACCTGTGAATCTCATTTTGGTTTCTAAAGAGTTTGCCGCGGCACGTGATGCAGCCGGTATCGTACCGCCTGCAGGAAAAACACCAACAACATTTCACGAACAGCGTTCATTGTCCGAAAGACTTTACCGCGCCCAGGGGATCGATACGAAAATTATGCTGGGCCATAAAACACAGTCAACCACTGACAGATACAACGACGATCGCGGGAAGGAATGGACCAAACTTGCAATTTAATTTTTCGCTGCGGTGCTCTTAGGGATCGGATTAATTACTGATGGAGGTCATAAAAAAGGTAGGTATTTTGGAGAAAAGTTTTGGAGAGGTTTTGGAGAAGGGAAAAAGGGTATATATTCCAGTCCTTTAAACCAACATACACCTTCTGAGTTCAGAGGCTTATTCATGTCATGGCAATCCTTCAAACAGGCTTACCTGGTTAAGTTCTGGTCACCGGTTCCGGCCGTTATCGCGGCAGGCATTCTCTCTACTTATTATTTTGGCATTACCGGTACCTTCTGGGCCGTGACCGGCGAGTTCACCCGCTGGGGTGGACAGCTGCTGCAGCTCGCAGGCGTGCACGCCGAAGAGTGGGGATACTTTAAGCTCATCCACCTCGACGGTACGCCGCTCACCCGTATTGACGGGATGATGATCATCGGCATGTTCGGCGGCTGCTTCGCTGCCGCGCTGTGGGCAAACAACGTTAAGTTGCGTATGCCCAAAAGCCGGATCCGCATTGTGCAGGCGGTTGTCGGCGGCATGATTGCCGGATTCGGCGCGCGTCTGGCGATGGGGTGTAACCTTGCCGCCTTCTTTACCGGGATCCCGCAGTTCTCGCTTCACGCCTGGTTCTTTGCCGTCGCCACGGCCATCGGCTCTTACTTTGGCGCAAAATTCACCCTGCTGCCGCTGTTTCGTATTCCAGTGAAAATGACAAAAGTCAGCGCAGCATCTCCGTTAACCCAGAAGCCCTCTCAGGCCCGCCGCCGTTTCCGCCTCGGGATGCTGGTCTTTTTCGCCATGGTGGCATGGGCGCTCTGCACCGCCCTGAACCAACCTAAGCTCGGTCTGGCGATGCTGTTCGGTGTGGGTTTTGGTCTGCTCATTGAACGCGCGCAGATCTGCTTCACCTCCGCGTTTCGCGATATGTGGATCACCGGGCGCACGATGATGGCGAAGGCGATTCTCGCCGGGATGGCGGTCAGCGCCATCGGCATCTTCAGCTATGTTCAACTGGGCGTCGAACCAAAAATCATGTGGGCCGGTCCTAACGCGGTCATTGGCGGCCTGCTGTTCGGCTTCGGGATCGTGCTGGCTGGCGGGTGTGAAACCGGCTGGATGTATCGCGCCGTCGAAGGCCAGGTGCACTACTGGTGGGTGGGACTGGGAAATGTGATTGGCTCGACAATCCTGGCGTACTACTGGGATGACGTGTCTCCCGTCCTGGCCACCAACTGGGACAAGGTCAACCTGCTGAATACCTTCGGGCCTCTCGGCGGCCTGCTCGTCACCTACGCCCTGCTGTTGGTCGCTTTTTTACTGGTCGTCGCACAGGAGAGACGTTTCTTCCGCCGTGCGAGCGTTAAAACAGAAACGCAGGAGAATGCAGCATGAAAGAGATTGTGCCTGATTATCGTCTGGATATGGTTGGCGAGCCCTGTCCATATCCGGCGGTGGCTACGCTTGAAGCGCTGCCGCAGCTTAAGAAAGGTGAAATTCTGGAGGTGGTCAGCGACTGCCCGCAGTCCATCAACAACATACCGCTGGATGCGAAAAACCACGGTTATACGGTGCTGGATATCCAGCAGGATGGCCCAACCATTCGCTATCTGATTCAAAAATGATCGTTAAGGGCCTCGTCAGGGGCCTTTATCGTATTGAATTATAAGACATCTTGATCCACGGCAAAAACGTGATTTTTGACTTAAGTAAAATCTCATTTCCCTTTTGAAGGAGGTTTTCGCGGTTTGATGTATTTACGAGCTTTACTGGTTTTCGCCTTATTGATTCCCTTCCATGCGCTGTCCCTGAATTTCTCTTCTACCTTCCTGCGCCTGAATTGTCCGCAACGAGGACTTGTCGAGGTTATTCTGCACGTCTATGACCACACTCAGGAACGGTGGCGCGGTCATTTTGAAACCGGCGCGGGACACAAACGTGCGGGTGATACCGAAATTATCCCGTTTGCCAACGGCGATATTCTCTTCCATTCCCTGTCCAGCGACGCTTTCAGCTATTTATATGATGGGGAAACGCTCCTGAGGCAGTGCGTAAAGCTTGATGAGCGGCCGGTTTATCCGTCGTTTTGATGTGAACAAAGCAAACTGGCCACCCTGTGGCCAGTTTGACAGGGGATCAGAAACGATAACCCGCAGAGAACATAAACACCCACGGATCCAGGCGAGTATTGATACTTTGCTGCTGGCCGCCCGCCTTGAAGCGTACGTCCGTATCAATATCCATATACCAGACCGAGGCGTTGATCAGCCAGTCGCGGTTAATCAGGTAATCCAGACCGACCTGTCCCGCCATGCCCCACGAATCTTTCAGGCTGAGGTCCGTCAGACCCGCCTCTTTACCGGTATCGTTGAATTTCTCATCAAAGAAGGTGGTGTAGTTCACACCGGCGCCAATATATGGACGCACCTTGCTGCTTGAGTCGCCAAAGTACCATTGCGCCATCAGCGTTGGCGGTAAATGGTGAACCGTGGCGATATCACCGGTTGGTCCTAAACCGACGCGATGACGGAACGGCGTTGCGGCCAGAAGCTCAACGCCCACGTTATCCGTCGCCATCCAGGTAAAGGTTAAACCTAACTGGGTGTTATTACTGACGTTAAAACCGCCCATTCCCAGCACGTTATCCGATCCTTCAGTTGGGCGAACCGTAGCCGAACCGGCACGAATAAAGAATTCGCCTGCTTCATGCGCATACGCGCCGCCAGAGAGACTGCTTAATACAAGGGCTGCCACCGCTAATTTTTTCATATCCGCTCCATCGTTGTGGTTTTAATCGCGGATGAGAATATACTCACAAAAGGGTAATAAGTGATCTGCCACAGATCACATTAAAACCAGTAACTTAACATTCATTGATCTGGATTAATTTTTTGTTACGCATCCAAAACCAGTAAGTTGTTTCCATGTCAATTTTTGGCATTTCACGGTTACAAAATTTTCCCTTTTCCCCCTCTTGCTCTTCCTCTGGCGGCTGGATAATTTATCGCTCTCACAAGTTGATTTGATGCGTTCTTCTTTTGCAGGTGTGCCATGAGTGATATTAACCCGTGCATGACGTGCGGAGCCTGTTGTGCGTATTTTCGAGTCTCTTTCTACTGGGCCGAAGCCAGCGATGGCGGCGGTACCGTTCCGGTTCATCTTACCGAGCCGTTAACCCCCTTTCTGCGCTGCATGAGCGGCACGAACCAAAAGCAGGCCCGCTGTGTGGCGCTACAGGGTGAGCCTGGGGTCGCGACCCGCTGTTCCATCTATGAGGATCGCCCCAGCCCGTGCCGGGAATTTGCCATGTCGGGGGAAGATGGGCAGGTCAACGAAGCCTGTAACCGCGCCCGCGCCCGCGTTGGATTACCGCCGCTTTACAAAGATATGCTTTTCCATACAAGCCTTGATGCTGCCACAGCAGGTGCATCCGGTGTACAATTGCCGGCTAATTAACACCTGCAATACTCAAGGAGAGTGCATGTCTATCACGGCGAAGTCTGTCTACCGTGACACGGGAAACTTTTTCCGCAATCAGTTCATTACCTTTTTACTGATCGCGTTGCTTTGCGCCTTTATCACGGTGGTGCTGGGTCATGCGTTCTCACCGAGTGAAGAACAGATTGCCAGCCTGAGCCAGGGCGACCATCTTGCGGGTAGCGTGGGGTTGTTTGAGCTGGTGCAAAACATGACGCCGGAGCAGCAGCAAATTCTGCTGCGCGCTTCTGCCGCGTCCACGTTCTCAGGCCTGATTGGTAATGCGGTTCTGGCAGGAGGCGTTTTGCTGATGATTCAGTTGGTATCAGCGGGTCACCGGGTCAGCGCCTTACGGGCGATTGGTGCCAGCGCGCCGGTTTTACCTAAGCTGTTTATCCTGATCTTTTTGACCACCCTGCTGGTGCAGATGGGGATTATGCTGGTTGTGGTGCCGGGGGTATTACTGGCTATCGTGCTCTCATTTGCCCCGGTGATGGTCGTGCAGGATAAAATGGGTATTTTTACCGCGATGCGCAACAGCATCAGACTGGCATGGGCTAATATGCGTCTGGTGGCGCCCGCCGTGATCGGCTGGCTGCTGGCCAAAACGCTGCTGTTATTGTTTGCGCCGAATTTTGCGGTATTAACGCCTAATGTTGGCGCCGTGGTGGCGAATACGCTGAGCAATCTCATTTCAGCGGTACTGCTCGTCTATCTGTTCCGCCTGTATATGTTAATTCGTCAGTAATCCCGAGGCGGGGGGCATCGCTGTCTCCCGCCCCGCTCAGAAGATGGAATCACAGAATGAAGCAGTTTCTTGATTTTTTACCACTCGCGGTGTTTTTCGCTGTCTATAAGTTGTACGACATTTTTGCTGCAACAAAAGCATTAATCGTTGTGACCGCCGTTGTGCTGATCTATAGCTGGATTCGCTATCGCAAAGTCGAAAAAATGGCGCTTATTACGTTCATCCTAGTGGCGGTGTTCGGTGGATTGACCATTGCCTTGCATGATGTTGAATTTATTAAGTGGAAGGTGACTGTTATTTATGCATTGTTTGCAGCAGCATTACTGTTCAGTCAATGGTTCATGAAAAAGCCTCTTATCCAGAGCATGTTAGGTAAAGAACTCACGCTGCCGCAGGTAGTCTGGTCGCGTCTGAATACTGCCTGGGCAATCTTCTTTATTCTCTGCGGTCTCGCTAATATCTATATCGCCTTCTGGCTGCCGCAGGATATCTGGGTCAACTTTAAGGTCTTTGGCCTGACTGCGCTGACGCTTATCTTCACGCTGTTGAGCGGTGTATACATCTATCGTCATATGCCGCAGGACGACAACCACTGATTACTGACTGACCAGAACGTCAACGACGGGCGTTCTGGTCTATTCTCTCCGCACGCGAATCATAGTAGCATCCCGCCTGAAGTCTTCCGTTACGAGTTAAAACAATGACAACAACTAACGCCCCTCAGGGCGAACTGGTTTTACGCACACTGGCAATGCCCGCTGACACCAATGCCAATGGCGATATTTTTGGCGGCTGGCTGATGTCGCAGATGGATATGGGCGGCGCAATTCTGGCAAAAGAGATTGCCCACGGGCGCGTGGTCACCGTGCGAGTGGACGGCATGACCTTCCTGCGCCCGGTTGCGGTGGGTGATGTGGTTTGCTGCTACGCGCGCTGCGTGAAACGCGGTAATACCTCCATTTCCATCAACATCGAAGTCTGGGTGAAGAAAGTCTCTTCTGAGCCGATTGGGCAACGTTATAAGGCCACTGAAGCGCTGTTTATTTATGTCGCTGTGGACAGCGAGGGTAAACCTCGTCAACTTCCACAGGCCTGATCGACAGGCAAAAAAAAGCCTCCTTTCGGAGGCTTTTTTTATTCCATCTGCGCCCCGCCGTTCAGGCGGAAAACAATATTGACGATCAATCCGCTACCCGGCTTGCCTGGCTCATAGCGCCATCTGCGCATGGCAGATTTCACTTCGCGCTCAAACATATTAGAAGGTTGCGCAGATAAGATTTCCACGTTATCCACGCGGCCATCCGCAGTGACATCAAATTTCACCCGTACACGGCCTTCAATACGCAAGGCCTGAGCTCGCGCCGGATACTGAGGCTGATTGCGGCTTACGGCTCGCGGGCCCGCTGGCGCGGTAACCGTTGGCTTTGACGTCGTTGCCGTATTGTTCATCACCGGACGTGAAGGCGCTGCATTTTCGACCGGCTGGGTCGCGCGCGGTTCAACCGGACGTTCCTCGCGTTTCGGACGCTCCTCGACCTTCTTCACCGGCTTTGGCTTCGGCTTAGGTTTTGGCTTCGGTTCAGGTTTGTGGATCACCACCGGGGCTTCCTTCGGTGGCTCCGGAACGGGTTCGGGTTCGGGTTCTGGCTCCGGTTCAGCCACCGGCTGTGGCGGCGGAGGGGCAACCTGCGGCGGTTCAAGATCCGCTGGCGATACCATCGTCACGGAAATCGGCTGCGCGGGCGCGGGCATTTCAATAACCTGATGAACCGAGGTATACAGCAGACCCGCCACAACGGCACCGTGAATCACGACAGAAAGCAGCGTCGGCCAGGGAAAGCGGCGAGGTAAATCAAGGGTCATCGAAGTCATATTCATCAACGTTAAAAAACCGAACCCTGATTTTAAATGCAAATAGCAATCATATTCAATAAGACACTTTGCTCTGGCGCAATTTTAGCGCCTGAGAGGCCAAAAAAGGCGCATTCAGATCAGGGTATTAACATTGTTTTTATTTTACATTGCAGTCGTTTGCCCTTTCACATAACGTAACTGACACTTTTACCGGTTAAGGAGCTTCGCCGTGTTTTACGTGATTTACTCTGAAGATGTTGCTGATTCGCTCGAAAAACGCCAGTCTGTGCGCCCTGCGCATCTGGCACGTTTGCAGTTGCTTCAGGATGAAGGCCGATTACTGACCGCTGGCCCCATGCCCGCAGTAGACAGCAACGATCCGGGTGCTGCCGGTTTCGCCGGCTCCACGGTTATTGCTGAATTTGAATCCCAGGAAGCCGCTCAGGCCTGGGCTGACGCAGACCCGTACGTTGCAGCGGGTGTGTATGCAAAAGTGACGGTCAGACCGTACAAGAAAGTGTTCTGATACCAAAGCGGCTCCGAAAGGAGCCTTTTTTATGGCGGCGATTACGCGCCTCTGTACCGGGTAAACTGCTGCTCTGTAATCAGGCTCCCCCACTGGTCGCCTTCCCACTCTTTTACCAGCGTAAACCCAAACGACTCGTACAGACGCCGGGCGGCGGTCAGCTTATTGAACGTCCAGAGGTGCACGGCAGAAAAACCGACACTGTCGCAGAACCGCATCGCTTCATTCAGCAGTTTTTTCCCCACGCCCTGTCCCCGGCAGCCATCATCAAGAATAAACCAGCGAAGATGGGCTTCACCCGGCGCCAGATCCTCGCCATCGATTGCCACCGAGCCGACAATTTTATCGTTGAGCACTACCAGCCAAATCTGATTACAGGGCTTCTCCAGTCTTTCACTGAACTCGGCCAGCCCTGAAGCCACTTTAGCCTCGAAGAAGCGACCAAAGTTATGTTCGCGCGAATAATAGCTGCCATGCATCTCCGCGATACGGCCAATCATGCCGGGGATGTACCCCTGCACTATCTTCAGCTCGTCGGGCTGCATATCGCTGCCCGCCTCACGGCATGCCAGCAGCGCGTTGGCATAAAGGGAGAGCCCCTCAGAAATGGTCTGCTGCTGGGCAGGAGCAAGACGCTTTATTGCTGTGACCACGCGCTCATTGCTGAAGGCATTAATTTTGCTGACCGTCTCGTGACCTTTCGCGGTCAGCCTGAGGCTCTTCGCTCTCGCATCCTCAACAGAAATGACTTCCTCGAGTTCGCCTGCGGCAATCAGGCGAGCCAGCATCCGGCTGACGCTGGACTTTTCCAGGCCCAGCAGTTGCACCAGCTGGCTCGCCGTCATCTCTTTGCGTAGAGCAATTTCGACCAGAGTATGGACGGCAGAAGGCGAGTAATTCGTTGAGGCCAGGGTAGACCCCATAAAACCTAACTCTCGCACCATCAGGCGCGAGGAACGTCGAATAACACTGACTACCGGGGTTTCGCTGTGCATGTTGTGTCCTCATCACTTAGTTGTACTATACAACTAAATGGTGAGGGATTGTCAAACAGAATTAAAAAGGCTCCCGCAGGAGCTTTTTGAAATGCTTCAACATACTGAAATAAAGGGATTTATTTCAGAAAATGTCCACGTATTGACCACATCTAGATTGATAGCCCCGTAAAACGGGGCTTTTGATTTTCAAATCTCAATATACATATCAACAGGATCTGGTAAATAAAGTTCAATCATTTACCCATGAAAATACCATTACCCGGCGTCTTCATTTTTTCAAGCCATTGAGCGATGGTATTTTTATTAGCCTCTTCGATTTTATATCCTCGGGCTTGACAGTCAGAAAGCCCCCCGGGTGAGATGCCAGATGTTGTCACAATAAGTCCAGAACCTGCTTTTTCCCATTCCATATCAGCCCACAAAGCTTTTACCACTGTACGTTCGATTTTATCTTTGTATCGTTTACATTGGATAAGAATGAGTGGAGGATCACCTGCTTTTTTATTATTTTTCCAAACGCGGACATCGATTCCTCCATCATTGCGGCCTGGACCAAGCTCAACCTCATAACCTTCTCGGCTGAAATATTCAGCTGTTAGCCCCTCAAATTTTCGCCAATGCATCTCATTTAATTTGTCAGTGTTTCGTTGTAAATAATCAATGAATCTCTGGTCTATGAAGTTTCCATACTCACTCTCTAAAGATTCTGACTTGAATAAACCTTTAAGTTCTATTTCATCTTTCCAGTCCACTCGTCTTATTTGGCTAAGCCGACGATATAAATCATCTTCGTTACCAGTTATGATCTCCATGCTCATATTAAGACCAGTACGACCAAATCTTTCTGCGCAGGCAGTCATAAATGGAGTTGGGTCGAGAGTGCTACCTCCTTCACTGATAGTTTTTTTCATAGCAAGGTCAAAATGCATCACCCATAATTCCATAACCTCTTTAAATATCGCTGAAAGTTCTGGATCTGATTTGTACTTGTGTAAAAGGCGAATCGTACTGGAGATACATCCGGGAGTTTCAATACTACCTAATCGAAATAGAATATGAGCAAACATCTCATCAACATCTTCTGGATAAATTCGTATATATGCCTCATCACTTTTTGAGAGATAGTGCCTATATCCTGAGTCATCAGGAAAAAGTTCAATTATTTCATCTTTATCAAGGGCGAGTCCTGTTTTAAACCCAGCAGACTCTCCTAAAATTGATACTAATTCTATGTTTTTAAATGTAACCGCCATGATTTCCCTCTTCTCTTTCATGATTTTTATCACTACAGCTGAATTGTTTTATCAGTTCCAGTTTATAAAAGTACAGAAGAACCATTCAACAACATCCATAGAGTCTTTATAGAGTAAAACTTCACTTCGGATGAGGCTGATTTATGCATCACATCCAACGTATTTGTTGTTGTCCTGAAGCTGTCGGATGCGGCGGTGCTGGTTCAACCTTACCCGGCGATACGATAAAACGCTCGACTGTCTCAGTGGTGACAAACGTGGCGCTGCAGTTGATGTTTGTGCACTGGTGATACCGTTCTTTGGTCGTGTCGGTAAAATAGCGACTTGTGCGGGCGTGAGCGGCAAAATGGCATTTTGGACAGTGAAACATGTTGGGCACCTCATTTAATTTTCGATGCGCTAAATTTACTAAATTTATCCTTATACAACAAACAGTTAAAAACATATTACTGCGTTAATTCTTCGCTTTCGTACTCCACATCCGAAACCTTAACCTCAAGCTCTAAGCCCGTCGTGTAGCCGTTCCCGTTGAGGTTATGCACCACCCGGCTGATTATCCACGCCTGATCGACTATGACGCGTTTAAACCCTTTCACCGCGATTGGCGTTTCAGGAAATAAATCTGCCCGGCCAATAGCCAGCGAAATTGAAAACTCCGCGACACCTCGCTGCAGCTTGTCCCACTTCGCCTGAGCGGCGCGCATGGCCTGCGCCTTTGACGCGTAAATCGTCGTGAGCTCCAGCACTATGTCAGCCTCACCGGCCATTTACTCACCCTCGCGCGCTTCCTGCTCTTTTTTGGCTTTGGCCTTTGCCGGGGATTTGGTCGCTTTCGGATGCTGTAGCGCACGGAGGTGCTTCTCTTTAGGCTTACGCCTGAGCTTCACCTTTTGCTTTTGCGGCTTCGGGTCTTTGGTGTGCAGCCATTTTGCCGTAACGCCTGTATAGGCTTCCCGGTCAGCAATGGCAAACTGATGACGATCGCCGTCCCCGCGCTCAAGGGTCATCTGCGGAATGTGCTTCCCGCTGGCCGTCTTACCGCTCCCCGCTTTCAGGAATAACAGTTTCCCCGCTTTTACCGAAACCGCCGCACCGTTCCGGTCAGCCAGACGGGACAGAAACACCGCGTCGGATTCCTGCGACTGGTCAATGTGAGGCACTGCGACGGCTTTCAGCGTGTCGGCCACGCTGGCCGTCAGCTTATTGCGTGCCGCAATCGTCTCGACAATTTGCCCGAGCGTGGTGTCATGCCATGACTGTTCCCGGCGCGAGTTCAGCGACCCGCGAAAATCAGCGCTGCGCCCCCTGATGGTCAGCGTATCAGGCGTGCCCCTGTGCTCGATTTCGTCGACAGTGAACGTTCCTTTTTTTATCAGCGCGGAATCCTGCCAGCCTAACCACAGCGTCAACGTTGCTCCGCGCGGTGGCAAAGCTATCTGGCCGTCGGTGTCATCGAGCTCGATATCGAGCTGTTCGGCCTCGAATCCGCGATTATCGGTCATGGTCAGGCTGATAAGGCGGTCACTAAAATCCTGGGTGATATCGTCGTTATCGAGCTTGAGTATAAACGCCGGGGCAATCTTCGCCCCGGCCTGAATGTCCATTCGTGTAATCATCCTGCCAGCCCTCCCAGCCAGTCACCGGCAGACGTGACCAGATTGCCCGAACGCGCGCAGGCTCTGGCATGTCGACGCAAGAGCGGTAGCCACTTCCTGAGAATCAAGCCCCGGCACGCCGAGAATGCGCGGCTTAACGCCGGTGACGGTTTTCGCCGTTAACAGCGCTTTCAGCCCGGTGTATTTGCCGTTTTCGTCAGTCGTGCCGATGATGTTGGAAATGGTTTCTTTCTGCGCCGCTTACTCAGCACAATGTCGGCCTGCGGTGATACCAACTCGACACGCTGCACCCCCTCAACATGCAGCGTCGCATAAATGGATGACAGGCGGATATCACGCCCGAGGCGGTGCTGCGCACTGATATAGCTCTGAAGCCTCTGCTCCGATGCCTGCCTGATGGGCTCAGACTCGGGGCCGGGGTAAACGTAGATCGTCGCATCAATCTGGTACGGCACAATCTCGGCTGACTGGACGGTCACCCGGTCGGCCACCGGGCGAACATCTTCGGCGTTCAGTGCCTTTTCAACGATCGCCAGCAGTTCAGGGCTGGCGGTTCCGTCCCCCTCTCGGGATAACACGGTAATTGTCACGCATGCGGGTGAAGGACTCGTGACCGAGACGTCAGCGACCCGCCCGTCAGCGCTGCGGCCGTGATACTCATAGGCGCCGACCGGACCCGCGACGCTTAACCCTTCAAAAGCTTGTTGTGTGCGCAGCCGCAGGTCAGCATCTGATTCCATAACGGCAGGCGTTGGCGGTATGGTGGTTTCATCAGCCGGGGTGATGGTCAGGCGTTCGGTATTGTTGTTCCCGGCCACGACGTCGAGGTCGTTAGCGGTTGAATAAGCCAGCGTCACCGCCTTCGCGGCTTCGTTCACACGCTGACGCCATATAACTTCACGATAGGCGTTTTCCTGCAGCAGCTTCACAATCGGCTCTGATTCAAGTATGAGCGTCTGGGCAATGGCCTCCTGCTGGTCTTCTGGATAGAGTGAAATTAGCGTCGCAATGCGTTCGGCAAGAATGGTTTCAAAGTCCAGTTCTTCCACCACATAGGGAACGGGTAACTGATTCAGGTCAACGGTTGCCATAGTGATTAGCTCAGTGGAATGGTGATGGAAAATGGCTTGCCGCCGGTCGAACGGGTGCCGGTGATGTCGACATACAGCCCGCCGTCGGTCTCCGACCGTTCAAAGGTAATGGTCGAGAGGTCTACGCGTGGCTCCCGCTTCTGGATCGCGGAATAGCACGCGGCCATAATCTGCAGGCGCAGCACCGGGGTCTGCGGCTGGTCAATCATCTGCGACAGGAGCGAGCCATATTCACGACGCATGACGCGCGAGCCAACCGGCGTCACCAGAATGTCGCGCACGCTTTGCCGGATATGCTCAACCTCAAAGATACTGAGGCCGGTCCGGCTGTTCATTCCCAGATAACGCACCGTCATTGCGTCTCCTCAGTCCAGCTTCCGCCGCTCTGAACGTTGCCGTGTGCGTGGTTATCCACCTGCACGCCGTTTGATTTCAGTGTCCCGCCGGTGTGCTCGATGTTCCCGCTCATCGTCCCGCCTTTCTGCACTTCGAGCGTGCCGGTCGTCAGCTTGTTGGTGCATACCACCTCCGGCGTATCGAGCGTGATGCGGGTAGAGGCTTTCACCAGCACCACCGGCACGGTGGCCGTAATGGACTCATATGCGGTGACGTCAGCGGTTTTGATACCTGACACGGTGAGCGCCCCGTTTTCAGGTTCGTACTCGATGACCGCCCCGTCAGGAAAGGAAACATGAAGCGCATCAGGGGAGGCAGACGGCGCAGGATTGTCATCAGAGAAAATGCCCGGCAGCACAAAGGCCATATCGAGTTCCCCCCCGATCGCCAGTAAAAGCACCTGCTCGCCAACAGACGGAGCCTACCATACGCGCGAGCGACCGGCGCGACAGGTAAGCCAGTTCAGCCAGTTCAGCCAGGTGGTTTCCATCCCGCCGATCTTGACACGACATAGCCCTGCATCGGAATTGACATCAATGATCATTCCAATTCGAATCAAGTTACGTAGAACACGCATAATTTCATTGAGTTGAGTTTTCATATCTGCATAATGCGTGGTTTGGATAAAGTTTTGAAATCATCCAAGTCCGATGGACTAACATACAACAATCTAGATCTGGAGCAGAATATGGGTGTTTACTTCGCCAACTCAAGAATTAAGAGCTTCATCAATAATAAACTGTCCCAATTTGAATTAATGGCCTTACAAGATGAATTCGAAATAAAACTACTTAGAAACACCAAGTCCATACTTGAAACTATAAATTCATCCCCTGCAATATGGGATGAAAAATGCACCATCACCACAGAGTTATACATCCAAAAGTTCACAGAAACCTTAAGAGAGGACGCCAACAGAGAAAACTTAGAATTACTATTTTTTTATTGCCTAAACTTTTTACTGGAAGCAAATATAAAAACACAAGAACCGTTACTCCATCAATTAGATTTGATTATTGACTTCAGCATCAATGAACTTAACTCATTCCTCCCACAAACAAAAGTAGAAATAAAAAACAGCATTAACAAACTCCCTATCCTTATCACCAAAGAAAGCCTGAGCAACCCAAATTTAGAAATATATAAAAGCGCCCCTAATTTTTTAACCCAAGCGAAAACTGCAATAGAAGAATGGGACTCGAATTTCCAAGAGCGTGAAAAAACAATCATTAACCAAATAAATAAACTAGAAGAGCATAAGTCAGCGTTTAACTTTGTAGGGTTGTACAATGGATTCAACAACCTCAGCATTGAGAAAAAAAATGAGCTCAATTGGTCTAAAGCTTTTTTATTTATTCTGGGATTACTCGCTATATTACCAATAACCACCGAAGCAATTTACCTCATATATTACGCACCTGAATTAACCCTAGATAAAATCGCCATTCGGTCCATTCCAGTTATCTCAATAACATTTATTCTGATATACTACTTCAAAATAGCATTATCAAGCTTTAATTCTATACGAGCACAGATGACTCAAATAGAGCTTAGAAAAAGCCTCTGCGCCTTCATTCAAAACTACGCAGAATACGCCAAAGAAATCAAAACAAATAACACAGACATCCTTAAGAAATTTGAAGAAATCATATTCTCAAACATAATGACAAGTGACGAGAAAATACCATCAACATTTGACGGAATTGAACAAATTGCATCTTTAATTTCGGCAGTAAAACCCAAATAAAAAGGTGGGGTTAACCCCACCTTTTTCGTCCCTCACCAACCAAGGACTTGAATTATTAAATTTTCAATGAGTTGCTTATCTTCCCAACTGAATCCGAGCAACCGACGTTCTGCGTATTGCACTTGAGAGCCCTGAGGACTTGGCTGGTCTTTAAGCCCGTATTGATGGACACGCGCAATCCGCTGCACTTTTCCGGTAAACTCCACCACGGCAGCATCATTAGAGCCACTTGCTTTCATGTATCGGCTTGTTCGTAGCTTCTGAAACATCGCTCGTTTAATCCGCCCGGTCTTTGCCCTGAGCAGCTGACGTTTTCGCGCCTGATACGGTGAGCCGTCCGGGGCTTTTTGCTGTTTGATACGTTGCTGTTGCGCCGTGCGCAGTTGTTTCGCTATTTCCCCGGCCAGCTTCCGGCGCGCAGCCGGTGACAGGGAAGCAATCAGACCACTGAGCCGGTCGTCAAAGGGCTTAAATTCACTCATCCCATTTACTCGCCAGCTCTCCGTCAAGATAAAGCTCTTTTGGTGGTGTTACCGGTTCCGGTAGTGGAGGCTCAGCGGCATAGCTCACATGCAGCGCACCGTTTTCCTCCCTGATAATGGTGCGCTCGGTGAGCTGCAGGCTGATGATGATATCGACGCTGTCCCCGTCGTTTAAATCCATCTGGAAACGGTAGCCCTTTTTGCGGCCGTCATCGAGCGTGCAGATATCCGGCTGGTTTTCCCTGAGCCATGCGGCCACCGGCACGAAAATCAGGTCAGGGTCGCCGACAAAGTCACATACGATCACATTCAGGGTATAAATTTTCTCATGCGACAGCGAGGCCGCGAGACGCGCATCGATATTCCCCTCATCTGCAAAGATGCGCATCATTTCGGGATTCGTTTCTAACTGCGGAACGGCTTTAATCAGCGCTTCGCGCAGGCTGCGTGCTTTCTTCATCGAGTTTATCCTGACAGTCTTTGATGGTTTCAACCTGCAGCGCGCAGGCGGCTAGCGCGTGCTCAAGCCTGCGAATATCGGCGCTCAGGTCGCCATTAGTGGCCGGGTCGCTTCCCGGCATCGGGCAATAGCTCACCTTCGGGCAGGCGCTGTAAACAATGACAGGCGGAGGCGCAGGCGGCGCGGGTGTGCAGCCGACGCACAACATCAGGCAGCTCAGTGCTATACCAGCGGCGTAACGTTTCATTCTCATTTATCAGCCTCGTAATGGTTTCTTCACGTCGCACGGCCATTGCACCGGCGGCCAGCAGTTCGCCGCGTAGATTGACCTGCGCGGTTTCATTTCGCCTGGCAATTCCCTGCGAAACGGAAAGCTGATTTTTCAGCATTCCGATCGCGGTTTTTTGTTCCGTGGCGACCCTGTTCGCCCGTTCAAACGAGCGCGTCAGGTTGCCGTTTTCATGACGCTGCCAGAGCACAACTGCAATAAGCGCGGCCAGTAAAAACAACATCACTTTCATTGAATCCCCCTCAGGCAGTAAGCACGCTCGCGCGCGGCGGTTTTCCAGCCCCTTGTTAATTTCGCCATTCACGTAAACCCAGCGGGTGAGCTGGTCGCACGCCTGCGGCCATTGCTGGCGCTTAATAAACGAGACCAGCGTCGACCGGCAGGCCGCGCCGGTTCCCACGTTGAATGAGAAACTGACCAGCGCGTCGTAAACGTGCTGCGGCATTTTCACCGGCGCGCATACGGCCAGACGTTTCTCGACGTTCAGCACATCCGCGACAAGGTTCGCCGCCGCCTGACGTTCGGTGATTTCTCCCTTTGGCACGACGCCTGCAGTGTGGCCGATGCCCGACGTCCACACTCCCGCGCTGCACTGGTAAGGCGTCAGGCGACAACCTTCGAGGTCGGCAATCAGCGCCAGCCCCATGGGCGAGGTGTTAAGCAGACGAAAGTCAGGCATCAGCGCTGCCAGCGCCAGCACGGCGGCCACACTGCATTTTTTAACGATTGATTTCACGAATAGCCCCTTTCCAGATCACCAAGAGCCTGATAACGCAATATTGTGCTCAACGCTGGGGTGAAGGTATTAAGCCAACTACCATCAACCGCGACCTGATCACGCTAGGTGGGATGTTCACAACCCTGATTGAGTCAGAACTGTATAACGGTGAGCATCCATTCAGGGGATTCAAAAAACTGAAAGAGCAGACAGCCGAAACGGGCTATCTCACTCTTGAGGAAATTGATGCCTTACTTGCTGCGCTCTCAGGTGATAATCGTAAAATTGCGGTTTTGTGTTTGAGTACCGGGGCAAGATGGGGAGAAGCTGCGCGATTGAAGGCGGAGAATGTGATTCATAACCGGGAGTCTTTCGTTAAGACGAAAACCAACACACCGCGCACGGTCCCGATCTCTGATGACGTTGCGGCTTACGTAGTCGGCAAAGCACGAGGTTTTCTGTTTCCTGACGCCAGTTATGCTGAATTCAGGCGAACCCTCAAAGTGTTAAGCCCGATTTACCGGCCGGACAAGCAACACATGCGCTACGACACTCTTTCGCCACGCACTTTATGATTAACGGAGGCAACATCATCACACTGCAGAGGATCTTAGGTCATACAAAAATTGCTCAGACAATGGTCTATGCGCACTTCGCTCCTCAGTACCTGCAGGACGCGATTTCGCTTAACCCGTTGAAGGGTGCTAATGGTGGTCAGAGTGTCCACAATGTGTCCACACCCTAGCCGCTTTTTATGGCTTTTGGCTGCTAGTAGTAAAACGTGAAGCCTTGTCTGGCGCGGCTTTCCAGCTACGCCAGACATTAAAAAGGCTCCCGCAGGAGCCTTTCATCAATCAATGCAACGACGCTAACCTCGCCGCAAACCCGACAAACAGCAGCCCTATCAGCCCATTCCCCAGCTTTGCCAGTTTCTTTTTCGTTTTGAGATAACGCGTGACAAACGCACCGGAGAAGATCAGGAAGCTCATGTACATAAAGCTGATTAACTCAAGCGTCGTCGCGAGGATAAGGAAAGAGGTGCCAGTGCTCTGTGCGTTCACGTCAATGAACTGAACGAAGAACGATACGTAGAACAGAATCGCTTTTGGATTCGTCAGGCTCAATACCAGCGAACGTTTCATGATCGTGCTGGCAGGCTCGGTACCGCTCTCCTGAGCGTGATTCTGCCGGGTAATGACCGACCAGAGCATTTTGCCGCCCAGCCACAGCAGATAGAAGGCGCCGAGATAGCGCACGATATTAAACAGTACCGGCGTGGTCTGAATTAATGCCGCGACACCCGCCCAGGCCAGAAACATCAGTACCGCATCGCCGATAAATACGCCCGACGCGGCAAGGTACCCTTTTTTAACGCCGTGTCCAATTCCGGTTTTGAGCACAAACAGGGTATTCGGCCCCGGTACCAGCACGATAAAAAACGCGCCAACAACATACGTCCAGAAATTCAGTACGCCAAACTCCGCAAACACTTCTTCTCCCTCCTTTTGCTCAATACAGCAGGAGTAGCGCTGCAACCACGCTACTCCCAAAAATCAGATCCTATAAAATCAGCGGGCACCATTACGGTGCCCTCATGGTACTCAGATATCCTGGACTGCGAACAGCAACGCGTTGCGATGCCGGGTCATTCCACATTTTCTGATGGCGTGAATACGCATATTGCGGCGGGATTGTGCTTCCAGCCAACGAGCCTTGCGACGACTCACCTGTCGCAACATGCGCCAGCGCCCTACTTCTGTTCTACTGCGCTTCATGTCTACAACTCTTTCTCTAACAGAGACGACATTATAAACCCATGCTGGCAGCAAACCAGCGCTTTTACCTGGCGTTTTTATTTGCCAGATGAATCCTGATGCGTACACTCATAACAATACGCTTTCAAAAGGATTTTTTTACCTATGACAACCTTCTACACCGTGGTGAGTTGGCTGGTCATTTTAGGATACTGGCTGTTAATCGCGGGTGTGACGTTACGCATCCTGATGAAGCGCAGAGCCGTACCCTCTGCCATGGCCTGGCTTCTGATCATCTACATCCTGCCGCTGGTGGGAATTATTGCCTATCTCTCTTTCGGTGAGCTTCATCTCGGCAAACGCCGCGCCGAGCGTGCCCGCGCCATGTGGCCCTCAACCGCAAAGTGGCTGAACGATCTTAAGGCCTGCAAGCATATCTTTGCCGAGGAGAACAGCAGCGTCGCCTCGTCACTGTTTAAGCTGTGCGAGCGCCGTCAGGGGATTGGTGGTGTTAAAGGCAATCAACTGCAGCTGCTGACCTCGTCCGACGACGTCATGCAGGCATTAATCCGCGATATCCAGCTGGCGCGTCATAACATCGAGATGGTTTTTTATATCTGGCAGCCCGGCGGGATGGCTGACCAGGTCGCTGAATCGCTGATGGCCGCGGCGCGACGCGGCATTCACTGCCGTCTGATGCTTGACTCCGCAGGCAGCGTGGCATTTTTCCGTAGCCCCTGGGCGGGCATGATGCGCAATGCCGGTATCGAGGTGGTTGAGGCGCTGAAGGTCAATCTCCTGCGCGTGTTTCTGCGCCGGATGGATCTCCGTCAGCATCGCAAAATGATCATGATCGATAACTATATTGCCTACACCGGCAGCATGAACATGGTTGATCCGCGCTTCTTCAAGCAGGACTCGGGCGTGGGCCAGTGGGTGGATTTGATGGCGCGAATGGAGGGGCCGATTGCCACCTCGATGGGCATCGTTTACTCCTGCGACTGGGAGATAGAAACCGGCAAACGCATTCTGCCGCCCCCGCCGGACGGCAATATTATGCCGTTTGAAGAGGCCAGCGGTCACACCATTCATACCATTGCTTCCGGGCCGGGCTTCCCGGAGGATTTGATCCATCAGGCGCTGCTGACGGCGACGTACTCGGCGCGTGAATACCTGATCATGACGACGCCCTACTTTGTTCCCAGCGATGATCTCCTGCACGCGATCTGTACCGCGGCGCAGCGCGGCGTCGATGTGAGCATTATTTTGCCGCGCAAAAATGACTCCCTTCTGGTGGGCTGGGCCAGCCGGGCATTCTTTAGCGAACTGCTGGCCGCAGGGGTGAAGATCTACCAGTTCGAAGGCGGATTACTCCACACCAAAAGCGTGCTTGTCGACGGCGAGTTAAGCCTGGTGGGGACAGTGAACCTGGATATGCGCAGCCTGTGGCTCAACTTTGAAATCACGCTGGTTATTGATGATGCCGGCTTTGGCGGCGATCTCGCGGCGGTACAGGATGATTATATCTCCCGCTCGCGGCTGCTGGATGCCAGACTGTGGGTAAAACGTCCGCTGTGGCAGAGAATTGCCGAACGACTGTTTTACTTCTTTAGTCCGTTGCTGTAAAACGTGCCCAACGATGTTAAACAGGTAGTCATCATGGAAATGGATCTGAACAATCGCCTGACCGAAGACGAAACGCTCGAGCAGGCCTATGACATTTTTCTCGAACTGGCGGTTGATAACCTCGATCCCGCAGACGTGATCCTCTTTAATCTGCAGTTCGAAGAGCGCGGCGGTGCCGAACTGTTCGACCCTTCAGAAGACTGGGCTGAACATGTGGATTTCGATCTGAATCCTGACTTCTTTGCCGAAGTGGTCATCGGGCTGGCCGATGAAGACGGTGGCGAGATTAACGATATTTTCGCCCGCGTCCTGCTCTGTCGAGAGAAAGACCACAAGCTGTGCCATATTCTCTGGCGCGAATAATAAAAAAGGCTGCGATTGCAGCCTTTTTTATTTACTCCGGCAACGCACTTCCGCAGCGGTTACAATACCGCGCGTTAAGGTCATGTTCACCCTGGTGACATGCCGGACATTTGCGCTGCTGCTTGCGGCTCTGAAATGCGCTGCTCATGTGCGTGGTAATAAGCCCGGTCGGAATAGCAATGACCGAATAGCCAATCAAAATCAGCACTGAGGCCACAATGCGGCCCAGCGGCGTATGGGGCGTGATATCACCGTACCCGACGGTCGTCACGGTCACTATCGCCCAATAAACGGACGCATTGAGCGTCGTGAAACCATATTTCGGCCCCTCTATCAGATACATCAGCGCGCCAAAAACGATCATGACGATGGCAATAAACGAGTAGAAGAGAATAAGCTGATGCCGCGCGCTGACAATTGCGCTCCAGAACACGCGCAGTGAGGGCATAAAGCGCAGTAATTTCAGAATACGTAATACGCGAATAACGCGCATCGCCCGCCAGGCAAAGACATAACTCAGGCTGATTTCCGGCCACAGCCACATGACGTAGAGCGGTAGAATGGTGGCTAAATCAATAAATCCCCAGAAGCTGAAAACATATCGGGCCGGGTTGGGCCAGGCAATTACTCTGAGCAGATATTCAGCGGTAAAAACAAGGGTTATCGCCAGCTCAAGCCAGACAAAGACATGCCATTCGTCAAACGTCAGGTGGTATTGCGTCCCGGCGCCTGACTCAATAAAGATGACCACCACGCTGAGGAGCGCAAATAAACCGCAAAGACCTTCGAAGCGTCGCCCGGATACCGTTTCAGGATCGAATAAAACATGATAAAGCCGCCGACGGGCTGACGTGAATAAACGCGACACAGTGACCTCGCAAAATATAAGGGCTGACATCATGTCAGCCCTTGCGATTATAACGGGTCTACTTTCAGGCAGGAAACCGCATGTCGGAAACTGCCTTCCAGAACCGGTCGCGTTTTCGCACATTCCGGTCCGGCCATTGGGCAGCGCGTGCGGAAGACACAGCCCGACGGCGGGTTAATCGGTGAAGGCAATTCCCCTTCCAGAAGCTGGATGGTCTTATTCTTTTCCAGATCGGGATCGGGGATCGGCACTGCCGACATCAGCGCTTTGGTGTAAGGGTGCAGCGGATTGTGGTACACCTCGTCATAGGTGCCCAGCTCCACGGCGTGCCCCAGATACATCACCAGCACGCGGTCAGAGATGTGTTTCACCACGGCCAGGTCATGCGCGATGAAGATCAGCGACAGCCCCATTTCGCGCTGCAGCTTCTGCAGCAGGTTAACCACCTGCGCCTGAATGGAGACGTCGAGCGCGGAAACCGGTTCATCACAGATAATCAGCTTCGGTTCGAGGATCAGGGCGCGCGCAATACCAATACGCTGACACTGACCGCCGGAGAACTCGTGCGGATAGCGGTTGATGAGGTTAGGCAACAGCCCGACTTTTAGCATCATCGCCTTAACGCGATCGCGCACTTCCTGACGGGACATCTTCGGATGATAGGTCCGCAGCGGCTCGGCAATAATCTCACCGATGGTCATACGCGGGTTTAACGACGCCAGCGGATCCTGGAAAATCATCTGGATATCGCTGCGCACGTCGCGCCACTCGTCGGGTTTCATGCCCAGCAGATCTTTACCCAGCCAGGCCACTTTGCCGTCGGTGGCTTTCACCAGACCGATAATGGCGCGCGCAAAGGTCGATTTACCGCAGCCGGACTCGCCCACCACGCCCAGGGTCTCCCCTTCATACAGGCGCAGCGTGACGCCGTCCACCGCTTTCAGGGTCTTCGACGGCTGCCAGAACCACTGTTTGCCGTCTTTGATGTCGAAATGCACCTTAAGGTCAGCAATCTCGAGCAACACATTGCGTTTTTCATCTAATGCGTTCATACCAGCTCCTCCTGCGGCTTAAAGCAGGCGCGCAGGCGGCCTGGTGCAAACTCTTCCAGCGGCGGTGCGCTGTTGCAGATTTCCATCGCGTGCGGGCAGCGCGGCTGGAACGGACAGCCTTTCGGCAGGCGCAGCAGGTTTGGCGGATTGCCCGGAATGGTGAGCAGGGATTCCCCTTCCGCATCGAGACGCGGTACCGCGTTCAGCAGGCCAATCGAGTAAGGATGAGCAGGCTGATAGAAGACGTCACGCGCTTTGCCGTATTCCATGGTACGGCCGGCATACATCACCAGCACTTTGTCACAGATGCCCGCCACCACGCCCAGGTCGTGGGTGATCATGATAATCGCCGTGTTAAACTCACGCTTCAGCTCGTTCAGCAGGGTCATGATTTGTGCCTGAACGGTAACGTCCAGCGCGGTGGTCGGTTCGTCGGCAATCAGCAGTTTTGGCCGGCACAGCAGCGCCATCGCAATCATCACGCGCTGACGCATACCGCCGGAGAACTCGTGCGGGAACATGCGCATACGCTTGCGCGCTTCCGGCATTTTCACCGCATCGAGCATTTTGACCGACTCTTCAAAGGCTTCGGCTTTGCCCAGACCTTTGTGCAGCATCAGGACTTCCATCAGCTGCTCACCGACGCGCATATACGGGTTCAGCGAGGTCATCGGATCCTGGAAAATCATCGAGATCTGCTCGGCGCGCAGCTTGTTCAGCTCGTGCTCCGGCAGGTTGAGGATTTCACGACCGTTGAATTTTGCGGAACCGCCAATTACACCGTTAGCGGCCAGCAGGCCCATTAGCGCAAAGGCGGTCTGGGACTTCCCGGATCCGGATTCACCCACGATGCCGAGCGTTTCGCCCGCGCGCAGGTTGAAGTTGAGATCGTTCACGGCGGTCACATCCCCGTCCGGGGTCTTAAAGGTGACGCGAAGATCTTTTACGTCCAGCAGAAGGTCGCTCCGCTGCTGCGCCTGTGGCGCGGTTGCCGTTTCAATCATTGTCATGACGGCGCTCCTTAACGGTCTTTCGGGTCGAGGGCATCACGCAGGCCATCGCCGATAAAGTTAAAACAAAACAGGGTAACGACCAGGAAACCCGCCGGGTATAACAGCAGCCACGGTGACACTTCCATTGAGTTTGCACCGTCACTCAGCAGCGCGCCCCAGCTGCTCAGCGGCTCTTGCGTACCCAGACCGAGGAAGCTCAGGAAGGATTCAAACAGGATCATGCTTGGCACCAGCAGTGAGGCATAAACCACCACCACGCCCAGCACGTTAGGAACGATATGGCGAACCACGATATTCCCGGTAGAGACACCGCCGACCTGCGCGGCTTCGATAAACTCTTTGCGTTTGAGGCTCAGCGTCTGGCCGCGGACAATACGCGCCATATCCAGCCAGGAAACCATCCCGATGGCCACGAAGATTAACAGGATATTCTGACCGAAGAAGGTCACCAGCAGGATGACGAAGAACATAAACGGGAAGGAGTTCAGGATTTCCAGCAGACGCATCATCACCGAGTCCACTTTACCGCCAAGGTAGCCGGACAGTGAGCCGTAGAGCGTCCCCACGATCACCGCCACCAGCGCGGCAGCAATCCCGACCATCAGCGAGATACGCCCCCCGATAGCGACACGCACCAGCAGATCGCGTCCGGAAGAGTCCGTGCCGAAATAGTGGCCAGACTCCATATCCGGCGCGCTGGACATCATGCCCCAGTCGGTGTCGAAATAGGTAAATTGCGACAGCATCGGCGCCAGGGTCACAAACAGCGCGATGATCACCAGAACCACCAGACTCGCCACCGCCGCGCGGTTGTGCATAAAGCGACGGCGCGCGTCCTGCCAGAGGCTACGACCTTCCACTTCCAGTTTTTCACTGAAGTTTTCCAGCGCCTCGCTGTTTTTCTTACTCAACATCATGGCGTGCTCCAGTTAGTAACGGATTTTCGGGTCGATGACGGCGTACAGAACATCGACGATTGCGTTAAAGAGAATGGTCAGCGCACCGACGAGAATGGTCAGGCTCAGCACCAGCGAATAGTCGCGGTTGAGCGCGCCGTTAACAAACAGCTGACCAATGCCCGGCAGGCCGTAGATTGTTTCGATAACCATCGAGCCAGTGATGATCCCGACGAATGCCGGTCCCATGTAGGAGAGCACGGGCAACAGCGCCGGTTTAAGCGCGTGGCGGAAGATAATCCGACGCATCGGCAGCCCTTTCGCGCGCGCGGTACGAATGAAGTTCGAGTGCAGCACTTCGATCATTGAACCACGGGTGATACGCGCGATACTGGCGATGTACGCCAGAGATAATGCCACCATCGGCAAAATCATGAACTTGAGTGCCCCGCCGTTCCAGCCGCCGCCAGGCAGCCACTTCAGCGTGATGGCAAATATCATCACCAGTAATGGCGCGACAACGAAGCTGGGTATGACTACCCCGGTCATCGCCACCCCCATTACGGCATAATCCCATTTGGTATTTTGTCTGAGCGCGGCGATGACGCCTGCGGTGACCCCGAAAACGATCGCCAGAATGAATGCCGCAGCACCCAATTTCGCCGACACCGGGAAGCTGGACGCCACCAGGTCGTTAACGGAATAGTCTTTATATTTAAATGACGGTCCAAAATCACCGTGCGCCAGCTGCTTCAGGTAGTTGAAGTACTGGGTCGAGATAGGATCGTTTAAGTGGTATTTCGCTTCGATATTCGCCATGACTTCTGGCGGCAGCGTACGCTCACCGGTAAATGGACTTCCCGGCGCAAGGCGCATCATGAAGAAGGAAATCGTGATGAGAATAAATAGCGTCGGAATCGCTTCCAGACAGCGACGTAGGATAAATTTCAACATTGCCCGTACCTTCTGGCGTGTGCCTATATAATGTGACGTTGGTTAGACACCGTGGGGCGAGCACGCCCGCCCCACTCATTGCCATTAATGCTTGATAATATACAAGTTTTTAACGTAGATATTATCCATCGGGTCTTTACCGGTATATCCACCTACCCACGGTTTCACCAGACGGGCGTTAACGTAGTAGTAAACCGGAACGATCGCGGAATCTTTATCCAGCTGCTGCTCAGCTTTAGAGTACAGTTCAGTACGCTGTGCTTCGTCAGTGGTTTTCAGCGTGTCGGCGATCAGCTTGTCAAACGCCGGGCTCTTATAGTGCGCGGTGTTGTTTGAGCTGTCACTCAGCATGGTGTTCAGGAAGGAGGTCGGTTCGTTATAGTCCGCACACCAGCCAGCACGCGCCACGTCAAAGGTGCCCTGATGACGGCTGTCGAGGAAGGTCTTCCACTCCTGATTCTCCAGCTTCACGTTCGCGCCCAGGTTCTTTTTCCAGATCGAGGCAACGGCGATAGCCAGTTTTTTGTGCAGATCGGAGGTGTTGTACAGCAGGCTAAAGGTCAGCGGCTTATCCGCGGTATAGCCCGCTTCGGCCAGCAGTTTCTTCGCTTCTGCGTTACGCTGTTCCTGCGTCTGTTTGAACCAGTCTGGCTCAGTCAGTTTTGCGCCATCGGTGTATGGAGGGGTATAGCTGTATGCCGGCAGATCGCCCTGGTTTTTCACTTTGTTCACGATGATATCGCGATCCAGTGCCAGCTTCAGCGCAGTACGAACGCGTACGTCGGTGAACGGTGCTTTCTGGTTGTTGATTTCATAGTAGTAGGTGCACAGGTACGGGTCGACGTGAACTTCTTTAGGGATCTCTTTCTTCAGTTTCTGGAACAGTTCAATCGGCATGTTGTTATAGGTCATGTCGATTTCGCCGCTGCGGTAGCGGTTAACGTCAGTCACTTCGGACGAAATTGGCAGGTAGGTAACCTGATTAATCACGGTTTTCGCGTTGTCCCAGTATTGCGGGTTACGCTCAAGTACCATACGCTCGTTGACCACCCAGTCTTTAAGCTTGTAGGCACCGTTGGTCACGATATTGGCAGGCTGGGTCCATTTTTCACCAAATTTTTCCACGGCGGATTTTGGTACCGGGGAGACGGACGGGTGAACCAGCAGCTTATAGAAGTACGGAACAGGTTCGCTCAACGTGACTTCGAAGGTATTGGCATCGATCGCCTTAACGCCCAGATCGGTGATCGGTTTTTTGCCCGCGATGATGTCATCAATATTGGCAATATGGCCATATTGCAGGTAGCTCGCATACGGAGAGGCGGTCGTTGGATTCGCCAGACGCTGCCAGCTATAAACGAAATCTTCAGCCGTCACCGGCGTACCGTCGGACCATTTCGCATCTTTACGCAGATGGAAGGTCCAGACTTTGAAATCTTTGTTTTCCCATTTTTCTGCCACGCCCGGTGCCGGGTGGCCGTCTACGTCCGTTACCAGCAGACCTTCGAACAGGTCGCGGTTGACGTTAGACTCAGGAACACCTTCAATTTTGTGCGGGTCGAGAGACTGAACTTCCGCACCGTTGTTACGCACCAGCGTCTGCTTCTCCGCCAGCTGAACACCTGCAGGAACGTCCGCAGCCATTGCAGCGTTTCCCGCGATTAGCGCAGTTAAAATCCCCGCCGCTACCAGATTTTTTTTTGTGATGATGGACATTGTGTTGGTACTCCACTCATTATAATGACTGGCCTTCGCCAGCTGTGTAATCCCCTGTTGGGGCCTGTACAGCGCAGGAGTTTTTTTTGCTGCTGTCAGGTTCTTCTTTTACTGCTTGCTATCACCGACTTTTTTATTACTGACCGCTCGTATGGCCGTCTTGCGTCGATTCTTTACAGGCCTCCCCTGTTTGAGGCCTGCGCTGGATATCTGAGAAGAGAACGATATGAAAATAATTCTCATCTGATTGTTTTATGCTGCAAAATATTAGGCCGGAAAGTATCAAATGGCGTAAACGTGCGCCAATACATTTTGCAAATTTGTTAAGCAATTCTCTTTTACGGTGAGTACCGTATCGTTGAGGGCAGCCCTGCCAGACATCGAACATCAGTAAAACAACATGACATTCAACAGGATAGAGAAAATTTTCTCTACAAGCGCGTCGCTGCGCTATCATCGAGTGACTTTGTACAAAAATTTAACAACTGGTTATTATTTAGCACATTCGTCTAGGGGAATGTTGAAATTACTAATATCATTTCGGTTATCTCTCAGCAAGCCCAAGAGTATCATGTGAGTAAAATAACAGAGCGATCGAAGATTTTCTGTGCAGGCGGGTTGAGGCGGAATTAATAACCTATTGAAATACAAGCAATGAACATTATTAGTAGAATTTATTATGATATGTGAGCATTTCAACTTTAGTTATATGATTTGCTGATAATCACGTAAAAAAACGGAGCCGTCGCTCCGTCCTTTCATATGAAGTATTAATGCAACAAACCGGGGAAAATGCTTTTAATACCCGTGACGATGAATTCGATCCCTAATGCCATCAGCAACAGGCCCATGATACGCGTAATGACGTTGATGCCCGTTTGACCCAGCAAGCGCACCAGCCAGGGTGCCATGCGGAACACACCCCAACAGCAGAGCGCAAAAATGGCAATAGCCACTGAAAAGCCAATCAGGTGCATCAGGCTATGGTAACGCGTCCCCCAGACGATGGTTGAACTGATGGCACCCGGACCGGCCATCAGCGGTAAGGCCAGCGGCACTACGCCAATGCTTTCGCGGATAGCGGTTTCTGACTTCTCTTGTTTATTCTGCTTATCCTCGCCCAGCTTACCGCTGATCATGGACATGGCGATGGTCACCACCAGGATCCCGCCGGCAATACGGAATGAATCAATGGAAATCCCGAACAGCTGAAGAATCGTGTCGCCGAGAAAAAGAGAGGTCAACAATATGATCGCTACCGACAGGTTAGCGGTGAGGTTAGTTTTGTTCCTGGCCGCCGCTGTCTGGTAACTCGTCATACTAATGAAGACAGGAATGATCCCCACCGGGTTGACCAGGGCAAACAAACCAATAAAAAATTTAAAATACGTTGGAAAATCAAAGAGCGTTTGGATCACGTTTTGCTCCGCTTATACACATGCCCTGGACTGACAATTTGTCGTGAGAAATCGCGCTGAAGATACCCTTTTTATCAGCATACTTCACTTGAAATCTGTACCAAAACGTTATCATTTCAGGATGTTAAACATATGTATAATCAATGATAGCGCCGCTTCCAATACTTACGTAATTATTTAACACTGGAAAAATCAGCACGAAATAACCCTGCTGAAAGGTATCAGCTTGGGGGAAAATTGACACAGATCATGATTTTCGTACTCAGAAGTGAGTAATCTTGGTTACACCCCCAGGGAGGTCACCTGACAAAAAGGGATGATGCTAAGGTAAGGCTCTTTTAGTAAATTAGTGTGCTGACGCAGAAAGTAACTCTTTGTTTTACTTTGTGTTACGCAAGTCGTATCGGCTCTGTCTATACTGTGTGACGTATCGAGCGCTGGTTTACTAAAAGAGTTTAAACATTATCAGGAGAGCATTATGGCTGTTACTAATATCGCTGAACTGAACGCCCTCGTCGAGCGCGTAAAAAAAGCCCAGCGTGAATATGCCAATTTCACCCAAGAACAGGTTGATAAAATCTTCCGCGCGGCCGCACTGGCTGCTGCAGATGCTCGAATCCCTCTCGCTAAAATGGCCGTTGCCGAATCCGGCATGGGTATCGTGGAAGATAAAGTGATTAAAAACCACTTCGCTTCCGAGTATATCTACAACGCCTATAAAGATGAGAAAACCTGTGGCGTGCTGTCCGAAGACGACACCTTCGGTACCATCACCATCGCTGAACCTATCGGCATCATCTGCGGTATTGTTCCGACCACTAACCCAACGTCTACTGCAATCTTCAAATCACTGATTAGCCTGAAGACTCGTAACGCAATCATCTTCTCTCCACACCCACGTGCGAAAGACGCGACTAACAAAGCTGCAGATATCGTCCTGCAAGCGGCTATCGCAGCGGGTGCACCAAAAGACCTGATCGGCTGGATCGACCAACCTTCTGTTGAGCTCTCCAACGCGCTGATGCATCACCCGGACATTAACCTGATTCTGGCGACCGGTGGTCCAGGCATGGTGAAAGCCGCATACAGCTCCGGTAAACCTGCTATCGGCGTGGGCGCGGGTAACACCCCTGTTGTTATCGATGAAACCGCTGATATCAAACGTGCTGTCGCGTCTGTGCTGATGTCTAAAACCTTCGATAACGGCGTGATCTGTGCATCTGAACAGTCTGTTGTGGTCGTGGATTCCGTATATGACGCGGTTCGCGAACGTTTCGCCAGCCACGGCGGCTACCTGCTGCAGGGCAAAGAGCTGAAAGCGGTTCAGGACATCATCCTGAAAAATGGCGCGCTGAACGCCGCTATCGTGGGTCAGCCTGCCTACAAAATTGCTGAACTCGCAGGCTTTACCGTTCCGGCAACAACCAAAATCCTGATCGGTGAAGTAAAAGTCGTTGACGAAAGCGAGCCGTTTGCTCACGAAAAACTGTCTCCTACGCTTGCCATGTACCGTGCGAAAGATTTCGAAGACGCGGTTGAGAAAGCAGAGAAGCTGGTTGCCATGGGCGGTATCGGTCACACCTCTTGTCTGTACACTGACCAGGACAACCAGCCAGAGCGTGTTGCTCACTTCGGTCAGATGATGAAAACTGCACGTATCCTGATCAACACCCCTGCTTCTCAGGGTGGTATCGGTGACCTGTACAACTTTAAACTCGCACCTTCCCTGACTCTGGGTTGTGGTTCCTGGGGTGGTAACTCCATCTCTGAAAACGTTGGTCCAAAACACCTGATCAACAAGAAAACCGTTGCTAAGCGAGCTGAAAACATGTTGTGGCACAAACTTCCGAAATCTATCTACTTCCGCCGTGGCTCTCTGCCAATCGCGCTGGATGAAGTGATTACTGATGGCCACAAACGTGCGCTCATCGTGACTGACCGTTTCCTGTTTAACAACGGCTACGCTGACCAGATCACCTCCGTGCTGAAAGCGGCTGGCGTCGAAACTGAAGTATTCTTCGAAGTTGAAGCTGACCCAACTCTGAGCGTTGTACGTAAAGGTGCTGAACTGGCTAACTCCTTCAAACCAGATGTGATTATCGCACTGGGTGGTGGTTCCCCAATGGACGCCGCGAAAATCATGTGGGTTATGTACGAGCATCCAGAAACGCACTTCGAAGAACTGGCGCTGCGCTTTATGGACATCCGTAAACGTATCTACAAGTTCCCGAAAATGGGCGTAAAAGCGAAAATGATCGCGGTCACCACCACTTCCGGTACCGGTTCAGAAGTTACGCCATTCGCGGTAGTAACCGACGATGCAACAGGTCAGAAATACCCCCTGGCTGACTATGCGCTGACGCCAGACATGGCTATCGTTGATGCGAACCTGGTCATGGAGATGCCGAAGTCACTGTGTGCATTCGGTGGTCTGGATGCGGTGACTCACGCCCTGGAAGCTTACGTTTCTGTGCTGGCGTCTGAGTTCTCAGACGGTCAGGCACTGCAGGCTCTGAAACTGCTGAAAGAAAACCTGCCAGCGTCTTACAACGAAGGCTCTAAAAACCCTGTAGCACGTGAACGTGTCCACAGTGCAGCAACCATCGCCGGTATCGCGTTTGCCAACGCCTTCCTGGGTGTTTGCCACTCAATGGCGCACAAACTGGGCTCACAGTTCCACATTCCTCACGGTCTGGCGAACGCCCTGTTGATCAGCAACGTTATCCGTTATAACGCTAACGACAACCCAACCAAGCAGACAGCTTTCAGCCAGTACGACCGTCCACAAGCCCGTCGTCGCTATGCTGAAATCGCTGACCACCTTGGTCTGAGCGCACCGGGCGACCGCACTGCTGCGAAGATTGAGAAACTGCTGGCATGGCTGGAAAGCCTGAAGGCTGAACTGGGTATTCCTAAATCAATCCGTGAAGCGGGCGTACAGGAAGCTGACTTCCTCGCTCACGTAGACAAGCTGTCTGAAGATGCATTCGATGACCAGTGTACTGGTGCTAACCCGCGCTACCCACTGATCTCCGAGCTGAAACAGATTCTGCTGGATACCTACTACGGTCGTGAGTTCAAAGAAGGTGACGTTGCCGCTGTGAAAACAGAAGCCCCAGTCATCAAAGCTGACAAGAAAGCGAAGAAAAGCGCTTAATTGACAGCAGCAGATGAAAAACCCGCCTTAATGGCGGGTTTTTTTATGTCTGAATAATAAGACTGACGTTATTTTCTGTTGTCGTGCTGAATCGCCGTCAGCGAGCCTACAGACAACGCTTCTTTATAATGCTTACGGCAGACCGAAACATAGCGTTCATTGCCGCCTATCACCACCTGCTCGCCATCTGCATAAGGTTTCCCGGACTGGTCGAGACGAAGCACCATGCTCGCTTTACGACCGCAGAAGCAGATCGTTTTCAATTCGACAAGTTTATCCGACCAGGCGAGCAAATACTGGCTCCCGTCAAAAAGCTCCCCGCGGAAATCCGTACGCAGGCCGTAACAGAGCACGGGGATATCAAGCTCATCGACTACCTCTGACAGGGCATGGACCTGTTCACGCGTCAGAAACTGGCTCTCATCGACCAGTACGCAGTGAATGGGCTGTGCCGCATGTTCTGCACGAATGTCTTCAAACAGATCGGTTTTCGGGTTAAACAGCCTGGCAGGCGACGAGAGCCCTATTCTGGAGCTCACCTTCCCTGCGCCAAAGCGATCGTCAATTTCAGCCGTATAAACAACGGTACGCATCCCGCGTTCCTGGTAATTGTACGAGGATTGCAGCAGCGCGGTGGATTTCCCGGCATTCATTGCCGAATAGTAGAAATAAAGTTGTGCCATTGGCCGTAAAACCCTAATCAATGTGTAATATTCCCGATGAGTCATTGTACCATATTTTGTCCGGTCATCAGCGATGCAGCGCACAGAGGATGCGGTTCAGTGCCGCGTTCAGTACCTTCTGTTTATGAAAATAACCCGTTAAAACATGAAGTAAACCCATTCAGCCACGCCAATATGTTATAAGTTAAGCCAAACATAACACTTCTTTTTATAGTGGAATCCCGACCCTTTAAAATTCACTATTTATTAACTATTTCAGGCTTAACACCAGGGGTGAGAACTAATACAAAAGGCTGATATTTCTCCGCCGCAACTATAATTCCTGCGGGAAATGTCACAAAAAAAAGACGCAATCGACCGGGTTAAGCAGGTTCCGGTGATAACAACCGAGACAGCTGGGTGGTGGAATTTAAGTTAGCGTAATTAATAATAGCGGCATTATTTAGTATTTTTTGAATTCCTTACATTCCTGGCTATTGCACATCTGAATTTATGGCTCTATTATTAGGTCAACAAACCACCCCCCATTATAAGTTTGAGATTACTACAATGAGCGAAGCACTTAAAATTCTGAACAACATCCGTACTCTTCGTGCGCAGGCAAGAGAATGCACCCTCGAAACGCTTGAAGAAATGCTGGAAAAATTAGAAGTTGTAGTTAATGAACGTCGCGAAGAAGAAAGCGCTGCTGCGGCTGAAATCGAAGAACGTACTCGTAAACTGCAGCAATATCGTGAAATGCTGATTGCTGATGGTATCGATCCAAATGAATTGCTGAACAGCATGGCTGCCGCTAAAACCGGTACTAAAGCTAAGCGTGCTGCCCGTCCTGCTAAATATAGCTACGTTGATGAGAACGGCGAAACTAAAACCTGGACTGGCCAGGGTCGTACTCCTGCAGTTATCAAGAAAGCGATGGATGAGCAGGGTAAACAGCTGGACGACTTCCTGATCAAGGATTAATCGAGCCTCATTCAGAAAAATCCCGCATATTGCGGGATTTTTTTTAACCTAAATTTGTCACATACATCTTCTTACACTCTGTCATAAAGCATTATTTAGCAATTTCATCGACTGTACTTTCAGACAGGTTTTCGGGAGTGTTATGGGCATAAAAAAACCGGTGGGCAGCGCCTCACCGGTTTCGAACATTTACAACCGTGGCTTATTTCTTAATACCTACGCTCTCTTTGAGCCAGGTTTTAAATTCTTCGCCAAGGGTATTGTGGCGGATACCATATTCAACAAACGCCTGCATATAACCGAGCTTATTACCGCAGTCATGGCTCTTACCTTTCATATGGTAGGCCTCAACAGTCTCTTTCTCGATCAGCATATCGATGGCATCCGTCAGCTGGATCTCATCACCCGCTCCTGGAGGCGTTTTAGCCAGCAGAGGCCAGATTTCAGCACTCAGGACATAGCGACCTACAACAGCAAGGTTTGAAGGCGCGACATCGGCTTTAGGCTTCTCTACGACGCCCACCATTGGCACACTCTCACCCGGCTCCAGGTTAACGCCTTTGCAGTCAACCACACCGTATGCCGTTACGTCTTCAACAGGCTCAACCATAATCTGGCTGCTGCCGGTTTCGTCGAAACGTTTGATCATTTCTGCCAGGTTATCCTGAGAAAGATCGGATTCGTATTCATCCAGAATAACGTCAGGCAGAATTACCGCTACAGGCTCATCACCCACGACAGGGTGCGCGCACATAACAGCGTGGCCCAGACCTTTAGCCAGCCCCTGACGAACCTGCATAATGGTGACGTGTGGAGGACAAATAGACTGAACTTCTTCTAACAGCTGACGCTTAACACGCTTTTCCAGCATGGCTTCAAGTTCAAAGCTTGTATCGAAATGGTTTTCGATAGAGTTTTTAGATGAATGCGTAACCAGCACAATTTCAGTGATGCCGGCTGCGATACATTCATTCACGACATACTGGATTAATGGCTTATCAACCAGAGGCAGCATCTCTTTAGGAATCGCCTTAGTTGCTGGTAACATCCTGGTCCCCAATCCCGCTACCGGGATAACGGCCTTTCTGACTTTCGAATTTAGGGCAGCCATTCAAATTCTCCTGAGCTGTTCAAGTTTTGAACTTTTATGCAATAAATAACGCGTTGAGTATATCAGCCTCACCCCGCAGTCCGGGTCTGAAAAGAACGCGTTGCCGATCAATTAGGATAAATACGCATGAAACCGGGCAGCGATAGTAGCACTCCCCGTAAAACACAGGTAAAGCAATCTTAAAATGACGATCCAATTGCTTATTCCGTGGACAACATTAAGCGTAACCGTCCCCCGGCACCCCAAATTTGGCACTGCCACGAGGAACAGCGGTGGCTAATTTGATTAAGATACGCCGTTCCCAACGTCCCAAGCGGTACACCGTTACTCACCTGAATATGGTGTTCACCGGTATTCAGTGATGCATTGAGACCGGCTGAAACGAGGATCAGATTTTTTAAACCGCTATGGTAATAGCCAACCAATAGCGGGAACTGTCCAGGCAGATTGGCCTGACGAAAAAGCTGGTTTACCTGTTTGAGTAAACTGCCTAACTCAGGCAACCGTTGCCCCTGATGGGATAACTGTTCCTGCAACAAGCCATTAAATAGCGCACGAAGAAGTAACGCCGCTAATACACCGTTATCCCCCGCCCGGGTGACGTCCAGAGAATAAAACGCAAGGTCGGAATCTGACAGTGGCGCAATATCCAGCACCAGTCCTGGCTGGTCAGCGGCCACCAGCTGCCGATAATTTACGCGACAGTGTGAAATAGTTTGCTGGACGGGCGGCTGGAGTTCTTGCAACAGTTTCGCCGCGGCAGGCGGATTACTCACCAGAGCGTCCCAGTCCTGGAAAAGACGCTCCTCTTCCTCTACCCGGGAATTAAACATATTCGGATAAAGGCACGCCAGGACCGTTTCTCGCAGCCGGTGCAAATCCTTGACCGGCTTAAGCAGAATATCCTGTACCCCAAGACGTAATGCTTTTGCGATGTCCGCCATGTTCTCGGTGGCAGAGATCACAAGAATTGGCGTCTGATTGCCTTCGTTACGCAGATGTTCAACCAGCTTCAGTCCATTCATACGCGGCATCGCAATGTCGCAAATCATCAAATCGGGCGTAATGCTGATCATTTTTTCCAGGGCGTCGATGCCATCTTCAGCCAGTGACGTCATTGCGCCCAGCGAGGATAACCACGAATCCAGTAGCGATCGGAAAACGGGCTCGTCTTCAACAATCAAAATGTGTTTTCCGGCCAATGGCTGCGTCATGGTTCCTCCCCTGGCTGACAGTAACTAAATAGTGGCATGCGATCGGCACTATCGCCTGTCAGATTTTGCTGAAGTAGTCAAAAAAAGGTGCTTAACGTGCGGTCTGCACAAAAGGCAACAATTCGTCCATTTTCTTTTCGACGGCTAACGAGCCCGCTGCGATGGCGGCCTCAGCCCGATGGAAATCAAGGGTAGAGATTTGCGGACAGTACGGCTGAATAAGAATATCCGGAGGATCGCCTGCCATACGGTTACGTTTAAGGCGGTTCTCGAGAACCTGAATTGACGTGGTCATGATTTCAATCGCCGTCGGCGCGGCAACCGAACGACGCGCGGCCAGACGCCCGATTCTTCCGCGCAGGCGTTCATGCCAGGCCAGTTTCTCGCCCTCAGCATCTTCGCTCTGGAGATTGACCGGCATGAGATCCTGTTGCATCAGGTGGGCATCGTGCTGCAAGTCGACGGCAATCACAATGTCCGCCCCCATAGCACGCGTCAGAGAGATCGGAACCGGGTTAACGACGCCACCATCGACAAGCCAGTAACCGTTGTGTGGGACAGGCGCCATGAGTCCCGGCATACTGCAGGAGGCACGGACGGCAAGATGGATATCGCCTTCGGTGAGCCAGAGCTCGCGTCCTGTGCTGAGGTTTGTCGCGACGGCGCCGAAAGGCATCTGACAATCAGTGAAGTCTTCGAGAGGCATGACCTGGCGGAACTGGTTAAAGACGCGTTCGCCGCGCAGCAGTCCCCCACGCTGCCAGGAGAGGTCCATCAGACGCAGCACGTCCCAGTAGCTGAAGGAGCGCACCCATGTCTCGAGCTCCGGAAGCTTCCCGCACGCGTAAGCGGAGCCGACAAGCGATCCGATTGAACACCCTGCAACAATATCGACGGTAATGCCCATCTGATTTAAGGCATTAATCACGCCGATGTGCGACCATCCCCGGGCGGCACCTGAACCCAGCGCCAGCCCAATTTTAACCTTTCTCATTAGTCCTGTTTTACTTCCCCTGGATTCCTGACATAGCGTCAACGCAACGCCTCAGTTAACATAGTGCTACCCGAAGCGTTTAACGCCTTTATATTTTGTTCCAGGAAGAGAATCGTGTCTCAACTCTGCCCTTGTGGTAGCGCTCTGGAGTATAGCCTATGTTGCCAGCGATATCTTTCTGGCGATCAGGTTGCACCAGACCCGTCACACCTTATGCGTTCACGGTACACTGCTTTTGTGATCAAAGACGCAGACTATCTGATTAAAACCTGGCATCCATCCTGCCGCGCAGCCGATTTCAAACAGGACATCGAAGCCGGGTTTGCGAACACGCAGTGGCTCGGCCTCACCGTCTATGGATCCTCGCCAGGCAGTCATGTGGATGAAGGTTACGTCACCTTTGTTGCCCGTTTTACCGAGAATAATAAACCGGGTGCCATTATCGAGCGTTCCCGGTTCTTAAAGGAAAGCGGGCAATGGTATTATATTGACGGAACGCGCCCACAGTTTGGTCGTAACGATCCCTGCCCGTGTGGTTCAGGTAAAAAATTTAAAAAGTGTTGCGGGCAGTAATGCCTGACAACCCAGACTTCGCAAATACAAACAGGATTTCCCGGCGATGCAATCATTACAACGTAAAGTTCTGCGCACCATCTGTCCCGATCAAAAAGGGCTGATCGCACGAATTACCAACATTTGCTACAAACATGAACTGAATATCGTGCAGAACAACGAGTTCGTTGACCACCGTACCGGCCGCTTCTTCATGCGTACCGAACTGGAAGGTATTTTCAACGACACCACGCTGCTGGCCGATCTGGACAGCGCGCTTCCGGAAGGCTCCGTGCGCGAATTGACCCCTGCGGGTCGACGCCGCATCGTGATCCTGGTGACCAAAGAAGCACATTGCCTGGGTGATCTGCTGATGAAGGCCAACTACGGCGGTCTGGACGTTGAAATTGCTGCCGTGATTGGCAACCACGAGACGCTGCGTACGCTGGTCGAGCGCTTTGATATTCCGTTCGAGCTGGTCAGCCATGAAGGTCATACCCGTGAAGAACACGACGATTTGATGGCGCAGGCCATTGAAGCGCATAACCCGGACTACGTAGTGCTGGCGAAATACATGCGCGTGTTAACGCCATCTTTCGTGGCGCGTTTCCCGAACAAGATCATCAACATTCATCACTCGTTCCTGCCGGCCTTTATTGGCGCGCGTCCATACCACCAGGCCTACGAGCGCGGCGTGAAGATCATCGGCGCGACCGCACACTACGTGAATGACAACCTGGACGAAGGTCCCATCATCATGCAGGACGTGATTCATGTAGATCACACATACACCGCAGAGGACATGATGCGCGCAGGCCGTGACGTTGAGAAGAATGTGTTAAGCCGCGCGCTGTATCAGGTGCTGGCTCAGCGAGTCTTCGTTTACGGTAACAGAACCATCATTCTTTAATCTTTCGGAAAATGAATTGATTAGCTTTGCGCCTTTACGGATAAAAAGCAGGCAAACAACTTCGTTTCCCTAAAGGAATGCTTTACAGGGGCGTCTCATTTGATATGATGCGCCCCGCTTCCAGCAGGAAGCAGGCCAGTAAAAAGCATTACCCCGTGGTGGGGTTCCCGAGCGGCCAAAGGGAGCAGACTGTAAATCTGCCGTCATCGACTTCGAAGGTTCGAATCCTTCCCCCACCACCATCTCTCAGCACGACCTCAAAATTTGAATTACCCCTGGTGGGGTTCCCGAGCGGCCAAAGGGAGCAGACTGTAAATCTGCCGTCATCGACTTCGAAGGTTCGAATCCTTCCCCCACCACCATCACTTTTAAACGACTCCAAACCTTCTGTTCGCACCGGGCATCATACATTTCCGTAACGGGGAAGGATGAGAAGCTAAAAAAACCAAGTCCGCCTTTGTAGGCCGGGTAAGGCGCAGCCGCCACCCGGCGAAAAATGGCTACATCGGCGGCAAACGACGCCTGACAGGCGAACTCTTCACAATCGACGTATTACACTGAGCATGCTCTGCCAGACCGTCCAGCAGCGCATCCAGCTGCTCTATCGATCGCACCACCAGCCTAATCACAAAGCAATCTTCCCCGGTCACTTTGTCGCTCTCAATACACTCCGGCATCGCCTGAATGTACTTATCCACTTTATGCAACAGACCCGGTAAGGGGCGAACCCGTACCAGCACCTGCAGCGTATACCCCAGCGCCGCCAGATTCACCCGCGCACCATAACCCTGGATCACACCGCGCTCTTCCAGCCTCTTCAGGCGTTCTGCCGTGCTGGGGGACGTCAGACCGATGCGGCCGCTGAGCACCTTCAACGACATGCGCGCATCCTCAACCAGACAGGCTAAAATTTGTCGGTCGATATCATCGATAAGGCATTCCATTCTTTTCACCTAATTTTAAAAAGTCATTTACCTTTTCAACCTTATATCACACCTGTAAAACCCGACAGCGATTTTCGACAATAGCGTCATTAATCAGGAGGTGGATGATGCGTGATTTACATAAAGGCGTCTGGCAAATGAGCCTGGCGATGTTAATTTCCGGCTCTATCGGCGCGTTTGTTTTGCTCTCCGGTCTGCCGGTGACGGAAGTGGTGTTCTGGCGCTGTCTTATCGGGGCTATGGCGCTTTTTATTTTTATCCGGGTCAGTCAAAAGCCCTTTAGTCCCCTCACCCGCACCACGCTGCTGCTGGCTATTCTCGGCGGCGTGGCGCTCGTGGTGAACTGGCTGCTACTCTTCGCAGCCTATGAGCGGATCTCGATTGGCCTTTCGACCGTGGTGTATAACACCCAGCCGTTTATGCTGGTCTTGATGGGGATGTTTTTAGGGGAACGCGTCAGCCTGGTGAAATGGGGCTGGTTGTTCCTCGCCTTTGGCGGCGTGGTGATACTGCTCTCCAGCGAGCTGACCGGCGCGCATGGCGGTGAATGGCTCGCCGGAATCGGTCTGGCCATGGCCGCGGCCTTCTTCTACGCGCTAACGGCCATGATTGCCCGCAAGCTGAAATCCATCGCACCGCAGCATATGGCCTTTATCCAGGTACTGACGGGCGTCGTGATGCTTTTGCCATTTGCCAGCCTGCCGTCATTTTCCGGTGATTTCCCGTGGCCGATCCTGCTCACGCTGGGCATTGTCCATACCGGCATTATGTACCAGTTGCTCTACAGCGCGCTTCAGAAGCTGCCGACGCCCATTACCGGCTCCCTGTCGTTTATCTATCCGGTGGTAGCAATTGTGGTTGATAATCTGCTGTTCGGACATGCGCTGAGCCTGACGCAGCTGGCGGGTGGCGCGCTTATCCTGTTTGCTGCCGCGGGTAACAACCTGGGCTGGGGCAAAAAAAAACCCCGCGAGTGCGGGGTTGGTATCAAAACGGCAAATTAGCGACGGGCGCGTACTATCTGGTATTTGCGCGTCAGGTACTCCACCGGCGCGCTCCAGATATGCACCAGGCGGGAGAACGGGAACAGCACAAACAGCGTCATCCCCAGCACCAGGTGAACACGGAAGATAAACGCTACGCCGTCCAGGTGCGCAGACGCTCCGCCGTGGAAGGTCACCACGGACTGCGCCCAGCCCACCAGCTTCATCATTTCACTGCCGTCCATATGCTGCGCCGAGAACGGAATGGTCAACAGACCCAGCGCGCACTGCACCATCAGCAGGGAGAGGATCAGGATGTCCGCAGCGGTCGTGGTAGCACGCACGCGTGGGCTGAACAGACGACGTTTCAGCAGCAGCAGGCCACCGACTAACGTCATCACCCCGCAGGCACCGCCGGCGATCATCGCCATCTTCTGCTTCACCTCAATCGGTAGCCACGCTTCATACATCCAGTGCGGCGTCAGCATCCCGAGGAAGTGACCGGCAAAAATGCCCAGAATACCGATGTGGAACAGGTTAGAGCCCACATGCATCCCTTTGCGATCCAGCATCTGGCTGGAGGCGGCACGCCAGGTGTACTGACCGTAGTCATAACGCAGCCAGCTTCCCACCAGGAACACGGTGCCCGCGATATACGGGTAAATGTCAAAGAAGAACATATTCAGGAAGTGCATTAGTGCCGTCCTCCGTTAGAGATATTCAAATATTGCGGGGCCACGGCACCGGCAAAACGACGCTGATGCGCTGAGATTTCAGATTCCCCGCAGTTCTGGTCAGCGAAGAATTTCACCTGCTCTTCTTCCCATACCGCATCCAGCGCCTGTGGCGTATCGTCACGGGCTTCATCGGCGATTTTCTCCGCCACTTTTTCACTGTCGACCGCGGCGTTGGCCAGCTTCACCAGCAGATCGAACAGCACCGCATAGCGGCTCTCACGCTGCTGAAGGCGCGCGCCGAGCAGCGCCAGGATCGGCGCGATGTCCTGCAGACCACCCAATGCCTCCTCTTTCGGCAACTGCGCCAGATACTCCAGATAGAGCGGCAGATGGTCCGGCAGCTCGCGGCTGTCGAGCTGCAGGCCGTGCTGTTCGTACTGGGCCATCAGATCCACCATCGCCTGACCGCGGTCGCGAGATTCACCGTGAACGTGTTCAAACAACAGCAGGGACGTTGCACGTCCACGGTCAAACAGCTGGCTGTAGTCCGCCTGCACGTCCAGAAGGTCGCGCGCTAACAGGTCACGTAGGAAAACGCCAAGCTTCTGGGCATCCTCTTTATTCAGGTTTTCTGAAGACGCGAGCGCGTCAAAGAGTTCCTGCTGATGCTGCGCTAGCGCCGCATCCGGGTACTCAAGCAGTCGAGAAATAATGACAAGTTCAATCATGAGTGCGGCTCCGTTTTACTGGTCACATCCATGGCGTCGATGCGGCGGCTGTTGAACAGGTTGAATTTGCTGTCTGACCCGTGGCAACCGTCGCCAAAGCTAAAGCCACAGCCGTTTTTCTCCGGGAAGGCTTCGCGGGCCAGCTCACGGTGGCTGCTCGGCACCACGAAGCGGTCTTCGTAGTTGGCAATCGCCAGATAGCGGTACATCTCCTGCGCCTGCGCTTCGGTCAGACCAACCTCTTCCAGCGCGCGGGTATCGGTCACGCCGTCCACGGTTTCGGCACGCTTGAAGTGGCGCATCGCCAGCATTCGTTTCAGCGCCAGCAGGACCGGTTGGGTATCCCCTGCGGTCAGCAGGTTTGCCAGGTACTGCACCGGAATGCGCAGGCTCTCCACGTCCGGCAGAATGCCGTTGCTGCCCAGCTCGCCCGCGTCAGCGGCAGACTGAATCGGCGACAGCGGTGGCACGTACCAGACCATCGGCAGCGTGCGGTATTCCGGATGCAGCGGCAGGGCCAGCTTCCAGTCCATCGCCATCTTGTACACCGGCGACTGCTGCGCGGCGTCAATCACGCTCTGCGGAATGCCGTCCTTCAGTGCCTGCTCAATGATCTTCGGATCGTTCGGATCGAGGAACACGTCCAGCTGACGCTGATACAGATCTTTCTCGTTCTCGGTGCTCGCTGCGTTTTCAATCGCGTCCGCGTCGTACAACAGCACGCCGAGGTAGCGAATACGGCCTACGCAGCTTTCGGAACAGACGGTCGGCATACCGGCTTCGATACGCGGGTAGCAGAAGATGCACTTCTCAGACTTGCCGCTCTTCCAGTTGAAGTAGATCTTTTTGTACGGGCAGCCGGTGATGCACATACGCCAGCCGCGGCACTTGTCCTGGTCGATCAGCACGATGCCATCTTCTTCACGCTTGTAGATGGCGCCGCTCGGGCAGGTCGCCACGCACGCCGGGTTAAGGCAGTGCTCACACAGGCGCGGCAGATACATCATGAAGGTGTTTTCGAACTGGCCGTACATCGCCTTTTGCATGTTCTCGAAGTTCTGGTCTTTGGCGCGTTTCTCGAACTCGCCGCCCAGAATCTCTTCCCAGTTTGGACCGCTGGTAATTTTATCCATGCGCTGACCGGTGATCAGCGAGCGAGGACGGGCGATCGGCTGGTGTTTGCCTTCCGGCGCGTTGTGCAGGTTCTGGTAGTCGTAATCAAACGGCTCGTAGTAATCATCGATGCCCGGCAGATGCGGGTTAGCGAAGATTTTTCCCAGCAACATCGCACGGTTACCCATGCGCGGCTGCAGCTTGCCGTTGATTTTGCGGATCCAGCCGCCCTTCCACTTCTCCTGGTTTTCCCAGTCGGTCGGGAAGCCGGTGCCCGGCTTGCTTTCCACGTTGTTGAACCAGGCGTATTCCATACCTTCACGGCTGGTCCAGACGTTTTTACAGGTGACCGAGCAGGTATGGCAGCCGATGCATTTATCCAGATTCAGCACCATGCCGACTTGTGAACGAATTTTCATTTTACGCTCTCCTGTACCTGGTCATTACCTTCGCCGTCTAACCAGTTAATATTCTTCATCTTACGTACCACCACGAACTCATCGCGGTTCGATCCTACGGTGCCGTAGTAGTTAAAGCCGTAGGCCAGCTGCGCATAGCCACCGATCATGTGGGTCGGCTTCGGCGTAATGCGGGTCACGGAGTTGTGGATCCCGCCGCGCTGCTCGGTGATCTCTGACCCCGGCAGGTTAACGATACGTTCCTGCGCGTGGTACATCATGGTCATCCCGGCCGGTACGCGCTGGCTCACCACCGCACGCGCCGTCAGGGCGCCGTTGCTGTTGAACACTTCGATCCAGTCGTTATCTTCAATACCCAGATCTTTGGCATCCGTTTCGCTCATCCAGACAATCGGACCGCCGCGCGACAGGGTCAGCATCAGCAGGTTGTCGCTGTAGGTAGAGTGGATCCCCCACTTCTGGTGCGGCGTCAGGAAGTTCAGCGCCTTCTCCGGGTTACCGTTCGATTTCGCGCCCATCACCGCTTTCACGGAGCGGGTGTCGATTGGCGGACGGTACACCAGCAGGCTTTCACCGAAGTCGCGCATCCACTGGTGATCCTGATACAGCGACTGGCGGCCGGACAGGGTGCGCCATGGGATCAGCTCGTGAACGTTGGTGTAGCCCGCGTTATAGGACACATGCTCGTCTTCCAGACCTGACCAGGTCGGGCTGGAGATAATCTTGCGCGGCTGGGCCTGAATATCGCGGAAGCGGATTTTCTCTTCCTCTTTATTCGTCGCCAGGTGCGTATGGTCACGACCGGTGAACTCGCTCAGCGCTGCCCAGGCCTTCACCGCCACGTGGCCGTTGGTTTCCGGCGCCAGGGTCAGGATCATCTCTGCGGCATCAATCGCTGTGTTGAGCATTGGCTGGCCTTTCGCTGGACCGTCCGCTTTGGTGTAGTTGAGCTTGCGCAGCAGGTCCATTTCGCTCTGGGTGTTCCAGGCGATCCCTTTCCCGCCGTTACCGATTTTCTCCATCAGCGGGCCGATAGAGGTAAAGCGCTCGTACGTTGCCGGGTAGTCACGTTCAACCGGAATGATGTGCGGTGCGGTTACGCCCGGGATCAGGTCGCATTCGCCTTTTTTCCAGTCCTTAACGTCCAGCGGCTGCGCCAGTTCGGCGGCGGAGTCGTGCTGGATGGGCAGCGTCACCACGTCGGTCTCTTTGCCGAGGTGCCCCACGCAGACTTCGGAGAATGTCTTCGCGATGTCTTTGTAGATCTCCCAGTCGCTTTTCGATTCCCACGCCGGGTCAACGGCCGCAGACAGCGGATGAATAAACGGATGCATATCCGAGGTATTCATGTCGTCTTTTTCGTACCAGGTGGCGGTAGGCAGCACGATGTCGGAGTACAGACAGGTACTGGACAGGCGGAAGTCGAGGGTGACCACCAGATCCAGCTTGCCGTCGAGACCGTTGTCTTTCCACTCCACCTCTTCCGGCTTCACGCCGCCCTGCTTGCCGAGATCTTTACCCTGGATACCGTTTTCGGTACCAAGCAGGTATTTCAGCATGTACTCGTGGCCTTTACCGGACGAGCCCAGCAGGTTGGAGCGCCAGATGAACAGATTACGCGGGTGGTTTTTACCGTTCTCCGGCTGTTCCGCCGCGAAGCGGATTGAGCCATCCTTCAGCGATTTCACGGTGTAATCCACCGGTGACATGCCCGCCTGCTTTGCCGCTTCCGCGATGCGCAGCGGGTTAGTGCCCAACTGCGGCGCAGACGGCAGCCAGCCCATACGCTCGGCGCGCACGTTGAAGTCAATCAGATGGCCGCTGTAGCGGGATTTATCCGCCATCGGCGACAGCAGCTCCTGCGCGGTGACCGTCTCGTAGCGCCACTGGCTGGAGTGGTTATAGAAGTAAGAGGTGCTGTTCATGTGGCGTGCCGGGCGCTGCCAGTCGAGGGCAAACGCCAGCGGCTGCCAGCCGGTCTGCGGACGCAGTTTTTCCTGGCCCACGTAGTGTGCCCAGCCGCCGCCGCTCTGACCGACGCAGCCGCAGAAGATCAGCATGTTGATCAGGCCACGGTAGTTCATATCGAGGTGATACCAGTGGTTCAGACCCGCACCGACGATAATCATTGAACGACCATGGGTTTTGTCGGCATTTTCCGCGAACTCGCGGGCGATACGCACGATCTGCGCGCGTGGAACACCGGTGATCTGCTCTGCCCATGCCGGGGTGTAGGCTTTCACATCGTCATAGCCGGTGGCGCAGTTTTCATCGCCCAGGCCGCGTTCCAGGCCGTAGTTCGCCATGGTCAGGTCATAAACGGTGGTGACCAGCGCGGTAGTCCCGTCGGCCAGCTGCAGGCGTTTTACCGGCAGCTTGTGCATCAGTACGTTTTTCAGTTCAACCTTGTTGAAGTGCTCGGAACCTTCACCGCCGAAGTACGGGAAGCCCACCTCGGCGATCTCGTCCTGGCTACCCAGCATGCTCAGGCGCAGTTCCGTCTCTTCACCGGTCGTGCCGTTACGCTGCTCAAGGTTCCACTTGCCCTTCTCGCCCCAGCGGAAGCCGATAGAGCCGTTTGGCGCCACCAGATCGCCGTTGCTGTTATAGGCAACGGTTTTCCACTCTGGGTTATTTTCCTGGCCCAGCGCGTCCACCAGATCGGCGGCGCGCAGCGTACGGCCTGCTGCGTAGTACCCGTCACGCTCTTCCAGCATCACCAGCATCGGCATGTCGGTGTAGCGACGGACGTAGTCGGTGAAGTACTGGCTTGGTTTATCCAGATGGAACTCGCGCAGCATGACGTGCCCCATTGCCATCGCCATCGCCGCATCGGTACCCTGCTTCGGTGCCAGCCACAGATCGCACAGCTTGGCGATTTCGGCGTAGTCCGGGGTGACCGCCACGGTTTTGGTACCTTTGTAACGGACTTCGGTAAAGAAGTGTGCGTCCGGCGTACGGGTCTGCGGCACGTTAGAGCCCCAGGCGATGATGTAGCTGGAGTTGTACCAGTCCGCAGACTCCGGCACGTCGGTCTGCTCGCCCCAGGTCTGCGGAGACGCCGGCGGCAGGTCGCAGTACCAGTCGTAGAAGCTCAGGCAGGTACCGCCGATTAAGGAGAGATAGCGCGCGCCGGAAGCGTAAGAGACCATCGACATCGCCGGGATCGGCGAGAAGCCCGCCACGCGGTCAGGACCGTAGGTTTTCACGGTGTAGACGTTGGAGGCGGCAATCAGCTCGTTCACCTCTTTCCAGGAGGAACGCACAAAGCCGCCGCGGCCGCGAGCCTGCTTGAAGCTTTTTGCTTTATCCGCGTCTTCAATGATAGAGGCCCAGGCATCCACCGGATCGCTGTGCTGCACTTTCGCTTCACGCCACATTTTCATCAGGCGCTTGCGCATCAGGGGGTATTTCAGACGGTTCGCGCTGTAGAGATACCAGGAGTAGCTGGCGCCACGCGGGCAGCCGCGCGGTTCGTGGTTCGGCATATCCGGGCGGGTGCGCGGATAGTCGGTCTGCTGCATTTCCCAGGTCACCAGACCGTTTTTAACGAAAATCTTCCAGCTACATGAGCCGGTGCAGTTCACGCCGTGGGTCGAACGGACGACTTTGTCATGCTGCCAGCGCTGGCGGTAACCGTCTTCCCAGTCCCGGTTGGTATCCAGAACCTGGCCGTGCCCATCGGCAAACGTTTCGCCCTTCTGCTTGAAGTAGCGAAACCGGTCCAAAAATTTGCTCATCGGGTATCTCCTGTATGGAGCCTGTGGCTCTCTAAATCGACATTGCTGATTTGCAGCGAAGGTAACGCCCTGAAAGAGGGGGAGAATTGATAACGATCAAGACGACGAGGGACTTTCAGGCGAGGAGTTACACCGAATACCACCAAAGCGGTATCATTTAAAATTTCACATCTATATGAAATATATCGTTTTTTTTGATTTATCGTACAAACCGCCAGGCAAAATCTAACCTCACAGGTATTAAGGGGTAGAGCGCCCTGTAAAGCGATGGCGATCACAGTGCTGCCTGCGGATTTCCTCTGCATGGCAACCAGTATGTTGTAACTATTTTGACGCCAAAAAAAACGCGGCCCGAAGGCCGCGTAAACGGATAATCATACTTACTTATTTTTCTTGGTATTACGGCCATATACCAGCCACGTAATCACGACGCAGGCGATATAGAAGACGAGGAAGACTTTCATGGCACCGGCCGGAGAGCCGGTCAGGTCCAGAGAGATACCGAACGCTTTCGGGATAAAGAAGCCGCCAATCGCGCCGATGGCGGAGATAAAGCCCAGCGCCGCAGCCGTATCCGTCGCCGCTTCGCGCATAGCCTGTTCTTCGCTGCCGCCCTGCGCTTTTACGCGGTCCATGGTCAGCTTACGGAAGATCACGGAGATCATCTGGAAGGTGGACGCGCTCCCCAGCCCGGCCGTCAGGAACAGCACCATAAACACGCCGAAGAAGGCGATGAAGTTACCGCCCTGTCCGTCGGCCGGCAGCGTGAGGAACAGCAACGCACAGAATACCGCCATCACGACGAAGTTAACCAGCGTCACGCGGGTACCGCCCAGACGGTCAGACACCATGCCGCCCAGCGAGCGAGCAAGGGCGCCAATAAATGGACCGAAGAAGGCGAATTGCAGGATCTGCACGTCCGGGAACTGCGTTTTCGACAGCATCGCGAAGCCCGCCGAGAAGCCGATAAACGAACCGAAGGTCGCCAGATACAGCAGCGCCATCACCCAGAGGTGTCCACGCTTCAGCACCGGCAGCTGTTCGCTCAGCGACGCCTTCGACGCGGACAGGTCATTCATAAAGAACCAGGCTGCGAGGGTGAAGACCACGAGGAACGGTACCCAGATCCAGGCTGCGTTTTGCAGATAGAGGGAAGAACCGTCCGCCTGCTCAACGCCACCGCCGCCAAAGGCTGCAAAAATGGAGACCGAGATCGCCAGGGGAGCGATCAGCTGCATCACGCTCACGCCCATATTGCCCAGACCGCCGTTAATCCCCAGCGCGCCGCCCTGCTTCGCTTTCGGGAAGAAGAAGCTGATGTTGGCCATACTGGAGGCGAAGTTCGCCCCGGCAAAACCGCACAGCAGGGAGATAATCACGAACACGCTGAACGGCGTTGAGGTATCCTGCACCGCGAAGCCCAGCCACACGCAGGGGATAATCATGATGCCCGTACTGAATGCCGTCCAGCGACGGCCGCCAAAGACCGGCACCATAAACGCGTAAGGGACGCGCAGCAGCGCGCCTGACAGCGACGGCAGCGCGGTCAGCATAAACAGCTGATCGGTCGTGAACGTAAAGCCGACTTTAGGCAGGTTTACTGCCACCGCGCTAAACAACATCCATACGCAAAACGCTAATAACAAACACGGCACGGAAATCCACAGATTTCGGCTTGCTACACGATGGCCGCGCTGTTGCCAGAACGCCGGATCCTCTGGACGCCAGTCAGTAATAACGGCACCATTTTCCCTTTCGGGAGCGGATGAGTGACTCATAGACACCTCTGATTCTCGAATGATGCTGCAAACATTAGGGTTTTAGGGCGGCGGTAAGTTGATATAAATCAAAGGAAAAGTGGGAGGATTTGCGGCGCAAAAAAAGGTGTTATCCTTAGTGAGTAGGCTAATTCGGTAAAAAAGACGTGGTTTTTCACGGCACTGACGATTCCCTGCAACGCCCACCTCTTGCCCACTACTCCGTTGGCAATTTAGGGGTAATCCTTTATTGGTATGGGTATACTCCAGGGTATGCACCAGAATAGCGCCATTCCTGCAAGCAGGCCACGTCAGGAGCACGCCCACTCAATGTTAAAAAGATGCTTATCTCCGCTAACGCTCGTGAATCAGCTCGCCCTGATTGTTTTGCTGTCCACCGCCATCGGCGTGACCGGCATGGCAATCTCCGGCTGGCTGGTACAAGGGGTACAGGGTAATGCGCATGCCATCAACGAGGCAGGCTCACTACGCATGCAGAGTTATCGCCTGCTGGCGGCGGTTCCCCTGACGCAAGACGATCGGCCTTTAATCGATGAAATGGAGCGCACGGCGTTCAGCCCCGAGCTGGAAAATGCCGCCATCCGCGCTGGCCAGCAGTCCCAGCTTAAGGCCCTTCAGGGGTACTGGCACACCCAGCTGCAGCCCGGCCTGAAGCAGGCGCGCAGTACAGAAGCCGTTGCCCAGGACGTGGCGGGATTTGTCTCCCGCATTGATGCGCTGGTCTCCGCTTTTGACCAGACGACCGAATTACGCATTGACCGGGTGGTGATGGTACACCGGGCCATGGCGCTGTTTATGGGCCTGCTGCTGATCTTCACCATCGTCTGGCTCCGCGCGCGGCTGTTAAATCCCTGGAAACAGCTGCTGGCAATGGCCCGCGCGGTGACCGCACGCGATTTTACCCAGCGCACGCACATCAGCGGGCGCAACGAGATGGCCATGCTCGGCCAGGCACTCAATACCATGTCGGCAGAGCTCTCCGAGAGCTACGCGGTGCTGGAACAGCGCGTTCAGGAAAAAACGGCCGGGCTGGAGCAGAAAAACGAGATCCTCTCCTTCCTCTGGCAGGCCAACCGTCGGCTGCACATGCAGGTGCCGCTGTGTGAGCGCCTTTCGCCGGTGCTGAACGGCCTGCAAAATCTGACCCTGCTGCGCGACCTGGAGCTGCGGGTCTACGATGTGGAAGACGAAGAGAACCACCAGGAATTTACCTGTCAGTCCGATATGTCCTGTGATGACAAAGGCTGCCATCTTTGCCCTCGCGGCCTGCCGCCGCTGACCTCCGGCGGCACGACCCTGAAGTGGCGCCTGACGGACAGCCACACCCAGTACGGCATTCTGCTGGCCACCCTGCCAACCGGACGCCACCTGAGCCACGACCAGCAGCAGCTGGTGGATACGCTGGTTGAACAGCTGACGGCCACGCTGGCGCTCGACAGGCATCAGGAAAAACAGCAGCAGCTTATCGTCATGGAAGAGCGCGCGACCATCGCCCGCGAGCTGCACGATTCCATCGCCCAGTCGCTCTCTTGTATGAAAATGCAGGTGAGCTGCCTGCAGATGCAGGATGCGGAGATGCCCGAAAGCAACAAGCAGCTGCTCAGCCAGATCCGCAACGAGCTAAACACCTCCTGGGTGCAGCTGCGCGAGCTGCTGACCACCTTCCGCCTGCAGCTGACCGAGCCGGGCCTGCGCCCGGCGCTGGAATCCAGCTGTCACGAATTTAGCGCCCGAATGGGGTTCCCGGTGAAGCTGGATTATCAACTGCCGCCGCGGTTTGTCCCCTCCCATCAGGCCATCCATCTACTGCAGATCGCCCGCGAAGCGCTGAGCAACGTGCTTAAACACGCTGAAGCAACGGCGGTCACGGTCACCGTCAGCCAGCACGACAATCAGGTGAAACTGACGGTTCACGATAACGGCCGCGGCGTGCCGGAAAATGCCGAACGCACTAACCACTATGGTTTAATCATTATGCGAGACCGCGCTCAAAGCCTGCGCGGTGATTGCCAGGTTCGCCGGAGAGAAACGGGCGGCACGGAAGTTGTCGTCACCTTTATTCCCGAGAAACCGCTCACAACTGCTCAAGGAGAAACCCATGACTAATCAGGAACCGGCATCCATCCTGTTGATCGACGACCATCCGATGCTGCGTACTGGCGTGAAACAGCTGGTCAGCATGGCACCCGATATCACCGTGGTGGGCGAAGCCAGTAACGGTGAACAGGGCATTGAGCTTGCCGAATCCCTCGATCCCGATCTGATCCTGCTCGATCTGAATATGCCGGGCATGAACGGTCTGGAGACCCTCGACAAGCTGCGGGAAAAATCGCTTTCCGGCCGCATCGTCGTCTTTAGCGTGTCGAACCATGAAGAGGACGTGGTCACGGCGCTGAAGCGCGGTGCGGATGGCTATCTGCTGAAAGACATGGAGCCGGAAGATCTGCTTAAGGCGCTGCAGCAGGCGGCGGCGGGCGAGATGGTGCTCAGCGAAGCCTTAACGCCGGTCCTGGCCGCCAGCCTGCGTGCCAACCGCGCCACCTCTGACCGTGACGTCAGCCAGTTAACTCCGCGCGAGCGCGACATTCTCAAACTGATTGCCCAGGGCCTGCCGAACAAAATGATCGCCCGCCGTCTGGATATCACTGAAAGCACGGTGAAAGTGCACGTGAAGCATATGCTGAAGAAAATGAAGTTAAAATCTCGCGTTGAAGCCGCCGTGTGGGTGCATCAGGAACGCATTTTTTAAGAATTACTCCTCCGGCAGCAGCTTCCAGCGCGGATCGTCGTCAGGCAGTGCGACCAGCGGCTGCACCACGGCCAGCGTGATCTCATTGGACGAGACGCGCTGGCCTTTCTCATCTTCCACCACCGCCGACAGGTGCCAGCGGTTTGTCGCCCCTTCCCGATCATCCCAGGCAGGGATAATCACGCTCCAGCCGTCGCTGCTGTTGCTTTTCGCCGGCGACGTCAGGCTCAGTGCCTGCGTATCGCCCTGCCAGTGGATCTGACGGATGCCGTGCGTGCTGCGAACCTGCAGCTTCAGCATAACGGTCTCGCCCCCTTTCAGATCCCACGGCGGCGTGGCCAGCCAGACGGATAGCGTTTTACGCTGGCGGAACTCCATCACCGGCAGGCTGGTGCGCTCAGGTGAGTCGTAGCGGCTGCCGCGCAGGGAGCGCGTGGCGGCGACCTCATCGGCGGATAGCTGCTTTGCCAGCGGCACGCCAAAGCGATAGTTGAGCTTCAGTCCGAGGTTATTCTGGCTCTCGCCGCTTTCGCCCTGCTTGTGCCCGGCGGTCAACGTCACCAGCGGAACGGGGGTATAGTTAAGCCCCAGATTGACCGCAACCGGGTTGTGGTAGCCGGTGCCGCTGTTGAACAGGTCGACGTTATCGCCAAAATATTGCTCAAAGCTGACGCTGGTATTCAGATGATGGAACCACGGCAGCCAGGCTTTAGCGGTCACGTCATATCCGCGCGCCATGCGCTGCTCCTGAACGTCAGATCGCGCGCGCCATCCGGCAAAGGGCTGATAATAGTTCGCTGACAGGCGCAGATTTTCCCCCCACGCTTCCGCCCCCAGCCCGGCACGCTGCAGGTTTTCATCCAGAAGATTATCATAAAAGGTGTTGTAGCCCAGCAGCCACTTCCCGGCGACCCAGCGCTGACCGATTCCGGCATTGCTGACCAGGCCATCCGTCTGCTGCGTCAGGCCAAGCTGGCTCCAGCTCAGGTAGCGGTTAGTATCATTCCACGGGATAAACCAACTCCCGCTGCTGCCGTTAAATTTGCCGTCGTTATCCACCAGCAGGTTCACGCTGGCGTTTCCCCAGGGCGACAGCCAGGACTCAATCTGCTGGTTCACTTCCCCGCTTACCGCGTCGCGCACCTGACCAAAGGCAAACTGACGCGCCTGCTCGCCGGTCGTCAGGCCATTGTCGGTCATGCTGGCTTCACCAAAGGCTTTCGCCATTTCGGCCAGGTGTTTTTCCCCTTCGCCGGTGGGCGCCGCCATGCCGAGATCGGGCAGACTGTCCCCGTTATTATCAAAGGGGTGCTGCGCCTGATGCATAAAGGAATTCGGCGCACCGTGAACGGCTCCGGCCGACAGAAGGGAGAGTAATAGCAGAGAACGAATGCGAGACGATACAGCCATCAACGTCGGGATTTGCGCCTGAGTTTTGTAAAAGACGCTCTTACCTTAACGCTATTAAGAAAGAATTGCAGCCTTACGGGAAATTTCAGGAATATCCTGAAGTTTATTGACGGCTGCAGGCAGCGTAAACTAGGTAAACCCTATATTATTCGTGCCTTTATAAGAACAGGAGTCAACATGCAGAAGATTGTGATCGTCGCCAACGGTGCGGCCTACGGGAGTGAATCGCTTTTTAACAGCCTGCGCCTGGCCATTGCGCTGCGCGAAAAAGAGAGCGACCTGGCGTTACGACTCTTTTTAATGTCGGACGCGGTCACCGCCGGGCTGAAGGGACAAAAACCGGCCGATGGCTATAACATTCAGCAGATGCTGGAGATCCTGACTGCGCAAAACGTGCCGGTGAAGCTGTGCAAAACCTGCACCGACGGGCGCGGTATCACCGGGCTGCCGCTGATTGATGGCGTAGAAATTGGCACGCTGGATGAACTGGCCGAGTGGACGCTGTCCGCTGATAAAGTATTAACTTTTTAATAATAAACCCGTAAAAATATTATTTTCTTATGGACGCGGTTTCAGCATCAAGTTTACCTGCGGGGTTGCCGATAGGCATGGAAACAACACAGCAGGTATTTCACTTATGTTCAGATCGATTCGTGCACGCATCATCGCGGCGACGGCAGGCTGTCTGGTCGTCGCCCTTCTCCTCAATACCGTTATTAACTTCCAGGTCACACGCCAGGATAACCAGCAGTCACAGCGCGATATCCTGACCAGCACCAGCGCCAGCCATAACATGGCGATTGCCGACTGGGTCAAAAGCAAGATGACGGTGATTGCCTCTGCCCAGACCGTTGCGCTGAGTGACGATCCGGTTCCGGTATTTAAACAGCTTGCGCAGGCGGGTGGATTCACCAACGTTTATGTAGGCTACGCCAGCAAAACGGCGAAATTCTCTGAGCCTGCGGGCGTACCTGCGGATTATGACCCGACCATTCGCCCGTGGTATCAGCAGGTGGTCAGCACGGACGGCCCGGTCGTCACCGCGCCCTACGTTGATGCGGGTACCGGTAAACTGGTGGTGACTTTCGCCGTGCCGGTGAAAGAGAATGGCGCCCTGAAAGCGGTGGTGGCGGGCGATGTGGCCATGGACAGCGTGGTGGCGAACGTGCGCGGGATCCATCCAACTCCTTCCAGCAGCGGCTTGCTTCTGAACAGTGACGGCAGCGTGATAGCGGCTAACGATCCGGCGCTGACGCTTAAACCGTTTGCTGAGACCATCAAAGGCATCGATTTTGCTGCGCTGAAAAGCGGTAACCTTGTCGACGGTACGCTTAACGACGTCGAAAAAACCTTCGTGGCGACAGCCGTGCCGGGCACAAACTGGCTGCTGGTCGTCGCCCTCGACAACGGTGACGCCACCTCCGGTATGCGTTCCCTGCTTAAGGCATCGGCGATTTCGCTGGTGATCCTGGCGCTGCTGAGCGCGGCCATTGTTCACCTCCTGATTGCCCGTCTGCTGAAGCGCCTGTCTGACATTCGCGACGCGATGCACAACATTGCCAACGGGACTAACGATCTGTCGCAGCGTCTGCCGGACAGCGGCGAGGACGAGGTGGCGCAGATTGCCCAGGCCTTTAACGCCTTCAGCGATAAGCTGTCGGTGGTGATGGTGCAGCTCCGTGATGCCAGTGAGTCGGTGAAAAACGCCGCCCAGGAGATTGCGGCGGGTAACCAGGATCTCTCCGGACGTACCGAGCAGGCAGCATCCAGCCTGCGCGAGACGGCCAGCGCCGTGGAGCAGATCACCGCCTCCGTGACCCAGTCGAACGAGTCGGCGGCAGAAGCGAACGACCAGGCGAGCAAGGCCTCTGCGGCCGCTGCGCGCGGCGGCGAAGTGGTATCCCAGGCGATCAGTACCATGCAGTCCATCGAAGTCGCGTCGGCTAAAATTGGCGACATCACCAGCGTGATTGACGGTATCGCGTTCCAGACCAACATTCTGGCGCTGAATGCCTCCGTCGAGGCGGCCCGTGCCGGGGAGCAGGGGCGCGGGTTTGCCGTGGTAGCAGGCGAAGTGCGTAACCTGGCGAGCCGTAGCGCCCAGGCGGCGAAAGAGATCAAATCGCTGATCGATTCCACCACCGACAGCGTGGCCACCGGCTCCCGCTACGTGCATCTGGCCGGGGAAAGCATGGACGAGATCCGCTCCAGCATCGGCAGCGTCTCCGGCATCATGCGCGAAATATCCATCGCCACCAGCGAGCAGATGAAAGGCATTCACGAGATCAACCACGCGGTGACCCATCTCGACCGCATGGTCCAGCAGAACGCCGAGCTGGTGGTGCAATCCGCCGCCGCTGCGGGCGCCCTGCAGAGCCAGGCGGGCGACCTTGCTGAAACCGCCGGCCATTTCCGCATTTAATTTTCTCTCGGCGCGCGTTTAGCGGGTAAAACGCGCGCCAGCGGAAATTTTGAGGGATTTTGTCATTTTTGTTTAATCGTTATGCCATTTTTTGATCAAAATCAGCATCTCACCCCCTCCCCTTTGGTGTTATGCCATGAGTGAATTGTGAACAACATCACGCTCGGATATGGCAGCAGGGAGAGCGTTGTTTAAGACTACGGGGTAAAAAATGGCACTGGTAAAAACAAGTTTGAAGCTGTTTGGCGGGGATACGGTTGTGGTGCGTTGCTCAGAGCGCTGTCGTATTCATCTCATGAGTGCGAAAGCACAAAAACAATCCCAGGCGGATATTCTGACCGTGCAGGACGATAAGGCCTGGCTTACCGTGCCATATACCGGCACGTGGGATGTGCTGATCGACAGCCACAGCCAGTCGCTGGAGCATTCCGTCAGTTACGTAGCAGCATAACGTCAAACGCCCAGCAAGCCGGGCGTATTTTCAGGCAAAACCCGGTCGCAGCGTGCCGTTGAGCGGGTTCCCTTCCAGCAGCGCCTTCACCTTCGCCACCAGCTCATTCAGACACTCGTCCTGCATGCCGAGGCGGGTCAACTCCTGATCGAGGGAGAAGAGATACTGCGCGTTGGTACCCAGCGGTCCGCTGGCGGCAGCAATCAACGGGGCAATGACCTGCGTGCGGGTGTCCGCTTCATACAGTGGATGGCGCGGGTCCATGATAAACACCAGCGCATTGACGGTGCGACCGTCGTCCAGCTCCAGCTTGCACCAGCTCGGCATATAGCAGCCGGTGATCATCTCACGCTTCCAGAGCAGCGTAAGCTCCTCTTCCAGCGTTGCATCCGGGAGGCGATAAGCCACGCCCGTGGTGCGCCCGCCCTCTTTCAGTGCAAGCATACGTCCGGGCTGGCACGCGCTGCCGCGTCCGGCCGTCAGACGCAGGCAAAATGCGCGGTGCCAGCCAGGCAGCGTTCCCGTTGCCGATTCGACAAATTCCAGAGCCGGGTTCCACATCAGGGAGCCGTAGCCAAAAATCCATACCGGGCCATCATCCGGGCGGCAGGCAAGCGTGGCAGCAAGTGACGCCGCACGTTGTTCAGCTGACCAGAGAAGCGATTCCTCAATAGCACCAAATGCCGTCTTACAATCTGCCTTCATTAAGAAATCACGCGTTAACACTTTCCACCTCCGCCACTGCATGCTTCCTTGCGACATCTGTAATTCGCCTTCCGGGCCTTAGGTGCTGGTCATTTTGCCAGCAGTTAAATAACGATAAGCAATTAGCGGACCAGTTGCAATACAACGGCAGTTCAACCGCCTGAAAAGTCAAAATGAAGGCAGCGAATTATTTCACGGCTATTTCTTTTTGTGCCATTTATCGTCGTCTCCTTTTTCATATTCATGTTTTACGGCGGCCCAGGCGACTTTGTGTGCCGTCTCTTCACGACTGGCATCATCCCGGCGATCCTCCTTATCTTTGTACTGATCCCAGGCACTGTTAAACGCCTCTTTGTAGATATCCTGCGCGTGAGCGGGCAGCACGTTTTGCACGTTATCGGGTAATTCGCGTTTCGTTTTATATGGCATCACTCACCTCTCTTTTGCTTAAAGAGATAAGTGTGGACGACGATATGCCAGCGTGCCACTTGGTCTTAATTTATGGATTAGCTTTATATCTAATTAATTGTTATTTAATAAATATTATGTGAAAACCGTCAATTACAGGAGTCAGACATTAAATTTATAACAAAGGGTAAAATTAAGTAAAAAATTAAGGGTATTTAACAGAGATCTGTTAATTTAATGCCCTCAAAAATCTATCTATAATTACAAGCACCTGCATTGATGGAGAAGCACATGACAGCAACACACGAGGCGGTAAAGACCCGCCACAAGGAGACGTCTCTCATTTTCCCGGTTCTGGCACTGGCTGTGCTGCTCTTCTGGGGAAGCAGTCAGTCACTGCCAGTGGTGGTTGGTATCAATATTCTTGCCCTGGTCGGTATTTTAACCAGCGCCTTTAGCGTCGTTCGCCATGCGGACGTACTGGCCCACCGTCTGGGCGAGCCCTACGGATCGTTAATTCTCAGCCTTTCCGTCGTTATTCTCGAAGTCAGCCTGATTTCCGCGCTCATGGCGACCGGCGATGCCGCGCCGACGCTGATGCGCGACACCCTTTACTCGATTATTATGATTGTGACGGGCGGCCTGGTGGGCTTCTCTCTGCTGCTGGGCGGGCGTAAATTCGCGACCCAGTATATGAACCTGTTCGGCATTAAACAGTATCTGATTGCCCTCTTCCCGCTGGCGATTATCGTGCTGGTCTTCCCGATGGCGCTGCCGGGTGCAAACTTCTCCACCGGTCAGGCGCTGCTGGTCGCGCTGATTTCCGCAGCCATGTACGGCGTGTTCCTGTTGATTCAGACCAAAACGCACCAGAGCCTGTTTGTGTATGAGCATGAAGACGACAGCGACGACGATGACCCGCACCACGGTAAGCCGTCGGCCCACAGCAGCGCGTGGCATACGGTTTGGCTGATCGTGCATCTGATTGCGGTGATTGCCGTCACCAAGATGAACGCCAACCCGCTGGAAACATTGTTAACCGAGCTGAACGCGCCGGTCGCGTTTACCGGTTTCCTGGTGGCGCTGCTGATCCTGTCTCCTGAAGGGCTGGGCGCGCTGAAAGCCGTCTTAAACAATCAGGTACAGCGCGCAATGAACCTGTTCTTCGGCTCCGTGCTGGCGACCATTTCACTCACCGTGCCGGTGGTGACGCTGATTGCCTTTATGACCGGTAACGAGCTGCAGTTTGCGCTGGGCGCGCCGGAGATGATTGTGATGGTAGCCTCGTTGCTGCTGTGCCAGATTTCGTTCTCAACCGGGCGCACCAATGTGCTTAACGGAGCAGCGCATATGGCGCTGTTTGTGGCCTATTTGATGACGATTTTTGCGTAGTCTGTTTGCCCGGCGGCGCTTCGCTTGCAGGGCCTACGGGTTTCGTAGGCCGGGTAAGCGCAGCGCCACCCGGCAATATGCCCCATAAAAAAACCCGCCGAAGCGGGTTTTTTATTATTTGCTGGTATCCAGCTCGTCGAAGCTCTTCACCAGATCGTCAATCGCTTTGATCTGTTTCAGGAACGGCTCCAGCTTATCCAGCGGCAGCGCGGATGGGCCGTCGCATTTTGCGTTATCCGGATCCGGGTGCGCTTCAATGAACAGACCTGCCAGACCGGTTGCCATACCGGCACGCGCCAGTTCGGTCACCTGAGCACGACGGCCACCGGACGCGGCGCCAAACGGGTCGCGGCACTGCAGCGCGTGGGTCACGTCGAAAATCACCGGAGACTGGCCGGAGACATTTTTCATCACGCTGAAGCCCAGCATGTCCACCACCAGGTTGTCGTAACCGAAGTTAGCGCCACGGTCGCACAGGATCACCTGATCGTTACCACCTTCGATAAACTTATCGACGATGTTGCCCATCTGACCCGGGCTCACGAACTGTGGTTTTTTCACGTTGATCACGGCACCGGTTTTCGCCATCGCGGCAACCAGGTCGGTCTGGCGAGCCAGGAATGCCGGGAGCTGAATCACGTCCACCACGTCTGCCACCGGCTGCGCCTGAGAGGCTTCATGCACGTCGGTGATCACTTTCACGCCAAAGGTCTGCTTCAGCTCCTGGAAAATCTTCATCCCCTCTTCCAGGCCCGGGCCACGGTAAGAGTTGATGGAGGAGCGGTTGGCTTTGTCAAAAGAGGCTTTAAACACGTACGGGATGCCCAGCTTCTGGGTCACGGTCACGTAGTGCTCGCAGATACGCATGGCGAGGTCGCGGGATTCCAGCACGTTCATGCCGCCAAACAGCACGAAAGGCAGGTCGTTTGCTACCTTGATATCACCAATGCTAACCACTTTTTGTTTCATAGGATCGCCTTATTCAGGTGTGAATCGGAATTAAGATTAATGCAGTGTAATTTGCTTGTGCGAGATCGCGTTGATCTGCGCACGAATCATTTCGCTAATGGGGTCTTCCGGACACTGCTCGACGAAATAGCTCAGATCGTTTAGCGCCACGTGCTCACAGTCGAGCTGGGCATAGATCAGCCCGCGGTCGCGAATTTCGTACGGGTCTTCCGGATTAAACTGCAGCAGCACTTCGCTGGCGCGCAGGGCCAGCTCCATCTGACGCTCTTCCATCAACGCTGACTTCAGCGTATCGAGCAGCTTGCGGATCACTTCTGCGTTATCCGCCTCGTCGAGATCTTCGTTGAAGAGCTCAGCCACCGGGCTGATGTTGCCTTTCAGCCACACGTCCAGCGTATGTTCATCCAGCGTGTCGCCGTTGAAGGGATTAATGAGCCACATCTCACCGTCCAGCCACTCCGCACGCAGGATCATCTGCGTCGGGAAAATGACCGGCACCAGCGGAATATCCAGGCGGTGCGCGACCCACAGTAAAATAGAGCCCAGCGCAACGGCGCTGCCCTGACGATTTTTTAAGACCTGGTCCAGCCATAATGCGTCAGACAGGCGATACACGCCCCGCGTGTCGCAGAAACCCCATTCGCCGTAGAAAAGCTCAAGCAGCTTCTCTAATTGCCAGTCTTGCGGGCGCGCCTGATTAATCTCTTCACGCGCCAGGCTGACCAGATTCTCCAGCTCATCGTAGACAAACTGCGACGTAAAATCGTCGCGAATCATCTCAGAAATCAGGATCATGCCATCGCAAAGCGGCACTTTATTAAATTCGAAATCGGCTAAGGACCTCATGACTTACCCCAGTAACGACCGAGCGTACAGCGACGCCCGGACGAGATAAAACTCAAAACGATGTAGATGATAACGCCAAACCGCCTTTCAGTCAGCCTTACGCCTTTATCAGTAAATGGCAGATAGCCTGCACTCATAGCCACTGCCCCAGCGTCAGACGTTCATTGCCGCCGTAGTCGCGGCAGGTTTTGACGTCGGCGTAACCCGCCTGAGTAAACAATGCCCGCACACTTTCTCCCTGCGTCCAGCCATGCTCCACAAGAAGCCAGCCGCCGGAAAGTAAATGTTGTCGTGACATTGTCACAATGTGATCGAGGTCGGCTAAACCTTCCCTGGCGGCGACCAGCGCCGTCAGCGGTTCGAAGCGCACATCACCCTGCGCAAGGTGCGGATCATGCTCGTCAATATAGGGTGGGTTACTGACAATGACGCCAAACGTCTGGTTCTCCAGCGCGCTAAACCAGCTGCTTTGCAGCACCGTTACGTTGGTCAGGCCAAGACGCTCCACGTTGCGCTGCGCCAGCGCCACCGCGTCGGGCATCACATCCACTGCCGTCACCGCGCAGTCGGGTCTTTCACTGGCGAGCGCCAGCGCGATGGCCCCGGTGCCCGTACCGAGATCAAGAATGCGGCAGGCCGCCGTCGGTAAACGCGCCAGCGCCTGTTCGACCAGACACTCGGTATCGGGACGCGGGATCAGCGTCGCCGCCGAGACGTAAAGCGGTAACGACCAGAACTCGCGCTCACCGACAAGGTGCGCCACCGGCTCGCCGTGCTTACGGCGGGCAAGCAGCGTGGCGAGCCGTGCTTCCTGCTCAGCGGTCAGTTCGGTTTCACCGAAGGCCAGCAGGTACGTGCGGGCTTTGCCCGTCACATGCTCAAGCAAAATTTCGGCATCGCGTTTCGGGCTCTCGCTTTCGGAAAGCTCAGCGGCAGCCTCACGTAACCAGCGCTGAAAATCCATTATTCCTGCTCGGACAGTGCCGCCAGCTGGTCGGCCTGGTATTCCTGCACGATAGGCTCAATCAGCATATCCAGCTTGCCTTCCATCACTTCATCCAGACGATACAGCGTCAGGTTGATGCGGTGGTCGGTCACGCGCCCCTGCGGGAAGTTGTAGGTGCGGTTACGGTCGCTGCGATCGCCGCTCCCCAGCAGGTTACGACGCGTAGACGCTTCCGCCTGCTGGCGTTTCGCCATTTCGGCCGCGTGGATGCGCGCACCCAGCACGGACAGCGCTTTGGCTTTGTTTTTATGCTGGGAACGCTCGTCCTGACACTCCACCACGATACCGGTTGGCAGGTGGGTAATACGGATGGCGGAGTCGGTGGTGTTAACGTGCTGACCACCCGCCCCGGAGGAGCGGAAGGTATCAATACGCAGATCCGCCGGGTTGATGTCCGGCAGCTCCGCTTCCGGCAGCTCCGGCATCACCGCCACCGTACAGGCGGAGGTGTGGATACGGCCCTGAGATTCGGTGGCCGGAACGCGCTGCACACGGTGACCGCCGGATTCAAACTTGAGACGACCGTATACGCCGTCGCCGCTGATCTTGGCGATAACCTCTTTGTAGCCACCGTGTTCGCCTTCGTTGGCGCTCATGATCTCCACGCGCCAGCGACGCGACTCGGCGTAGCGGCTGTACATGCGGAACAGATCCCCGGCAAACAGTGCCGCTTCGTCACCGCCGGTCCCGGCGCGGACTTCCACGAACGCGTTACGCTCGTCGTCCGGATCTTTTGGCAGCAGAAGCACCTGAAGCTGCTGCTCCATCTCCTCAGAACGCGCTTTCGCATCCTGCAACTCTTCCTGCGCCATCTCGCGCATTTCAGGATCGTCGAGCATCATCTGCGCGGTTTCGATATCTTCCTGAACCTGTCGCCAGTCGGTAAAGCATTTAGAAACATCACTTAACTGCGCGTATTCACGTGAGAGCGCGCGAAAACGCTCCTGGTCCGCAATGGTCCCGGCATCGCCGAGCAGCGCCTGGACTTCTTCATGGCGCTCGTGCAGAGCTTCCAGTTTAGCGACGATAGAAGGCTTCATAGGCGTAAGTGCACCTTGTCTTAGAAAATGGGTATAGGGCGCTATTCCAGCCCGAGGCTGTTGCGCAGAATAGTCAGGCGTTCATCATCCCCGTCACGGGCAGCCTGCTGAAGAGATTTGGTTGGCGCATGAATCAGGCGGTTGGTCAGTTTCCACGCCAGATCCTGCATAATTGCATGTGCGTCGCCGCCCTGCTCCAGGGCCGCTAACGCTTTGGCTGTCAGGTCGTCACGCACCTGCTCCGCCTGTCCGCGATACTCGCGGATGGTCTCGCTGACGCTTTGCGCGCGCAGCCAGGCCATAAACTCACTGGTTTCCTGCTCAACAATGGTTTCCGCCTGCACCGCCGCCGCTTTACGCTGGGCGAGGTTGTGCGAAATAATGCTTTGCAGGTCATCCACGCTGTAGAGGTAGGCGTTAGGCAGTTTGCCCACTTCCGGCTCAACATCGCGCGGGACGGCAATATCCACCAGCAGCATCGGCTGATTACGACGGGACTTCAGCGCGCGCTCCACCATCCCTTTGCCGATAATCGGCAGCGGACTGGCAGTCGAGCTGATAATAATGTCCGCCTCTTTCAGACGTTCATCGATGTCGCTCAGGGCAACCACCTCTGCGCCCACTTCATCCGCCAGCACCTGCGCGCGTTCGCGAGTGCGGTTAGCGATAATCATCTTTTTCACTTTATGCTCGCGCAGATGGCGCGCCACAAGTTCGATGGTTTCGCCCGCGCCCACCAGCATCACAGTGACGGTGGAGAGGGATTCAAAGATTTGGCGTGCAAGGGTGCAGGCCGCGAAAGCAACGGAAACCGCACTGGCACCAATGTCGGTTTCGGTTCGCACACGCTTCGCCACGGAGAATGACTTCTGGAACATGCGCTCCAGCTCGCTGGCCTTCAGATGCCCTTTTTGCGAATCCGCAAAGGCTTTTTTCACCTGACCCAGAATTTGCGGTTCGCCGAGCACCAGCGAATCCAGCCCGCTGGCCACGCGCATCAGATGGCTGACGGCATCGTTGTCCTGATGCCAGTACAGGCTGTTGCGCAGCTCGTCTTCATTGAGATTGTGGTAGTCGCATAACCAGCGGATCAGCGCTTCGTGCAGGTTATCCTGCTCTTCCACGCTTAAATAGAGCTCGGTACGGTTGCACGTCGAGAGCACCACGCCACCCTGCACCATAGGCTGTGCAAGCAGGCTGTCCAGCGCCAGGTCGAGCGTATCTGGCGAAAACGTTACGCGTTCTCGCAGCGAAACCGGGGCCGTTTTGTGGTTGATGCCGAGTGCTAATAGGGTCATGTTGAGCGGGAGTAGTACCAGCGTTAATAAGGTTAGCAGAACGCATCATACAGGATGCGCGAGATCAATAAAAGAGACAGCCCCCTTTCGGAGTAATAGGTTACACAACGCTTTGAGATAATTTGAACGTAGACGGTAGCCCCCTTCGACGCTAGCATTAACAGTTATAACTGCAACGTATCTCAAGGATTTGTCCTTATTATGACCCGACTGATTCGCCTGCTGCCCCTGGCGGCACTGGTTCTGACCGCGTGTACCGTCACTCAACCAAAAGGCCCGGGCAAAAGCCCTGACTCGCCACAGTGGCGTCAGCACCAGCAGGACGTCCGTAATTTGAACCAGTACCAGACCCGCGGCGCGTTTGCTTATCTTTCGGATGAGCAAAAAGTGTATGCACGCTTCTTCTGGCAACAAACGGGTCAGGACAACTATCGCCTGCTGCTGCTGAACCCGCTGGGCAGCACCGAGTTGGAGCTTATCGCGAAACCGGGCGAAGCGCAGATCACCGATAACAAAGGCCAGCACTACACCGCAACCGATGCCGAAGAGATGATTGGCAAGCTGACCGGAATGCCTATCCCGCTCAACAGCCTGCGCCAGTGGATCCTCGGCCTGCCGGGTGACGCCACCGACTATACCCTGGACGATCAATATCGTCTGAGCCAGGTGAACTACACCCAGAACGGCAAAACCTGGAAAGTGGTGTACAGCGACTATGACAGCAAGAGTAAACCGTCGCTGCCATCGAATATGGAACTGACCCAGGGCAGCCAGCGCATCAAGCTGAAAATGGACAACTGGATCGTTAAATGATGACCCACTGGCCCTCTCCGGCAAAACTGAATCTGTTTTTATACATTACCGGCCAGCGCGCTGACGGCTATCACACCCTGCAGACGCTGTTTCAGTTTATTGACTATGGCGACACCATCTCCATTGAACTGCGCCAGGACGGGCAGATTTGCCTCCTGACGCCGGTCGACGGCGTGGCGCATGAGGATAACCTGATTGTGCGCGCCGCGCGTCTGCTGATGAACGCCGCAGCGGAATCAGGTCGTCTGCCTGCGGGAAGCGGTGCGGATATTCGTATCGAGAAACGTCTGCCGATGGGCGGCGGTCTGGGCGGCGGCTCATCTAACGCCGCCACGGTGCTGGTTTCCCTGAACCACCTCTGGGGCTGCGGGCTGTCGCAGGACGAACTTGCCGCCCTGGGCTTGACGCTGGGCGCGGATGTTCCGGTGTTTGTTCGCGGTCATGCGGCCTTTGCCGAGGGCGTGGGGGAAATCCTCTCCCCGGTCAACCCGCCGGAAAAATGGTATCTGGTTGCTCACCCCGGCGTGAGCATTCCGACCCCGGTCATCTTTAAAGATCCTGACCTGAAAAGAAATACCCCGATTCGGTCAATAGAAACGTTATTAAATTGTGAATTCAGCAACGATTGCGAGGATATCGCAAGAAAACGTTTTCGCGAGGTTGATGCGGTGCTTTCCTGGCTGTTAGAATACGCGCCGTCGCGCCTGACTGGTACAGGGGCCTGTGTCTTTGCTGAATTTGACACCGAATCCGCCGCTCGTCAGGTGCTTGAGCAAGCGCCGGTTTGGCTGCATGGTTTTGTAGCGCGTGGGATGAACATTTCCCCCCTACAGCAGGCCATTCTGGCGCAGACTGAGTTTCGGTGACAACGTCACCCTGTTCCAGACGTTGCATCGCGCTCTTTAATACACCGCCTGGATAGCCTTTGCCTGGCCCGCACAGTTTACGGCGAACGCTATCCACCACTGGACGCATGCCTGAGGTTCTTCTCGTGCCTGATATGAAGCTTTTTGCTGGTAACGCCACCCCGGAACTAGCACAACGTATTGCCAACCGCCTGTACACTTCCCTCGGCGACGCCGCCGTAGGTCGCTTTAGCGACGGCGAAGTCAGCGTACAAATTAACGAAAATGTACGCGGTGGTGATATTTTCATCATCCAGTCCACCTGTGCTCCAACGAACGACAACCTGATGGAACTGGTTGTTATGGTCGACGCCCTGCGTGGCGCTTCCGCAGGCCGTATCACTGCTGTAATCCCTTACTTCGGCTATGCCCGCCAGGACCGTCGCGTCCGTTCCGCGCGTGTGCCAATTACCGCGAAAGTTGTCGCTGACTTCCTGTCCAGCGTTGGCGTTGACCGCGTACTGACCGTTGACCTGCACGCAGAGCAGATCCAGGGCTTCTTCGACGTCCCGGTTGATAACGTATTCGGCAGCCCAATCCTGCTGGAAGACATGCTGCAGCTGAACCTGGATAACCCAATCGTGGTTTCTCCGGACATCGGCGGCGTGGTACGTGCCCGTGCTATCGCTAAGCTGCTGAACGATACCGACATGGCGATCATCGACAAACGTCGTCCGCGCGCTAACGTTTCTCAGGTGATGCACATCATCGGTGACGTGGCTGGCCGCGACTGCGTGCTGGTTGACGACATGATCGATACCGGCGGTACGCTGTGTAAAGCGGCTGAAGCGCTGAAAGAGCGTGGTGCCAAGCGCGTATTCGCTTACGCTACCCACCCGATCTTCTCTGGCAATGCCGTAAACAACCTGCGCAACTCCGTGATTGACGAAGTTGTGGTATGCGATACCATCCCACTGAGCGACGAGATCAAGGCACTGCCAAACGTGCGTACCCTGACCCTGTCCGGGATGCTGGCCGAAGCGATTCGTCGTATCAGCAACGAAGAATCCATCTCTGCAATGTTCGAACACTGATCGAGCACGGCCAAAAAACCCGCTGCGGCGGGTTTTTTTGTCTCTGGGTTTTATTTGTATGATTAATGCCTCCTTCACCTGCCATTCATATGACAGATGATGCGCATACGGATGATAGATAATTGTGAAAAACGTAGCCTCCTCACATGTTCTGCCCTTTCGCGCCCTCATCGACGCCTGCTGGAAAGAGAAGTACACCTCCTCACGCTTTGTGCGTGACCTGATTGCCGGGATCACAGTCGGCATTATTGCCATCCCGCTGGCGATGGCGCTGGCGATTGGCAGCGGCGTTGCGCCGCAGTACGGCCTGTACACCTCAGCCGTGGCCGGGATCGTCATCGCTCTGACCGGCGGCTCGCGCTTCAGCGTCTCCGGCCCGACTGCCGCCTTTGTGGTGATCCTCTACCCCGTTTCACAGCAGTTTGGTCTGGCAGGCCTGCTGGTCGCCACCCTGATGTCCGGGGTCTTTTTGATTCTGTTTGGCCTGGCCCGTTTTGGGCGGCTGATTGAGTACATCCCCCTTTCCGTGACGCTGGGGTTCACCTCGGGGATTGGGATCACCATCGGAACCATGCAGATCAAGGATTTCCTCGGCCTGCAAATGGCGCACGTCCCTGAACACTATCTGCAAAAAGTGGGCGCGCTGTTTATGGCGCTGCCGACTGCGAACCTTGGCGACGCCGCCATCGGGATGGTGACACTGGGCACGCTGATCGTCTGGCCTCGTCTGGGCATTCGACTGCCGGGCCATCTGCCCGCGCTGCTGCTGGGCTGCGCGGTGATGGCTATCGTCAATATGTTCGGTGGTCATGTCGCGACTATCGGCTCACAGTTCCACTATGTTCTGGCGGACGGTTCACAGGGCAGCGGCATTCCGCAACTGTTGCCGCAGCTGGTGCTGCCGTGGGATATGCCCGGATCCAGCTTTACCTTAAGCTGGGACTCCCTGCGCGCCCTGCTTCCCGCCGCGTTCTCGATGGCGATGCTGGGGGCGATTGAATCCCTGCTCTGCGCCGTCGTTCTGGACGGGATGACAGGCACCAAGCACAAAGCTAACAGCGAACTGGTCGGTCAGGGATTGGGGAACCTCGTCGCGCCGTTCTTTGGCGGTATTACCGCAACGGCAGCCATCGCCCGTTCCGCGGCCAACGTGCGCGCGGGGGCAACGTCACCCGTTTCGGCAGTTATCCATTCCGTACTGGTGATCCTCGCCCTGCTGATCCTCGCCCCGCTGCTTTCCTGGCTACCGCTTTCCGCCATGGCCGCTCTGCTGCTGATGGTGGCCTGGAACATGAGTGAGGCGCACAAGGTGGTGAACCTGCTGCGTCGCGCGCCGAAAGACGACATCATCGTGATGCTGATCTGCATGTCGCTGACCGTGCTGTTCGATATGGTCATCGCCATCAGCGTCGGGATCGTGCTGGCGTCCCTGCTGTTTATGCGCCGTATCGCGCAGATGACACGCCTCTCCCCGGTCAACGTAGAGGTGCCTGACGATGTGCTGGTTCTGCGCGTGATTGGCCCGCTGTTCTTCGCCGCTGCGGAAGGTTTGTTCAGCGATCTGGAATCCCGCATCGCGGGCAAGCGGATTGTGGTGCTGAAATGGGATGCCGTGCCGGTGCTGGATGCGGGCGGACTGGACGCCTTCCAGCGCTTTGTGAAACGTCTGCCGGAAGGCTGCGAGCTGCGGGTGAGTAACCTCGAATTCCAGCCCCTGCGCACCATGGCGCGCGCGGGCGTGCAGCCGATCCCTGGCCGCCTTGCCTTTTATCCTAACCGTGAAGCCGCATTAGCGGATCTGTGAGCCGCCTGATGCAGAGGAACGTCTCTGCATCATCACCCCAATCGCCTGCTGAAGCCACCCAAGCACGGCAGGCGTCATCCATGTTCCCTTCATCAGATGCGGCTCCTGCTGCATGGCCGTGCGAAACTTTTGCTGGGTCTCCGGACGGGTGCCCGCGTACGACTGGAATAACGCCAGCCAGTTTTCAGCCAGCTTTTGCGCCTCCTCCGAGGCAGGATCGATATTCTCCCGCTGCGCCTGATGCAGTTTTGCCACCAGCGGCGGCCACTCCATCATGCGGTCAAAGTAGTGCTTCCGGGTAAAGGCCATCTCCTCGGCGGAAAGATATTTTTCCCAGATAATCAGCTTCGACTCGGCGAACGCCCGCGTAATGTAATCGGTCATTTCCGGCGTGATGCCGGTCTGCACCTGCATCTGCGGCTCCACGCTGTGCATCTCGTTCAGCCGGGTGAGAAACTCCGGCTTGCCCGCCGTGTCCTGCTCCAGGCGTTCCATCCAGCGCGTCGCCAGGTCCATCGCCCGCGGGTCCGTGACGGGTATGTGCTGTTTCAACAGCGTGTTTGCCTCCGCAACCAGCCCTGACCAGATGGCCGCCAGCGCATCCTTCTGCACCGCAAACGGCAGTTGCTGTAACTCTTCTTTGCTAAACCAGCGATCGTACATATTCATTAACTCCAGAGTCTGTAGCCAGGATTCCAGATCCGGCGTCGCATCGTTGAGCAGCCCGGTGCGCAGTTCGACCAGCCGGTCGCGCAGCGTATGTATGCTGCGCAGCTGTTTATCCAGCAGCGTGATTTGCGCATCGAGTAACTCGGTTAACGACAGCGACTCCTGTTCCAGGAAATCCCTGATTTCAGCAAGTTCCAGCCCCGCCTTTGCCAGCGCCTGGATCATATGCAGACGCTGAACATCCGCCAGGTTGTAGAGCCGGTAACCTGCTGCGCTTCTGGCAGAAGGCAGCAACAACCCTGTTTGCTCATAGTGATGCAATGTGCGTACGGTGATCCCGGCCCGTTTCGCCAGCTCACCCACCTGAATCAACATAACTGCTCCTTTTACTTTGCCAGTGCCGCTACTCTGGAGCCTTACGTTACGTGAGGGTCAACCCTTGATGCAAAAAAAAACGACTCCCTGAGGAGCCGTTTCGGTATTCTTTAACGTAGCGTCAACTGTGCTTATGCTGATCGCGACGACAGCGTTTGTCGTAGTGGCGCACCCACCAGTATTTGTCACACACTTCCTCATGGCCGCTCACGCGTGCTCCCGCCAGCCACAACACTGCACCAATGAAGATGCTCAATATCGCGCCATGCGCAAAGTATTGCGGGAGATCAAGCTGCGGCAGTTGGTTTAAAATTGAATAACCCACGCCGGCTACCATCACGAACAGCCCCAACCCCATCAGCACGTTACCGAGTAACGAAGCGTTTTTGCGTTTCATGTGTCACCTCCGGAACTTTGGGTTGTCAGGGGAAAAGCCCCTAATCCTTGTGTGTAAAGTATAGACAACGCCCCTTTTATGAGTTGCGTGAATGATCACAATTACAGATAACTCCCAAACAAAAGTTTACAAATAACACGTTGAACAGCTTGAAATTCTAATTGTTCAGATAAGTAATTATTCGTATTTCGCTGCGATGATCGCAGAATTTTGTCAAGCGGCGCGCCAGACAGTAAACTACGCGCCAGATCTGGAACCCATTAGGAATTGAATCGTGACGATTAAACTGATTGTCGGCCTCGCCAACCCGGGCGCAGAATATGCGGCCACCCGCCACAATGCCGGGGCATGGTACGTCGATCTGCTGGCCGAGCGGTTACGTGCTCCCCTGCGTGAAGAACCTAAATTCTTCGGGTATACCTCACGTATCAACCTTGCTGGCGCGGACGTTCGCTTACTGGTGCCTACCACCTTTATGAACCTGAGCGGTAAAGCCGTAGCGGCGATGGCAACGTTTTATCGCATTAATCCGGATGAAATTCTGGTCGCCCACGATGAGCTGGATCTTCCCCCAGGCGTGGCAAAATTCAAGCTGGGCGGCGGGCACGGCGGCCACAACGGCCTAAAAGACATCATCAGCAAGCTGGGCAATAACCCGAATTTCCACCGTTTGCGCGTTGGAATCGGCCATCCGGGCGATAAAAACAAAGTTGTCGGTTTCGTGCTCGGTAAGCCACCGGTTTCTGAGCAGAAACTGATTGACGAGGCGGTAGACGAGGCGGCACGCTGCACGGAAATCTGGCTGAAAGACGGCTTAACCAAAGCGACAAACCGCTTACACGCTTTTAAAGCGCAATAATCCGCCCGATACGGCTTTTTTACCGCGCGTCATGCGGGTTACGTGTATAATAGGCGTAGTTATTTACTTTTCATCAATCGGTTATCGTTAACGGATTGATTATCAAGATATTAAGGTGATTTAGAAATGGGATTCAAATGCGGTATCGTCGGTCTGCCAAACGTGGGCAAATCCACCCTGTTTAACGCGCTTACCAAAGCGGGTATCGAAGCGGCGAACTTCCCGTTCTGTACCATCGAACCTAACACCGGCGTTGTGCCAATGCCTGATCCGCGTCTGGACCAGCTCGCGGAAATCGTGAAGCCGCAGCGCATTCTGCCAACCACCATGGAATTCGTTGACATCGCGGGCCTGGTAAAAGGCGCATCCAAAGGTGAAGGTCTGGGTAACCAGTTCCTGACCAACATTCGTGAAACCGAAGCGATCGGCCACGTTGTGCGCTGCTTCGAGAACGACAACATCATCCACGTTAACAACAAAGTGGATCCGGCTGACGACATCGACGTTATCAACACCGAGCTCGCGCTCTCTGACCTCGACACCTGCGAACGCGCGATTCACCGCGTGCAGAAGAAAGCCAAAGGCGGCGACAAGGACGCGAAAGCGGAACTGGCTGCGCTGGAAAAATGCCTGCCACAGCTGGAAAACGCCGGCATGCTGCGCGCGCTGAAAAACCTGACTGACGAAGACAAAGCGGCGATCAAATACCTGAGCTTCCTGACCCTGAAGCCAACCATGTACATCGCCAACGTTAACGAAGACGGTTTCGAGAACAACCCGTACCTGGACAAAGTGCGTGAAATCGCCGCGGCGGAAGGTTCTGTGGTTGTTGCGGTTTGCGCGGCCGTTGAATCCGACATCGCCGAGCTGGACGACGCCGACCGTGAAGAGTTCATGGCCGAGCTGGGTCTGGAAGAGCCGGGTCTGAACCGCGTGATCCGCGCGGGCTATGAGCTGCTGAACCTGCAAACCTACTTCACCGCTGGCGTGAAGGAAGTGCGTGCGTGGACGATTCCTGTGGGTGCAACGGCGCCTCAGGCGGCCGGTAAGATCCACACCGACTTCGAGAAAGGCTTTATTCGTGCGCAGACTATCGCGTTTGAAGACTTCATCACCTACAAGGGTGAGCAAGGCGCGAAAGAAGCAGGCAAGATGCGTGCGGAAGGGAAAGATTACATCGTTAAAGATGGCGATGTGATGAACTTCCTGTTTAACGTTTGATTCGTCTTGAATGAAAAAAATCCACGCTTTGGCGTGGATTTTTTTATTGCGAGTCTATCAATAGATAACTAGTTTTCCCGCTGGCCAAGTACCTGACCATCCACAAGGCATATGACCAGCTTCATAAACATTAATCAATCCCTTAGAAAAGAACGGCTCTCGTAGTAAAGGACTATACACATCTTCAAGCAAGTAATTGACAAGATCCCATTTTAAGCTCTCAATCATTGAGCTTTTCTCAGACTCTGGGAAGATTATTTTTGGGATAATATCATTCTCCACTACTTTCTTAGCTTCTTTGACCAAAGAGTTCCAGTATTGATATTTGCTAGTGTGTTTTTTTGCGAGATAACCCGTTATTTCATTTACAGCCTCCAGGGTGGCACTCTCCCATTCATCACTATTCAGGCCTTTTATAAACAGGCTAAGGGACTGAGCCTGGAGAACCCCAGGGAGTGTAATCGCCTTACCAAGATTAACAAACCAATTAATTTTATTTAACCTGTCTATTGCTAACTGGGATAATTTCATGTTTTAACCTGATTTATTTTTCTTGGGGGTTCCAGGTGTGTTCATACCACCAAGCGCGCCATGCTGCTTTCAAATAAAACCCTATGATTTGCCATGGAGTTTTATTAAAAAAATTTCATAAGAACAGCAATCGCATTAAATTAATCGCTTAAATTTTAAAAGCTTTCTTAAGAAAGATCTTCTTCTGTTACTAATCCGTTAACAAAGTTGGAAAATGAATTTGTCAGATATCTTTGAAGTTTTGTGTGATTCTCTTGCATAGTCAAATCCTCGTCAAAAGAATCTGTAGCAAAGTATACAATTGAGTAATTATCTAAATCCAGGCAGAAGAAATTCCCTCCCCAATCATTTGCGAAGGGAAGCAGGTTTTTAGGAATCACTTCCCTATCCAACATATTGATATAGCAACCATCAATTAAAGATCTAGGGTCATCATTTGTCTGACTATTATAAACAAACGGTTTAAACCCTGCCACCTCTACTGGCTCAAAATCTTCATCATTCCACCAACTTTTCTCAGGAGTGCCACCATTAAATTGCAGATAATGTGAAACGAAATCATCCGGAAGAGTAATAGATAATTTCTCTTCCATTTTTGCTATATCTTCACGTCCAATCTTTTTTTCACAGTTACTGAAATGATTCATAGATTTATACCTCACTGGTGACAGTTTGCACGCAATTTTTTCGGAACACGCCCCTTCAACCAGCCTTTAGAATGAGAAACAGCAATGGCTTCTTGGGAACCATATTTTACACCAAAATATTTCTCGAATTGTGAGACTGAGCCTTTATGTGGGAAAGTAGCTTCATGCGCAGAAGTTTTTACTAATTGCATTGTTGTCCTTCCTGTGGCTGGGTCAAAATCATCGACATGATGCCATGTATATCCGGTTGCTTCACTTTTAGAGATACCGGCTGCCTTGAAAGCCTCGGTAAAATCTCTATCTCGAGTTCCTTGCATCGTAATAGATACAATGTTTTGTTTCGTTCCATTGATTGGGAAAAGATCTGGGCTTCCTGTAAAGTCGACTCCCTTTAATGCCAACCCCCATGGATCCACCCATCCCAGCGCATTCGGCGCATACTGGTAAAGGTTTATCCCCCCCGCCAGCCCTATCGGGTCCTGCTGCGTAAACCGTCCGCAGTCCGGGTCATAATACCGGAACAGATTGTAGTGCAGCCCTTTCTCACGGCCCAGGTATTGCCCCTGCATGCGCAGGTTCTGAGAATATCCTGATACCTGCGTCTCGCTTTCCCGCAGCAGCTTGCCCCAGGCGCTGTTTGCCCCTTCCCAGCGCACCTGCCCTTCGATGTCTGTCATCCGCTCCGGCGTGCCGTTGGGCTGGCAGTGGAACCAGAAGATCTCCGGAGCATCAACGCCGTCAATACGCGCCAGCGGGTCGTAACTGTCCTGATCGCTGTAAACGTAGGTCAGCGGCACATCCCCGTGCACTTCCTGCAGCAGCCGGAACCCTTCCCAGACAAACCGGGTGGTAACCGGCTTACCGGTTGGCTGTCCGCCCAGCATCTGGCGGCGCGTTTTGCTGATGCGGCGACCGAGCGGATCGTAGCGGAAGCTGACCTGCGTCTGCGGCTTGTTGCGATCCCGCGGCTGGCTGATGACTTCCGTCAGGCGATGTTCGCCATCGTAGCGGTAGTGCCAGCGGTACCAACTGAACGGGTTATCGTCCCGCTCTTCCCTCACCAGATTATTGCGGTAGTCGTAATCCCAGCTGCGGGACCCGCGGCGTGGCGACGGGCGCTGGGCATTGCGGGTAAAGACGTCCCGGCGATGCAGTCGGCCGAGGCGGTCGTACTCGCTGCGGATGGTCAGCAGCCACCGGGGATATTCTCAGGTTGGAGTCGTTCGTCGCGAGTATATTGAAAGTTTATGGAGGGAAAAGGTAAGCAAGGCGCGAAAAAGCAAGCAAGCTGCGTGCAGAAGGGAAAAAGTATATTGTTAAAAATGGCTACATAATGAGCCAATTGTTTAATATTTGTTTTTTGATGAAAACCCACGCCAAGGCGAGGATTTCATCAGAGATAAACCCCCTCTTCTAATGAGTTTTCAATACACGTTGCTTTTGCAAAGGAAATTAGAACATCTGAATCTTGCTTTTTATATTTAACTTCGTAACTACCAGGTTCTAAAGTAATAAACTCACCTGAAATAGCATCTGAGTCATCAGGCTCAAGATCTCCGCCGGTGACATCTTCTCCCGCCCCAATGAAAACCTTTCCAGAAGGTACATTTAAAAATAGCGACCCGGTATATTCATCAACATCACTTTTAATATGTACTTTATAGGCGCCATCATCTCCAAGATTGAGAAATAATACATTCCCTTTGTTTATTTCTTCAAGTTCATCTTCTGGAAGACTCCACCAATCTACATCATCATTAATTCTATGCTTTAATGACATCAAATCATAAATAACTAATGCGGCAGTATCTGTTTGTATGATTATGATTTTTCTCATTGCGTAAGCAAAAGGCCGGAAATATCTCCCCGGCCTAGTCCATTAGTTAACAAAGCTTTCTATAGATTTTATAACGCTTTTATAGAATTGAATCGACTCTTCACCGATTGGTATATTCTCAGTCGGTGAGTCAATTGCCACTCCATGCTGATCATATATTTTATTTCTGACAGGATTTTTAAAATAATGTTGTGGTAAAATATCCACTTCGCTCGTTTCGATAGTTTTAAACGTTACGAAATAACCGTTTTTCCAACATGAATTATCAGTAATAATTGGCGGTAATAGCAAATTATCTTTTGCCAATACAGCATCTTCTTGAAGTGAAGATGTAAAATAGTCATATATATATATAACTATAGCATTTTTGAATGGACCGATATCTATTTTACCCAGGGAGACCATACCATAGCCTAATCGACCATCATTTAACTGAAAGTAAAAAACATCGCCTTCTTTAGGCCACTTTTTTTGTTTTTCATTTCCTGACACTACTGCAAGTCTGTCGGCCATTTTTCATTAATCCAATTTTTTTCAAGCCAATCTTTGCCCCACAAAATAGCATTTGAGCTTAAGTTACCTGTCAGACTCGTCAGCAAATGCCATCACACTCGTCAGCGGCTTATTAGGCAGAACGTAGAATATCAAATACTAATAAAAGATCATATGATGCTTTTGGTTAAGCAAATAATCCGTACTATTAATAGACACATCCACTAAGGCACGGTATGAGGTATATGTAGTTTTCAATTGACAACGAACAAACCGTAAAATTCTCAACCACTCATACCTTGGCCTTCGAGTATCGAGGGCCAGCATCGGTTTGAATATTCAAAACCTAAAGCCCCCGATTGTGTTTAAACATTACGTCTTAAATCGAATATATTAAATTAAATAGCATTCGACCTTCATTTTCAAGGCTGATTTTGTATTCATGAGAAAATAACTTAAATATTTCTTCTTCATCCACAAAAAAACCTCTGTACGCTATAGAGGAAATTATTTGCCTAAACATATCTGAAGGAACATGCCTTCTTAGGTTTTTGAGATCTGATAAATTATTTCTGACAATATAATACGAATAATTCATTAGAATGAAATTTGATATTAGTAAGTTCTTTGTTGATTGATACTTGTCAAAACACTGCTCCAAAGCTCTATATATTATTTTTTTCGATTTTTTATATGTTTTGATAAAGTTATCAGGTTCGATAAGATAGCAATTTTTATCATTAAAAAACAGGCGATTATTACCGTCATCCGCAACAAACAAGAAACTCAACACCGATGTTTGATAGAGTTTTATATATTTAAGATCTTCAAAGTTTTTCTGTTTTTCAAATTGCGCATAAAATTGCTCAAGTAAAGACAATACTGATACTTTACCATGCCGAAGAGTATTTATACAGAGTCCATCATTAGTAATGCATAGCAAATTATAAGACTCATCATCCATGCCCATTTCAAAACACAAAAATCTTAAAAAAAAGCTTTTTGCTTTTATTACATAATCTTCTTTATTATTTTTTAAAGAAAAGAGTTGATACATATAAAACAAGATAAAGATATCTTTATCTATACGCTGTCGGTTATCTATTTGAAATAAATAACCTAATCGGGAAAGGAAAACTTCAAATGTATACGTTTCATCTTCACTTAAGTCTAACTTCTTTAAAGTACGCTGTAACATAACTTTAGGAAAGCAAGTTTGCCAACGACTCAACTCTGCATGCTTCCCATTTTCTTTTTTAAAACAAATGGGAAACAGATCCGGTTCATCCTGAACATAGACATAATTTCCAAAACTTTCAATCTCTGCTCTCGCATTAGTGAAGTGTTCAATTTTATGTAGATACATTTCAAAAATCATTAAGTAATCCTCTTACCACATTTCTTCCAATTACCTTTAGCATCTTTCTTTTCAATCTGGAATGAAGTGATTTTATCATTAAAACGAGAAAGGATATTTTTACCGATGCCCTTTGCTCCAGGTTCATTTCTCTTTGATAGAACGCCATCTTTCAGCCCAGTCTCTTTGTAATCAACTTTTGATATATCACTATGTTGATTAAGAAGCTCAACCCCAGAGTCATTGACGGTCATAACTGCACGATACTTTTCATTTCCAGGGTTAAATCCTGGTCGACTATCATGATTAACCCATATGGCTTTATCACCACGATTGTTAGGGACCAATCCGCCTTTACCACCGCGTTCAGAAGCTGATGCAATCGCTTCATCTTTACTCATATAGCGTATAACTTCCTCTTGTTTTAATCCCAGAGGGTCTATTCGCGTTAGACTATTTGCACCATACTGGTAAAGGTTTATCCCCCCCGCCAGCCCTATCGGGTCCTGCTGCGTAAACCGTCCGCAGTCCGGGTCGTAATACCGGAACAGATTGTAGTGCAGCCCTGTCTCACGGTCCAGGTATTGCCCCTGCATGCGCAGGTTCTGAGAATATCCTGATATCTGCTTCTCGCTTTCCCGCAGCAGCTTGCCCCAGGCGCTGTTCACCCCTTCCCAGCGCACCTGCCCTTCGATATCCGTCATCCGCTCCGGCGTGCCGTTGGGCTGGCAGTGGAACCAGAAAATCTCCGGAGCATCAACGCCGTCAATACGCGCCAGCGGGTCGTAACTGTCCTGATCGCTGTAAACGTAGGTCAGCGGCACATCCCCGTGCACTTCCTGCAGCAGCCGGAACCCTTCCCAGACAAACCGGGTGGTGACCGACTTGCCGGTTGGCTGTCCGCCCAGCATCTGGCGGCGCGTTTTGCTGATGCGGCGACCGAGCGGATCGTAGCGGAAGCTGACCTGCGTCTGCGGTTTGTTGCGATCCCGCGGCTGGCTGATGACCTCCATCAGGCGATGTTCGCCGTCGTAGCGGTAGTGCCAGCGGGTCTGGCCGTTATCCTTCTCCACGGTGCGGCCGTGGATGTCATAACGCCAGCGAATGCCGTTCAGCTGCGTCAGGCGGTTGTGCGTGACCTTCTCAGCAAATCCTTCCAGCGGGTTACCGGCTGCATCCCAGCGCCACTGCTCCTGGCCAGGCAGCGTGCCGTCCTGAACGAGCAGGCGCCCGGCGCTGTCGTACTGCCAGCGGTACCAGTTGAACGGGTTATCGTCCCGCTCTTCGCGCACCAGATTATTGCGGTAGTCGTAATCCCAGCGGCGGGACCAGCGGCGCGGCGACGGGCGCTGCGCATTGCCGGTAAAGACGTCCCGGCGGTGCAGTCGGCCGAGGCGGTCGTACTCGCTGCGGGTGGTCAACAGCCCCTGGGTGCGGCTGGTCTCACGGTGGAGTTCGTCGCGAGTAAAATCGGAGACCGACAGCTTATCGAGAGCAATGCTGAGCAGATGCCCGCTGCCGTAGTAGAACTGCTTCAGCTCGCGGCCATCGGGCAGCGTGACGGAGGTGCGGTTGCTCAGCGCGTCATACTCCCACGCCAGCTCACCGTGCTCGCCCGCTTCGCGCGTCACGCGACCGAGCGCGTCATACTCAAAGGCAAGCTCCTGCTCTGCCTCGGTGGTCCACGCGTCGGCTGAAAGCGCAGGATGCAGACCAATCCGGCTTAATAGCCCGGACGGCGTGTAATGGTAGCGGGTCTGCCCTTCCGGCGTGGTGCGGGCGACCAGCTGGCCGCTCGCGCTCCAGGCGAAGGCGTGGGTGATAGCCTCCGGATGACCGGCGGCAAAGGTGCGCGCAATCGTGCGCCCGCAGGCATCATAGCGATACTGCGAGGCTACGCCATCGAGCCCCACCTCTTCCATCAGCAGCGAGTCTGGCCCCCAGCGGAACTGATACGCTTCGCCGTTCTCGTTTTCCAGGGCAATCAGACGCCCGCGGCTGTCCCAGCGGCGTCGCACTTCTTCACCCTGCGTATTACGGGTGGCGGTTAAGCGCCCCGCCTCGTCGTATCTGAACTCACTTTCTTTCCCGTCAGCGCCCGCATGCTTCACCGGCAGACCGCGTTCGTTCCATTTGAGCGATTCCGTCCAGCCTTCCGGGCGATCGAGCTGCACCGGACGCCCTGCGGCGTCGTAGCGGTAGCGCGTCTCTTCACCGTCGGCGCCAGTCTCAGCCACCAGCCAGCCCAGCGGATGATAGCGATAGCGGGTAATACGCCCGGAACAGTCCGTCGAACGGACAATCTGCCCGGCCTCGTTGTACTCCTGGTAGCGGCTGTTGCCTGCGGCATCGACCTCTTCAACGACCTGGCCGAACGCGTCCCGGCGCAGCTGCGTCGTCTGCCCCATCGGGTCCACCACGCGCTTCAGCCCGTGATGTTCGTCGTACCAGAACCGGGTGGCGCTGCCGTCGGCTTCGATAATGGCCGCGGGAAGCGCGCGGTGCTCCAGCCAGGTGGTGGTGCGGGTATTGCCGTCGGCATCGGTCTCCTGCACCCGGTTGCCCATCTCGTCGTAGACGAAGGTGACGGCATTGCCGAGCGGATCGATGCGACGCGTGAGAAGCTCGTTATCATCCCACTCGTAGCGCCAGTTTTCACCGCGCTCGTCTACGTAGCGGACAATCAGATTCTGCGCGTTCCAGTAGTGGCGGCGCGTCTGACCATCGTAGTGCTCGACGGTCGTCAGCCCGGTGGCCAAATCATAGCTAAAGCGGCAGCCGTCGCCGGTGCTGGTGCGGTTTTCCACCACGCGCCAGTGGTCGAATTTTTGCCAGCGGTATTCGCTCTCCAGCCCGCCCGGCATCCGGTGCCAGACCATCAGGCCGTGGTCGTTGTAACGGTATTCACGCGTCACCACGCCGGAGGCGTCCGTCGTGCTCGCCAACTGGCCGCGCGCATCGTAGCACCACTGCATCAGCGGCCAGGTTTGGTTGCCGTCGAAATGGCTGGCTGCGGTCACGCGCAGCGGGAAGCGCTCATCTTCATAGCGCAGGGTGACGTCGATGGCCCGCGGCTCATCATGGATACCAATCAGCCTGCCGTGCTCGTCCCACGCCGTCAGCAGCGCGTTGCCGTATTCGTCGCTGAGCGAGGCCAGACGCAGGATAGAAGGATTCATGCGGGTCGGTTTGTACAGACGCCACACCGCGCCGTCATCGTCGGCAATCGCCACGTCGCCGCTCTCATTGCGGCGGATAATGATGCCTTCGCTGATGCTGTAAAACGCGCGGTCGACAGGCGGCAGTTCAAAGCTCAGCTCGCGCCCGGTTTCATCGAACCAGGTCGCATGGTTATCTTCCAGCAAGAGATAGCTGTCAAAGGTCGTTGCCCAACCCAGGCCGAACAGCCCTTCGCGGGTAGTCAGGCTGTTATAGCTGCGCTGCCAGCGAAGCGGGAAGCGCCCCGGCAGCGAGAAGTCGAGCTCATCGTCGTCGTTCAGCACCTTCACGCCAGTGGCGGCGTGGACCGGGTGCGAGGAGCCAAACACGGCGTTGACCGCCATATCCGCCAGCATCCCGCCGCCGGCTGCGGCCAGCGCGCAGGGCATGTTTTTCAGGATCTTGCCCGGACGCCCGCGTAGCAGGGAGAGCGCAATCATCCCCAGCGCCAGACCCGGCGTTTTACCGCTTTTGATATCGCGGACCGTGAGCGTGTCCCCGCCGATGATCACGTTCGGGGAGACATCGGCGGAAACGGTGCCTTCGCAGGTGGTGCGATCTTTCGCACGCACCGCGGGCTGCCCGTTGATAAAGACGCTTTTAGAGCCTTCCGCCAGATACTGCGGCCCGGAGTGCTTTTCACACGCCACCTTGTCTTCTTCCAGCGGCGAGGTCCCCGCGGCGGCAGAGGCGACACTCGGCTGCCACATTTCGCTGCCAAACTGTCCGGCGGCGGAAAGCAGCATGCCCGCGTAATCGGCAAAGCTGCCCGGCGACTGTGGCTCAGGGGACGGTGTATCGGCGGGCGTCAGCGTGCCTGCCGCACGTGCTGCGGGGATTGCGTTGGTCAGTACGTTGTTCGAACCGGTGGTAATTTTACCCGCAGGCGACGGCGGGAAAAGCGCATTGCCTAACCCTTCCGCGGCGTTGCTGATGTCGTCGGTGATCCCCGCCACGTTCGCCAGCACGCCACCAATAATCCCGCTTAACAGACAGCTGGACCCAATCGCCGCCACGCCCGCTGCGGCGGCTCCGGCACCGAGGAGTGGCGCGGCGGCCGTAGCCGCCAGCCCCACCGCCGCGCCGATCACCGCATAGGCGGCACCTTCCGCCACGATGCTGGTGATGTCAGCAAAAATGCTGGAGTGAATAATCTCGTCGCCCTTACGGGCCGCGTTGTTATCGCTCATGCCTTACACATTCCGGTTGTCGTTTAGCGTCAGACTCTGCTTAAGCGCGCTCCAGCGCACCTCGTCCTCTTCGGTAAAGGCTCTTAATGCCGAGAGGGTAAAAATCATCAATACCGGTTTGCCCGGCGTCTGCAAGGCCAGCTGTTTTTGCCACAGGCGTTGCCCGTTACGGTCAAACGTGGTCTCAACTTCCAGCCCGTTAATTTTTCCGTCAGGCCCGGCGTTTACGTTCCGGAATTCGCTCTGGGCGATCTCACCCATCTGAGGACGCAACACATCCCACTGGCGGTGAAACTCTTGTTCGTAGTCGCTGCCATCGGGAATCACGCCGCGGCTGACCACCACGGACAGCCCGCTTTCGTCATCGCGAATGATGTTCATGCTGTTATCCTGCCAGGCAGCAGGAAAAAGGGAAAATGAACCTTCCTGGAGGGTGTATTTCATAAGTGAACTCGGGATGATTAATATTGAGAGAAACATGAAGGCCAATCCATGTTGGCCCTTTGGCTGGCTGTTTTATTATTTACGCCATTGACCTGACTGTTCGACTAAAACATGGCTGCCTTTGCTGACAAGCAATTTCACGGGTGCATACGTCACGGTATAAGCGATCTCGCCATTCTTGTACGTTGAGCCGATTATTTTACCAGTGGGGTCGTGCAACGTTTTTCCCTTTAAGGAGATCGTACTGTTATCGCTTTTGCGCACACCGAGATAAACCATCTGGTCACATTCACCCTCGAAACGCCCGCACTTGTTTATCAGAGAAATAGTGAACTTGTCGGTGTCCAGTTTTCTGGTTTCAGCGTGATGAACCGAAGCGGCTTTACGTAACGTATAACGCAGCGGAGTATAATCATTTCCTTTTTGTGGAGGCGTTACCAGACGCCATTCCATTTCACTCCCCTTTATTTCCAGAACAGCCCGTCCGCCTGCGCCGCCAAACGATGAGTTGAACTCTACGTTTGCACGGTTTCTCGCGATCGTACCGCTAAGATTTCGCTCATCTTCTTCCGGGCAGTCAATGTGATTCCCTCTCTGGGAGATATAGCAATAAGACCCTGTGATACGGTTGCCTGATTCAGCTAACTGCAGGGTTAACGTCGAGTCGTTGCCAACCCCGCCTGCTCAAACCCCGTCAAACGCAGGTCTCGATTGGCTGTTCGTTGCAAACTGCATCGTATGGAATCTGGCGGCCCATTGCTGGATATCAGCATTAATACCCGGGCTATTATCAGAGGATTGGTAATGGATTACGTCCGACTCCGGAACCACCCAGGCCGCAAAGATTTTGCCGTCAGGATTGATAACCAGCGCTGACGCGTTCTCCAGATAAAGATCTTTTAGCCAGCCTTCAACAAACAATCCTCCACCAGTGGTGGTATGCGGTTCGCCGAAGACGTCAAAGTTATCAATAAAGGTTTGGTAATGATTCCCCAACAGCGTCCTGAGATTGTCTGTCACTTCACTGTCGTTAAGGATGCGACTTACCGTATCGAGCTTATTGTATTGCGATAATTCAAGTGCCGATGACGTTTCAACGACGCCTGTCAATAAAGCCGTGAACAATACGACTGCAACATATTTTTTGGTCATAAATTATTCTTGAGAATCATTGTTGTAATTCATCGTTATTTTTATAACGTTGTCGTCTTTTATCTCAAAAGAGAGCAGTTTTTTATCCAATTCGTAGGTAATCCACTGCTCCCCCGCATCATTGTCGACCTGACCGGTACCGTATGCGCTGTTCAGTTCCTTTCTCGTTGAACCCACATAGACACCACGCGGCGTTGCGAAGTCTTCGGCAGTCAGCGTAATTTGATAGACGATATAATCATCAATGCTTCTTTCCGCTTTATCCCACCAGAGGTTGGAAGTGAATATTTCTACTCCAGCGTTTTGATGCTGAAAGAATTTATAGTGGACTCCATCAAAAGGAACCTCACCGGTAAAACTGCCTTCCACCGGTACGTCAATTTTACGGGCAATATCAGGCGTCCATCTGTCGCCCAGGGCGACAGGCTGGTCTTTGATCTGCACGGAAAAATCCTGTTTAGTCAGAACAGGCGGCATAGCTTCTGCCAAAACAACATTACTACTCAGACAACTAAATATCAGGGATAAACACAGAAATATCGGCGTGTGTTTTTTCACGTTTATCGTCACTAACTTGATGTAAATTACGTTTTTCACGGATACTGCAAACCGGCAGCGAAATACCCGTGCCGGCATGAAAACACAACACTTATTAACGATCGTAACGCGACATAACGACTCTATTTAGGCATTCCTGGTTCATTACCGGGAAACTAAATGCCCATGCAAGTCCTCTCTCATCAGTAACGGTTCGGTATCCAACAGATTGTCCTGCGGTATTCCCACGAGGAATGTTAGAAACTTTAACATCCGGGAAATGAGTTTTGACTTGTTCGAGCGTAATGCAAGGCTGTTCGATTACAAACGAGACAAGTGAAACGCTATTATCTCCGTTCCCCCATAAACGAACATCTAAATCGCTGATACGTGTTCCATCAGATAATGTGAATGGAACCGACGTATAACGGTCTTTCGTTTCTGGATTTTTTTTGATGAGTGGTTGATTGAGAAGTTTACTTACGTCCTCGGCCTGTTTTCCCCATACTGTTTTGAGTTCTTTAATAATATGCCATAAAGAATCTTGGTTCATGTTCGTTTGTCCTGCGTAAGAAAATGTTGAAAAGAGTGGGAGCAAAAAAAAGATGATGTTTTTTGTCATTCTACTTACCATAGAAACTCCCGTAATAATCGCTGTAGTTGAGATCGGTGCCCGAAGCTATTTCGCCTTTACCATAGACTTTACCTATAGCTTTTGCTGCATCAACGCGCGACAGCTCACCACTTATCATTTTATCATAGGCAGCATTGTAAGCTTTGAGATTTTCAGGGCTTCCCGCTATATCAATATCAATACCGCCATTTCCCAAGATTTCACGCTGTATTTTGATATTATTCAATGTTGCACCACCTTCATCCATAAGCTGGCTGTTAACGAAATTTTCTTTACTAGAATAGTCCGCTGCAACAGGATATGTTGCATGCCCTGCTTCATGAGCAAGTGTTTGTACTGTATTGGCTGTGTCTTCCATGTGTTCGGGATCCATAACGATCAGTTTATTATCCGAATCAGTATAACTTCCCCCTCCAGTCGCACCTGGTTGAATCGCCCATCCCTTGTCTTTCAAATCTTTTAACTGCGTTTGAAGGGTAGGCGACTTATTGATTTCTTTTACAACATCGTCATTCAAAGGCATAACGTCTGAACCATCCGGACTATTTTTGTAAATATAATTACCTTTCAAAGGGGGAGCTGTTGTTGAAGCTGAAGCAGGAGCCGGTTTCGATTGGCCTACTGCAGGAGCCGCAACGGGGGCGGGACGATTAGCGCTCTCTTGCGGCGAAAACTTTGCCTGCACCGCCGCATCAATATCCCCTTTATGCCCCGATCCCGGTGCCGTTGTGCCAGGTTTTGTGCCAGAGGTATTCAGGTGCAGCTTGCCGCCCGTGGTGATATACCCATCCCCTTCCACGAAGAAGTTAAACTCTTTGCCGATGAGGTTAATCTTGCCGTTAGCATTCAGCTCAATGGCACTCTCACCGGAGACCAGCCGCAGCTTCGTCCCGGAAGCAATGACGTACTGCTCCACCGCCGCATCCAGCTTGCCTTTCCCCGTCAGGATCTCGGTGCCACCTTTCACGGCCTGTGTCTGATTCGCTTCCACGCGATGCAGCTCATTTTTCTTCACGTAATGGCTGCGCTCGCCGCCGACGCTGTGTGTTTCATCATTTTTAACGCTGGTGTCCATGTTGCGCTCGGCCTGGATCCACACCTGCTCTGCACCCGCTTTATCCTCAAACCGCAGGGCGTTGGCGTTGTCCACGGAACCGTCTTTCGTGCGGCTCATAAAGCCCATCTGCGTCGCCGCAGCCGGCAGCGCCCACGGCGGCATGCTCGCGTCGTTGTACACGCGACCGGTAATGATCGGACGGTCCGGGTCGCCGTTGATAAAGTCCACCACCACCTCATCGCCGACGCGCGGGATCTGCACCCCGCCGTAGCCCTGGCCCGCCCACGCGCTCGACACGCGCACCCAGCAGGAACTGGTGTCATCGCCCTTCGCCAGACGGTCCCAGTGGAACTTCACCTTCACCCGGCCGTATTTGTCCGTCCAGATACTCTCGCCCTTCGGCCCCACCACTTTCGCCGTCTGCGGGCCGTAGGTGCGCGGCCACGCCGTGAACTGCGCCGGACGGTACACCACCGCCGACGGGATGACCGTGAAATCGGTCCGGTGAATGGTCTCCCCCTCGCCGCTGGCATAGCGGTTCTCTTCGAGGTGGTAACCCGCCGCCGTCACCAGATATTCACCGTTATCGCTGAAGAACGGCGCGTTGGTTAAGGTGAAGGTGTGCCCGGGCGCAATCCCCGCCGCCGTGGCGGTGGCCTGAATCTGCTGATGCTCCACCTGCCAGCGTTCCTGACGGATGCGGGCATAGAACTCCCCGTGCCCTTTGTCCACAAAGCGACCCGGCCAGTCGTACACGTCGATGCTGCCCGGCTTCGGCGATGCCGGGTTCTGCTGGGCCTGGAACAGCCACGCGTTCGGCTTGCGGAAGTCATAGTCGTCGAGGCTGTAAATCCCCGGCGTCACGCTGTCCTCCAGCGCCCACTGGCTGATGCCCTCTTCATCCGTACTGCCGCCTGACGGCGTCTGATGGTAAGGAATGACCTCATAGCCGCTGAACGGCTGGTACTGCGTGGCGGCGTCGGTGAGCACCAGGGTGTGCTTGTCCGCCTCATGGCGGAAGTGATACGCAATCCCCTCCAGCTCCATCAGGCGGCTGATGAAGTCCAGGCTCGACTCCTGATACTGCACGCAGTAGTCCCACACCCGGTAGCTGCCGGTGAGTTTGTCCTCAACGTTGACCTGATGCTCACCCAGCAGGGTTTTCACAATCTGCGGCACCGTCTGGCCCTGGAAGATACGCAGGTTACGGTCGCGCTTCATCGGCCACAGGTCCGGCTCCACCGTCAGCTGGTACACCGCATAGCGGGTGCCCGTCAGCTCAACGGCGCTGACCGCCACGCGGGTAATCTTGCCGTTAATATAGCGGGACGTCAGCAGGCTCTGCGTCGGGATGGTCACGGTGACCGGCTGGCCCAGCAGCTTACTGCGGTCAATGCGCGCGTCCGTGCCGAGCACGGTCAGCGTCAGCGCGAACGACTCGGACATCGCCTCGCGGCCCGTCAGTTTCCAGAACAGAAGCCCCTCCACCGGGAGCTGAACGGTAATTCGGTTGAGCATAATCTTTATTCCACTATGGACTAGTCTCGGTGTTCATTGAGATATTTTTTAAATCGTGCTTATTTAAGCCATAAACCTGAAAACATAAGGACGCTACCCAGGGAAACTACGCTTTTAGCAACGATAAGTAAGCCAGGCGCAACGACGCGTATTATAGACGATATTGCTTCATAATTTTCAGCATTGTATTTTTTGTGCCCTCCTGTAATCCCGGAAAAGATCGTGCAGAGCAGCACAACGGTAACTTTTAGTCCCCATACGCACAGGAAAGACATGGAAAAGATAATCGAATATTGTTTCGCCGTTGCGACGGAGAATAATGACATTGACTGAGCGAGCCATTTCAACGTAAAACCAATAACAACCGTAGCCACTAGCACCAGAACGAACATCAACCCAGCAAAGAACCATTGTTTTTTACTGAATAAGTCTTTTCCATTCCAGATAAGCGCTAGTGTCCAAATCATAAAGAGAATAAAGAAAAGCCATTGAATCATAACGTACCACATTTATACATGTTGTTCTCCAGGCATTGTCGTGTCGTCATCTCACTTCGCATCACACTCCTTTTCCAAACCAAATACCATAAAACAACAAGATACAGCTTAACGCGGCGATAGATTTTGCTACCAGGCGTAATATTGGCCCAAACCGCTGATTGACTATATCAGTGACGCCATTAATTCAACCCAACTCAATATAATTTTCTTTATCCACAAACCATGGTCACCACATCTTCTCTTCTCTTCTCGAAGAATGTGTATTGTCCAATTTTTGACACGCCGGGACGCTTTTAACTAACAAACCATTAGGGACAGACAAAGAAAGAGGCACGGTACAATACCCGTGCCATATGACTAATATAATTATAAGAAATTATCCTCTGGAGCTCTATCGAACAGTTCACCTGCCATTTTGGCGATACGTTCGTGCTGTACGAGTTTGTTTTTCCACTCCTGCGGAATACCGGAATAACCATATAATGCCCCCGCGATTTGTCCCGCCGTCGCTGCAACGCTGTCAGCATCATCGGCAAGGTTAGCTGCCAGTAGAATGGCATCACGGAAATTATTCGTATTCCATACGGACCACATCGCGGCCTCAAGCGTATCAATAACGTAACCACTTGAACGAATCTGATTGCGATTTTTTTGCTTATATTCACCCGCGTTGATAATCATTACGCGTGGCTGAAGCGGCATAACGTGCGGAGAAAAAACAAAATCTTTATTGCTACCGTTAATCATATGCACAAGCAAATAACTTAAATACTGTGTGCTATTTATTGCTTCCGCGGCACCGTGTGTTGCGATACTCTGTTTTTTAGCTTCATAAAACGCTTTGCTTAATGACTTTCTAAAAAAAATAGAGACAGGGGCTTGTCTGATAATGGAAGCATTACCTGCAGTTTCTGCCGCAGTATTGCCGCTCCATCCTGGGCCAATTGTTAAATATTGCTCTAAAGCAAATCGCGTTGTATTACCTATATCAAAACAGACGCCATTTGAACTGTTATAACCATGCTGATACCATGCCAAAAGCTTATTCCTGAAGCAGGTAGTATCAGCATCACCTTTCTCAAGAAGCGTTTCCGCAAGACATAATGCCATGGATGTATCATCCGTCCATTCGCCGGCGCGAAGTCGAAATGGCCCACCACCTGTCATATCTTTGACGTGTGCTTTGTCACGAGGTAAAAATTCGAGCGTCGTCCCTACAGCATCTCCAACAGCAAGACCAATAAGCGCACCAACAGCACGATCTCGCGATTCCGCTAGTGAGATGTTACATGATGGTGTTAAGTCCCATTGTTTTTGTGCATCACTATTCGGCGATGATTCTAAGGGTTTATTATCATAAGTATACTGCATCCTCCGCTGAACCAAAGGACTGCTAACGGGTAAGTATTGTCGATATTTGTCCACATACTTTAGTAACGTATTTAAATCAGTGTGCAGATCGATCATTATAATTCCTTATATGTAAGCGCGGTTTTACCACCAGAATCAACACGCTCAACAACTTCAAATTTGGTACCTGGTTTGAAAAGCACTTCCGTTTCAGTTCCTTTATATTCAGAAAGAAAATCAATAGGCTTACCAGTTTTACCATTAATTGTAATCGTGGCATCTCCCGAAAAAGGAACTTTCTGATCGGTGCTCATAAATGCTGGATCAGAAACAACATTACCCACTTGGTTTTCCATTAGTACGTTTTCAGGTAACGTCGCGCCTCGATATGTTATCCCCTCATAGGAAGGAAGCTTATCAAGCGCGTTAGTGGCGTGATCCGCAAAGGCTTGTATTTCTGGTGTAAGTTCAGCCTGACCTCTTAGCGCATTGTTAACCATCGGATAACCTTCATTCGTAGTATAACCGTAAAGAGCCCCTACTTCATCATCGGTTAGCAGGGAGGAGAGTCGTTTATCCCCTTGTTCAGCAAGTTGTCTTCCCTTCGTTATCCATGTATTCGACAGGTCTTTACCTACAGCCTCGGATAAACTCATCTTCGGTTTATTTAAACCTGTAGCGCCTAATGGGCTTGCTTCGACAGGTCTAACTGCCGGTATTTTACCAGCCCGCCACGCATCAAACCGTGCCCCGCCTTTAATACCAGCCCCGCCGCCGATAACGGAGCCGATCAGCATCCCCCATTTCTGACCGTCGCTACCTTCGCCACACAGCATTCCACCCGCGTAGCCACCAATAGTCCCACCGCCCATCGCACCGAGGGTACTCAGAAGGGCGATTGCTGGACTGGCTAGCACCGCCATGGCTCCGGCACCAACGGCGAGCATCGTCCAGTTCACCCATTCCGGGATTTCAGGACTTATTTCATCGGTCTGAACCTTGCTTCCACCGATAATAACATTTCGCGATCCCTGGCTAATCTCAGCGCTGCATGTCAGCTTATCGCCAGTGCGAGAGGCGGGAAAGTTGTTGATGTAAACCTTTATCGAACCTTCGGCAACCCGTTGCAGACTACCGCTGTGTTCGTCACACTCTCCGGCTGACAGATGAGCGCGGATAGCCTTTCGGCTGTTGATAAAGACATTGGGTGAACCTTCTTTTAGCGTACCGGTAGTATGGCGTGGAGCCCATGACATACTGCCGAGGAGCTCACCCAACCCACCCGCAGCACAGGCCCCGGCCGCAACGGCAGAAACAGCAACCAGCGCGGTCCCTCCGGTGACGACGACAGCAGCTGCGCCCAGAATTGCCCCACCAACCAATCCTGCGATCATCCAGCCTTTTGAGGCTGTATGAGCAATCTCATCATCTACGCGAGCGGCCAGACATTCGGACATAACTATTCGGCTCGCTGTGCCATCAGATACCCACGTATCCGATCGAGTGTATTAAGTTGGTCAGAACCAGAGACCTGGCGACATACGGAAAGCTGTGAAAGCAAGTGATGTGATTTGTCAGGGGAAGTCGTCCAGAGCGCGTAACGAAGGGGTTGGCTGTCCGGAACGGGTGCAATACTGAGTGGTTTGCCACGCTTTTCAAAAAGCAAATACTGCCCCTCTTTCGCCCGCTGAAGCGAAAGGTGTCCATACAGTTCCTGAATGTTTTCAAAGACACTGAGTACCTTACTCTCACTATCAAGCGCAAAAAATGGCCCCTGGCTGTCGGCAGCGAGCATTTCTTGGGTTTCAGTCTGAGCGGGTTTGTGGAACTTAATACTGCGAATAATTTCCTGATATTGATTATGATAATAATCGCTAAACTCGCCCGGGCAAGTACCGATATAACACACCATCTTTTGGCCGCCAGGATGGTCACCGAGCAAAATAACGGTCTGCCTCTGGAAAATGATCGCATTATCATTTTTGAATTGATAAAAAAGCTCAACCGCCGGGAGACCATCAACAGAGGTCATCTGCGAGGATTCGAGACGAAAGTCGGGCACCGTAATTTCCAGTTCACGTACCAAACGAGTTGCCGCATCATGGACTTTATCTTCGTTTTTAGCACTCGCACGAGAAACAACAAAAGTAAACTCGCTGGCTCCGTTATCACTCAGGGTAAATAAATTCATGGTTCTGTCTTTAAATACATCGGGTAAGGCAAGGGATGCTTCCTGAAGAATATATTCAGCCATTCGGGTTACTCTTACTTATTGCCATTAATAACAAAAAAACTATCCACTTCCTGCTGGATTTCACCCTGAAGGGATGCGCCAGGCGGATCGATGACATTTTGTCCATCATCAGGGTTCAAATGTAATTCGCCAGAAAGCGTATTAATTTGCGCATTCTGTTTCGCAGTAAAGTTAAAGTTATTACCAATGATATGGACGCTGCCGTCTTTTGATAGCTCGATGGCGCTTTCACCACATTCCAGTCTCAGCGTATTTCCTGCGGAAAGTATAAAATTATTAACGACTTTATCGTTTCGACTGTTCCCCGTCAGGCATACCACATCGCCTTTAATCCCTGATTTCTGATTTTTCGCTACCCGTAAGGTTTCATCTTCGCCAACAAACTGGGTTCGATTTTTTTCAGTAGAATGTGTTTCGTCGTTTTTGACGTTAATATCCAGATTGCGCTCGGCCTGGATCCATACCTGCTCTGCGCCCGCTTTATCCTCAAACCGCAGGGCGTTGGCATTGTCCACGGAACCGTCTTTCGTGCGGCTCATAAAGCCCATCTGCGTCGCCGCAGCTGGCAGCGCCCACGGCGGCATGCTCGCGTCGTTGTACACGCGACCGGTAATGATCGGACGGTCCGGATCGCCGTTGATAAAGTCCACCACCACCTCATCGCCCACGCGCGGGATTTGCACCCCGCCGTAGCCCTGGCCCGCCCACGCGCTCGACACGCGCACCCAGCAGGAGCTGGTGTCATCGCCCTTCGCCAGCCGGTCCCAGTGGAACTTCACCTTCACCCGACCGTATTTGTCCGTCCAGATACTTTCCCCGCTCGGCCCCACCACTTTCGCCGTCTGCGGGCCGTAGGTGCGCGGCCACGCCGTGGTCTGCGCCGGACGGTACACCACCGCCGACGGGATGACCGTGAAATCGGTACGGTGTATGGTCTCCCCCTCGCCGCTGGCATAGCGGTTCTCTTCGAGGTGGTAACCCGCCGCCGTGACCAGATACTCGCCGTTGTCGCTGAAGAACGGCGCGTTGGTTAAGGTGAAGATGTGCCCGGGCGCAATCCCCGCCGCCGTCGCGGTGGCCTGAATCTGCTGATGCTCCACCTGCCAGCGCTCCTGACGGATGCGGGCATAGAACTCCCCGTGCCCCTTGTCCACAAAGCGACCCGGCCAGTCGTACACGTCGATGCTGCCCGGCTTCGGCGACGCCGGGTTCTGCTGGGCCTGAAACAGCCACGCGTTCGGCTTGCGGAAGTCATAGTCGTCGAGGCTGTAAATCCCCGGCGTCACGCTGTCCTCCAGCGCCCACTGGCTGATGCCCTCTTCATCCGTACTGCCGCCTGACGGCGTCTGATGGTAAGGAATGACCTCATAGCCGCTGAACGGCTGGTACTGCGTGGCGGCGTCGGTGAGCACCAGGGTGTGCTTGTCCGCCTCATGGCGGAAGTGATACGCAATCCCCTCCAGCTCCATCAGGCGGCTGATGAAGTCCAGGCTCGACTCCTGATACTGCACGCAGTAGTCCCACACCCGGTAGCTGCCGGTGAGTTTGTCCTCAACGTTGACCTGATGCTCACCCAGCAGCGTTTTCACAATCTGCGGCACCGTCTGGCCCTGGAAGATACGCAGGTTACGGTCGCGCTTCATCGGCCACAGGTCCGGCTCCACCGTCAGCTGGTACACCGCATAGCGGGTGCCCGTCAGCTCAACGGCGCTGACCGCCACGCGGGTAATCTTGCCGTTAATATAGCGGGACGTCAGCAGATTCTGCGTCGGGATGGTCACCGTGACCGGCTGGCCCAGCAGCTTACTGCGGTCAATGCGCGCGTCCGTGCCGAGCACGGTCAGCGTCAGCGCGAACGACTCGGACATCGACTCGCGGCCCGTCAGTTTCCAGAACAGAAGCCCCTCCACCGGGAGCTGAACGGTAATTCGGTTGAGCATAATCTTTATTCCATCTAGCTTATGCGATGCAGAAAAGGGGTTCGCATCTGTGATAAAGCGTCATTCAAGAAAGGGGCTTTTCCCTCTTGATCATCCAAAAAACAAGAGAGTAGATTTTCAGTGACTCTGATGTGACAAATAAACCTACATTCAACCAGATGTTTGAAATATCAAACATACTTAATAAAAGAGGGAACAATGAGACCGAACATCTGAATGAAATCAAGCGAAATAATTCCTGAGCAAGTGCAAATTTAACCGCTCCAATCTTTCGCTTGAAGAATAACCAGGCCGAAGTAAACAAAGAGAGTAATAAAAGTAAGTCAAGCACAAAAAAAAGCATGACCAAAATGCTGAAACCATCACCTGCATAATAATGCAACGAATCACCAAACGCTTTTGCATCAGAAATGAATGGAATTCTGTCGTGGCGAACTGAATTCACGCAATAAAGTAACATTGCGAGAAGATCCATGCTTCCCCAGAAATACCATAGATTGCTATTTAAATGAGCGAGGTTGTTTTGTGTACGCCCGATATTATTATTTACAAAAATGGGGAGGCACATGTTGGCTTCAACTCAACTCTCCAGATTAGGGTTAAATTCAAAACGCATAAACAGGAGAGACAACCTTCTCACATTCCTTTGGATGTGAAGCCTCTGGCTTCGAAGATTGTACACTTCCATAGTATCTCCTGTTTATATTCCTACGGATTCACCAGCCAGGTGCCCGGCTTGGCAATATCCAGCGTCTGGCCACGCGTTCTTCCGTTGCCCTGCAGTTCAATCTTCGCCTCACCGGCTGGCAGCTTGAGCGATGCATAGCCGTTGGTTCCCGGGCGCAGCGCTTTTGGCTCGCCGTTCACTTTCAGCGTTTCGCCGTCGAGGATGCGGATATAGACCAAGGCAACAGGGCTCGCGGCAGGCGGTGGCGTCTGCTGTGCCGTCGCCGGTTCGCTCACCTTCGCCGTTTCTGGCTTCACGTCTGGGGCGTTCGCGGCGGTTTCGGTTGGACGCGTCTCTGCCGGTGCCTGCGCAGCCTGCTCTGGCGCATCGTTACCGCCGCTGAACAGCATCGCGCCAGCGACAACGCCGACCAGCACGCCTGCGGCAACCATGCCCGGGATCTTGTAGCGACGCCAGTCGAGCAGCGACGCCGGCTGTTCCTCCTCCACCGGTACCAGCATCGTGCCGGGCTTTTTCGCCGTCAGCACGTCGTTAATCCCGGCGACCGGCATCTCAATCAGCGCGGCGAACTCGTCGATGGACTGCGGACGATCCTCCATGTGCAGCGCCAGCGCGCGGTCAATGGCCTGCAGAAGCGGAATGGAATAGCCCTGCGGCATGATTTCCACCAGCGGTTTGCAGGTATCCTGAATAGAGCGCACCACGCTGACCGGCGGCGGAGAACCCACAATCAGGGTACGCAGCACGGCGCCGAGGGCGTAAATATCCGTCCACGGGCCCTGCTCGCTTTCGTTGTCGTCGGTGTACTGCTCAATCGGTGCAAAGCCCGGGCGCAGCATGGTTTCCGTTTCGTCGGAAAGGTTACCAATCGTGCGGCGCGCGGAGCCGAAATCGAGCAGCACCGGCAGGCCGTTATCCTGAATCTGGATGTTATCCAGAGAGATGTCGCGGTGCAGGTAGCCTTCGTCGTGGATGGTCTTGATCGCACCGAACAGCATCGGCAGCGTGCGGCGGATCCAGGCTTCGTTGATCAGCTCCGGCTTTTCTTCACGCAGGCGTGACAGCGTGGTGCCGCTGTAAAACAGCGTCCCCATATAGGCCGTGTCGTTTTGCACCCAGAAGCGCAGGACGTGCAGCAGGTTCGGGTGGTTAAAGCGCGCCAGCAGACGCGCTTCCTGAATGAAGCTGTTCAGGCCCGCGGAGAACGCTTTGCCAAAGCGCTCGCTGCGGAGCACCAGGGTCATGTCGTCGCCGCGTACGGCGAGCGAGGAAGGCATAAATTCTTTGATAGCGATAGTGCGTTCGAGCTGGTGATCCCACGCGCGATAGACAATGCCAAAACCGCCGCCGCCGATCACCTCTTTGATTTCAAACTCGTTGAAGCGGTACCCGACCGGGAGCGCGTTTGGGACAGTCCGATTGTTATCATTATCCGTCATCTTTTACAGTTCTCTTGATGATTATTACGCGGCAAACTGACAGTGAAACTCGCCCTGCTCGCAGGTGACATGCAGACGTCGGTACTGCTCGTCGCTGCGGCTGGCGGTAAGTAAGATCTGGCTCATCTGGGGCAGCAGGGTGTTGGTCAGAATAGCATCCACCATGCGTCCTCCCGACTCCACCTCGGTACAGCGCTGAACAATCTGTTCCACCACGCTGTCGTCAAACTCAGAAATAATGCTGTGATTCTCTTCCAGACGACGCTGAATGCGCCTGAGCTGCAGGCGAACAATCTGCCCCAGCATCTCGTCGCTGAGCGGGTAATACGGCACCACCAGCAGACGGCCCAGCAGCGCGGGCGGAAACACCTCCAGCAGCGGCTGGCGCAGTGCACCGCTCAAGGCGTCCGGCTCCGGCATCAACTCCGGATCGGCGCACATGGCGCTAATCAGCTCGGTGCCGACGTTGGACGTCAGAATAATAATGGTGTTGCGGAAATCAATGTGGCGCCCCTCGCCGTCCTCCATCCAGCCTTTATCAAAGACCTGGAAGAAGATTTCGTGGACATCAGGGTGCGCTTTTTCAATTTCGTCCAGCAGCACGACGCTGTACGGGCGGCGGCGGACGGCCTCGGTTAATACCCCGCCTTCACCATACCCTACGTACCCTGGAGGCGCACCTTTTAAGGTGGAGACGGTGTGCGCTTCCTGGAACTCGCTCATGTTGATGGTGATGACGTTCTGCTCGCCGCCGTACAGGGATTCGGCGAGCGCCAGCGCGGTTTCGGTTTTACCGACGCCGGACGGGCCGCACAGCATAAAGACGCCCACCGGCTTGTTCGGGTCGTCCAGCTTCGCCCGCGAGGTTTTCACGCGGCGGGCAATCAGATCCAGACCGTGACGCTGGCCGATAACGCGCTGGTTTAGCGTATCGGCAAGGTTGAGTACCGCGTCGATCTCGTTTTTCACCATCCGGCCCAGCGGGATCCCGGTCCAGTCAGAGACCACCGCGGCAACCACGTTTTCATCCACCGCGGCAAACAGCAGCGGCTCGTCACCCTGTAAGGCGTTCAGCGCCTGCTGCTGTTCCGCCAGCTTGCCGCGCAGCTCAGCGGTATTTTCCTCGCCCGCCGCGAACAGCGCGGCGCGCAGGCGGATGATCTCCTGCACCAGGCTGCGTTCTTCTTCCCAGCGCTCGGCCAGGGCTGCGCGTTTTGTCTCATACGCGTTGCGTTCGGCGCGTAATACCGTGACGCGATCGGCATCACCGGCCCCCACGCGCGCTTCGCGTTCGGCAATCTCAATTTCCACGTCCAGCGCGGCAAGATGGCGCAGGCAGTCTTCCAGCTGCGCAGGCGGTGCGCTCTGGCTGACCGCCACGCGGGCACAGGCGGTGTCGAGCAGGGCCACGGCTTTGTCCGGCAGCTGACGCGCCGGAATGTAGCGATGCGACAGCTTCACCGCCGCACTGACCGCTTCGTCGAGCAGCAGGACCTGGTGATGCGTCTCCAGCGGCGACACGGTGCTGCGCAGCATCAGAATGGCTTTCGCTTCGTCCGGCTCGTGTACCTGCACCGTCTGGAAACGACGGGTCAGCGCCGGATCTTTCTCAATGTACTTTTTGTATTCCGCCCAGGTGGTGGCCCCGATGGTGCGCAGCTGGCCGCGCGCCAGAGCTGGCTTCAGCAGGTTCGCCGCATCGCCGGTCCCCTGCTGGCCGCCTGCGCCAATCAGGGTGTGGATCTCATCGATAAACAGAATGATCGGCGTGGCGCTGGACTGGACTTCGTTAATGAGCGCCTGCAGACGGGCTTCAAACTCGCCTTTCATGCCTGCACCGGCCTGCAGCATGCCGATATCCAGCAGCCACAGCTGAATGTTCTGCAGCGGCTCCGGCACGTCGCCGTCGGCGATACGCAGCGCCAGACCTTCCACCACCGCCGTTTTGCCGACCCCGGCTTCCCCGGTCAGCAGCGGGTTGTTCTGGCGACGACGCATCAGGATATCGACCATCTGGCGGATCTCCTCGTCGCGCCCGACAACCGGGTCAATCTTACCGTCGCGGGCGCGGGCGGTCAGGTCCTGACCGTACTGGGCCAGCGTCCCCTGAGCAGCCGGTACTGCACCCGCCGGTGCATCGACGGCGGCAGCGGCCTGCTGCGTCTCTTTACTGTTGGCGCAAATAGCGTCGAACTGCTCAATCAGCACCTCGACGTTAAGGCGGGTAAACTGCGACGAAATGCTTTTCAGCACGTTGGCCAGATTCCAGGTTTTCAGCATGCCGATCAGCAAATGGCCGCCGCGAATGCGGCTGACGCCAAACTTCAGTGAGCCAAAGACCCATGCGCGCTCCACGGCGCTGTCGATATGCTCGGAGAGATCGGAAACGGAACTCGCCCCGCGCGGGAGCACATCCAGCGCGGCAACGATATCGCGCGTCAGCTGCTGTTCATCAAGGGCAAAGTGGCGGATGACCTGCTGCAGATCGCCATCCTGCTGCTGCATCAGTTGATGCAGCCAATGCACCAACTCAACATAGGGGTTGCCGCGCAGCTTGCAGAACGCAGTGGCGCTTTCCAGAGAGGTAAATAACAGCGTATCCAGTTTGCCGAAAAGCACGGCACGGCTAATTTCTGACATGTTAGTTTCCATTAACAATGATTCGGTATACGGAAGGATTACCGCTCTGCGCGATACACCAGATCGCCGCGCGGGACAGGCTGCGGCTGAAGGCCCAGCCAGGTGTTATAGCCTAATCGCGCATGACTGCCGAGCGTGGCGCCCTGCACCGCGTCTGCGCGCAGGATCACCCGCGTTTCCCATTCAAACTCCACTCCGGCGTACTGACGCACCCAGTCGCGCAGCTCGGTGACCCACGCTTCACCCGGCAGAAAGCGGTTGTACTCCTCCGCGCTCAGCGGGCCAATCTCGATGCGAAACTTATGCTGCACGTCGCGGACGGCGACGCCGAGAAAGGCGGACTCACCCATGCGCGGCATGCGGCGTACTGCTCCCAGCTGCGCCTGCTCGCGCGTGGAGAGCGGCATCCACTGCGGCACGTTGCTGACCAGTTTGACCGGCGCCTTAAAATAGCTGCGCAGGATCTTCTCCAGCCCCTCCGGATCCCGCCCGTGACGGGTCAGGTGCCCGGCGTGGGTAAAGCGCGCGTGTGAGCTCAGGCTGCCGTTGTCCATCTGACCCGGCTGGCCCATCCCAATCAGCGACGCCAGATAGCCCTCAAAGCGCTTGTTATCGGCGCGGTCCAGCGAGACGGTAGGCTGCGCATCCGCCCAGGCGCGGTAAAACAGCAGCGCCAGACGATGGTGGAACAGATCGGCAAACGCGCTCAGGCTGGTGTCCTGATGATGATAAATACGCTCGCGGGCGTACTCGGTCATGTGGACCGGCAGCGGGCCGTTCGGGCCAAACAGGCCGAAGCTGAGGATAGACACCTCATGCAGCCCGCTCTCTTCCCGCTGACGCACCCTGGCCAGCGTCGACGGAGCAAAACTCATCGACGGCTGCTGGCCGATGCGCAGCGGTTCAAATTTTGGCAGCGGCGCGCGGCCCAGCGGGTAGCGCTCGCCGCCCTGGGCATCAATGCGCCTTAACAGCTGAAACAGATCGTAGCGCCAGGGCGTCTCGCGGACGCCGTGCCAGAACGCATCCGGCAGCTTCGTCAGGCGATGCACGCGCAGCGGTGCAGTGGCAGCGTCACTCATATCAGCGCCCTTTTACCCATGCGCGGCGCCCAGTAGCCAATCTCGCCGCGCTGCTGACTTTTCAGGGAGAACTCGGTGAAGCTGTTGATGGAGACCAGGCGGGCAAAAAGACGCTCCATCACGCTGCCGAAGAGCCACGGACTGGCCCCCGAAAAGGCTCGCTCATCCACCGTCAGGGTAATGCCGATCCCGCGGGCGAACACCACCGGGCCGGGTTCAGGCACGCGGCGGTGAACCGGCTCCAGCACGCAGTGACGAACGCCTTCCACCTGACGCGCAACGGGCGTTTCGGCCAGGTTAGCGTACAGTCCTAACAGCTGGCGCAGCGCGGCAGCCCCCTCCTCATTGTCACTGTCCATCAGGCTGAGGTAGTTCATCTGCAGCTGGCTGATAAGCCGCCAGGTGCTGAACCCTTCGGCCAGCGCCGGACGCGGTGGCGTCGGGCCTTTACGCAGCGTGAGGGATTTCACCGGCATGGAGTCCGCCATAATGAACTGCCCGAGCTCCTGCTGCAGCATCAGCGGCAGGTCGCGGCTGGTGCAGAGCACCTCGGCAGAGATATAGCGCAGGTTTTCCTGCCAGGGGGCGTGCTGTTCATCCACCAGCGAGACAAAGACCTCCGAGCCGATATAGCCGGTACGGGTGCCGTAGCGCAGGGCATGCTCGGACAGCACGCGCTGTTCACGGCGCAGGGAAAAATAGGCTCCGTAGTTGCCCGCATCACCGCTCCAGGTACTCCAGAACGGGCGAAACGTCTGGTCATCGCGTTGACCATCCGCGCTGCCATAGATTTTTTTGACCGCGTAAATCTCATAATCCAGCGGACGGATGTTATCGACCACCAGATGGTATTCATGCTGGCCTTCATTCAGCTTCTGACGCGCCGCGACCTTTGGGAACAGGTTGATGACCGGGGTGCAGTGCAGCGCCAGGTGGCTGGCATCGACCACGCGCTCCAGCTGTTCATCCGACTTATCCAGCAGGATAAAGATGTCGAAGGCTTTCTCACCTTCACAGCGCTGGATCAGCGTGCTCAGGCCACTGAGGCTAATGAACCGGAATCGGGCCGGAAAGGCGAAATACTCCTGCAGCAGACGATAGCCGTCAAAGTTGCGCAGATCGTCCGGAAGCAGCGCCTGGTCAGGCTCAAAACCCTCCTGGCGCAGCGCGTCCGACGCCAGCAGCTGTCGCTGCGGCTGCGGGCTGACCGTCTGACAGACGATCCCGGCGTGGTGCTCCATCACCAGCTCCAGCAGCTTCAGCGCCTCGATATCCGGACCGGCGAGGAAAAACTCAAGACGGTCGAAATCCAGGTGCCCGAGATTTTGCGGGCCGTCGCAGGCGATGCGGATCCGCAGGGCGCTGCCGATCCCCCGCTGACTCAGACCCAGCTGTGCGAGCGGCAAATCGGCGGGGACACCGCCCAGCTCGACCTTGTCGATTTTCAGCGGCAGCAGGTTGACCTCGTGCGCCGTGGTATAGCTGCAGGTCACGCCGGTTTTTTTCAGCGCCAGGCTGTCCATCATGGTACCGCGCGGCACAATGAATCCCTTGCTCAGGTCGCCCCGGCTGCTGTCGGGCTGAATCTCCGCAATCGCCATCGACGGCGTGGGCGCAAGATAGTTCGGCGCAATCATCTCCAGCAGACGCTGGGAGAAGCGCGGAAACTCCGCGTCCATTTTCATCTGCACGCGGGAGGTCAGGAAGGCGAACCCTTCCATCAGGCGTTCGGTATACGGGTCCGCCACGTCGATGCCGCGCATGCCCAGCCGTCCGGCGACTTTAGGGTAGCGTTCGGCAAACTCGGCCCCCATTTCGCGCAGGTAGGCCAGCTCACGGTTGTAGTATTCGAGCAGTTTACTTTCCATGATTACCCCGCATCTTTCAGTTCAAAATGGCCGTTTTCCAGATCGACATCGGTACGAAACAGAAACTCCAGCGGGTACGGCACGCACCATAAACGCCCTTTTATCTCGATGGAGAGCACGTTGTGCAGATCCAGCGAGGAGGTATCCGACACGCAGCGGACCTGCAGCCCCTGCGGCAAAATGCGCGGTTCAAAATTGATGATAGCCTCGGTGAGCTTGCGCTGAATGTCGTGCCATTCGATGTCCGACATTCTTTTCCCGGCCAGCGGCGCGACGCCGAAGTTAACCACCGAGCGGCTCACGTGCGGTAACGCGCTCAAATCACCGGAGGCATCGTGGTTGATGGTATTAAACAGCCACTGCAGATCCCGCAGCACATTGCGACGCAGGGCGGCGTGGGTGATCAGATTGCTGTTGGCCGACTCGCGCTTTTTTTCCGGATCGTTATCGGTGAGGCGATCGAGCAGCGAAGGCTGCATTTTGTCGCGCGCCCCCACCTTCTCCTGCTTGCTGCGGGCTTGCCAGCCGCTGCGCAGCAGATCGCCTTCGCCAGCGGGATTACTCATCGGCTCCATCCGTCGCGAACGTCACGAGGTTCAAGGACAGCAGCGGGCTTTCGCTTTGCTCGCTCAGCCAGGCCTTCTGGCCCTGGCCTTCATACAGCGTGCCGTCAGTATCGAGCGGGTGCCAGTCGGTGGTGCGTCCCAGTTTGACCGCATCAGAGGCGTCGGCTGCAAACGGGTAACGCGCCGGGATCTGACACACCTGTTCCGTTCCGTCGGTCAGGCGCACCAGCGCGTGACGCCAGACCAGATCGGTCACGCTGGCAGGCGCCTGGAAACGGATCTCCGCGATGGCGTTAAACGGCAGCCAGAAATAGCGGCCGTTGACGATGGTTTCGCACACCGGGCCGAGACGGGCATCGCCGTCCATCAGCCACTCAAAGGCCTGCGTCTCCTCGTTTTCAAGGGTGACACTACCAGGGTTTGCCTGCGCCTGTTCAAGGGCTTCCAGACGCAGCGCCTGCGCGCGCTCGCGCTCCTCGCTCAGCGCCGCGGCAAGGGTGGTCAGCCACGGCCACTGGGTTTCAGGCATCGCCGGACGCGCCTGTCCCGCCATCACCTGCGCGCGCTGCAGCTCGCCCTGAATGGACTGCTCCAGCAGCGTGACGGTGGGCTTCGCCTGCGGCTTCAGCGCCAGCCAGCTTTTTAGCTGGGTCAGGGCACGTGTCCAGTTGCCGCTCAGGGTTAAAAACTGCACGAACGCGGCGCGGAGGTCGGCATCCGCCGGACGGGCTTTGATTTCTGCTTCCAGACGCGCGAGCGCATCGTTAAGCGACTCACCCGCCAGGTGTTGATAGAGCGTATTCATTGCCATTCCTTAATTTGCCGCGCGCCATGCGCCGACGGCTGGATCGCGCAGCTGAGGACGCAGGGTGTCAATCAGAACGATATTCAGCGGGGTGCCGGGTGCCACCCAGGCGCTCCAGGTTTTTTTCACCGCCGCGATACGCGCCTGCAGTTTTGCATCATCGCTGGCGGTTTCACGGGAAATCTCCACCGCGACCGTGCCGTTGCTCTTCCAGCTGTTCAGGGCGTTGTCGTAAGGCAGGATCATCCAGCTCTGGTCGCTGTTTGGAGTGCTGAATACCATGCGCTCTTTGTTGACGGAGGTGATCAGCGCGTTTTCCGGGTCGGCGCTTTGATTCAGCCCGGTGACCGGGAAGCCATGAATGTATGTCACCGCCATCTCTTTCTGCCCGCCGTTGCGGGACTGCGACACAACGGTGTGTCCGCTCAGCCAGCTGCCGTTCCCGCAACGGGTGGTGTCAGAATCGGGAATAAAGAGCGCCGGTGCAGAAGCGCCCCCTTCCCAGAAGGTGCGCAGGTGGCAGCCGTCCTGAAGCGTAAACTCCTGCCACGGCGTACGGTCGGCGGCAACGGTGCGGGAAGCCACGTTCTGATCGGGCGGCAGTAGCGCGCCGCTGGCTGGGGTGGCGGTGACGGTCGCGGCAGACGCGGCCTGCTCCTGTTTCACCACCAGCGCCCAGTCCTGTGCTTTGCCAGCCGTACCCTGCGCCAGCGTGGTACCCGCCGGATCGTTGAGCGTCCAGCTGAGTTTATTCACTTTGCTGCACTGGTGTTCCAGCAGTGAGCCAAGACGCGGCACAAAGTTCTCCAGCACGGAGACGTCTTTCTTGCCGTTCGCCACAATACGCAGCGCCACCTCAGGCTTACACCAGCTCTGCGGCGTGTTGTCTTTGATGTTGTCGATCCAGATATCCAGCTTCTGCGCAGGAGACTGCACGATGCGGAAATTTTCAGCCTGCGCGGTAGAGGTCGCCGCCAGAAGTGCCAAACCCGATAGCCAAAGTTTCATATCGTTCCTTGTGTGTCTAATCAGTTCCGCAGGGAAGAAATTGTGCTGCGTCAGAGAGGGTGTGCAGCAAAGTGGTGTCCTGAGGGTTGCCCATCCATACCGCCAGGGCAGTATAGTTATCCTGAGCATTCCCCTCCTGCTCGCCATTCTTTTGAATGATTTGGTTCATTAAGGTCAGCCACTCCTGCGGCGTATTCACCATGTGCAGCGACTGCTTCATTTGCTCTTCGCTGACGCCGTGCCAGAATCCGTCGGTGCAGAGTAAGAATGCATCGCCGTCTTCAACCTGCACCACGTCGCTGTAGCTCGCTTCCGGCCCGCCGTTTTCAATCCCGAGCGCCAGATAGAGCAGATTACTGTTCAGGTTGTCGGTCTGGTGCCCGGCATCTTTCATCTGCTGCACCAGGCTGTGGTCAGTGGTCACATGCCACAGCCATCCGCGGCGGAACAGGTACAGGCGGCTGTCTCCGGCATGCGCCCAGTAGGCGAGCCCGTAATCACGGTCAATGAACAGGCTGACCAGCGTCGTGCCCATCCGGCGATAGTCCTGAACGGCCTGCTGTTCGCTGAGAATGGTGCGATTCGCCGTCTGCACGTAGTCGCGGATGTGCTGCGCATTAAGATGTTTGTCGCCATCGAAGCGGGAGATAATGCTGTTGCGGGCCAGCGCTGCGGCCACCTCGCCGCCCGGCAGCCCCGCGATGCCGTCGCAGACGACAAAGCAGGCTGAACGTTCCCCTATGGTTTCTCCCGTCTGATCCTGGTTGCTGGCGCGCGTCCCCTGGCGGGAGAGAGAAGCCGTTGCGATATTCATTTGTCTTCCGATCCGCTCTGTGAGTCTTTGTACTGATTGACCTCCATGTCATAGGCATGAAGGAAGGCCTCGCCGAACAGGGTGTGGAAGTCGTCCTCAATCTCGCCCGCCGTCTCGCCATAGCTGCGAACAAAGTAGTCCCACAGGGCGGCTTTGCGGCTGCCCGGCAGCGCCAGACGCGAGGTCATGCCGTTCTGCTTCGCCTGCTCTTCCAGCTGCTCCGGGTTAAAGGACTGCAGCATCGCGGCAATGATGGCGCGGATGCCGGAGATCATACCCAGCTGGTGCGCCTGCAGATCGATCAGCGCATCGCGCACGGATTTGGTTGGTGGCATAAAGCCCGGCATCGGGGTGCCGAACATTTGGATTAATACGGTTTTGCCGGTCGGCAACAGCTTGAACGGGTTGTTGGCATCGTCCAGCACCATGGTCATGTCGGCTTTTACGCCGCGCTTGAGGATAGAGCGCGAGGAGAGAAGCGCCACGGTCCCCTGAGAGAACATACCGAGGATCTGCCCCAGCTGACGCATATTTTCACGGTCAAACTGCGGAACGGGCTGCATTTCGCTGAGCCCCATCCCCTCCAGCAGCGCCTCCAGCAGCTCGCCCTGCAGCACTTCACCCTTCTCACCGCTGTTTGCCGTGGCGGTTGGGGCGGCAGCGTTATTGACCGGGTCGATGCGCAGGCGGCCCTTCGGGGCCGGCGCGCTGCTGCGCGCAACGGCCTGCGGCGTAGGCATGGTGAAGCCTGCGTAATCCGGTCGCGCGGGTTCTTCTTCAGCACGCGGTTCTTCCTGCGGCTCAGGGGCGAACAGCGGGGAATCGGCCAGGACGTCCTCTTCCTGCTCAGGTTCCGGCACGGGGGCAGGCTTCTCGCTGATAATGTCATCCGGATGGGTTAACGGCGCACCGCCCATCAGCCCGAGCGGGTCGTCATTGCGCGCGGCTGGCGCGCTGGCTTTACCGCCAAACAGGGCCAGCGGATCGAGCTCATCCGTTGCCTCTTCTTCTGGCTTAACGGGGCTCGTCTCGCCCGGCGGCACTAGGGTTGACGGGGTGACGTCGTCAAAAATACTCTCTTTTTTGAACAACGCTTCGTCACTGAACAGCGTATCCGGATCGACATGCTTACGCTCGAGCGTCGGATCGCTGTCGTTGAACATCGCCAGCGGATCTTCGGCGTTACGCTCTGGAGCCGCAGGCTGGGAGAACGGATCGTGCGATGCAGCAGGCTGCGGTTTTGTGCGGTTACTGGAGATGCTGTCGGAGATGGAGAACTCCTGCATCAGGCTATCCCAGATCTCCGTTGGCACGGCGGTCGGTTCGGCTTTCCCACGCGGTGCGGCGCTCGCCGGTTTCGGCTGCTGCGCAGGCGCAGGGGCGACCGTCGGACGCGCCTGCTGGTGCAGGCTGGCCGCCATGCGGCTTACGGGCTGCGTATCGTGGATCAGTTCGGTCACTTCGATACGGTAGTCATCAATACCGAGAATATCGCCATCCTGCAGCTCAACCTGACGTCCCCGCTCCAGCGGAATGTCATTTAATACCACGCGGGTAACGCTGCCGCGGTTAGTGACGCGGCATTCGCCCTGAGCGTCAACGTGAACAATGGCCTGCAGACGAGAGATGGTGCGGTCATTGTCCGGCAACACCAGATTGTTATCCGTACCGCGCCCAATGGTGCCGCCCGGGGCGTAAAAATCACAGCTGCTTTGCGGCGGCTGATGACCGGGTTTCGTAGAAATAATCGTGAATCGCATGGCGTATTCCTGCTGGTATGATTAGCGCTCAAACGCTGCCGCTCTCGGAGCGAGAACGGCGGCGTTTGGGGGCGATTCCATTGGTTCTATTTTGCGGTTTTGAGCGGACGAATCGCGTCGCTGTTGGCGATTAAGCTGCACTTTAAAACCTGATATTGACCCGGTTCGGTTCCGCCTACTTTCTCTTTCAGTAGAGATACAATCACCTTGTCAGCTTTCTCAAAATTCTCAGCAGGGAGATTGCTTGCTTCCAGCCATGCGGCCGCACTGGCCTCTGCATCATCTTTAAGACTTTTACTGTCCGCAATCTTACTGATGCATCGATTTTGCACCCAGTTTTCAAAGATTTGTTGCTGAGAAAAAGCGCTAACATCAGGCAGGGTTTGGGCATAAACAGCAGGGGCATTTATAGCCAGGATCAGCAGTAACAAACGTTTCATTTCAGGCTCCAGAATGTTGCGTTGGTCGGAATAAATGAACCATTACCCGGTGAGCCCAGAAAATGGCAATCATCAGAGCAAATATTTCCATTCCAGAGTGTGACATGCCCGGTAGCGTCGCTCCAGCCGTGCCCGGTGAAGATGATAATGCCCTGTTTGCCTGCAAATTGCGCAGGAGTGGGAGAAGAGACAGACATATCGGCATTGCCCAGTACCGTGGGTAGAAATGCAATCATATCTTTAACGCGGAACATATAGCGCTTTTTGTCGTTTCCGGTCACTGTCGCATATTTACTGTTAGAAGGAATCGGAATGCCACAGTAATTTAAAACGTAGCTCATACGAATTGGGCAGGCATTTTTAAAAATACCGGCGTCGATATTATGCTGAACTTTTCCACCCAACAATTTGCCAACCTGTTCTACGCTTACGTTCACTTCTCTGAATCTGTTCCAGGCGGCACCAAAAGCAGGACGCATTTGAGACATCTTGTTTCTCCTTGATAAGAAGCTCCGGATAAAGTGAGCCCTTTCGGGCCCACTATTATTACGCTTCTTTGTTCTCTTTGATGTTCCAGCCAGCGCTGCTTTCAGCACCTTTACCACCCGACGTGGTCTGCTCCCAGTACTGCTGTTTCACTTTCGCAGCCTGGAATGCGTAGGTCACACCAACGGTGTCGCCGTTGTCAGCACCGGTGTACTGAACAGAGGTCACCAGCACATCTTCCAGCGTGATGCGGGAGTATTCCACCTGCTGGCCGCCCGCTTTACAGACGGACAGCTCAACTTTGGTCAGGTGTTTACCGCTGGCGCAGTGTTTCAGGATAGCGGTGGTGGATTTGTCGATCAGCGCGTTAACGTGCAGGTCGTTAAAGTTAACTTTACCGGCACCGCCGCCACCGCCAACGCTCATATTACCTGGCTGGGAAGCGCCCCAGGAGAAGGAGGTAATATCAGTCCAGCCGGTGTGGTTAGAATCTTTAGATTCGCCCGTAACACCCTCGACCTTCAGAAACATATCAATAGCCATAATATCTACTCTTCGTGGATGAACAATATTGCTTTCGAAAAAGCACTTATATGGCAAACAGGAAAGCATGGGGCTGAATAAAACCGTCCATATTTTACCTCTGCCTCTAGCCTGACGAATTCGTACTTCGTACAGACTCTTCAGAGTGCCTGCAATTGCAACCACCCTAAATTTTGTTAGTTACACTTCATGGTAACTAAGCGCTAGACAATCATTCACTGTATCATCTAGAATATTTTCAATCGTCTATCATTCATCAAAGGCAACATAACATGAAGAAAATATTGTTATTAATACTTACCATTGTATTTTTAATTATCGCAATTTTCACAACTGTAGATCTTTTTCAGTCCGCCTGGTATGTATTTTCATTAGAAAAAGTCACTACAACTTCTGCAGGTTTACTTTTTGGAAAATTACTTTTCCTGCTGGTCATACTTTTAGCATTTTACTTCTCGCTAAGATTTTTGCGCAAATCAAAGCCTTGATTTTAATTTTTCCGCAAAATAGTAAATAGCGATAGATGCAACTAAGAGAATGATTAATAGAGCGGCATTTATCGTTATTTCCAAGATGGTTACCGACCAATCAAAAACAAAAATATAATAGCCAAGAGTTGAGAAAAAAAGCATAAACGAAACAATAAGCATGAGATAGACTATAACGTACTTTGATGCTCTTTCAAACACGAGTAGCTCCTGCTAAAAACTGACTAAAAATCTCTTTATCTATGGCACCATGACTCTGTTGGAAATTTATAGCTTCAATAAATGGCTTAACATTATCTTCAACGAGAAAATATAACAAATCTAAATCGCCCGCACCACGCAACTCATAGTAAACATTTTTGTTTAATTTTAATAGATCGTATGAGGCATAAACTGAGCGAGAAATTGAAGCCCCCACACTTAATACACCAGTAAGCCCTGCAGAAACAAGAAATCGCGGCACAATTTTTGAAACGAATAGCGTAATTAATTCATTTACGAAAACCATTTTAAAGGCTATACCACCTACTTGCGACCCACCGACTTTTAGGAGGAGTTCCTTAGATTGTTCTTCAGATAAACCAGACAGATATCGTTTGACCACTGTATTGATTAACCGACGCACATCTTCTGATGTAAGCCCTTTTTTTATTAAAGTTAACAATCTAATTTTATCTGTTTCATTTCGCCACCGATGGTCTGTATCCAGAAAATCTTTTGTTAACATCCATAAGTCTTCTGGAATTGACATAAAACCATCGACCGCGCTGCGAGCGAAAATTTCTGGGCCACTTTGTTTACGCGTATCAAAAATTTTCAGCATGCCATCTGCAATTTCTTTTGGTGAACTCGTTCCCAAAGTTGATTCCTCCTGAGGTTCATGAATGTCGATGGCTTTCTAGATGAATTTTGCCAATGTAGTTTACTTTGCCGGCCCTCCAGGGCCGGCACTCTTCATCACGCGTCTTTCGTCTTCAGCGACGGCAGCTTAGATACCAGACGCAGAGAGACGGTCAGACCTTCCAGCTGGTAGTGAGGACGCAGGAAGAACTTCGCGGCATAGTAGCCTGGGTTGTCCTCAATCTCCTGCACCTGCACTTCCGCAGCGGCCAGCGGTTTACGGGACTTGGTCTCCTGGGAGGAGTTCGCCGGGTCACCGTCGACGTAGTTCATGACCCAGTCGTTCAGCCAGCGCTCCATCTCTTCGCGCTCGCGGAAGGAGCCGATTTTGTCGCGCACGATGCACTTCAGGTAGTGAGCAAAACGGCAGCAGGCGAACAGGTACGGCAGACGTGATGCCAGACGCGCGTTAGCGGTCGCATCCGGGTCGTGGTACTCCGCCGGTTTCTGCAGGGACTGCGCGCCGATGAAGGCGGCAAAGTCGGAGTTTTTGCGGTGAACCAGCGGCATAAAGCCGTTTTTCGCCAGCTCGGCTTCACGACGATCGCTGATGGCGATCTCGGTTGGGCATTTCATATCCACGCCGCCGTCATCGCTCGGGAAGGTGTGGCACGGCAGGTTTTCCACCGCCCCGCCGGACTCCACGCCGCGAATCGAGGTGCACCAGCCGTACTCTTTGAAGGAGCGGTTGATGTTGGCGGCCATCGCATAGGCCGCGTTCGCCCAGGAGTAGCTGTTGTGGTTCGCGCCGTCGGTCTGCTCTTCAAAGTCAAAGCTGTCCACCGGGTTGGTGCGAATACCGTACGGCAGGCGCGACAGGAAGCGCGGCATCACCAGGCCCAGATAGCGGGCATCTTCCGATTCACGCAGCGAACGCCAGGCGGCGTATTCGGTGTTCTGGAAGATCTTGGTCAGGTCGCGCGGGTTGGCCAGCTCCTGCCAGGACTCCATCTGCATCACGCCCGGTGCGGTACCGGTAATGAACGGACAGTGCGCCGCAGAACCGATGCGCGCCATTTCCCCCAGCAGTTCAACATCCTGCGGGCTGTGGTCGAAGTAGTAGTCGCCGACGATGCAGCCAAACGGCTCGCCGCCGAACTGACCGTACTCCTGCTCGTAGATCTTCTTGAAGATCGGGCTCTGGTCCCAGCCCACGCCCTTGTAGCGTTTCAGGGTGCGGCCAAGCTCCTGCTTGGAGATGCTCATAAAGCGGATCTTCAGCATCTCGTCGGTTTCAGTGTTGTTCACCAGGTAGCTCAGACCGCGCCAGGCGCTCTCGAGCTTCTGAAACTCTTCGTGGTGAATGATCTGGTTCACCTGCTGCGACAGCTGTTCGTCGATACCGGCAATCAGGTTCTGAATGGTGCGGTAGGTATCGTTCGAGAAGGTGACGGTATTTTCCAGCGCCTGCTGCGCCAGGGTTTTGACCGCGCTTTCTACCGCGGAGCGGGCCTGGTCGGTTTTCGGGCGGAACTCTTTGTTCAGCAGCGCACTGAATTCATCCTGGCTGAACGCCTGACCCGCCTGCTGCTCGTGTTGTTGAGTCTGGTTGCTCATCGATTATTCCTCGCTACCTTTCGCATTTTCGTCATTTTTCGGCAACTGGCTCAGGGATTTGAGCAGCGTCGGATCCTGCAGAATTTTTGCGATCAGCTCTTCCGCACCGTTTTTACCGTCCATATAGGTCAGCAGGTTGGAGAGCTGGGTACGCGCTTCCAGCAGCTTGTTCAGCGGCTCAACCTTGCGGGCCACCGCGTCCGGCAGGAAGTCGTCCATGCTGTCGAAGGTCAGATCCACGTTAAGCTTACCTTCGCCCGTCAGAGTATTATCCACCTGGAACGCCACACGCGGCTTCAGCGCCTTCATGCGTTCGTCAAAGTTGTCGATGTCGATTTCCAGGAATTTACGCTCGTCGACGGCCGGCAGGTTTTCCACCGGTTTGCCGACCAGATCGGCCATAACGCCCATCACAAACGGCAGCTGAATTTTACGTTCTGCACCGTAGATCTCTACGTCATACTCGATCTGCACGCGGGGGGCACGGTTACGTGCGATGAATTTCTGCCCACTGTTACTCATTGCCATGATGTTCTCCATCAAAGATGCGCGGTGAAGGTGAAACGACAGGCTCCATGCCTGACGTCATAATGCCTGGACGCGCTATTCGCGGCGCCCAAAGATGTTTTCCAGTTGGTTAACGCCGTCTGGCGCCAGGTCGCGAATAATGTCCATAAAGTTAAGTTCTGACAGCCGCTGCACCCGTTCAATCATCAGCGGCGCGGGGTGGCTCGGTTCGTACTGTGCAAAATACTGCTTCGCTTTTTCCAGCATCAGCTGGGCGTCGGCGCGGCTGGTGACCTGCACGCTGCGCCAGTCGGTGACCGGCTGAACGGGCTGCGTTGCCGCTGATGGCGGCTCCGCCTGTGGGTCCGCCTGCGCCTCACGGTTCGGCAGCAGCTTGCTGATGTCGGTCACCTGACAGGCGCTGGCCACCAGCCCCACTGTTTTCAGCAGTTGCTCCATCTCGGGCACGCCGCTTTCACCGAGATGCCCGGTGAGCAGCTCGCGAATCGCCAGCAGCCGTTCGTTGATGACGATAACCGCTGCGGTTCCCGGCTGGTCGCCGCGGGAAAGCTCGTCAATCAGCCGTGGACGGCCGCCGGGATAGTCGGGACACTCCGTCTTACTGCCGTCCAGCAGGGCCTGGGCATCCCTAAGCGAAATTTCATCACCGTTTGAACGCAGCAGCGAGGCGTTACGCACGGCGACAGTGAGGTCAGACTTATCGCTCAGCCCTGCCAGGGCATTAATGCGGTAGAACGGATCGGTTTCGCCATACTCTTCCAGCAGCGGATAGAGCGGCTCCCAGTAACGGGCGATCGCCTCCTGCACCAGCAGTAATCCGTCCGCGTAGCCCGCCAGCCCGCGACGGCGGGTCCAGGCATGGGTTAACGCCAGCAGGACGCGAAGATCTTTGGTGCGGGTCAGCAGGCTGGTGGCGTATTTTTCGACCGTGTTCCAGTCAGCAGGCTCCGCCGGGATGATGGTGTCGCCAAACTGCTGTTCCGCTTTTCCGAGGCTTGCCTGGTTCATCGCCTGGAAGTCAGCGTCGTACTCCAGGTTTTCGCCGCAGGGCTTGTCGGCGCTTATCGGCGCGAGAAATTCTTCGATATTCATGTGATCCCTGCTTATTCAAACATAGGCGGATAGAGACCGTGACGGCCCGGACGGGCCCCCCCTGCCGGATCGAACAGCAGGGTGAAAAGCTGCCCGGTGAAGTTACCGCTGTGAACGTGGGTGTACAGCGGGTAACCATCGCAGCGGTTGGTCCACCAGTAGCTGGTCTGACGCAGAGGATCAAAACACTCTGCCGCCTGCGGCCAGCCCAGCGTGCTCTGACCGTCCTCGTCATAGCCAATCACATCCAGGATGTCGGAGCGCTTTTGCGGCTCGACCGGCTGCGGCGCCGGAATGGTCATCAACATCTCATCCAGCTGCGAGGCGGAAAAACTGTTGCGCACCGCGTGCAGCCCCAGGCGCCCAATCTGCTGATACCAGCTTTCGGCCTGGCTCAGCAGGCTGGTCGACCATTCGGACGGCGCGAAGCTCAGCTGAAGGCAAACCGGATATTGTCGGCCAACGCTGTCGCGGCCGGGCAGCAGACAGCCCATCTGGATCATCTGGCTGCCCAGCATGGGTGGTACCACAAAATTCCAGACTGGCGCTTTCTGAAACGGGCGCTCGCCGCTGCGCTGCTCTTCCTGCTGCCAGGCCAGCAGACCGACCTGGAACCAGTGCGACCACTGGCGCTGTAAGGTGTCAGGAAAGCGACGCTGCAAAAAATCTCCGGCGCTGGGTAACTTGCCATACCAGCTGTAGCGGTTCATCGCAGGGGTATTCGTCATACGGCTGTCCTTGCGGTTATGGGCATGAGAAACGAGGAAGCTGGAACGGGTTACGAATGCTGTTCGGCGCAAACTCCAGCGTGACCTGATGTCCGTCGACGTTGAAGGTGGCCTGGCGGCTCAGGCTACCCGAGCCCGGACTGGTGCTCGCTTTATCGAAAAAGCGGTTCAGCGCCCAGGCGCCGTTGGTGACCAGCGTCGCCGTACTGCCGTTCGCCAGCCCCAGCTGCATACGGACCTGGTTGGTGCCGCCCGGCCCCGGCCAGTTCATGATCTGCACGGCCTGCGGGCCGTGGCTGTAGCGCAGCAGCTGACCGTCAACGTCCAGGGTCAGATTCAGAATGGTGTTATCCATTCGCACGGTGCGAACCGTCACCTTGAAAGACGGCGTGGTTGCGCCGTTAGCAAAGAAGGCGTCGCGAATCGACTGGGCCTGCTGGAACGGTCTCAGCAGCCCTTCACTTCCCGGCAGCGTTTTTCCGTCAATCCCCGGCATAAAGCGCCAGTTGGCCTGGGTGGTATCCACCTTGTTGGTCAGATTGTCGCGGAAGAAGGCGTCCATCAGCCCGGTTCCCGGCGCAAACATGCGCGCGAGATCGTCCGGCGTCACCTCGGTGCTGGCGCTGCGCACCAGCGGGTAGCGACCGGCAATTGCCTGACGGCAGAAACCACCCACTTCAACGTTAATGCGCTTACGAACGTTTTCCAGGTCACGACGCTGGGTATCGCTGCTGGCGCCCACCGCCATGTTGCTGAACATGGTTTGCAGCCCGCCCGGCAGACGACCGGCGCTGGCCTGCAGACGGCTGATCGCCTCCCCGCCCGGCGCAGGCATGCCGCTGTTGGCCGCATCCTGAACGGCGGTCAGGTAGCGATAGAGTTCATCCACCTGCTTGAGAAAATCATCAAACACGATGGTCTTTCCGCCCTTCTCCAGCGGCTGCGCCAGCTCAATCATCGGCGCATAGTGGTCGGTCACCAGTTGTTCCGGTGCCTGCGTAACCACCGCGGCCTGCGTCGGTGCAGCGTCGTTGTTGCTGAACAGGGCTTCCAGCGTACGGGTGGCGCGGTTGCTTTGATCCTGCGCTTTACCCGCATCTTCCGGCGCTGGCGCATTGCGTGACAGCGTCAGGACCTGGCTCAGGTTCTGCACCAGACGGCGCAGCGGCGAGTTGGCGCCGGAGAGCAGGCGCGCGGTGTTGATGCGCTGGGAAAGGTCGGCGCTGTTATTGAGCTGGATGTCGGCGAGGAAGCGATCCCAGTTGGCGATAAAGTCGCGCATATAGAGCTGGCGCACGGCGTTATCGATCTGCTGCTTATCCTCCTGCGCGGTGGCGGCCCCCAGCACCCAGGCGTCGTCCTCGTGCAGCGCCGTGGTGACGCTGTCAATCTGGCCGTTAAAGCTTTTCCAGTAGCCGTCCGGCGTATAGAGACCCGGTACGCCCTCGCTCACCGGCTTGCCGCTTTTGCGCGAAAACACCAGCTCGCTCTGCGGTCCGCCGAGGTCGGAAAGGGAGACCGGCTTCAGGTTGTCATCATGTTCCAGCAGGCGCTTGAGGCGGCCATAGACGCGCGTGGAAAGCGGCTGCTGGTTGATCATCGCTCTTTGGCGTGCGACCAGGGATTCGTCCTGCGCGTACGGCGAGGCCTGAATTTTCGGTTCCAGAAGCTGCGTCAGATGCCATTCAAGCTGCTGCAGCTGCGCCTTCGTGACGTTCTGCGGCAGGTTACGCTGCAGGTTGAGCATCACCCATGAATGCAGGAATTTGCCGTCATAGTGTTTCGGCTGATACAGCATCTGATAGGCTTTCAGCGCTTCATAGCTGTATTCCACATCGCTGCCGTTGTCGTTGCGCAGCCAGGTGGTGATGTGCATGGCGACGGCAGGCAGCAGCATCTGATCCAGCGCTTTCTGGTACAGGGACTGGGAGGCGTCGCTAACGTCATCCCCGCGATAAAGCCCCATGCGGCGGGAGATCGGCGGATCGTTGACATCAAAGGCGTCGCTTTTCGGCAGATCCACCAGGCTATTCAGCAGCGGCAGCAGTTCGAACAGGTCACGCTGAGTCTGGTTCTGTAGGGCTTTGCTCTGCTGGTCGAGCAGCGGAACCTTCGCATCCACTTCTTCCAGATAGGCCTTGTTTTTGGCATAGCTGGTGAACCACAGCCCGCCCAGGATCGCGAGCAGAGCCAGCAGCGCCGCATAGCCTGACCAGATCACCGCCCGGTTGCGCAGCTCCCACCAGCGGTTTTCCCCGGCGATCCCAGCTTCCTGGAAGATGACGTTTTGCAGCAGGTTCTTGATGAAGAAACTCTGGCCTTTTGCGCCCGGGATTGGCGCTTCTTTGCTGACCGAATCCCAGTTATCGCTCTCTGCCCCTTCCGGCAGCGACAGGGCGCGGTTCAGTTCGCCCATCACGCGGTCGAACGGCATGCCTTCCTGCGTCCCGCTGGCGAAGTAGATCCCGCGCGGGGAGAATTCGGTTTCGAAGTTGGAGCGGGCGAAGACCGTGCTCAGATAATCCGCCAGCAGCGGACGCAGCGCGGCGAACTCCTGCGGGAAGAGATACGCTTCTGCGCGGGTTTTCGCGTCATGCTCTTTGAGCATGGTTTCCGGCAGCCCGGCGTCGAGGCGCTGCTGCAGCAGCGAAAACTCCTGCTGGAAGTTGCCCATCAGGTCGTAATCGGCGTGTTTGGTTTGTTCCCACGGCAGCGTAAAGCCCCAGATCTGGTCGCGCTGCGCTTTATCGTAGTCGGCAAACCAGGCGCGGAAACCTTTAAGCAGGTCGGCCTTGGTCACCATCACGTAGACCGGGAAGCGGATACCCAGCTGTTCATGCAGCTCGGACAGACGCTGACGCAGGTTTACCGCCTGCTGGCGGGACGCCTCGGCAGACTGGGTAAGCAGGTCAGAAATGCTGATGGTAACGATCACGCCGTTGATCGGCTGGCGGCGGCGATACTTACGCAGTAACCCCATAAACTGCAGCCATTCCCCGGCATCCTGCACCTGCTCGCTCTCCTGGGTGGTATAGCGACCCGCGGTGTCCAGCAGCACGGCCTCGTTGGTGAACCACCAGTCGCAGTTACGCGTGCCGCCAATACCCCGCAGGGCGGTCTTACCGAAACGGTCGGCCAGCGGGAACTGCAGCCCGGAGTTGACCAGCGCCGTGGTTTTACCGGATCCCGGCGCGCCGATAATGACGTACCACGGCAGCTGATAGAGGTACTGCGTGCTGAAGCGCTGCGTCCACTGGGCGCCCTGTCCCGCCTTGCTGAAGTGCGCTTTTTTCAGCATCTGCGCGGCTTCATCAAAACGGCTGGCGAGGATCTGCTCCTCGCTGTTCAGTCGCTTCTGCGGATCCGCCGCTTCCGGGCTGGCGGTATTCTCTTTGAGCTTATCCATCAGCTTGCGGTTCAGCCAGGCGTTGTACAGGCGCGGCAGAATATGGCCCTGCGCCCAGAGCAGGTAGACCACCGCGATGCTGATGATGCGGTTCTGTTCAGATTCAAGCGGTCGGGTGTCCACGATGGACAACAGCGGTCCAATCATCCAGATCACCGCCGCCAGCGCCGTGACGCCGAGGAAGCTCCACAGAATGCGGTTAGTCAGTATGGAAAGAAGAGTCGTCAGCATTCCTTAGTTTCCTTGCGGCAATCCGTTCAGCTCGGCCTGGGTATTTTCAGGCGACACCAGCAGAGTAATTTCCACACGGCGGTTACGGGCGCGGTTTTCAGGCGTCGTGTTCGGCGCCACCGGGTTAATCTCGCCCCGCCCTTCCGCTTTCACGCGGCCAGGCTGAGAGAGGCTTCCCTGCAGCATTTTCTGTACCGAGCGGGCGCGTTCCAGAGAGAGTTCATAGTTAGAGGCAAAGCGCGCGCTGCGGATCGGCACGTTGTCGCTGTAGCCCACCACCAGAATTTTGCCGCTCACGTTATTCATCGCCTGCGCGATGCGGTGGATGACCGGTTCATAGCGGTCACGCACGACGGTCGAGGCAGAGGCAAACAGCCCGTCGCCTTTCAGGATAACCACGCTGCGATCCGCTTCGTCTTTCACCGCAACGAGGCCAGCCTCGATTTCCGGTTTCAGGAAGCCGCGCAGGTTCAGCACCGCCGGAAGCTGACGCGCCGGCTGCTGAATAGTGGTTTCCGGCAGCTGGGACTGGTAAATCTTCGCCAGCACCGGGTTGGTGCTGTCGCCAAGACGCCAGTTAAGCACGATATAAAACAGGCAGGCGATAAACCCGGCCAGCGCCACGCAGGCCCACAGGGGGACCATGGGCCGCCAGAGCTTGCGCAGCACCGGACGATCTTCCGGATGAGGAGAAAGCGGCGGCGGATAGCTGCCGCGCACGCCGCGGATCATCTGCCACAGCCGCTGCTTGATGGTCTCAAGCTGGGTGCGGCCATTGTCCAGCACCCGATAGCGCCCTTCGAAACCGAGCAGCAGACAGTAGTTGATCATCTCCAGCAGCAGAATGTGCTCGCGCGGGTTTTGCGACAGGCGCGCCAGCAGCTGGAAGAACTTCTCGCCGCCCCAGGTTTCGTTATGGAACGTCACCAGCAGGCCATTGCTTGACCAGACCCCGCTGCTGCCCCAGGGGGTGAGCGCGGCAGCCTCATCGAGCGCCGTACACAGGCAGTAGCGTGCCCCGACGATCACTTCGTAGGGCAGCCCCGCCTGCTGGCAACGGACTTCGAAACGGCGAATTTCATCGATCAGGCGCTGGCGTAGCGCCACCTGATCGTCATGCGATACCGAATGACGTATCTGCGGAATCGCATTGAGCAGCGGATTGGCGGCCGCCACCAGCTGATTGTTGCTACTGGCCCCGGTGAACGCGGCATCGCTGCCGGTATCCTGTCGTTCCTGCATATTAAGCGCTCGCTTTATTATTCTGTCGGGCTACGGATGGCCCAAAACTCCATATCCAGCCCCGGGAACTCCCCTGCAAGGTGCAGGGCGAATGCGCCGGACTTATCCATCTCGTGCCACAGCTCGCTGCCCTTCTCGAGCTCGAAGTAGCTGTAGCCGGCATGCCACGGGATCTGCGGCGGTGCGACCGGCATGGCGCGCAGCATAATGCCCGGCAGCTGAAGCTGAACCAGATCGCGGATTTTCGACACCGGTGCGACCTTCATCTGCGCAGGGAAATGGGTTTGCAGGTGTTCGCCCGGCACATTGGCTTTGACCGCCAGCACGAAGCCGAACTCACGCACCATGCTGGTTTCAGGCACCGTGGCGATGTTGAGGCCGTGAGAGCGTTCGTTAAGCGGCAGCTGGATCGCGTGGTCTTCCATCACCAGCGACAGCCCCTGACGCAGCATCAGCATCAGCTTGCTGAAGCAGTTTGCCAGATCGTCATGATCGTAAATCGGCAGCACGCTTTCAGCGGTCCGCTGCGATGTCCAGGTGGCAAGTTCGGTCGCGAACGGCAGCCAGCTGCGCCAGAGCGTTTCCGGGTGCAGCAGCGGAAGGGTTTTTAAATGAGACACCTCGCCAAGGTGACGGTTAACCAGCGACAGCAGCGTGAACTCAATCAGTTCGGAGGTATTAAAGCGGCCGGGCTGGCGCAAACGGCCGCCAATTTGCTGGCTGCGCTGCACCAGCAAGCCGTGCAGATCGTTGATCATGCTGTAGATCTGCGGGCTGTTATTGGCATTCAGCATCGGCGGGATGTAGCTGTTGTCGAGCCGCACGTGGTTGTCGTTACGCTTCTCGGTCACAAACGCCACGCCGATGGCGGTCCACTCTGCCGTGAGGTCTTTTTCGAGCATCAGGGTCAGACGCAGGCGGCCAAACTGGACGGTAGCGTCCCCCACCGACATGGCGTTATCGTCTTCCACCTCTTGCTCAAACGCGATAAAGCGCGCCAGCGAGGCTGGCTCTTCGCTGAAAATCACCTCTTCTCTCTCACCCCGACGAACCGGCAGTGCGAGCACCACTTTTTCGTTGGTGAGATTGTCAGGAATTTTCAACGGTACAGGACCGTTGCGCCCGTTACGGACCTGGAAAAAGGTGCCGTCCGGCAGCAGCCCACTGCAGTAGCTCAGGGCTATGCATCCCTGACGAAGCATCGCTTCATCCAGTTCTACGTCGAGAAAGCCCCAGAGATACGATCGCTGCAGCGCGCCCCATTCACGAACATGGTTGAGCAGATAGCTTTCAGTCCGCTGAAAATGGTGTGGACGCAGGAACATGCCTTCGGTCCAGACGACCTTTTCTGCTTTCGTCATGATGATGTGTTTCCTGTTTTGAAGCGCGTTACTGGCTGATGACCCGAATGCCGTTCACGTCGAGAAAAACGTTGGCCTGAAGTTCATCTGCGGACCATTTCCAGAACTGGTAGATATGATTTTCGCCAGGCACGGGCAGAGGGAGTGAAACGCGCCATTTTTTGCCATCCAGCACCTGATACTCCGCCATCACGCCGATGTAGCGAGCCTCCGGCGAGCTTTGCCCGCTGAGGGTTTTTGACAGCTGTCCCGGCATCAGGAAGAACACATCGCTGTTCAGCAGATTCGCGCCAAGCGTAGCTGACGCGTTGTTCTGCAGGGAGTAGAAGTCGCTGGACATGAAATCCGCATCGGATTTCAGCAACAGTACCCGGACCTTAAGCGGCGCAGATTCATTGATTTGTGGATGAGCCTGAAACTGCAGATTGTAGCGGGAGGGGTCGCTGTGTGAAGACGACGTACAACCACTGACCAGCGCGAAAATCATCGCGTAAAAGGGTAACCACAGCTTATGAAAATTTTTATTATTCATAAAAATGCGCTCATGAAAGCCGTTTAGTTCAGGATCCAGGTACCGTTAGCGCTGTCTTTGCAGGCTTTGCTGTTACCGTCGACATCAACACAGGTCGCTTTTTTACGCGCCTTTGGACGAATAGCCTGTTTACGCACGGTGGCTTCGTACTGGTCGGCCTTGATAACAGCGCGCATCGGAACGTAACCAATCAGCTGTTCGTTACCTTCATCGGCAAGCGCCATCCAGTGGTGTTCAACCTGCCCCAGCACCACGTAAGTTTTTCCGGTCTCGAGAGTGCGGATAACTTTACCGCCAAAGTCAGGACGGCTCATCAGGGAGGCCGGATACATGGCACGATACGGCTCGTTAACCGGGTTGAACTCCGTCGGCGCCGTCACAGCGTGACGGTGGGTTAAGGTGACGCCGTTGACCTGGCTGGTCTCGATCGTATCGTCGTTGATCACAGGTTTCTGCGGTGCTTTACAGCCCGCCACCGCCATTACAAACAGAAGTGAAAACAGTACGCGCATTTTCATATGCTTTTCCGTAGCGATATTTCGATGATGGAGATAAGGGGATGAAGTTTGACTTAAGTGCTATTGTTAAAATAGCCAGGATATTTTCGGGGTGTTACTACTTTAAGGGCATAGCTACCGCACGAGCCTTTCAGAATAAGGCCCAGTGTCTTCCTGACATATTTTGACAAACGGTAAACAAGTTTACATGAGCTTCGTATCAATTCAATATTTACCGCCGCGTAACTGTTGGTAAATGAAGCAGTCGGAAAATTATAGGATTAATCCTATGATAAAAAACGTTATGGCCCACCCTTTCTTATTTCTTCACCACAAAACGACATAACTTTATGTTTTATATATTAAAAAACACAAAGGAGAACCACTTTCATTAACGCAATCACGCTATTATCGCCACTACCATAATTAGTAGAATTCGCGTTTTTTTGATGTCAAAGGAATATATCTCTGATGAATTATTTGTTGCACTAACAGGGTATCTTTAATATTGAAGACGCTTCATCGCCTGGGTGAGAATATTTCACTTATGCAGCAAGATGTTAATTTCATGCCGCAAAAAAAGCGTATATTTTCGGCCGTAATAATTCCACTGTCAGGTATACCTTATATCTATTATTCATTAAGCGTGAGTAAACCTTCCTGCCATTCTCTCAATTGAAAAATGCCTCGAGCAGCCCACCAGCCGCGAATCGCGGCGATATCTCCAGCGCATCAGCTTCATTCGAAGTTTTACTGGCGCTACATACTTTCCTGCTCACCGCCATCTATCTCGCCTACCGGACGATAGATAAGATTTATTATTAAAATGATAAAAATTCGTTATAATTTCTTTAAATATTTAAACACCAGACCAGATAAATTACTGTAATAAAAAGAGTTTGCGTTAAGGCACTTTTCCGTTCCGTATGTGCGTTGCCATTCGGTCGTCATTGCTTTCACCTATTGCTCTCGTCAGTGATTTTTTGAGCTCAGGCGTTGTGTGATCGAACAAATCAGGAGTGGGTATGAACAAGAAAAGACGCTCGGTGCCAGGCATCAGACACTATGACGGCCCTGCTGGCGGCTGGGGCGCATTGAAAGCAACGGCCATTGCGGTACGCACCCAAATGGATACCCTTGACGCCCCCGCGACGCTGCTGCGCACCAACCAACCTGACGGCTTCGACTGCCCGGGCTGCGCGTGGCCTGATAAAGAACACAAATCGACGTTCCAGTTCTGCGAGAACGGCGCCAAAGCGGTGACCTGGGAAGCGACCAGCAAACGCGTCACCCCCGCGTTTCTGGCCGAAAACAGCGTCTCCTCGCTGCTGGCAAAATCGGACTTTGAGCTGGAAGGCTACGGTCGACTCACGCACCCCCTGCGCTATGATCGGGCGAGCGACACCTTCCGCCCCGTCGACTGGGACGCGGCGTTTCAACGCATCGGCGAAGTATTGCGCGGGCTCGAACCGGACCAGGTCGAGTTCTATACCTCCGGACGCGCCTCTAACGAAGCGGCTTATCTGTTCCAGCTGTTTGCTCGCGAATATGGCACCAACAACTTCCCCGACTGCTCGAATATGTGTCACGAGGCCACCAGCGTCGGTTTGCCCCGTTCGATCGGGATTGGGAAAGGGACCGTCTCGCTGGATGACTTTGATAAGACTGAACTGGTGATCTCCATCGGCCATAACCCCGGCACTAACCATCCGCGCATGATGGGGACCCTCCACGAGCTGGCCCGCCGCAACGTGCCGATTATCGTCTTTAACCCGCTGCGCGAGCGCGCCCTGGAACGTTTTGCGGATCCGCAGAGCGTGATTGAAATGGCGACCTACAGCTCCACGGATATCGCCTCGACCTATTTCCAGGTGAAGGCCGGAGGCGATGCCGCCGCGCTGAAAGGGATTGCCAAACACCTGCTGGAAATGGAGGCCGAACGCGGGGACGTGCTCGATCGCGCGTTTATTGCCGAACACACCCAGGGCTTTGAGGACTTTGCCGACGATATCGCACAAACCCGCTGGGACGACATTGAGCGCGAGTCGGGTCTGAGCCAGGCGGCGCTCAAACAGGTGGCTGAGGCCTATGCGAAATCGAATGCCACCATCATTACCTACGGGATGGGCATTACCCAGCACAATAAAGGGACGGCTAACGTCCGCCTGATCGCTGACGTGCTGCTGATGCGTGGGAATATCGGCAAGCCCGGCGCGGGAATATGCCCGCTGCGCGGTCACTCAAACGTGCAGGGGAACCGTACCGTCGGGATTAGCGAGAAACCCACGCCAGCCTTCCTGAACAGTCTGAAGGATGTATTCGGCTTTGAGCCACCGTCTCACCACGGCCATGACGCGGTGCAGGCCACGCAGGCGATGATCGACGGCCGCGCAAAAGCGCTCATTTGCCTCGGCGGTAATTTTGCGGTGGCGATGCCCGATCATGAACGCGGCTTTCCGGCCATGGGCTCCCTCGATTTGAGCGTTCACGTCGGGACCAAGCTGAACCGTACCCATCTGCTGGTGGGCAAAGAGACCTTTATTTTCCCGTGTCTTGGCCGTACCGAGCTGGATATTCAGGCCACCGGCCGCCAGTCCATTACCGTCGAAGACTCGATGTCGATGGTCCATGCCTCATCCGGCAAGTTAAAACCGGCCTCGCCGTTGCTTCGGTCAGAACCCGCTATCGTCGCGGGCATGGCGAAAGCCACCCTGCCGGATACCCGCGTAGACTGGATGACGCTGGTTGAGGATTACGACCGCATCCGCGATCTGATCGAGCAGACCATTCCGGGCTTTGAGAACTACAACGCGCGGATCCGCGTTCCCGGCGGCTTCCGTATGCCGCTGCCGCCAACGCAACGTCTCTGGCCAACGGCGACGGGAAAAGCGATGTTCTCGGTCTTCGACGGCGTACATGAGAACGCCAGCGGTGAAGGTGAGCACGTTCTGCGCCTGATCACGCTGCGCAGCCACGACCAGTACAACACCACCATTTACGCGCTGGATGACCGCTACCGTGGCGTGTTTGGCCGTCGCGACGTGCTGTTTATGAACGAAGACGATATGGCGCAGTCAGGGCTGGAGCACGGCGACCGCGTGGATATCGAAACCGCCCTGCCCGGCAACGGACAGCGTCTGGAAGACATTACCGTGGTGGCGTACAACATCGCGCCGGGGACCGTGGGGGCCTATTATCCGGAGGCCAACGTGCTGGTACCGCTTGATTATCTGGATAAGGACAGCGGTACGCCGTCGTATAAATCCGTTCCGGTTCGCATCACCCTGCGCTCAAAAGAGATCCGCATGCTGTAAGGCTGTTCGCGCAGAGAAAACGATGGATATTAAACAGTTAAAATATTTAATCGCGCTCGACGAGACCCGCCATTTTGGCAAGGCGGCCTCGCAGTGCAACATCACCCAGCCGACCCTCTCCATGCGCATCCGCAGCCTGGAAGAGGAGCTGGGGCTGGTGCTGATTGTGCGCGGGCAGCGCTTTGAAGGGTTTACGCCGGAGGGTGAACGCATCCTCGCATGGGCCCGCGCGCTGCTGGCCGCGCATGACGGGCTACAGGCGGAAGCCGCGCTGTGCAAAGGCCAGGTGGTGGGGGAACTCCGTCTGGGGATGGTGCCGCTGGCGAGTGTGGATCCGATGATCTTTATTCGCCTGCTGACGCAAAAATACCCGGAGCTGACCTATAGCCTCTATTCCATGTCCTCCGCGCAGATTGCCGACGGCGTCAGCCGCAATCAGCTTGAGCTGGGGATTTGCTATCTCAACAGCATCGACACCAGCCAGTTCGATATTATCCAGCTTCCCAAAACGAAGATGGGCCTGCTGCACGACGTCCGCCATTTCCAGCTCGGCCAGGAGAAATTGACCTGGCGTGACCTGACGGATTTTCCGCTGGGGTTCCTGACCAAAGGGATGCATTACCGGGCGCATATGGAGTCCAGCTTTCAGTCTGCTGGCATTGAACCGAGGTCCGTTTTCGAGAGCGACTCCACGTTCCAGATCATTCAGGCGGTGCAAAGCGGCGTATGCTGCGCCGTGATGCCGCTGAACAACGGACTGGAAGATCTGAACAGCCATTTCAGGATTGTCCCCATCGCCGATGCGAACATTGAGGCCCCTGTCGGCCTGATTATGCGCAGGCAAAAACCGGTCTCCTCGCTGGCGCTACGCTGCTTTACCGACGCGCAGGAGATTTATCACGCCAGCAATGAGGCGTAGGCCTGACGCGTCACGACGCTAAACCCCTCAATCAGTACCGCGTCGCAAACGGCCCGGTGTTCCGGCAAACTCACCAGCGCGTGGAGCGCATCGCGAAGGGCGTTCAGGGTGTCAGGCGAAGTGTGGGGCGAGGTAATGAGCGGCAGCCCTGGCGTCAGCGGGGTACGGTCAATGACCGCCAGCCCCGTCAGACCTTCCGGTTCGTGACGCTGCAGCAGTGCCCAGGTGACACTGTCGATGGCCGCGATATCCCCTGCTCCGCGTTTGACATCCTTCAGCGACTGGCGATGGCTGCCGCTAAAGGACGTTTGCGCGAAAAACGGACCGTCAGCCGTCAGAGGCGCTATTTTTTTTCGCAGCGCATTGTAGCCGGACTGCGAGTCCGCAGAGTTACAGACCGCCCTTCGGCCGCGAAAATCCGCCAGCGTGAGATGCCGATCCTCCTCGCGCACCACCAGAAAGCTGCGGTACTGGATCCCTTCGCAGCCCGGGGCCGCGTAGTGAAAACAGCCGACAACCTGCACGTCCGGAAGCTGCGTGACCAGCGGGTAACCGCAGGTCTGGCTGAGGATAAGCCTGGGCTGTTGCCAGTGCGTGAGCAGATCGGACTCCGGCCCGTCGGGGAGATCATCGACTGGCACACCGCGTGCGACCAGCAGCCCCTTTACCGCCAGCCAGAGCGCGCGCGTGTCGGCGCGATCCACCGCATACATGGGAAACGCCAGCAGGTTACTCATACCCTTCTCCCTGTTGCTTTCCGGGGTGAACGGTGACGTCGACGGGACTGAGCCAGAACCGGCGTAGCCATTCACCGTAGCCCCTGACCAGAAAACCGCGGTTTCGCTCCCGGTACGCCTCCCGGTTTTGCTGGTAGATCGCCTTCAGTCCGTACCACGGCACGCCCGGTAGATCATGATGTACTGAATGATAGTTGAGATTTAAAAACAGTATCCGCCAGAACAGCCCGGCCTCGTTAATGACGGAGCGCGCCAGCGGATCGTCCGCCGCACGATGTTCGAAAAACGATCGTACCTTGGTCAGCGCCAGCGCCGGATAACTGACCGCCAGCACAAACCAGACGGGTGAAAAACCAACGTGCGTCATCCAGGCGAAGAGTGCCGCCAGCAGCGTGATGTGAACCAGCCACATTGTCATCGCCCGCAGGTGAAAATGACGAAACGCCGCCACGGCGCTGCCCAGCGTCTGGACGATATCCAGCAGCGGCGCCAGCAGAAGCCGCCCGGCAAAGGTATTTCGGGCCCGAATCAGGCGCTTCTGCCAGGGGGAAAAGCGCGTCCAGCTCGCCTCGGTAAAATAGTACGACTCCGGGTCATCCACCGGATGGGTCAGGCTATCGTACCGATGGTGGGCCAGATGGGAATCCCGGTACAGGCCGTACGGGTACCAGACCGCCAGCGGGAGCGTGCCGAACAGCTGGTTAAGCCAGGCAAAACGGGTGGGATGCCCGTGGATAAGCTCATGCTGCAGGGACATATACCAGGCGGTAAACCCGATGAGCAGCAGCGTGGCGGGCAGCAGGCCGAGCGTTTGCCAGAACGCCAGCGTGGCAAACCAGCCCGCATAAATCGTGAACATTACCAGCCAGGTGGGCAGTTCGCTTCGCCACAAGACACCCGACGCGAGGCGGTGGATTTGATTGCGTTGTTGTGGATGTAAATAGAGGGAGCTTCGTTTACCCATTCCTTCAGACGCCGTTTCGCCAGAGACAGAGCCCTGAAGATCGGGGATTACGCCTGAAATAACAAAGAACTTAAATCGCTTTGCTTTGCCAGAAACACAGAGCGCACGCGTCGCTTGACTTATTCTGTATTAAAGGTACTTTTCAGGTCATGAAGAAGATCCTGATTATCGTTCCCGACGGCGGCATGCTGTTTGAAGCCGCCGGTATCGCCGACATTCTGATGCAGGCCAACCGGCTGCATCCGGAAGGGCTTGCGCAGCCCCGCTACCGGATTATCATCGCCACCACGCAGCCTCACCAGGTGATCCACGGCCAGTCCGGTCTGAACCTGCTGGCGGACTATCGGCTTCCGGAGCTGGATCCGCGCGAACCGCTGGACACCATTATCATCACCGGACGCGGTATGAACGAGCAGGAGAGCACCGCCGTAGTCGACTGGCTGCACCTCGCTGCGCCGCACGCCCGGCGGATCGCCTCTATCTGCGGCGGCGCGATGCTGCTGGCCCAGACCGGCTTGCTGGACGGTCGTCGCGCCACCACCCACTGGCGGCTGCTGGAGACCATGCAAACCCTATATCCGGCTATCACCGTCGAAGGCGGCCCACTCTACATTCAGGACGGCCCCATCTGGACCTCTGGCGGCGTGAGTTCCGGGTTCGACCTGACCCTGGCGCTGGTGGAGGACGACTACGGATTTACCCTCGCCCGCGACGTGGCGCAGGATATGGTGATGTATCTGCGACGTCCCGGCGGACAGCTGCAGTTCAGCCGCTACAGCCTGCAGCAGCCCGGCACAGCAGGACCGATAGGCGAGGTGCAAAGCTGGATCCTACAGAACCTCACCGCCGATCTGTGCGTGGAGAACCTGGCCGAGAAAGCGGCGATGAGCCCGCGTAACTTCACCCGCGTGTTTACCCGCGAGGCCGGGGTCTCGCCTGCCCGCTACGTGACCGAGGCGCGTCTGGCCGCCGCCCGCCAGCTGCTTGAACAGACCCGCGATCCCCTTGAGCGCGTTGCTGAGCAAAGCGGCTTTGGTACCAGCATTAACTTGCGCCGCATCTTTGAGAAACAGCTTCACCTCACGCCCGGCGAATACCGCCAGCGCTTTCACTGCCGCAAGATGGCGTAATCTGATCCTTTTTTGTCGTTTACGCCAAGCGACCCGACGCCTACAGTGACTCCAGACAACAGAGATAAGGAGTGCACCATGGTTAAGATCGGTATTAACGGTTTCGGCCGTATCGGACGTAATGTCCTGCGCGCGGCGCTGGGCAACCCGGCGCTTCAGATTGTGGCCATCAACGATCTGACAGACAGTAAAACCCTCGCCCATCTGCTGAAACATGATTCCCTTCTGGGCAAGCTGCCCGCGCCCGTTGAAGCGGCTGACGGCGCGCTGCAGGTAGACGGCCAGCGGATCGCCGTATTTAGCGAACGCGATCCGGCGAATATCCCGTGGCGTGATGCCGGGGTAGACATGGTGATTGAAGCCACCGGCTTCTTCACTGAACGGGAGAAAGCGGCGGTGCATATCACCCACGGCGGCGCTAAGCGCGTCATCATTTCCGCTCCCGCGAAAAACGACGACCTGACAATTGTGATGGGCGTCAACCATGACCAGTACGATCCCGACCGGCACGCGGTGGTAAGCAACGGGAGTTGCACCACGAACGGTCTGGCACCGGCCGCTCAGGTGCTGCACCAGCAGTTCGGAATTGAGCATGGCCTGATGAACACGACGCACGCCTACACCAACAGCCAGGCGCTGCACGATCAGCCGGAAAAAGATCTGCGCGGCGCCCGCGCGGCGGCGCTGTCGATTGTGCCCTACTCCAGCGGCGCGGCGAAAGCGCTGGGGAAAGTGATCCCCTCCCTGGACGGCAAGCTGACCGGGTACTCCCTGCGCGTGCCGGTGCCGGTGGTATCGATTGTCGATTTAACCGTGACGCTGAGCCGCAACGTGACCGCCGAAGAGGTGAATGACGCGTTCCGCAACGCGGCCGCCAGCGGCCCCCTGAAAGATATCCTGGGTTATAGCGATGAACCGCTGGTTTCCAGCGATTACCAGGGCGACCCGCGATCGTCAATTATCGACGGGCTTTCCACGCTGGTCATTGGCGGGAACATGGTGAAGATCCTGGCGTGGTATGACAACGAATGGGGCTTCTCTAACCGCCTGGTGGATCTGGCGGTATTGATGGATAAGAAAGGGCTGTAAACCTGAGGCCGGGTGGCACGAACGCTCACCCGGCAAAAAATCACTCCGCTTTCACTTTCACACCCATAAACACAATCACCATCGCCGTTACCAGCAGGAAACCGCTGCCCGCGAACACGCCGCTGGCGCCGTTAAGATCAAACACTGCCCCACCTCCGGCCGCACCGGCGCTTATCGCCAGCTGGATTGAGGCCACCAGCAGCCCCCCTGCACTTTCGGCTTCATCCGGAACAGTGGTCGCAAGCCAGGTGGACCAGCCCACCGGAACCAGGCCAAATGCAAAGCCCCACAGTGCGACCAGCAGCCCGTCCAGCATGGCCAGATGACCAAAGGCGACCATCATGAGCGCTAGAACGCCCATCGCAAACGGCACCAGCGCCAGCGTCAGGCGCAGATTACGTGCCAGCAGATGCCCGGCCACGGAGGTGCCCACAAAGTTGGCGATACCAAAGCCCAGCAGGATCAGTGAAATGGTCTCCACGCTCGCCTGTCCTACCGTCTCCAGGAACGGACGCAGGTAGGTAAAGAAAGCGAAATGGCCGCTGAAGATCAGGATGGTTGCCAGCATGCCGCCGATCATCCCCGGACGGCGCAGCACGCGGAACAGCGTACTCAGGCTACCGCTGCTCTCCGGCTTCATGGACGGCAGCACCCAGAGCTGCCACAGCAGCGCCAGCATGCTCGGCAGAATGCAGAGCACAAAGACGTTGCGCCAGCCGATCAGGCTGCCCAGATAGCTGCCCAGCGGCGCCGCGACTACCGTGGCAATCGATACGCTGGAGAAGATCACCGCCAGCGCTTTCGGCACTTTATCTGCCGGAACCAGACGCATCGTCGTGGCCGTCGACATCGCCCAGAATCCCCCGATCGCTATCCCCAGAAGCAGGCGCCCCATTAGCAGGACGTGCAGATTGGGCGCAAAGGCCACCAGCAGGCTGGAGATAATTTGCAGCACCGAGAAAAACATCAGAACCCAGCGGCGGTCGATACTCTTGGTTGCCGGGGTGATCAGCAGTCCGGTGACCAGCGCCACCAGCGCGGTGGCGGTGACGGCTTGTCCAGCCATCCCCTCGGTAACGCCCAGGCTCGCGGCCATGGGGGTTAACAAGCTGGCGGGCAGAAATTCGGCCGTAATCAAACCAAATACCCCCAGCCCCAGTGAATAGACGGCCCGCCAGGCGGGTTTTGCAGGCGCTACCGCCTCGCTCGCCGCGACACATGAACTCATCTGTTGATCTCCCGTTATAAAAATGTGACTAGTGTCGCAAAAGAATAGAAGGTTCACCCTGGACGATCTATGACATATAATCTCCACTTATTGATTATTCGTCCGGATTTGCGCCATGACCGTACAGTCACCCGATTTGATCAGCGAACTTTTACGCGGCATGCGCCTGTCAGGCGTGAAATACCGGCGGATTGAAGCCAGTGCGCCATTTGGCGTCGCGTTTCATCAGGCTCCCGGCAGGGCGCAGTTTCATTTTGTGAGCCACGGTAGCGCCCTGTTGCGCATGGAGAGCGGTGCAACGTTCGAACTGAGCGGTGGCGACGCCCTCTTTATTCCCGGCGGAAATTCTCATGCCCTGCTCTCTGACGAACAGGCCACCCTTACCCCTGTCAACGCCTTTCCGAGCGAGCCTATCTGCAGCTCGGTCTGTGCTATCACCTGCGAGCCCTGCCCGGAGAGCGAGAACACCCTTATCTTTAGCGGATGCATGGATTTTGAGCTGGGCGGCATGCAGCCGCTGATCAAGGCGATGCCGGAAGTGATGATGGTCAGCCGGCTGATGTCCACCTGGCCGGAAATCCATCCGCTGCTGGCGGCAATGGAGCGGGAATCCGCGGCGCGTCAGGCCGGGTATGCCGGGATCCTTGCGCGGCTGGCCGATGTGGTGGCGGCGTTAATTGTGCGGGGCTGGGTTGAAGGCGGCTGTGGCAAAGCCACCGGCTGGGTGCAGGTGCTACGCGACCCGCGCCTGAGCCGGGCCATTTACGCTATGCACCAGCAGCCAGGCCTGAACTGGAGCGTCGCCGATCTGGCAAAAGAAGCCGGGACTTCCCGATCCGTTTTCGCGGAACGGTTTCTCGCGGCGACGGGAACGACCCCGGCAAAATATCTCAGCGAGCTGAGAATGCGGCTGGCCATTCAGTATATTCGTCATGAAAACCAGCCGATCGAAACCGTCGCGCTGCGGCTGGGTTACGGATCGCTGGCGGCTTTTAGCCGGGCATTTAAGCGCATCATTGGCCATGCGCCGGGCACGCTGCGGGAAGCCAGCCAGACTCCGGAAGAAGCCTGACTGGCGTACGGCATCAGAAATAGTATTTAAAGCGTACGCGTCCGCCGTAGCGATCGTCGTTTTTATTGTCACCCTCTTTTGGAGAGGCGTTGACCCAGGACGCATACGCGCCCAGATAGATATTGAAGTTTTTCATCTTCATGACGTTCGGAATGAGGTACGACGTATGGATGGTATGAATGTCGTACTCGCCCGGGTCGCTTATCCAGCAGTCGTTTTCACACTCGGCGTCAAAGGTTGAAGTATTAAACTCGTCGATTTCGTTATGAGCATAGATATAGCCCAGCTCAAAATTACGCCAAAGGGCATTGATGCCTGAGGTAAAATCGGTTTCGCCCGTGGCGTCCAAGTAAGCCGTGTTGAAGTTCATGACCACCCCGTTTTCCGGATCGGTTTTAAGTCCGTCCCAGGTCATAGTAAACCCGTAGCCGGTCCGGTCTGACTGATCGACCCAGCGCCCGGCATCGTCACGATAGCCGTAAGCGTTGTTTACCAGGTTGGTCTCCATAGCGAACGCGGTTGAAAACGGTCCGCTCTGCCATGAGACAACCGGGCGCACGTAGGCGACGTTTTTATCGTTCTCAAGCTCCGCGCCGTGATAACGCTGATCGACGTACAGATCGCTGCCGTCCTTAAACAGGGTATTCAGTTCGAAATACCAGTTGTCCAGCGTTTTGCTCACCAGGAAGTTACCGCCGCTGTCGGTTCGGCCACGCCCCTCTTTCAGCATATAGATATAGCCGTAGCCGTCGCTGTAAAGGTCATCTGCCGTATTGCCCGAGTATTCCACAAAGGTATCCTGATTGAGCGGAAACATATCATACGCTTCGAAGCGACCAACCTTAATTTCCCAGTCTTTTTCAGAACCGAAGAAAAATACGGCGTCATCCAGATACATTTGCCCAGCAAGATCGCCGAGCGGCTGAACGGAGAATCCGGCATAATTTCCGTTATTCATTTTACGATAACCATCAAAACCCAGCAGAATACGGCCATTAATATCCCAGCGTTCTTTATCCCCGGGTGCCCAGTCGTTATTAGCGCTTTGCTTAACAGACGTCAGGCTACCCGTTTTACTGGCGGCATCCATATTAAGCTCAACGTCACCATAAAATTTAATATCGCCAAAACCCGACAGCGTCAGTTTGGGTGGCGCCTCGTTGTTGACCGGCTCCTCTGACTGCACGGTGACCGTCGCTGCCTGCTGTACCGTCGCCTGTTGCTGCTTAAGCACTTCGATTTGCGCTTCCAGCTGCGCCAGCTTTTCCTCCACGCTTGCTGAGGACTGGGCGGCTAAAAGCGCCCCGGAATAGAGCGCACCTGTCAATATGACCATTTTCTTTAATTTCATAGATTCCGTCCTGATTAAAAAGGAAATACCCAATGATTGAGTTTCGCCATTTCGTACAAATACAGTCAGGAACGCTATTATGTTTTTTGATAACTGAATTACGAATTTTAACTTGTGTGAACCGGGCAGAATAATTCATTTATTATTAACGAGAGAAACACAACCCGCCTCACATTATTATTTCATCGACTTGCCCGACGTTAATTATATAAAATACAAATATAATTATTTAAGATAATAATTAGACCGGTTTCATTCCCACAACAAATTATCAAACGTCCTGCAGCCTGCCTGAGAACGCGGTAATTTGTCTGGTTCTGCGCAAAATGGGATATTCAACACGCGAAGCGGGCAATATTCGTCTAAGGTTTTCAGGTGATTGACAACAGCGGTCACGCTGCCCGGTAAAGACAGGAGACGAAAAGATGATAAAACCTCGTACATTGCGCCCCGCTTGTTTACATCTCGCGCTGGGAGGCGCGCTGCTCGGTGTCGCAACGTTTGGCTATGCCAACGAACAGCCTGCGACTCAGACAACCCCGCCCGATATTTTACTGGGGCCCCTCTTCAATGATGTGCAAAGCGCTAAACTGTTTCCCGATCAAAAAACCTTTGCGGATGCAGTCCCCAAAAGTGACCCGCTGATGATTCTGGCGGATTACAGGATGCAGCATGCGCAGTCCAGCTTTGACCTGCGCCATTTTGTCGAGATGAATTTCACCCTCCCAGAAGAGGGAGAAAAGTATGTTCCACCGGCGGGGCAATCGTTACGTGAGCACATTGACGATCTCTGGCCCGTACTGACGCGCACCACCAATAAAGCCAGCAACAAATGGGATTCCCTTCTGCCGTTACCGAAGCCTTACGTTGTGCCCGGCGGTCGTTTCCGCGAGGTCTACTACTGGGACAGCTATTTCACCATGCTGGGCCTGGCTGAGAGCGATCATTGGGACAAAATCAGCGACATGGTGGATAACTTTGCGTATGAGATCGACACCTTCGGCCACATTCCCAACGGCAACCGCAGCTATTACCTGAGCCGCTCCCAGCCGCCGTTTTTCTCACTGATGGTTGAACTGCTGGCGACCCATGACAGCGACACGCTGAAGAAATATCGTCCGCAGATGGAGAAAGAGTATGCCTACTGGATGGACGGCGTCGATGCCCTGCAGCCGGGCCAGGCCAGCAAACGCGTGGTGAAACTGGATGACGGCGCGATCCTCAACCGCTACTGGGACGATCGCGACACCCCGCGCCCGGAGTCCTGGCTTGACGATGTGAATACCGCGAAAAGTAACCCTAACCGACCGGCAACCGAGATCTACCGTGATTTGCGTTCCGCCGCGGCCTCGGGATGGGACTTTAGCTCCCGCTGGATGGACGATCCGCAAAAACTCGGCACCATCCGGACCACCAGCATTGTGCCCGTGGACCTGAATGCCCTGATGTTCAAGATGGAAAAACTGCTGGCCCGGGCAAGCCAGGAAAGCGGCGATGCCGCCAGCGCAAACAAGTATGAGGCGCTGGCCACCGCGCGCCAGAAAGCCATCGAGAGCCACCTGTGGAATGACAAAGAGGGCTGGTACGCCGATTACGATCTGAAGAGTAAGAAGGTACGCAATCAGCTCACGGCTGCGGCCCTGTTCCCGCTTTACGTGAAGGCGGCGGCGCAGGATCGTGCCGATAAAGTCGCCGCGGCAACCTCCTCACGTCTGCTGCAGCCGGGCGGAATAGCGACCACCACCGTCAACAGCGGTCAGCAATGGGATGCGCCAAACGGCTGGGCCCCGCTGCAATGGGTGGCGGCGGAAGGGTTGCAGAATTACGGGCAAGAAAAGGTCTCAATGGATGTGACCTGGCGCTTCCTGAAAAACGTTCAGCATACTTATGACCGGGAAAAGAAACTGGTCGAGAAATACGACGTGTCGACAACCGGTACGGGCGGCGGCGGCGGCGAGTATCCGCTGCAGGACGGCTTCGGCTGGAGCAACGGGGTGACGCTGAAGATGCTGGATCGGGTCTGCCCGAAAGAGAAACCGTGCGACAGCGTGCCGGAGAATCGGCCTGCCGCGAATGATGAGGTGGCGCCGGTGAAGGCGACGGCGCAGTAAGTGAGTATTGCCGGGTGGCGGCTACGCCTTACCCGGCCTACTTTTTAAACTCACAGGGCTTTGCTTAGAAACTGTAACTCGCCCCTAACTGATACGTTCTGTCGCGCCCAATCCAGCAGTTGGTCGCGTCGTAGCAGGTCAGCGTCTCTTTGTTGGTGATGTTCTGCGCACTGGCCTTGAGCGTCAGCCCTGCCAGCGAAGGCAGGATTTCGCCCATCCGATAGGATGCCGCCAGATCGTACTGGGTGGTACCGCCCAGCTTACCCGCATCGTTAGCGGGTGAGATTTCCATCGGGCCGGTATAGCGCGCCCCCGCCCCCAGCATCAGCCCTTTCAGCGGCGTGTTCTCAAAGGTGTAATCCCCCCAGAGATTGAAGGCATTCTCCGGCACCTGCGTTGGACGTTTCCCTTTGTACTTATCATCTTCCGTATTGATCGCGTGGGTGTAGGCATAGTTAGCAATCAGCGTCAGGTTGTCCGTCGGGCGGCTGATGGCGGAGAGTTCTGCCCCTTTAGACTCCACTTCCCCGGTCTGACGATAGTTCAGGAAGCCCGGATCGGAGGTGACGACATTTTTCTGACGGATGTTGAACACCGAGGCGGTAAAGGTGGTGGCGTAGTCGGCCAGCAGATATTTCACGCCGCCCTCCACCTGCTTGCTGGTGGTCGGTTTGACGTCTTTCGCCGCGAGCGTTCCCTTCGGCGACACCGGTGCAAAGCCTTCGGAATAGCTGATAAACGGTGACAGACCATTATCAAAAGCGTAAAGCGCGCCCAGGCGTTTGGTGACGCGATCCTGAGAGACCCAGTCCTTATCACCGTTTTGCAGATAATTGGTGGTCACGGAGCGATAATCGTCGTAGCGCAGGCTGCCCAGCAGATTTAAGCCCCCCCACTCCACCTGATCCTGCAGGTAGTAGCCGTTCTGCTGATAGCTCAGACGGTTTTTCTGGGCGGTATACAGGCCCAGCGCGCTTTCGCCGATCTGCGAATAGTCAGGGTTGCGCATATCCATGCCCGGCGTGGCCGACGCGTAACGGTAGTGGAAATGGGAATTCAGCTTCTGATAGTCAAACCCGGCCAGCAGATGGTGTTGCCAGTCGCCCAGCGCCACGGTTTTCGTCACCTGGTTATCGATGTTGAAGCTCTGCAGATCTTCATCGGTGGTGTAGGCAAAGCGGTTGAGCTGATAGACCTCGCTTCCCGTGCCCGTCGCATAGACGCTGCGCTGATGCGTATCGACGTCGAAATAGCGCGCCTTCTGGTTAAAGCCCCAGCCGCTGTCGAACGCATGTTCAAAGCTGTAGCCCAGCATCCACTGGCGCTGCTTAAATCCGTTCCACTCATCACCGGCGTAGTCGCGCTTGCCCGCGTATTTCGAGCGCAGGTAGGCGAGCGGCAGCGGGTTCGACGGCGTCAGGCTTGGGGAGTTCTGCGCCAGCGCATCCAGAGTCAGGCGGGTTTTGCTGTCGGGTTGCCAGGTGACGGACGGGGCAACCAGGTAGTTTTCATACCGGGTGGTGTGCGGCTGATCGTCATTTTCCGTCGCTTTCCCCAGCAGACGGTAGTTCCAGTCGCTATCGGCGATCTGCCCGGTTGAGTCGAGATAGCCCTCTTTCAGGTTGCGGTTGCCGGTGTTAAATCCGAGTTCGGTTCGCGCTTCTCGCTGCGGCTTTTTACTCTGGATATTCACCAGCCCGCCCGGCGAGCCGCCGCCGTAGAGAACCGATGAGGGGCCTTTCAGGATATCAACGCTGTCAATCAACAGCGGATCGATGCGGGCTTTGGTATTGCCGGTGACGTTATAGGGCAGCTGCAGCCCGTTGTAGAACTCCTGGTCGACGGTAAAGCCACGAATTTTATATTCGCTCATGTAGGAGGTATTCCCCCGCACCTCGGTTGAGACCCCTGGCGCATAGCGCAGGATTTCATTCACGGAATTCGCATGGCGCTTGTCAATTTCCGGCGCAGAGAGGGTCGTGATGACCTGCGGCGTTTTACTTTCAGCAACGGCCGATTTCGTGGCGCTGTTCGTCCAGGCCGGCAGCGCACTGCCCTGCTCTGCGCCGGTGACGACGATAGTGGATTCTTCGGCGAATGCCGGAACGTGCAGTGCGAGCGAGACGGCGCCTGCCAGGGCGCATAGCGTAAAACGTGAAGGAGTCATAATGTCGTCTTGTTGTTAGATGCGATACGGAACGACAATTATTATCATTTAGATTAACAAATCAATGCGCAGGCAAAAAAACGGCCCTCCGCAGAGAGCCGTTTACGTCATGTTATGCTCGTCGCAGTAACCTGAATATGCCCAGCACCACAATGGCGCCCACGACAGCAACCAGAAAACTGTGCAGGTCAAAACCACTTATGTTGCCTCCGAAGCCAAACATCGTCGCCAGCCAGCCGCCCACAACCGCACCAACGACCCCGAGTACACAGGTCAAAATAAAGCCGCCGCCATCGTTTCCCGGCATGATCAATTTCGCGATAGCGCCAGCAATAAGACCAAAGATAATCCAGGCGATGATACCCATAGCGATGCCCTCTTGCAGGTTTAACGCATGCGCAGAAAACCTTCTGCACAGCTAACGTAAGTATAGGTCATCGCCGGAAAATCATTTTCTTCTCACCGACTTATCTTTGTCTAAACAGGCAAAAAAAACTCACCGGTTTGTATTAAGTTTCATCGCAGATTGCCGATAACGCTAAGACAGTCTGTCATCTATCAAGGAGCCATCCGGCGTGAGTCATTACAGTGAGCAGTTCCTCAAGCAAAATCCGCTGGCTGTATTAGGGGTATTACGCGACCTGCAAAAAGGTGAAGTGCCGCTGCGCATCAGCTGGTCGAATAATCAGTTCATCAGCAAGATCCTTGACGCCTCGCAGGAGCGGCTGGTGATTGATTTAGGCAGCCAGGAGTATGAAAACCGCGCGGCGCTGAAGGCGGAGAATATCGCCGTGATGGCCGAAACGCAGGGTGCCAAAGTGGAGTTTGTCCTGTCGCGACTGGAACTGAGCGAATATCAGGGGCTTCCGGCCTTTGTGACCCCCCTTCCTGGCAATCTCTGGTTTGTCCAGCGTCGCGAATATTTCCGCATCAACGCCCCGCTTCATCCCGCTTACTTCTGCAAGGCCAAAATGCCGGACAAAAAAGAGATCCGCTTCCGTCTCTTCGATCTGTCGCTGGGCGGTATGGGCGCGCTGATGGATACGCCGAAGCCTGACGGACTGGTAGAGGGCATGCGTTTCACGCAAATTGAACTGGATATGGGGGGCTGGGGGCGCTTTTATTTCGATGCGCAGCTGATTGCCATCAGCGACCGCACCGTCGTGGACAGCAAAAATGAAACCATCACCACGCCGCGTCTGAGCTTCCGTTTCCTGAATGTCGGGCCCGGCGCAGAGCGCGAGCTGCAGCGCATTATCTACTCCCTGGAGCGCGAGGCGCGGGAACGCGCAAATAAGGTTTTGTAAGGAACATCGGGCAGCGTGACCGCCGCCCGTCTGCGGCATTACATGGCATCCATCGCTTTCTGTACTTTCCAGATATAACGAGGCGCCTGTGGTGCCGGGTGATTTTTCGCCACATGCTCAAAGAATTCGTCTTTGTCCATGCCGTTAATCTCTTCTATCGCCTCTTTGCGGTCAGAGGAGAAGGTTCTCAGCAACGCGCCGGCACCGTTAACGTAAGAGACCACCAGCGCGTACTGCATCACCTCCGGATCCTTAATGCCCTTCAGCACGCCGTGCTCCATGATGCTCAGATAGGCCGTGCCCATTGAAATGTTGCGTTCCGGATTCTTCAACTCGCTGGTCGACGGCTGACCGCTCCAGCCCATATAGCGGTAAACTTCTTTCCCCGCCGTTGACGCTTTAAGCTGCATCAGCCCCACCGCGTTGGATTTGCTGACAAGCGTGGGATTACCGCCGGACTCCACCGCAATGATCGCCGTGATGAGACGCGGACTGACGCCCCAGGCTTTCCCGGCTTGTTCACTGATCGGCATCCACTGCATCGCGCGCTTCACCGGCACTTCCGGGTTCCAGGGCGGGTTTTGATAATCATGTTTTGAACTACAGCCAGCGAGCAAAACAATCAAAAAAGCAAACCATCTCAATTTCACGTCATCTATCCTTATAGCCGGTCATCGCGGTGCGCCGCTCTTGAAGCAGGCGGCGTATAAGCGGCATGATATAGACAATTAGTTTCTCATTCAGCAAGGAATTGCCATGTCTCAGTTTCATCTCATCGCGCCGTCGGGCTACTGCATTAACCAGGACGCCGCGCAGCGGGGCGTTCAGCGTTTGCTGGAGTCGGGCCACCGGGTAGAAAATCAGACGATTATCCCCCGCCGCCAGCAGCGTTTTGCCGGTACCGAAGCGCAGCGGCTGAATGATATCAACAGCCTGGTCAACCTGAAGGGTGAAAATAGCATAGTGCTGGCGGTGCGCGGCGGATATGGCGCGAGCAGGCTGCTGGAGAGCATTGACTGGCAGGGCCTGGCGCAGCGCCAGCAGCAGGATCCGCTGCTGATATGCGGCCACAGCGATTTCAGCGTCATCCAGCTTGGGCTGCTGGCGCTGCATAACGTTATCACCTTCAGCGGCCCGATGCTGGCCGGTAATTTCGGCGCCCCGGAGCTGAATGCGTTCACCGTGGAACACTTCTGGCGCGCGCTGCGCAATCCCACCTACAGCGTGGAGTGGCAGGGGAATGGACCGCACTGGGAATGTGAAGGCCAGCTCTGGGGCGGCAACCTGGCGATGCTGGTTTCGCTTATCGGCACGCCGTGGATGCCGCACATCGAGGACGGCATTCTGGTGCTGGAAGATATCAACGAACATCCGTTCCGCGTCGAGCGCATGCTGTTGCAGCTCTATCATGCCGGTATTCTTGAGCGCCAGTCCGCGATCGTGCTGGGCAGCTTCAGCGGCTCTGCCCCGAATGACTATGACGCGGGTTACTCCCTGGAAACCATGATTGAGTTCATTCGCTCGCGGCTGGATGTTCCGGTGATCGCCGGTCTGGATTTCGGCCATGAGCAGCGCACCGTCACCCTGGCGCTGGGGGCGCACGCCTCCCTGATCCATAATGAGTCCGGCTCCCGGCTGACCATCAGCGGCCATCCTGTCATAAAGGCATAAAAAAGCCGTTATACCCCCTTAATAAAACGCTGTTGCCGTCGTTAATATGTTAGGGTTTTAGTAACAGCGTTAACATTGAGGTGGGAGTAAGAGAACATTGGATGCCGCAGCGATAATCAGCCTTTTCATTCTGGGTTCGGTCCTTGTAACCAGCAGTATTTTATTAAGTTCATTTTCATCGCGTCTCGGCATACCTATTCTTGTTATTTTCCTCGCCATCGGCATGCTGGCCGGCATTGATGGCATTGGCGGTATCCCATTCGATAACTATCCTTTCGCCTACATGGTGAGTAACCTGGCGCTGGCGGTGATCCTTCTGGACGGCGGCATGCGCACCCAGGCGAGTTCCTTCCGCGTGGCCTTAGGGCCCGCGCTGTCGCTCGCGACGGTTGGCGTGTTGATAACCTCCGGCCTCACCGGAATGATGGCCGCGTGGCTCTTCCATCTCAATATCATGGAAGGTTTGCTGATTGGCGCGATTGTCGGCTCAACCGATGCGGCAGCGGTGTTTTCTCTGCTTGGTGGAAAAGGGCTCAACGAACGTGTTGGCTCCACGCTTGAGATTGAATCCGGCAGTAACGACCCGATGGCGGTGTTTCTCACCATTACGCTTATCGAGATGATTCAGCAGCACGAAAGCGGGCTGAGCTGGACGTTTGCGTGGCATATCCTGCAGCAGTTTGGCCTGGGGATTGTCATCGGCCTGGCGGGAGGCTATCTGCTTCAGCAGACAATCAACCGCATATCGCTGCCGTTGGGGCTTTACCCGTTGCTGGCGCTGAGCGGCGGCATCCTCATTTTTGCCGTTACCACTGCGCTGGACGGCAGCGGCATTCTCGCCGTCTACCTCTGCGGGTTCCTGATGGGCAACCGCCCTATTCGCAACCGGCATGCCATTTTGCAGAACTTCGACGGTCTGGCCTGGCTGGCGCAGATCGGCATGTTCCTGGTGCTGGGGCTTCTGGTCACCCCCTCAGACCTGCTGCCCATCGCGGTTCCGGCGCTGCTGCTGTCCGCGTGGATGATCTTCTTCGCCCGTCCGCTGTCGGTATTTGCAGGCCTGCTGCCGTTTCGCGGCTTCAACCTGCGCGAGCGGATATTCATCAGTTGGGTGGGCCTGCGCGGCGCGGTGCCGATTATCCTTGCCGTCTTCCCGATGATGGCGGGTCTGGATAACGCCCGGCTGTTCTTTAACGTGGCGTTCTTCGTGGTGCTGATTTCGCTGCTGTTCCAGGGAACGTCCCTCGGGTGGGCGGCGAAAAAAGCCAAAGTGGTGGTGCCTCCCGTGGGCTGGCCGGTTTCCCGGGTGGGGCTCGACATCCATCCGGAAAACCCGTGGGAACAGTTCGTTTATCAGCTAAGCGCCGACAAATGGTGCGTGGGGGCTTCGCTGCGCGATTTGCACATGCCGGCCGAAACGCGCATTGCCGCCCTGTTCCGCGACAATGTTCTGCTGCACCCTACCGGCAGCACCCGCCTGCGCGAAGGGGACATTCTCTGCGTAATTGGCCGCGAGCGCGACCTGCCCGCGCTGGGCAAGCTGTTCAGCCAGTCGCCTCCGGTGGCGCTGGACCAGCGTTTCTTCGGCGATTTTATTCTGGAAGCCAGCGCCAGGTTTGCCGATGTGGCGCTGATTTACGGTCTGGATGAAGGTGCTGAAGACGGAGATAGCCAGCAAACGCTGGGCGAAATCATCCAGCAGCGGCTTGGCGCTGCCCCGGTCGTGGGCGATCAGGTAGAGTTTGCCGGGATGATCTGGACGGTAGCAGAGAAAGAAGATAACGCTGTGAGGAAAGTCGGTTTGAGGCCGATGGAAGAGGAAGCGGAGTAGCGGTTTTTTTGCCGGGTGGCGCTAACGCTTACCCGGCCTATACTCGAGGATTTTGTAGGTCGGGTAAGGCGAAGCCGCCACCCGACGCAAACATTTGTTACACTGTCACAACCGGCACCCTTGGTGCCAGAGCACACATCAGTTCATACCCTACCGTCCCTGCTGCGGCCGCAACGTCATCAATTTTGATTTCGTTACCCCACAGCTCAACCGGCGAACCGATACCCGCCTGCGGGCAGGGCGTCAGGTCAACGGCCAGCATATCCATTGATACGGTACCTACCGTCCCCGTGCGGACACCATCGACCCACACAGGCGTGCCGGTCGGCGCAATGCGCGGGTAGCCGTCGGCATAGCCGCCCGCCACGATACCAATCCGCTGCTCGCCCTTTGCCCGATAGCGGCTGCCGTAGCCCACCGTGTCGCCAGCCTTCAGGGTTTGCACACCAATGATTTCGCTGCGCAGGGTCATTACCGGCTTCAGGCCGCTGTTGGCGATGTCCTGCCACTGGCCCGAGGGCGACGCGCCGTACAGAACGATCCCCGGACGCACCCAGTTGTAGTGCGCCTCGGGATGCCAGAGCGTGGCCGCCGAGTTGGACAGCGAGCGCGGACAGTCCAGCCCTTCTGCCGCCTGCTCAATGCGGACCATGGCATCGGCAATGCCGTCCGGTTTTTCCGCGTCGGCAAAATGCGCCATCAGCGTCATTTCACCCACGTTCTTCAGCGCACGCAGCTGCTGCCAGACCGTATGCACCCGCTCAGGCTGGAAGCCCAGGCGGTTCATGCCGCTGTTCACCTTGAGATAGATATCCAGCGGAGCATGGAGCTTCGCATCCTGAATCGCTTTGATCTGCCAGTTGCTGTGAACGCTGGTGGTCAGCCGGTACTTATCCAGCAGCGGCAGATCGTCGGCGTGGAAAAAGCCCTCAAGCAGCAGTATGGGCCCTTTCCAGCCGCGCTCGCGCAGCAGAATGGCCTCTTCCAGATTAAGTAACGCAAAGCCATCGGTGGCGCTCAGCGCGCTCCAGATACGGTCAATGCCGTGGCCGTAGGCATTCGCTTTCACGACCGACCACACGCGTGCGCCAGGTGCCGCCCGGCGAACAATCTGCAGGTTATCCTTCAGGGCCTGCAGGTTCAGCTGAGCCAGAACAGGACGGGACATGACAACTCCTTAGTTATGCGCGCCGTGCAGGTGCTGTGGACGCGACGGCGTAAACCCCGATTGATAGCGCGCGGCGCTTAAATCGTCAAACGGAATGGCTGGCGTGCGTCCGGAAATCAGGTCGCTCAGCAGCTGGCCGGAGCCACAGGCCATCGTCCAGCCAAGCGTGCCGTGTCCGGTATTGGTCCACAGGTTTTTGAACGGCGTGCGCCCCACAATCGGCGTACCGTCCGGCGTCATCGGACGCAGGCCGGTCCAGAACGTCGCCTGCTCGACAAAGCCACCGCGCGGGAAGAGATCCCCCACCACCATCTCCAGCGTTTCACGACGCGGTTTCAGCAGCTCGGTATTGAAGCCGACGATCTCCGCCATGCCGCCTACGCGGATGCGGTTATCGAAGCGGGTAATGGCGATTTTGTAGGTTTCATCCAGAATGGTAGAAACCGGTGCGCCGCTCTCCTCTTTTACCGGAATGGTCAGCGAGTAGCCTTTTAGCGGGTAGACCGGAATATCGAGAATGCCCTTCAGCATGGCGGTGGAGTACGAGCCAAACGCCATGACGTAAGCATCCGCTTTGATGACCTCTTCGCCACACTTCACGCCGTAAATTTTTTCCCCTTCCGACAGCAGCTTGTCGACAGCGGTGTTAAAGCGGAACTTCACCCCCGCCTGCTCGCACATCTGCGCCAGACGCTGCGTAAAGAGCTGGCAGTCGCCGGTTTCGTCATTCGGCAGGCGCAGGCCGCCCGTCAGCTTATGCGCTACTTCCGCCAGCGCCGGTTCAACCTGACCAAGCTGGCTGGCTTCCAGGAGCTGGTACGGTACGCCGGCATCTTCCAGCACGGCGATATCGCGGGTGGCATTTTCGTACTGCTGCGCCGTGCGGAACAGCTGCAGCGTTCCGCCCTGACGGCCTTCGTACTCAATCCCCGTCGACGCGCGCAGCGCTTTCAGGCAGTCGCGGCTGTATTCCGCCAGGCGCACCATGCGCCCTTTATTCTCCATGTAGTGGCGGGTGTCGCAGTTGCGCAGCATCTGCCACATCCACTTCAGCTGGAACTGCGTGCCGTCAAGGCTGATGGCCAGCGGCGCGTGGCGCTGGAACATCCATTTAATCGCTTTCAGCGGAACACCCGGCGCTGCCCACGGTGCCGCATAGCCGGGAGAGATTTGCCCGGCGTTCGCCGCGCTGGTTTCCAGCGCAGGGCCTGACTCACGATCGATAACGGTGACGTCATGTCCCGCCTGACTTAAATACCAGGCGCTGGTTACCCCAACGACACCACTTCCCAGTATGACAACACGCATAGCCACTCCATTATGTGCAAAAGAACAATCTTCTAATTACAGATTGATAACCTAGTTGAAAATATTATTCAACATACGACTTTTTTATGGTGACTTACCTCACACATCCCCCAGCATCAGGGGATAGTGCTAATTTGGGATCTCCTGCTGCGCGTTATTTTTAACCAGCATAATATGCTGAGGGACGCTCGTTTTTTGCCGTATCAAAAACGCGAAATCGCAAAGAAAAAATTTCTGCCTCAGCACGCTTTTTAACGCGTTGATCTATGCTTGAAAGGAGGCTCTCCAGACAGAGAGAGCACCCACAACGAGGGCGCGCTAATGGCTACTATTGATTCCCTGAACAAGGACAACACACGTCTGAGCGATGGACCCGACTGGACCTTCGAGCTGCTGGATGTTTACCTCGCCGAGATCGACCGGGTCGCAAAACTGTATCGCCTGGATACCTACCCCCATCAGATTGAAGTCATTACGTCCGAACAGATGATGGACGCCTACTCCAGCGTCGGGATGCCGATCAACTATCCGCACTGGTCGTTTGGTAAGAAATTTATTGAAACGGAGCGGCTGTATAAGCACGGCCAGCAGGGTCTGGCGTATGAAATCGTCATCAACTCCAATCCGTGTATCGCCTATTTAATGGAAGAGAACACCATTACCATGCAGGCGCTGGTGATGGCGCACGCCTGCTACGGGCATAACTCTTTTTTCAAGAATAACTATCTGTTCCGCAGCTGGACGGATGCCAGCTCCATCGTCGATTACCTGATCTTCGCCCGTAAATACATTACCGACTGCGAAGAGCGCTACGGCGTGGACGAAGTGGAAAAACTGCTCGACTCCTGCCACGCGCTGATGAACTACGGCGTTGATCGCTACAAACGTCCGCAGAAAATCTCCCTCCAGGAGGAGAAAGCGCGGCAGAAAAGCCGCGAAGAGTATCTCCAGAGCCAGGTGAACATGCTGTGGCGCACCCTGCCGAAGCGTGAGGAGGAAAAAACGATCGCCGAAGCGCGTCGCTATCCGTCCGAGCCGCAGGAAAACCTGCTCTATTTTATGGAGAAGAACGCCCCGCTGCTGGAGCCGTGGCAGCGTGAGATCCTGCGTATCGTGCGCAAGGTGAGCCAGTATTTCTATCCGCAAAAGCAGACGCAGGTGATGAACGAAGGCTGGGCGACATTCTGGCACTACACCATCCTCAACCACCTGTATGACGAGGGGAAAGTTACCGAGCGGTTCATGATGGAGTTTCTCCACAGCCATACCAACGTGGTGTTCCAGCCGCCTTACAACAGCCCGTGGTACAGCGGCATTAACCCGTATGCGCTTGGCTTTGCCATGTTCCAGGACATCAAGCGTATCTGCCAGTCGCCGACGGAAGAAGACAAGTACTGGTTCCCGGATATCGCCGGATCTGACTGGCTGGAAACGCTGCACTTTGCGATGCGCGACTTTAAGGATGAGAGCTTCATCAGCCAGTTTATGTCGCCGAAGATCATGCGTGACTTCCGCTTCTTCACCGTGCTGGACGATGACCGCAACAACTATCTGGAGATCTCCGCAATCCACAACGAGGAGGGTTACCGTGAGATCCGCTCTCGCCTCTCTTCCCAGTACAACCTGAGTAACCTTGAACCGAATATTCAGGTCTGGAACGTGGATTTACGCGGTGACCGCTCCCTGACGCTGCGCTATATACCGCACAATCGCGCGCCGCTGGATAAAGGGCGTAAAGAGGTGCTGAAGCATGTGCATCGCCTGTGGGGCTTTGATGTGCAACTGGAGCAGCAGAATGAAGACGGGAGCGTTGAGCTGCTGGAACGCTGCCCGGCGCGGTTGAATACGCTGTAGTGCAGCCTTTTTTGCCCGGTGGCGCTACGCTTACCGGGCCTACAAGACCCGTAGGTCGGGTAAGGCGTAGCCGCCACCCGACGAAAAAAAACCTCTCATACGAGAGGTTTTTTATTTCAGCGGCTCTGAATCGCCAAATCACCCGGCAGCGTTTTCTGCATACGGTGCCAGATTTCACCAGAATCGTGACCGTAGCGGCGCACCGTCTCATAAACCTGATCGTGCAGGCCTTCAGAGCACAGCTTGCTCAGCTTATGGTAGAAGCCCAGCGCCAGGCTGCGGGCTTCTGGATTGGCAAAGTAGTGGCGGCCAATGCGGGTGTAGAGCCCTTTCATGCCGTTGAGGATCAGACCGTACACCGGGTTGCCGGAGGCAAACGCCAGCCCACGGAAGACGTTGTAATCGAGGGTGGCAAACGCGTCGGCGTGATCTTCCACTTCGTTGGCACTGGCCAGTACCGCAAGCGCATCTTCCGGATGCTGACGGAAAGCCGTACGAATGAAGATCGTCGCGATGTTGGTGCGAACGGAGAGCAGATTATCAATGAGCTGTGGCACGCTTTCATGATCGAGACGCGCCAGCGTTTCAAGAATGTTCAGCCCGGAGGTTTCCCAGAAGTTGTTCACTTTTGTTGGCTTGCCGTGTTGGATCGTCAACCAGCCATCGCGCGCCAGTCGCTGAAGCACTTCACGCAGCGTGGTGCGAGTGACGCCAATCAGTTCAGAGAGTTCGCGTTCAGCCGGAAGGATGGACCCCGCAGGGAAACGATTATTCCAGATGCTTTCAATGATGTACTCTTCCGCGAAACCCGCCGGGCTCTGCGCCTTAATGACCATAGTGAGATTTCCATTACACAGCTTTAGCAAATTGGACTCATCATACCAGAGGCACGCAGTGGCAGGTAGCGCGGCAAAGAGAGAAAAGAGGGATCGCCGTTTCATTTTTGTGAAATTTACACTGCAGCGTTATCCGCCTCCGGCCCGCGATTTTTGCGTATACTGATGTTTTGTCTTACTTGACGGGGAAGGACGTCTGTCGTGGAAATTTCATTTGGGCGCGCGCTGTGGCGCAATTTTTTAGGCCAGTCTCCTGACTGGTACAAACTTATACTTCTGGTGTTCCTGGTCGTAAACCCCCTCCTCTTTAGCGTGAACCCGTTTATGGCCGGGTGGCTGCTGGTGGCGGAATTTATCTTCACCCTGGCGATGGCGCTGAAATGTTATCCCCTTCTGCCAGGCGGACTGCTGGCGTTTGAGGCCGTCGTCATCGGCATGACCCGCGCTGAGCACGTCAAGGCCGAGCTGGCATCCAATCTTGAAGTGCTTCTGCTGCTGATGTTTATGGTGGCGGGCATCTACTTTATGAAACAGCTGCTGCTGTTTATCTTCACGCGTCTGCTGCTCAGCATTCCGTCGAAAATGTTCCTCTCGCTGGCGTTTTGCCTTGCGGCTGCCTTCCTGTCGGCCTTCCTGGACGCGCTGACGGTGGTCGCGGTAGTGATAAGCGTAGCGGTGGGGTTTTACGGTATTTATCACCGCGTGGCCTCCTCTCGTCCGGGCGAGGATTTGCAGGATGACAGCCACGTCGATGCGCATAACCGTGAGGTACTGGAGCAGTTTCGCGCCTTCCTGCGCAGCCTGATGATGCATGCCGGCGTCGGTACCGCTCTGGGGGGCGTGATGACGATGGTGGGCGAGCCGCAAAACCTGATCATTGCCAAAGCGGCGGGCTGGCACTTCGGTGATTTCTTCCTGAGAATGGCGCCGGTGAGCGTGCCGGTGCTGATCTGCGGTCTGGCGACCTGTCTGCTGGTGGAGAAGTTTCGCCTCTTTGGGTACGGAGCACAACTTCCGGAGCCGGTGCGCCAGGAGCTGCATAAATTTGATCTGCAGAGCCGACGCCAGCGGACGCGCCAGGAGACGCTGCGCCTGATTGCACAGGGGATCATCGGCGTCTGGCTGATCGCCGCGCTGGCGCTCCATCTGGCTGAAGTGGGGCTGATTGGCCTGTCGGTCATTATTCTCGCCACCACCTTTACCGGCGTAACGGATGAGCATGCCATCGGCAAAGCCTTTACCGAAGCCCTGCCGTTTACCGCCCTGCTGGCGGTCTTCTTTGCGGTCGTGGCGGTGATTATCGACCAGCATCTGTTCGCGCCGATTATTGCCTTTGTCTTAAAGGCGTCGCCGGATGCTCAACTGTCGCTGTTTTACCTGTTTAATGGCCTGCTCTCGTCGATCTCAGATAACGTCTTTGTCGGGACGGTCTACATCAACGAGGCCAAAGCGGCCATGGAGCAAGGCGTGATTAGCGCCGGACAGTTTGAGCTGCTGGCCGTGGCGATCAACACCGGTACCAACCTGCCGTCGGTGGCGACGCCAAACGGACAGGCCGCCTTCCTGTTCCTGCTGACCTCCGCCCTCGCCCCCCTCATACGTCTTTCTTATGGCCGGATGGTGTGGATGGCGCTGCCCTACACGCTGGTGCTCACGATCGTGGGATTGCTTTGCGTCAAAATTACCCTCATTCCCTGTACGCAATGGTTGATACAAGCGGGTATACTTGCGGCGCAGTAAATACTGCAACTCGGGCAGTTCGCTGCCCGTTTGCCTTTTCGCACGATAAACATCCAATTACGTTTTATTTCGCCAGGTACAGGTGGCGCGAAAAACGAATTCGTTTACACTGCGATTTCTAAGCATGTTCCAGGGAAATGATTATGTTGAGATTTTTAAACCAGTGCTCCCGCGGTCGCGGAGCGTGGTTGTTAATGGCCCTGACCGCCTTTGCGCTGGAAATGGTGGCGCTATGGTTCCAGCACGTGATGGGACTGAAACCTTGCGTACTCTGTATTTACGAACGCTGCGCCCTGTTCGGCATTATGGGTGCGGGCCTGGTGGGCGCAATTGCGCCGAAATCGCCGCTTCGCTACGCCGCTATCGCGATCTGGCTGTACAGCGCCTGGAAAGGCATTGAACTCTCCTGGCAGCACACCATGATGCAGCTGCATCCGTCACCGTTTATGACCTGCGATTTTGCCGCCCGCTTCCCGAGCTGGCTGCCGCTGGACAAATGGCTGCCGCAGGTGTTTGTTGCATCCGGTGACTGCTCAGTTCGCCAGTGGGAATTCCTGACCCTCGAGATGCCGCAGTGGCTGGTGGGCATTTTTGCCGCCTACTTCGTCGTGGCGCTGCTGGTGCTGATCGCTCAGCCGTTCAAACCGAAGAAACGCGATCTATTTGGGCGCTAATTCGCCCGGCGGCGCTTCGCTTGCGCGGGCCTACGGTTTTGTGGGCGGGTAAGCGCAGCGCCATCCGACATAATAAAAAACCCGCCGAGGCGGGTTTTTTAATCTCAGCGCGTCGGGTGGTTCATGATGTGGTCTTCCCAGTCACGCACCTCAGACTCTTTCACCGCAATGTGGCGCACGGAGATACGCTCGCCATGCATCGCCGCTTTTGAACCGGTCAGCAGCGGATGCCAGGCCGGCAGATCTTTCCCTTCCGCCAGCAGGCGATACGCGCAGGTATGCGGCAGCCATTCGAAGGTGGGCAGATTATCCCGGGTTAACTTGATGCAGTCCGGCTCAAACTCAAAGCGGCGCTCATAGTTGCGGCACTGGCAGGTCTTAATGTTGAGCTGCTTGCAGGCAACGTTGGTGAAGTAGATTTCGTCCGTGTCTTCATCCATCAGCTTATGCAGGCAGCACTGACCGCAGCCGTCGCATAAGGATTCCCATTCCGCATCAGTCATGTCGTCGAGAGTTTTGCTTTGCCAGAAAGGGATGTCGTTCATCAGGATGTCCACACGTCAAAAGAAAGCGCACCTTATAACGAGTCTGGCACGTCGTTGCAAGTTTTGCCGCCCTTTTCAGGCGGCAAGAGGAAGTTACAGCACGCGGGTTTTCAGCGACAGGCCGTTAAAACCGACCTCCAGTTCATCACCGCTCACGAGCGGACCAACGCCTTCCGGCGTGCCGGTCAGGATCACATCACCCGGCTTCAGGGTAAAGAAGCGGCTCATGTAGGCGATCAGCGGCACAATCTTATGGATCATGTCTGCCGTGGTGCCCTGCTGGCGGATTTCACCGTTAACCTTCAGGCTGAGCGGGGTGTCCTGCGGATCGCCGGTAAATTCGCTCACCGGCACAAACGCCGAAATCGGGCAGGAATTATCAAACCCTTTGGCTTTTTCCCACGGCTGTCCGGCTTTCTTCATTTTGCCCTGCACGTCGCGTAGCGTCAGATCCAGCGCCACGCCGTATCCGGCAATCGCTTTCTGAACATGCTTTTCAGAAGCCTGACGCAGCGTCGCGCCAATCAGTACGGCGAGTTCAACCTCGTGATGCACCGAGCCGAGCCCCTGCGGCAGGGCCAGCGGCTGTCGGATATCACAAAGCGCCGTTTCAGGCTTAATAAACAGAACCGGCTCTTCTGGCGTCGCACTGCCCATCTCCTGAATATGTTTTGCATAGTTGCTGCCTACGCAAACCACTTTGCTGACGGGATAATCCAGTAATGCACCTTGCCAGTTATGATGTTGATACATGGTCGACCCCTAAACGGTTGATGTGTTGTGCTCAAAAACAGTTGAGACTATTTTTTTCCGTTCGCCTCAAGATGCTGTTTTAATAAATTCTCCGGTGGCGGCGGAAGCTGTAAATAATAGCCCTGCTCGGCTAATGCCGTTTTCACTTTCTCCAGATCGGCATTCACCAGTTTCTTGCGACCATCAAGCGGCAGCAGCATCGCCATCTGCGGTCGGCCAAAGCTCTTCATTAATTCTTCAGGCACGCGTGAAAAATCGTCTTTCTTTTCGACATAAAGATAGGTCTGGTCACGGGTTGTACTTCTGTAGATCACACAAAACATGTTTTTACTCTGAATTAATGGGTGGTTGCTTGCCTCAATATACTCCTGACTATAACATGCCTGATACTCTTCGGAATATCGCAGCGAGTGGCTGCGGTTAATAGCAAATTGAGTAAGGCCAGGATGTCAAACACGCCCATCGAGCTTAAAGGCAGTAGCTTCACCTTATCAGTGGTACATTTGCATGATGCAAAACCCGAGGTTATTCGTCAGGCGTTAGAAGACAAAATCGCCCAGGCTCCCGCCTTTCTGAAGCACGCCCCTGTTGTGATCAACGTCAGCGGTCTTGAGGCGCCGGTTAACTGGAAACTTCTCCAGCAGGCCGTCTCCTCTACCGGACTGCGTATTGTCGGCATCAGCGGCTGCAAAGATACTGAACTGAAAGCGGAAATCGACCGTGCGGGGCTGCCGCTTCTGAATGAAGGCAAAGAAAAAGCCCCCCGTGCGGCCCCCGTTGCCGTCGAAACGCCCCCTCCTGCGGCGCAAAACGTTACAACCATCACAAAAACGCGAATGATTGATGTGCCGGTTCGTTCCGGTCAGCGCATTTATGCACCAAACTGTGATCTGATTGTTACAAGCCACGTCAGCGCTGGCGCTGAGCTGATTGCAGATGGCAATATTCACGTATACGGTATGATGCGTGGACGTGCGCTCGCGGGTGCAAGTGGCGATCGGGACGCGCAAATATTTTGTACTCACCTGACGGCGGAACTGGTGTCCATCGCAGGTGAATATTGGCTGAGCGACAAGATCCCAGCCGAATTTTATGGCAAAGCGGCTCGCCTGCTTCTGGCAGACGACGCGTTGACCGTTCAACCGTTGAATTGATCCCTTTTTAACAAGGAATTTCTATGGCACGCATTATTGTTGTTACTTCGGGTAAAGGAGGCGTTGGCAAGACCACCTCCAGCGCGGCCATCGCTACTGGTTTGGCCCAGAAGGGAAAGAAAACCGTCGTTATCGACTTCGATATCGGCCTGCGTAACCTCGACCTCATCATGGGATGTGAGCGTCGCGTCGTGTATGACTTCGTGAACGTCATTCAGGGCGATGCCACGCTGAACCAGGCGCTGATTAAAGACAAGCGCACCGAGAACCTCTACATTCTCCCGGCCTCTCAGACGCGTGACAAAGACGCCCTGACCCGTGAAGGGGTAGAAAAGGTGCTCGACGAGCTGAAAAAAATGGAGTTCGACTTCATCGTCTGTGACTCCCCTGCCGGTATCGAAACCGGTGCTCTGATGGCGCTTTACTTCGCTGATGAAGCGATCATCACCACCAACCCTGAAGTTTCATCCGTGCGTGACTCAGACCGTATTCTCGGGATCCTCGCCTCTAAATCCCGTCGTGCGGAAAATGGCGAAGACCCGATTAAAGAACACCTGCTGCTCACCCGCTATAACCCGGGCCGCGTGAACAAAGGTGACATGCTGAGCATGGAAGACGTGCTGGAGATCCTGCGCATTAAGCTGGTGGGCGTTATCCCGGAAGATCAGTCCGTGTTACGCGCCTCTAACCAGGGCGAGCCAGTGATCCTGGATACAATGGCAGATGCAGGTAAAGCTTACGCCGATACCGTTGACCGTCTGCTGGGAGAAGAACGTCCTTTCCGCTTCATTGAAGAAGAGAAGAAAGGTTTCCTCAAACGCCTGTTCGGAGGATAAGTTATGGCATTACTGGACTTTTTTCTCTCGCGGAAAAAGAACACCGCCAACATCGCAAAAGAACGTCTGCAAATTATCGTTGCGGAGCGTCGTCGTAGCGACGCCGAGCCTCACTACCTGCCGCAGCTGCGTAAGGACATCCTGGAAGTGATCTGTAAGTACGTGCAGATTGACCCGGAGATGGTGACGGTGCAGCTGGAACAAAAAGACGGGGATATTTCGATTCTGGAGCTGAACGTGACGCTCCCGGAAGCGGAAGAGTCGCGTCCGTAGGTTTGTGATTTCGTAGCCCCGGTAAGCGCAGCGCCACCGGGGGAATATGCCGGGTTATCCCCCGGCATATTTTTTATCGCGGATAACCTTCCAGCAACGTATTCAGGCGATCGGCCATCAATTCCCCGCGCCATCCCGCCATCATTTCCGGTACGCCATTCTGCGGCTTCAGCTTCCAGTGCCAGTTCAGCAGCTGGTTAATCTGACGGCGTGAGGCAAGCAGTTCCGCGCTCAGCTTGCTTTCCGTTGCCACCGTCTGCACCAGCGCTTTGATATCTTTAAACGCTTTGCGATAGCCCGGCATATCCATCAGATTCAGCAGCGGTTCCGGCAGCGCGTCGTCGGGTAATTCCTGCGCTTTTGCGACCAGCGCCAGCAGGGTTTTGCCGTGGAAACGGATCTCACTGCCCGAAAGCCCAATGCTGTCCAGCTCGCCGAGGCTGCCCGGCATATAGCGCGCCACCGCCCAGAGATGCTCTTCGCGGACGACAAAGTTAACGGCCAGATCGCGCTCGCGCGCTTTACGCAAGCGCCAGTCTGCCAGCAGTTGCAGGCATGCCAGCTGACGCGTGCGCAGCTGCCAGGCGTTGCTGATGTCGCGCCAGGCGTCTTTCGGATCCACCACTTCCTGACGACGCTGCTGGGTCATACGGCACTCATCCAGCGCTGCCGGGAGCCATCCGGAGGCTTCCGCCTCTTTCATCAGCTGTCCGGCGATCGGCAGCAGGTAAAACACGTCAGCCGCCGCATACTCCAGCTGACGGGCGGTAAGCGGACGCGCCAGCCAGTCGGTACGGGATTCGCTTTTATCCAGGGTCAGGCCCGTATACTCCTCCACCATGGCGGCAAAGCCCCATGAGAGCGGGCGACCGCTGAACGCCGCGAGGATCTGCGTATCAATCAGCGGCTGAGGCATGATGCCAAAGGTATTCAGAAAGACTTCCAGATCTTCACTGCCTGCATGCAGGTATTTCGTGACGGCGGTATCGAGCAGCAGGTCGCGCATCGGCGTCCAGTCGGTAATGCCGAGAGGGTCGATCAGCGACACGTTTTTACCGTCGTACATCTGAATCAACCCCAGCTGCGGATAGTACGTCCGGGTACGGACAAACTCGGTATCCAGGGCAATGGCAGGAAAGTCGCGCGTCACTTCGCACAGCGAAGCCAGCTCGTCGTTGGTCGTGATCATCTGGTAATTCAAATCGGATTCTCTTTTGTTTGCGCCCATAAAAAACGCCGGCTTAACCGGCGTCTGGGCGATTAACGTGTAGCTCAGGCCTTATTGTCTACTTTGGCACGGGCTTCGTCACGTAATTCTCGTCGTAATATCTTCCCGACGTTGGATTTCGGCAGCTCATCGCGGAATTCCACCAGCTTCGGCACTTTATAGCCCGTCAGCTGACGACGACAAAACGTTACCAGCGCTTCCTCGGTGAGAGAAGGATCTTTCTTGACCACAAATATCTTCACCGCTTCACCGCTGCTGCCGGAAGGCACGCCGACCGCTGCCACTTCGAGTACGCCGCTGTGCTGCATGACTACGTCTTCGATCTCATTCGGATAGACGTTGAAGCCGGAGACCAGGATCATATCTTTCTTGCGATCGACAATGCGCAGGAAACCCTCGTCATCCATCACTGCAATGTCACCGGTATGCAGCCAGCCATCTTTGATGATTTCGTCAGTCGCGTCGGGACGCTGCCAGTAGCCCAGCATCACCTGTGGACCTTTGACGCACAGCTCACCCGGCTCACCCGGCGCAACTTCATTATCGTTATCATCGACCAGTTTCGCTTCAGTGGAAGGAACGGGCAGACCAATGCTTCCGCTGTGGTAGTCGATGTCATGCGGGTTAACGCTGACCAGCGGCGCGCATTCCGTCAGGCCATAGCCCTCCAGCAGATACTGACCGGTGAGCTTCACCCAGCGCTCGGCCACCGCCTGCTGAACCGGCATACCGCCGCCCGCAGAGAGGTGCAGCGTGGAGAAGTCCAGCTGCTGGAACTCTTTGTTATTAAGCAGCGCGTTAAACAAGGTATTTACCCCGGTCATGGCGGTGAACGGGTATTTTGCCAGCTCTTTCACCAGCCCCGGGATATCACGCGGGTTGGTAATCAGCACGTTTTGACCGCCCAGCTCAATAAACAGCAGGCAGTTCATGGTCAGTGCGAAAATGTGGTACAGCGGCAGCGCCGTGATGACCAGCTCTTTGCCGGGATGCAGCAGCGGCCCGTAGGTTGCGTTGACCTGCTCAAGGTTCGCCAGCATGTTGCGGTGAGTCAGCATTGCGCCTTTCGCCACGCCGGTGGTGCCACCGGTATACTGCAGGAAGGCGAGATCTTCTGAGACCACTTCCGGCTTGACGTACTGCATCCGATAGCCCGCATGCAGCGCGCGGCGGAAGGAGATAGCGTCCGGCAGATGGTATTTTGGCACCAGACGTTTGACGTATTTGACGACAAAGTTAACCAGCGTGCCTTTGGCGGTAGAGAGCTGGTCCCCCATGCGCGTCAGGATGACGTGTTTCACCTGGGTTTTGTCGACCACTTTTTCCAGCGTATGGGCAAAGTTGGACACAATGACAATCGCAACCGCGCCGCTGTCGTTCAGCTGATGCTCCAGCTCGCGCGGGGTATACAGCGGGTTGACGTTGACGACGATCATCCCGGCACGCAGGATACCGAACAGCGCCACCGGGTATTGCAGCAGGTTCGGCATCATCAGCGCGACGCGATCCCCTTTTTGCAGCCCCAGCCCTTCCTGCAGATACGCCGCAAACGCCCGGCTGCGCTCCTCCAGCTTACGGAACGTCATCACCTCGCCCATATTCACAAATGCGGGCTGGTCCGCGTAGCGCCTTACCGAGTGTTCAAATAATTCCACCAGGGATTGATAACGGTCAGGATTGATCTCAGCAGGAACATCTGCGGGATAACGGTTAAGCCAAACCTTCTTCAATGCATCACCTCTGAAATGAGTGTTCGTCGTCATCACAACCCCGATAATAAACAGTTTGTTAACATTATATTAACTCAGCGTACCAGTTTATTAATTGTTCAGATTTAAGGTTGCGAAGCGCGTCACTCTTTTTTTTCGTTTTATCCGTAAAAAAACAGAGACAGCGGCTGAGCCGCTGTCTCTTTTCTAGCAATAACAGTAAGTTACTCAGTAACGATCGTCTGTACCTGTGCAGGTCCCGGGTTATACCAGCCCCAGCCCGGGTAGCCGTAGCGATAAGGATGCGGACCCCACATCCACGGATCGATCGGCTGCGGCGGCATGATCACCTGCTGGGCCAGCCGCCAGCGCTTGTATCCGTTGACCTGCATGGTCATAAATTTATACGGCGTGTTGCCGATTTTGCCCTGCACGGCGCCGGTAATCGGCCCGACGACGGTCACCAGTTGTCCGCGAAAATCGACCGGATCGAGGAACCCGCTGACGTCCGCATAGATACGTCCCCGGGAGGCCTCGCCCAGTACAGGCCGCGCGCCGCTGTCCAGCGGAACGGTGGCGATCTCCAGGCGGGTTTTCCCCTGCTGGTTTTGTACGTCAATCACCTTACCGCCAAAGCGCGCTTCCTGGCCGACGTACAGCTCAGGCGCATTCATCACCCGAACCAGATCCTGCTGTGGCGTCGGGCTGCTGCCCTTAATCGCATCAGGAACGGAAACGCATCCGCTCAGTGCTATGGCAACCGCGCCTGCCATAATAAGGCGTACTACTTTAGTCTGAACCGCCATGATGCGACTCCTTTTTCTCAGTTCCTGTTACTGAGATTCACTCGCGGCCCGGAAGTTTCTTCCACGCGACGGTGTTTCGCAAATAAACCGGTTCCGCCTGTTCAACAGCCACGGTTTTGCCTGCTGCGAGCAACTGGCTGGCAATCGGAAGCATATCTTCCGCAGCCGGCAGAAGCATGTTGCCGTCCACCAGCGTCAACCCGGTGTCGTTCGCCATCTCAGGCCACGCTGGCCAGCCCGTACCGACGGTCGCCCACTCGCCGGACAGCTGCTTCAGTCGTTCTGTCACCGCTTCTGGCTTAAGCACGCCCTCCGTCTCTTCACCGTGCCACACGCCCTGCTCGTCACGGGTGTATTCGGCCCAGTAGACTTCGCCCATGCGGGCATCAATCGCTGCCAGGACGCGCGTTGCCCCGGTCATGCGCCATGCGCCCTGCGCCATGGTGGCGAGGGTAGAGACGCCGATCATCGGCAGTTCGGCACCCAGCGCCAGCCCCTGCGCGATGCCAATCCCGATACGTACGCCCGTAAAGCTGCCGGGGCCGCGGCCAAAGGCCAGCGCGTCGAGGTCGGTTAAGGAGGTATTGCCCTGGGTTAAAATGGCTTTTACCAGGGGCAGAATGCGTTGGGTGTGTTCCCGGGGGCACTCTTCGAAATGGGCAGAAACAGCACCGTCGTTCAACAGAGCAACAGAGCAAGCCTCTGTCGCGGTATCAATAGCCAGAATTCGCATCGGTCGTCGCGCTCTCGCAAGGGTCAGTCACAAAATGGCGCGCATCTTAGCATACTCCGGGGTAAATTACTCCGCCGTTGGGTTTGCCAGGAAACGCACCGCGCGTTTTATGTCCCGCGTCCGCGGCGCAGGCGGCAGGCTTGCAAGGAAGGTTGCCCCGTAAGGACGCATCACCAGCCGGTTATCGCAGATGACCAGCACGCCGCGATCGGTGACGTCACGGATTAAGCGCCCTACCCCTTGCTTAAGCGTAATGACCGCATCCGGCAGCTGAACCTCGTCAAACGGATCGCCGCCGCGCAGGCGACAGTCTTCCATACGCGCCTTCAGCAGCGGATCGTCCGGGGAGGTAAACGGCAGCTTATCAATGATCACCAGCGAAAGCGTGTCGCCGCGCACGTCCACCCCTTCCCAGAAGCTGCTGGTTGCGACCAGCAGGGCATTACCGGCGCTGACGAACTGCTGCAGCAGCTGGCCTTTGCTGGTTTCACCCTGCAGCAGCACCGGTAGCGTCATCGTAGCGCGGAACTGCTCGGCGAGGTCGCGCATCATGGCGTGGGAGGTGCAGAGCATAAAGCAGCGGCCGTTATTGGCCTCGATCATTGGCTTCAGCATCGCCGCCAGCAGCCGGGCCGCACCCGGCTGGTTGGGAAGCGGCAAATTGCGCGGCACGCAGAGCAGCGCCTGCTTTTCGTAATCGAACGGGCTGGGCAGAAGCAGCGATTCCGCCTGCTCAATGCCGAGGCGCTCGGTGAAGTGGTGCAGATCGTCATTCACCGACAGGGTTGCCGACGTAAAGATCCAGCTGCCCGGCTTCTGCGCCATCACCTCTTTAAATTTATCCGCCACCGTCAGCGGCGTCAGCGCCAGGGTAAAGTGGCGCGAAGTGCACTCGTACCAGTAGCTGTAACCCGGCTGGTTAATCTCTTTCAGCCGTTTGAGCCGCCCGCGATAGAGCGTGGCGCGCTCGAAGGCCGCATCCAGCAGCGCGGAGCGGCCGAGTGACAGTTTTGCCACGTCGTAGCAGAGCTCAAGCGCATCATCGAGCAGCAGCAGCGCACGCTGGATGTTTTTATCCGCCAGCAGCTCGCGCAGGTTACCGCGATAGCCCGGCTCGCCGAGCTGTAAACGGAAATCCTGCGCGCTCTGCGCCAGACGGTCGGCGCACTTCTGCAACTGCTGGGTATCTTTGAGTTCGGTCCGGTAAGCAATGGTGAAATCTTTCGCCAGATCCTGCAGTTGACGGCTGGAGAGCGACTGACCAAAGTACTGGCTGGCGATGTCCGGCAGCTGGTGGGCTTCGTCGAAGATCATGACGTCCGCTTCCGGGATCAGCTCGCCGAAACCGCTATCCTTGACGACCATATCCGCAAGGAACAGATGGTGGTTCACCACCACCACATCCGCATCCATCGCCGTTTTGCGCGCTTTCACCACGAAGCAGTCTTTATACAGCGGGCAGTCGCTACCGAGGCAGTTGTCGTTGGTGCTGGTCACCAGCGGCCAGGCAGGAGAGTCTTCCGGCACGCTCGCGCAGGTGCTGATATCGCCCTCTTCGGTCTGGTTCGCCCAGGCGCGAAGGATAATGACGTCGCTCAGGGTTTGCACCGGCAGGTCGCCGCCCGCCAGCGCCTGCTGCTCAAGGCGTTCCAGACAGAGATAGTTGGAGCGCCCCTTCAGCAGGGCCAGACGGCCTTTATATTTCAGTGCTTTTGCCACGGTGGGCAAATCGCGGCTGTATAGCTGATCCTGCAGCGCCTTCGAACCGGTGGAAATAATCACCTTCTTTTTCGCCCGCAGCGCCGGCGCAAGGTAAGCATAGGTTTTACCCGTGCCGGTACCGGCTTCGACCACCAGCGGCTGAGCCTTATCGATGGCGCGTGCAACGGCGTGCGCCATCTGTCGCTGAGGCTCACGGGGTTTGAAGCCGGGGATAGCCTGCGCTAATTGACCTTCAGGGGAAAAATCGTCTGCCACGGTGCTCTCTCACTGTATTTTTGCACAGGGATTATGTCAGCCCATCCTCTCATGTGCCACCCCAAATAGTGACGACGGATGAACAATATGGCAGTCTTGCCGCCTGACGACGAAAAATAACGAGGAAACGTTTATGACAATTGTGCGCATTGATGCCGAAGCCCGCTGGTCTGATGTGGTGATCCATAACCAGACGCTCTACTACACCGGCGTCCCGGCTAACCTGGACGCGGATGCGTTCGAGCAGACGGCCAATACCCTGGCGCAGATTGACGCGGTGCTGGAAAAACAGGGCAGCGACAAATCCCGCATTCTGGATGCGACGATTTTCCTGGCAAACAAAGATGACTTCGCGGCAATGAACAAAGCCTGGGACGCGTGGGTGGTGGCGGGTCACGCGCCTGTACGTTGCACCGTACAGGCCACGCTGATGAAGCCGGAATACAAGGTAGAGATTAAGATTATCGCGGCGGTTTAAGCCCGATCACTCTTCATCTTCATCCTCGAAACGCGCCACGATCCGCTCGCCGGTATGCGTGGCGCGCAGTTCTTCCGCCACCTGGGAAATCGCCTGTCCGCTGCTCATCCCCTGGGACATCAGTTCCTGAATTCGCTCAACCGCTTTCTGCTGCTGTTCATGGCTCAGAGAAGGTAAACCTGCAAACATCGTCAACTCCTGCTAAATTATTCGCGCTAATTATTTCACGCTGCCCGGTAGTATGCCACACATGAACATGCGCTTCCCCACTGTTATTACCCTGCCCTGGCGGACAGACGCCGCTGAATACTGGTTTGCCCGCCTGAGCCATCTTCCGTTTGCGATGCTGCTGCACTCCGGCCATGCGGACCATCCCTATAGCCGCTTTGATATTCTGGTCGCCAATCCGCTGAAGACGCTGACAACCGATGACCTGTCGCTGACGGACGATCCGCTGGCGCAGCTTCAGCACGACATTAACGCGCTGGGCTTATCTGCCACCCCCAACCCGGACCTTCCTTTTCAGGGGGGCGCGCTGGGCCTGTTTGGCTACGATTTGGGTCGCCGTTTCGAAACGCTGCCCGAGCATGCGCAGGCTGATATCCCCCTGCCCGACATGGCCGTGGGGCTGTATGACTGGGCGTTAATTGTCGATCACCAGAAAAAAACGGTTTCCCTGCTGAGCCATCGTGACGTGCAGGCGCGTCTGGCCTGGCTTGAGGCGCAACAGGCTGCACCCGCAGAGACGTTCACGCTGACCTCCGGCTGGCGATCCAACATGAGCGCCGCGGAGTATGGCGAAAAATTCTCGCGCGTTCAGGCGTATCTGCAAAGCGGCGACTGCTATCAGGTTAACCTCGCCCAGCGCTTCGAGGCGACCTATCGGGGAGATGAGTGGCAGGCGTTTACCCGTCTTAATGCCAGCAATAAGGCGCCGTTCAGCGCCTTTGTGCGTCTGGAACAGGGGGCGATCCTCAGCCTGTCGCCCGAGCGCTTTATTCATCTGGCCGAGGGCACGATTCAAACCCGCCCGATTAAGGGCACGCTTCCACGCCTTGCCGATCCTGATGCCGATCGCCAGCAGGCGGAAAAACTGGCCGCCTCGCCAAAAGACCGCGCCGAAAACCTGATGATTGTCGATCTGATGCGTAACGACATTGGCCGGGTGGCCGTGCCGGGCAGCGTCCGCGTGCCGGAACTGTTTGTCGTTGAGCCTTTCCCGGCGGTGCATCATCTGGTCAGCACCATTACCGCGCGGCTGCCTGACTCGCGCACGGCCTGCGACCTGCTGCGCGCCGCGTTCCCGGGCGGCTCCATCACCGGCGCGCCGAAGGTGCGGGCAATGGAGATCATTGATGAGCTGGAGCCCCACCGCCGTAATGCCTGGTGCGGTAGCATCGGCTATATCAGCCTGTGCGGCACGCTGGATACCAGCATTACCATCCGTACGCTGACCGCCTGTAACGGAAACCTTTACTGTTCGGCCGGGGGCGGCATTGTTGCCGACAGCCAGGTCGATGCGGAATATCAGGAAACCTTTGATAAAGTTAACCGTATCCTGAAACAACTGGAGTAAACACGGGTGGAAAAAGAGAATCTGACGCTGGATGACTTTTTATCTCGCTTTCAGCTACTAAGACCGCAGGTCAACCGCGAAGCGCTGAATCAACGTCAGGCGGCCGTGCTGATCCCGGTCGTGCGTCGCGCGCAGCCGGGCCTGCTGCTCACCCAGCGTTCCGCCCATTTGCGCAAGCACGCGGGTCAGGTCGCTTTTCCGGGGGGCGCGGTAGACAGCTCCGACGCCTCGCTGATTGCCGCCGCGCTGCGCGAAGCGCAGGAAGAGGTTGCCATTCCGCCGGAGGCCGTTGAGGTCATCGGCGTGCTGCCGCCCGTCGACAGCGTCACCGGTTTTCAGGTCACGCCGGTGGTCGGCATTATCCCACCGGGCCTGCAGTATCACGCCAGCGTCGATGAAGTCTCCGCGGTGTTTGAAATGCCGCTGGATGAAGCCCTCCGACTGAGTCGTTATCACCCGCTGGATATTCAGCGTCGTGGGCATGACCATCGGGTCTGGTTGTCCTGGTATCAGCATTATTTTGTCTGGGGCATGACGGCGGGCATTATTCGTGAGCTGGCGTTGCAAATCGGCCTGAAGCCTTGACTATACTTTACATTCCGCCCTCTTCTGCCAGGTTTGCGATCTGCGTCGCGCTATTAGCAAAACCCATCGTTAACCATTAGTTTAATTCATGTGAATAGTTAAGCCGAGGTCGGTGTTCCCTCTTACACTATGCGCAGTTATAACATCGTTACTGGAACCCCGGTAACCCTGTCAGGAGTGTGAAAGTGATTAGTATATTCGACATGTTCAAAGTGGGAATTGGCCCTTCGTCTTCCCATACTGTTGGCCCGATGAAGGCCGGTAAACAGTTCGTCGATGATCTGGTCGAAAAAGGATTACTGGAAAGCGTTACCCGTGTCGCCGTGGATGTTTACGGCTCGCTGTCATTAACGGGTAAAGGCCACCACACCGATATCGCCATTATTATGGGTCTGGCAGGCAATATGCCAGATACCGTTGATATTGATGCCATCCCGGCATTCATCCGCGACGTGGAAACACGCGGCCGCCTGCTGCTGGCAAACGGCCAGCAGGAAGTTGATTTTCCGCAGGATGACGGCATGCGTTTCCGTAGCGACAACCTGCCGCTGCATGAAAACGGCATGACCATTCACGCTTTTAGCTGTGAAAAAGAGATCTACAGCAAAACGTACTACTCCATCGGCGGTGGTTTCATCGTGGATGAAGAGCATTTTGGCAAAGACAGCGTCGGCGACGTCAGCGTACCGTACCCGTTCAAATCGGCGACCGAGATGCTGGGTTACTGCAAACAGACCGGTCTTTCCCTGTCCGGCATGGTGATGCAGAACGAACTGGCCCTGCACAGTAAACAAGAGATTGAAGACTATTTTGCCAACGTCTGGCAAACCATGCGCGCCTGTATCGATCGCGGGATGAACACCGAAGGGGTTCTGCCGGGTCCGCTGCGCGTGCCGCGTCGTGCATCTGCTCTGCGCCGTATGCTGGTGACCACGGACAAATTCTCCAACGACCCGATGAACGTGGTCGACTGGGTGAATATGTTTGCACTTGCGGTTAACGAAGAGAACGCCGCCGGTGGCCGCGTCGTGACGGCGCCAACCAACGGCGCGTGCGGCATTGTTCCTGCGGTGCTGGCGTATTACGACCACTTTATTGAGCCCGTGACGCCGGACATCTATATCCGTTATTTCCTGGCAGCAGGTGCCATCGGCGCGCTGTACAAGATGAATGCCTCCATTTCCGGTGCGGAAGTGGGCTGTCAGGGTGAAGTCGGTGTAGCCTGCTCCATGGCGGCGGCAGGTCTGGCAGAACTGTTGGGTGCAAGCCCTGAGCAGGTCTGCGTGGCGGCTGAAATCGGTATGGAACATAACCTCGGTCTGACCTGCGATCCGGTCGCGGGCCAGGTGCAGGTACCGTGCATTGAGCGTAACGCGATTGCCTCGGTGAAAGCCATCAACGCCTCACGTATGGCGATGCGCCGTACCAGCGAACCTCGCGTATCGCTGGATAAGGTGATTGAAACCATGTACGAAACGGGCAAAGACATGAACGCGAAATACCGCGAGACGTCCCGTGGTGGCCTGGCCATTAAGGTGCAGTGCGACTAATACTGCCTTTCGCCCATCTGCAACGGATGGGCGAATTTCCCTCCTCTTCCTCGTCTCCTTCTGCTTTCCCCACTACACTTTCACTGTTGCGTCCGGCTTTTGTGGCTGGTGGCTTATCAGGCGACCGTTCATGCAAACTGCACAAACGATCATTAAAAACTATCGCCGAAAACGCGTTATCGTCTGTGTGACGGTTGCGCTCCTCACGCTCATCCTGACGCTGGGCATTCGCTTTATTTCCCAGCGCAACGTTAACCAACAGCGGATCCTCGATTTCACCAGCCATACCGTTCGCGCCCTTGATAACGTTCTGCTTTCGCTGGAAAACCACCGCAACGTGCTGCAGCCGCTGGTGGGGCAGCCCTGCCCACAGGTGCAGCTGGCGCTGCGACAGCAGGCAGCCATTTTGCAGACGGTACGTTCTATCGCCCTGATTAAAGACGGTATCCTGTATTGTTCGAGTATTTTCGGCAGCCGCAGCGAGCCTGTTCGTGACTTCCTTCAGGAACTCCCCGCCAGCACGGCGAAGCTGATTTTATCGACCGACCAGTGGCTGCTTAAGGGCAGCCCTATTTTGATCCAGTGGTATCCCGTCTCCCAGGACGGTGAAGAAGGCGTCGTCGAGATTATTAATATCGACCTGATCGCCAGAATGATCCTCGAGCCCCAGCGTCCGCTCATCAATGACGTGGTGCTGACAGTCGGCGATCGTTTTTTACGCTACGGTCAGCGCGTCACCGACAGCCTGACGTTTGATGAAGACAGCGCCCTTTTCCAGCAATCATCAACCCGAAATCCTTTCACCATTACGGTCAGCGGACCTGGCCCCGGTGAGTTAGCCTTAAAAAGCCTGCCCGCCCAGCTGCCGCTGGGGCTGATGCTCAGCCTGCTGCTGGGCTATCTCGCCTGGCTGGCGACGGCAAACCGGATGAGCTTTACGTGGGAGATCGATATGGGCATTGCGGCGCGGGAATTTGAGCTTTTCTGCCAGCCGCTGGTGAATGCCCGCACCCAGGCGTGCACGGGCGTTGAGATCCTGCTGCGCTGGAATAATCCCCGTCAGGGCTGGATCACCCCGGAGGTGTTTATCCCTCTGGCAGAAGAACATAACCAGATTGTCCCCCTGACCCGCTATGTCATCGCCGAAACGGTGCGCCAGATAGGCTACTTCCCGTCCAGCGCCGGTTTCCACATCGGCATTAACGTTGCAGCCAGCCATTTCCGCCACGCTGTACTGGTACAGGACCTGAATCGTCTCTGGTTCAGCGCCAATCCGCGACAGCAGCTGGTGATTGAACTCACGGAACGGGATGCGCTGCTGGACGCGGATTATCGCATCGTGCGCGAACTGCATCGCAAAGGGGTGAAGCTCGCTATCGACGATTTTGGCACCGGGAACAGCTCCCTCTCCTGGCTTGAAAAGCTGCATCCGGACGTCCTGAAAATTGACCAGTCCTTTACCACCGCCATTGGCACGGATGCCGTGAATTCAACGGTGACGGACATGATCATTGCGCTGGGCCAGCGGCTGAATATCGAGCTGGTTGCGGAAGGGGTCGAAACGGAAGAGCAGGCGCGCTATTTACGCCGTCATGGCGTTCCAGTCCTGCAGGGCTTTTTCTATGCGCGGCCGATGCCGCTACGGGACTTTCCAGACTGGCTGGCGGGAAGTGCTCCCCCGCCAGCGCGTCATAACGGGCACATCGTACCCTTAATGCCGCTGCGTTAAGCAGACTTACTCATCTTCGTCGTGGGCAGATTGTTCTTTAACAATACGGACCATATCAACGCGATAGTCGTTGGCTTCGACAATGGTAATATGCAGCGGCGGCAGTTCTATCACATCGCCAACACGCGGGATCTGGCCGTTTACGGCGATAACCAGACCGGCAACGGTCGCGATGTCTTCTTCATCGTTGACCACGTTTTCCAGCCCCAGCGTGTGCGAGAGCGCGTGCAGGTCGGTGGTACCTTTAACCAGCCAGCCTTCGCCATCGGCAACAATTTCCGGCGTTTCGTCTTCATCCGGGAATTCACCGGCGATCGCTTCCAGCACGTCCAGCGGCGTCACCAGCCCCTGCACCACGCCAAACTCGTTGGTGACAATAACAAAGCTACCGCGAGCACGGCGCAGCACCCCGAGCAGGTTGATCGGATCCAGCGTTTCCGGCACCACAATCGCAGGCGATGCAGCAGCAACGGCTTCGACGTTAACGCCCTCTTCCAGGGCGACCAGCATCTCTTTCGCCCGCACCACGCCGATGATCTCATCCAGTTCACCACGACATACCGGGAACAGGCTGTGCGGTGAAGAGAGCAGCTGCTGGCGAATTTCATCAACGCTCAGGTTAGCATCGACCCAGCTGATCTCCCCGCGCGGCGTCATGATGCCGCGCAGCGAACGGGAGGCCAGAGAGAGCACGCCGTTAATCATGTAGCGTTCCTGTTCCACAAACGCCCCTTCCGGGACCGGAACCGGGTTGTGGTTTTCGGAATCAGACTGCACATTCACCTGACGACGACCGCCCATCAGGCGCAGAATGGCATCTGCGGTACGGGCGCGCAGCGGCTGATTTGACTGCTGCTTGATAAAGTTACGGCGCGCAATCTGGTTGAACAGCTCGATCAGGATCGAGAAGCCAATCGCGGCGTACAGGTAGCCTTTCGGAATATGGAAGCCAAAGCCTTCAGCCACCAGGCTCAGACCAATCATCAGCAGGAAGCTCAGACACAGTACCACCACCGTTGGATGCTGGTTCACAAAACGCGTCAGCGGTTTCGACGCCAGCAGCATGACCGCCATCGCAATAACCACCGCTGCCATCATGACCGGCAGATGGTTCACCATGCCGACCGCCGTGATCACCGCATCCAGCGAGAAGACCGCATCCAGCACCACGATCTGCAGCACCACCACCCAGAAACTGGCATAGCCTTTACCGTGCCCATCATCGTGCTGACGGTTTTCCAGCCGCTCATGAAGTTCTGTCGTCGCTTTGAAGAGCAGGAATATCCCCCCGATCAGCATGATTAAATCACGGCCGGAGAAGGTGTAATCCATGACGGAGAACAGCGGTTTGGTCAGCGTGACCATCCACGAGATGACGGAGAGCAGCCCCAGTCGCATGACCAGCGCCAGCGAGAGTCCAATGAGACGCGCTTTATCACGCTGTTTTGGCGGCAGCTTATCCGCAAGGATGGCGATAAACACCAGGTTATCAATGCCGAGAACGATCTCCAGCACGACCAGCGTGAGCAATCCCACCCAGATTGACGGGTCCATTAAGAATTCCATGACAAGCTCCTGCTAAAGGAATGACGAAACGGTGCCCCACTCAATGTGGGCAAAACAGAGGCAGACAGAGTCGATACGTGGCGAGGATCGCCGGTGAAAAAGGCGCGAAATGGCCTGGAAGATGACTGACGTCGGTGACGGTCCATATAGTGGGCTGGAGCCCTATACTCCTGAACAATTAAACGGAGGCTAAACATATCAGAGAGACTGTGTTTTTAGCAAAGATTTACGTTCCTTTGCAAAGTTCTGTAACACAGCGGCTTTACGCTACAGATAATTCTGTAACGCGTGGCTAAATTACGGATCTTCATCACATAAATTATTTTTTCACTATCTAAAATAATTCGCGGAAGTCTTAGTTTTTTGAACTCTAACCCTTATCTGAATCGATTCGGTTCGCCAATACGATTCTCAGTACGACTGCCTGGCAGGCGTATTAATGATAATAAAAGGAGGTAGCAAGTGACCATTGCTATTGTCATAGGCACACATGGTTGGGCTGCTGAGCAGCTACTCAAAACGGCAGAGATGCTGTTGGGCGAGCAGGAAAACGTCGGCTGGATCGATTTCGTTCCCGGTGAAAACGCCGAGACGCTGATAGAGAAGTATAACGCTCAGCTCGAGAAGCTGGATACCAGCAAAGGCGTGCTGTTTCTCGTTGATACATGGGGCGGCAGCCCGTTCAATGCTGCCAGCCGCATTGTCGTCGATAAAGAGCACTATGAAGTTGTCGCCGGGGTCAATATTCCCATGCTGGTGGAAACCCTTATGGCACGCGACGACAATCCGTCCTTCGATGAGCTGGTTGCACTGGCCGTTGAAACCGGCCGCGAAGGGGTTAAGGCCCTGAAGGCACAGCCGGTTGAAAAACCTGCCCCTGCGCCTGCAGCGGCACCGAAAGCGGCGGCACCGGCAAAACCGATGGGCCCGAATGATTACATGGTGATCGGCCTTGCGCGTATTGATGACCGCTTAATCCACGGTCAGGTAGCCACGCGCTGGACCAAAGAGACCAACGTTCGACGCATTATCGTGGTCAGCGACGAAGTGGCCGCTGATACCGTACGTAAAACCCTTCTGACTCAGGTTGCTCCTCCTGGCGTTACCGCGCACGTTGTGGATGTCGCCAAGATGATTCGCGTATACAACAACCCGAAATATGCGGGCGAACGCGTGATGCTCCTGTTCACTAACCCGACAGACGTTGAGCGCATTGTTGAAGGCGGCGTGAAAATCACCTCCGTTAACATTGGTGGTATGGCATTCCGTCAGGGCAAAACGCAGGTCAACAACGCCATTTCAGTCGATGCGAAAGATATCGAAGCATTCAACAAGCTGAATGCACGCGGTATTGAGCTGGAAGCCCGTAAGGTTTCCACGGACCAGAAACTGAAAATGATGGATTTGATCGGCAAAGTTGGGAAATAAGCCCGCGCCGGTTTTTCACATAATGCTTATGTAATAGGAGAAGTACAATGGAGATTACCACTCTTCAGATTGTGCTGGTGTTCGTGGTCGCATGTATTGCGGGTATGGAATCCGTACTTGATGAATTTCAGTTCCACCGTCCTCTGGTGGCCTGTACGCTGATTGGGGCCGTTCTGGGTGACATGAAAACCGGTATCATCATCGGTGGTACCCTGGAAATGATCGCCCTGGGCTGGATGAACATCGGTGCGGCGGTTGCGCCCGATGCCGCGCTGGCCTCTATCATTTCTACCGTTCTGGTTATTGCCGGTCACCAGAGTATTGGTGCAGGTATCGCCCTGGCGATCCCGCTGGCAGCCGCAGGCCAGGTTCTGACCATCATTGTTCGTACTATCACCGTTGCCTTCCAGCACGCGGCGGATAAGGCGGCCGACAATGGCAACCTCACGGCCCTGTCATGGATCCACGTTTCATCCCTGTTCCTGCAGGCGATGCGTATCGCAATCCCGGCGGTTATCGTCGCGATCTCTGTGGGTACCAGTGAAGTCCAGAGCATGCTGAACGCCATTCCTGAAGTGGTCACCGGCGGCCTGAACATCGCGGGCGGTATGATCGTGGTCGTTGGTTATGCGATGGTCATCAACATGATGCGCGCAGGCTACCTGATGCCGTTCTTCTACCTCGGCTTCGTGACCGCGGCCTTCACCAACTTCAACCTGGTTGCACTGGGTGTGATCGGTGCGGTGATGGCGATTCTCTACATCCAGCTCAGCCCGAAATATAACCGCGTCGCGGGTGCCCCAGCGCAGGCTGCTGGTAACAACGATCTCGATAACGAACTGGACTAACAGGTGAGCGAAATGGTTGATATGACAAAAACTACCACCGAGAAAAAACTCACTCCGGGTGATATTCGTGGCGTGTTCATCCGTTCTAACCTGTTTCAGGGTTCATGGAACTTCGAACGTATGCAGGCGCTGGGTTTCTGCTTCTCCATGGTACCGGCGATCAAACGCCTGTACCCGGAAAACAACGAAGCACGCCGTCAGGCCATCAAGCGTCACCTGGAATTCTTTAACACCCATCCTTACGTTGCGGCCCCGGTACTGGGCGTAACGCTGGCGATGGAAGAGCAGCGTGCAAACGGCGCAGAGATTGACGATGGTGCCATCAACGGTATCAAAGTCGGTCTGATGGGTCCGCTGGCCGGTGTCGGTGACCCTATCTTCTGGGGTACCGTGCGTCCGGTCTTCGCGGCACTGGGTGCCGGTATCGCGATGAGCGGCAGCCTGCTTGGCCCGCTGCTGTTCTTCATCCTGTTCAACGCCGTGCGTCTGCTGACCCGTTACTACGGCGTGGCCTACGGCTACCGTAAAGGGGTGGACATCGTTAAGGACATGGGCGGCGGCTTCCTGCAGAAACTGACTGAGGGGGCGTCAATCCTCGGCCTGTTTGTCATGGGCGCGCTGGTAAACAAGTGGACGCACGTGAACATCCCGCTGGTGGTATCGACCATCACCGGACAGGATGGTCAGACCCGCGTCACCACTGTGCAGACGATTCTGGATCAGCTGATGCCGGGCCTGGTCCCGCTGCTGTTGACCTTCGCCTGTATGTGGCTGCTGCGTAAGAAAGTGAACCCGCTGTGGATCATCGTTGGCTTCTTCGTCATCGGTATTGCGGGCTACGCCGTCGGCCTGCTGGGTCTGTAAGTATCAATGCTATAGGCCGGGGGCTTGCCCCCGGTTTTTTTTATCTGGAGGATGAATGACTGTCACGGACATCGTACTGGTTTTATTTGTTGTTGCCCTTCTGGCTTACGCGATCTATGACGAGTTCATTATGTCCCGCCGTCACGGCGAGACGCTGCTCTCCCTTCCCCTGCTACGACGCGGGCGCGTGGATGCCTTTATCTTCGTGGGTCTCATCGCCATTCTTATTTACAATAACGTCACCAGCCATGGTGCATTATTAACCACATGGTTATTATGTGCGCTGGCATTAATGGCGATTTATCTGTTCTGGATCCGCACGCCAAAAATCATTTTTAAATCCCACGGATTCTTCTTCGCCAATGTATGGATAGAATATAACCGTATTAAAGAGATGAATTTATCCGAAGACGGCGTGCTGGTGATGCAATTAGAACAACGCCGCCTTCTTATTCGGGTGAAGAATATTGATGACCTGGAAAAGATATACACGTTACTCGTTAAAACTCAATGAGTTAGATATATAGCAACGGCTATACCCTGTGTTTATTTTGCGCAAGAAATATAGCCGAAGCTATATCCCCACCGCTAATTTGAACGCTATTTGTTAACGATATTTTCACGATTAAAGACAAATGAAAATCGTTATCAACAAACGTTTTAAATAATGCCTTTTCATTGTTGTTTTATATTCTCAAAATATGTTAAGGTTGCGCCCGTCGTTGGGGAGTAGCCGATTTCCTGTTCACAGGAAATGTACGTGTCAACATACTCGTTGAAAAACGTGGCACGTACGGATCGCTTACCGCACATCTTATGTGCATTGCGATCAGGCGAGACCATAGATACATCAACTGCTGTTTACTGGGGGCAGTGATGTGTCATATGGATATCCCCGGTCTGGACGCTGTTATGAATATCTCCGCTACGATCCTTCTCGCTTTTGGCATGTCCATGGACGCCTTCGCTGCTTCCATCGGAAAAGGCGCCACGCTACACAAACCTAAATTCTCAGAAGCCCTGCGTACCGGCCTGATTTTTGGCGCTATCGAAACGCTGACCCCGCTTATAGGCTGGGGACTTGGCATGCTCGCCAGCCAGTTCGTGCTGGAGTGGAACCACTGGATTGCCTTCGTCCTGCTGGTGTTCCTCGGAGGCCGAATGGTCATTGAAGGTTTTCGCGGCGGTGATGATGAACACGAGGAGCCGCAGCATCGCCACGGCTTCTGGCTGCTGGTCACCACGGCCATTGCCACCAGCCTTGATGCGATGGCCGTTGGTGTGGGTCTGGCATTTCTGCAGGTCAATATTATCGCCACCGCGCTGGCTATTGGCTGTGCAACCCTGATTATGTCCACACTGGGCATGATGGTCGGACGGTTTATCGGCCCGCTGCTGGGTAAACGCGCCGAGATCCTCGGGGGAATAGTGCTGATTGGCATTGGCGCCCAGATCCTCTGGGCACACTTCGCCGGTTAATCTTCGCGCTGCCAGATGTGGATGCTGAAGTCCGTCTGGCAGCGAAATGTTGAATGTGCCGCCAGCGTTTCCCACACCTCCGGTTTTGCCCGCCACGCGAACGGCGTCATCTGCAATAACGCGACGGCCTCTTCCCCTTTCAGCGTCATTTCGTACGCCACCGATTCCGCCTGCTTCAGCGTAAAACCGGCCAGTTGCTCAGAATGCGGGGCATGCAGACGCACTTCGTCGTAGATCAGCCCTTTCAGCTCCATCAGATGACGCGGGCCTGGGGTCACGGTGACCACACATCCGCCCGGCTTCACCACGCGCGCCAGCTCCTCTGCCTTACACGGCGCGTAGATACGGATAACCGCGTCCATGCTGGCATCGTCAAACGGCAGCCGGTGGCTGGAGGCCACGCAGAACGTCACGTCGGTATAACGCTTTGCCGCCGCGCGTATGGCCACTTTCGACACGTCCAGACCGAATGTCTGCGCGCCCTTCTCACGAGCAACCTCCGCAAACCGTGCGGTGTAGTATCCTTCCCCACAGCCGATATCGAGCATGGCGGTGGCTGAAGCAGGCAGAATGTCATTGAGCATATGCGTGACGGCCTCCCGCAGCGGCAGATAGTGTCCGGCATCGAGAAACGCGCGGCGCGCCCGCATCATCTCAGCACTGTCGCCAGGATCGCGGGAACGCTTATGCTGGACCGGCAGAAGATTCACGTAGCCTTCTTTTGCCCGGTCAAACTGATGCCCCTGCGGGCAGGTATACCGTTTGTCTGAGTGCGTCAGGGGGGCGTGGCAAAGGGGACAGCTGAAGGACATGGCAACTCCGGAGCATAATCAAAGGGCGAAGTGTACCGCTATTCGCCCCTGTTATAAACGCCCGGTTAGCGCATGACGATAAGGTGATCGGACCCCGCCGGTAACCCGTCAGGTTTGATATTCTCCAGACGCAGCACGTTACCCATAATCTCACTGAAGACAGGGGCAGAGACGGCCCCGCCGTAGTAAGCCCCGTTTTGCGGATCGTTAATCACCACCACCAGGGCAAAACGCGGATTGCTGGCAGGGGCAACCCCCGCCGTGTAGGCGACGTATTTATCGACATACTTCCCGCTATCATCAATTTTCTTTGCCGTACCGGTTTTCACCGCCACCCGGTAATCACGCACGGCAGCCTTAACGCCTCCGCCGCCCGGCAGCGCAACGCTCTCCATCATGTGCTCCACTTCATGGGCAATCTCTTCCGGCATGACGCGATGCCCGATAACGGGGGGATCGATGCGGGTGATCGAGAGCGGACGCTCAAGCCCGTACCCACCAATCGTGGCGTAGACGTGGGCCAGCTGGAGCGGCGTAACCATCAGCCCGTAGCCGAAGGCAAAGGTCGCGCGATCGAGCTGGCTCCAGTATTTACGCTGTGGCAACAGCCCCGAGCTTTCCCCCGTTAAGCCAAGCCCCGTATTAGTGCCAAAACCAAAGTTTCGATAGGTATCGATGAGATGCTGGACAGGCATCGCCAGCGAAAGTCGGGAAACGCCGGTGTCGCTCGATTTTTGCAGGATCCCGGTCATCGTCAGCTCAGGGTAAAAGCCCACGTCGCGAATGCGATGTCCGTCAAGGGTATACGGATGGGTGTCAATCACGCTGTCCGGCTGGACCAGCCCCTGCTGCAGGGCCGTCATCAGCACCAGCGGCTTGACGGTCGAACCAGGTTCGAACGTATCGCTGATTGCGCGGTTGCGAAAATCGTTTATCGTCGCCCCTTCACGATTATTGGGGTTAAAATCCGGGTAGCTCGCCATGGCGAGGATTTCCCCGGTTGGGATATTAATGAGCACCGACGCCCCCGACTCGGCCTTGTTCCAGGCCACGGCATTGTCGAGCGCATCTTCGGTGATGGTTTGTAGCCGCTCGTCAATACTTAACTGGATGTTATGCGCCGGTGCGGGCGCAATTTCGGTCAGGTTTTCAACCACGCGTCCATAGCGATCTTCCCTTACCTGACGCACACCCGGCTTGCCGGTGAGTTGCGCGTTGAAGCTCTTTTCCACACCTTCGATGCCCTGCCCGTCAATATTGGTGAAGCCAATCAGGTTCGCTGCCACATGGCCAGCAGGATAAAAACGGCGGGACTCATCGCGCAAATTGATGCCGGGCAGATTCAGTTTGTCGATCCACTTTGCCTGCGCAGGATCGACCTGACGGGCAAGGTAAATAAAACGGCCCTGTGGGTTGGCGTTGATGCGTGCCGAGAGTGTGCCGAGGGAGAGATGCAGCGCGCTGGCCAGCGCCTGCCAGCGCTCATCAAGGCCGACGCCCCCTTTTGCCAGCACCGTTTTAGGATCGGCCCAGACGGCCTGGACAGGCACGCTCACCGCCAGGGGGCGACCCTCACGATCCATTATCATACCGCGCGGCGCATCAATCGCCAGCTGACGGAGGGATCGCATATCCTCCTGCTTCACCAGATTGTCAGGCTTGATGATTTGCAGCCAGGCAACGCGCCCCAGCAGAAAAGCCAGACTACAAAAAATAGCTAAACAGAGCAGAGCAAAACGCGCCGGCGTGAAATTTCCAGTTGCTGTTATCAATGTCTTTTTCACCTGAACCCCAGGGCTGTAAAACAACGCCCTGATTTAACGGGAAAAGACGGCGAGAAGGTGGCGAAACAGTGCTACTAACCTCGCAGCTTTGCAACAAGTTACTAACAAGACCGCGGATGGTAATATTTTGAAAGATAAGGGACATAAAAAAGCCCCGCAACAGGCGAGGCTTTATGTCTGAGAGTGAAGTGCCAGGCACTTCAGTCAGCAGCGGTTCGATCAGATAGCAGTTACGTTAACTGCAGCTGGGCCTTTCTGGCCGTCCTGAATTTCGAACTCAACGTTCTGGCCTTCAGCCAGAGTTTTGAAGCCGTTACCCTGGATTGCAGAGAAGTGTACGAACACGTCTTTGCTGCCGTCAGCAGGAGTAATGAAACCAAAACCTTTAGACTCGTTGAACCACTTAACTTGACCTTTAATCTTTGCCATTTTGCAAAATTCCTTAGAGTGTTTTCTTAGCCCGCAGGCATTAACTGAGATAAAACTGAGACATTACTGCATGAGGCACTAATATAAGGTTCGGCAGAGAAGCGGTATTCAACGACAACGTGTTTACTCAGGACTTCTTTACTGAAAATGCCACACATAAACAGAACTGTACCTCGTTTGACCCAAAACGTGTTATCACACACTATGTTTAATATGGCAAGCCATTTTTAAACATGTCTCGATCCGCCGCACAAATTCGAACAGTGCCTGTCAGGTTTTGCACAATTATGCGCATCACGTACAGACAGCCCTGCTGCGTAACAAAGACCCAGCGTTGCTTTCACAACCGCTGTAATCTAAGACTTTTTTAACATAGCTCAATCATTACGAACCGTCCAGCAAACAGGAAAAGAAATCTTACGTCTTGATTGAGTTAGAACAATTTGTGAAAACTTATGCTTAAATCATTGTAACGCGACCAAATTGTTTCAGAGAAAAAACAGTGTTAATAACCCGCGCCCAGCTGTATTAAAATGCACCAGCGAATAAACAGCGTTATGCACCAAAATAATGAAATTTTTATGACTCTGCATCAAAAGAAGGCAAGCAAAACGTTTCGATAAAAATAAAACATTCCTGCGCGCGTTTACATCAACAATATATGCAACAATTTATCGCTTCGTTTATAAGGATAAATATTCACCAATTTTCAGTATCCTGAAAGAATGGTTAACTGGTGCTAAATTATCGAGTGCGTGAGTTAACTCCTGCACAGGTTCATCTAAGGCTTCATCTGCCAGTTCAAACACGCCCCAGTGAATAGGGAACGCCAGAGGTGAGCCCAGCTGCTGCCACAATGCCACCGCAGATTGCGGATCCATATGATGGACAGCCATGAACCATCGTGGGGCATAGGCACCAATCGGTAACGCGGCGGCATCTATCTGGCCCAGGCGTTCAGGAATCAACAGCAGCTCAGGTGAATAACCGGTATCACCGCTGAACCAGAAGCGGTGATGCCGTCCTTCCATCACCCAGCCGCACCATAAGGAACGATTGCGGTTCCATGGCGTGCGCATGCTCCAGTGCTGTGCCGGTACGGCGGTCAGCGTCATCCCCTGCCAGGTGAAACTCTGCCACCAGTCGAGTTCGACCACGCGTTTTGCTCCCCGGCGACGAAACCAGTCGGCGAGGCCCAACGGAACAAAAATACTGACGTCGGGAAAGCGTTTGAGGATTCGGCGAAGGGTTGCGTCATCAAGATGATCGTAATGATTATGGGAAATGACGACCGCATCCAGCTGATGAAGTTGCTCGACAGACAGTACGGGGGGTGTCTTACGCTGGGGGCCCAGGAAAGGCAGCGGAGAAGCGCGTCGAGAAAACACCGGATCGGTAAGGATGATATTGCCGTCCAGCTGCAGCAACACGCTCGCGTGTCCGAGCCACCATACCCCATCTTCCTGAGGTTGCGTAAGCTCAACCGGTTGCCACCACTGGCGGATAAAGTCTTCATAACCCAGCGCGGGCGGCTTCGGTAATCCAGCCTCTTTACGCGCTTTACGCCAACGGTCAAGGTCGCCGGGTTGATGTCCGACAGGATCGGTATTACAAAAACCGTTTGGGGTGTGATGTTTCAGGGAGGGGTCATACCAGGGATTTTTCCAGACCACAGCCACCTCCCAGGACAAAAAGATTAACGCTCAGCCACCAGGCGGATAAAGTCGTCTTCGTCTTTGTTATCTTCAGCGACCGCGTCTTTCGGCGCGTCTTTCTCTTCCGGTTCGTTAGCCTCACACAGACGGCGTAGCAGCGCATTCTGACGTTTTTGCTGATCGAGCAGCGCTTCCAGCAGTTCGATCTGCTCGTTAGTACGGGAACTGGCGCGGTTCACGAAAAACCAGATGACCAGCCCCACAAGCAGAACCACCAAAGAAATCATCAGGGATGCTATATTCAGCAGCCCTGAATTCAGTAACTCACCCATTTCACCACCTCAATAAAAACGTCTATTTTACCACTGGCGCGAAGGAAGGAAATCACGTTGAGAAAAAATGTCTATTACCACGGAATAAACTTGTTTATTGCGCAAACGCCGCTAAAAAACTGTACATCCTGATCGCACATCACATTGATCGTCTGCGTCCATAACACCACGCACGCTATCAGCACGATAATCAGAATTACCCAGCGTATTTTTTTCACTCCACACTCCGTCTAAGGACCTGATGTAACGAGATTATCACGCTTATCTTAAACAAGGACTAACTGTGCCTCCATCGCGTTTTTTTTCAGAATCCTGCACTTGTTTCATCGCGTAAACGCTTTACGCTAGCATTACGATAACAACGATAAAAGAGGTAATGATGCGATTCATCATTCGAACAATTATTGCACTGGCCCTTGTCTGGATTGGCCTTCTGTTAACGGGCTATGGCGTGCTCGTGGGGAGCACCGAAAACGCAGCCGGGCTAGGCATTCAGTGTAAATATCTCACAGCACAGGGAATGAGCACTGCCCAGTATCTGCATACTGACAGCGGGATCGTTGGTTTAACCCACTGCCCTGTACTGCGTAAAACATCCGTCGTGATTGATAATGGCTAATCAGCCTGGTGAATGACATACAAAAAACGCCGCATCAG